>JAZUSC010000020.1:0-89388 GCA_045606505.1 Oscillospiraceae bacterium
TTTTATGAGGTGTTACTATGTTAAGAAAAGAAGAAAAGGCACAGGTAATCGAGGCTAACCGCCTTGCTGACAACGACACAGGTTCTCCTGAGGTTCAGATCGCTATTCTCACAAAGAGAATCAACGACCTTACAGAACACATCAAGGTTCACCAGAAGGATCACCACTCCCGTCGTGGTCTTCTGAAAATGGTAGGTAAGAGAAGAAACCTCCTCAACTACCTTCAGAAGAAGGATATTGAGCGTTACAGAGCTATTATCGCTAAGCTGGGTATCCGTAAGTAATAACAAAGGTACAGAGAAAAGGGCAGGTACATTTCTGCCCTTTTTGATTACTTTTGCATCGAAAACAAAGATACGCAGGGGTTAGCATTAAACCGAGCATTGATGTTATTTCACCGCTGCTGGGTTTATTGCTAAAACTGCGGATCTGGAATTTAAGACGAAAGGAAATGAAAAAGATGTTTGAGAATCACAGAGAATTTAAAACGATGTTCGCAGGCAGAGAGCTTACTATCGAAACAGGCAAGGTATGCGGTCTTGCTAATGGCTCCTGCTGGGTAAAGTACGGCGAAACTGTTGTTATGGTAAACGTAACCGCAAGTGCAAAGCCCCGTGACGGCGTGGATTTCTTCCCCTTGGCCGTTGATTATGAGGAAAGACTTTATTCCGTTGGTAAGATCCCCGGCGGTTTCTTAAAGAGAGAGGGCCGTCCCTCCGAGAAGGCTATCCTTACTTCCCGTGTTGTTGACCGTCCTATGCGTCCCCTGTTCCCCAAGGATATGAGAAACGACGTTGCTATCACAATGACTGTTCTCGCAGTTGACCCCGACGCTTCCCCCGAGATCCTCGGTATGATCGGTGCGTCTGTTGCCGTTTCTATCTCCGATATTCCCTGGAATGGTCCTATCGGCGGTATCTCCGTAGGTCTTGTTGACGGCGAGATCGTTCTTATGCCTACTCTTGAAGAGAGAGCTAAGACAGACCTTACACTTACAGTAGCTTCCTCCGAGCATAAGGTAGTTATGATCGAGGCAGGTGCTAACGAAGTCCCTGATGAGAAGATGATCGAGGCTATCAACGCAGGTCACGAGGAGATCACAAAGTCCCTCATTCCCTTTATTAAGGACATTCAGGCTCAGATCGGCAAACCTAAGTTTGCTTTCGAGTCACAGGAAGTTGACCACGATATGTTTGACGCTATCTCCGAGTTTGCTATCGACCGTGTTAAGTACGCTCTCGATACAGACGACAAGAATATCCGTGAAGAGCGTCTTGCTCCCGTCGTTGATGATATCCACGCTAAGTTCGATGAGATATACCCCGAAAAGACAGCTATGATCGACGAGTGCATCTACAAGTTACAGAAGTTCGTAGTTCGTCGCTGGCTGCTGGACGAGGGTAAGCGTGTTGACGGTAGAAGAATGGACGAGATCCGTCCCCTCGCTGCTGAGGTAGGACTTCTTCCCAGAGTACACGGCTCGGGTCTGTTCACAAGAGGTCAGACACAGGTTATGACTATCGCTACACTGGGTCCTGTAAGCGACTCCCAGAAGCTTGAAGGTCTTGACGAGGAAGAGGGCAAACGTTATATGCACCACTACAACTTCCCCGCATATTCCGTTGGCGAAACCAAGGCAAGCAGAGGCCCCGGCAGACGTGAGATAGGTCACGGTGCATTGGCTGAACGTGCTCTTGTTCCAGTTATCCCCTCCGTTGAGGAGTTCCCCTATGCTATCCGTCTTGTTTCTGAGGTTCTTTCCTCTAACGGTTCGACATCTCAGGGCTCTATCTGTGGCTCTACACTTGCACTTATGGACGCAGGTGTTCCGATCAAGAAGCCCGTTGCAGGTATCTCCTGCGGTCTTATCACAGAGGGCGACAGATGGGATACAATGATCGATATCCAGGGTGTTGAGGACTTCTTCGGCGATATGGACTTCAAGGTAGCAGGTACACACGACGGTATCACAGCTATCCAGATGGACCTTAAAATCGACGGTCTTACACCTGCTATCATCAGACAGGCTATCGAGTCCACACACAAGGCTCGTAACTATATCCTCGATGAGATTATGTTAAAGGCTATTCCTGAGCCTCGCAAGGAAGTTGGCAAGTACGCTCCCAAGATGCTCACCACCAAGGTTCCTGCTGATAAGATCAGCGAGGTCATCGGTAAGGGCGGCAAGGTCATCCAGAAGCTCTGTGCAGACTTTGAGGTCAAGATCGATATCGATGATGACGGTAATGTATTCATCTGCGGTCTTGATATGGAGAAGGCGAAGGCTTGTATTCAGGTCATCGGTACTATCGTAAATCCTCCCGAGATCGGTGCTATCTACAAGGGTAAGGTAGTTCGTATTATGAACTTCGGTGCGTTTGTTGAGATCGCTCCCGGCAAGGACGGTATGGTGCATATCTCCAAGCTTGAAAACCGCCGTGTAGAAAAGGTTGAGGACGTTGTTTCCATTGGCGATGAGATCATCGTTAAGGTTATGGAGATCGACCAGCAGGGCAGAATAAACCTGTCCCGCAAGGACGCTCTTGCAGATATCGAGGCTAAGAGAGCGGCTCAGCAGAATAACGGCTGATATAATTGAATAAATAGGCTCGGCGGAAGTATTCTTGTTCTGCCGAGCTTTAATAATTATTTATAAGAATACGGAGGAATAGGTATGAGCAATCAGCTTACAACAGGAGTTTTTGATGTCAACAATATGAACGAAAAGCTCAACGAGTACCTGCCGCAGGGCGAAACCATCATTGCATCAGTCAGTGCAATTTCAAAGGAGCGTATCGTAAAGGCGGCATATGACAAGTGTGTTGTTCTCGACAGATTTATTACGCCCACTCCCGATGGAGATACTGTTTATCTGAGTAAAGAGAAGCACTGCACTTGCGATATATATTTTGGCATTACGGAGAACGGCTTTATCATTGTGGACGCTCTGCCCGTAAAGCACGCGTACTTCTACGGCGACCGCAATTTTGCCGAGCCTGAAAAACTTGACGAGCCTATCCACGATGGGGATATCGGTAATGTGTTCCGCTTTGGGGACATCGATGGCGTTCAGATCAAAAAGGGAATTTTCGGTGCAATGAACGTGAATATCATAATGAAGAACCAGAGCCGTTTCAAGCTTATGTTCCCGAAGAGGGCAGGTATGACAGGCAAGGCGATGCCAAATCACGTTGAATACCGTGAAAAGATACTTGCAAGGCTTAACTCTTTTAATGGCGTTGCCAATAATCAGCAATATATGTATAAATAATTTTTTTGTTGTCCTGTCAGATTGAGGAGGTTAAGATTATGGAACGTGCAGAATTTATGGAACGCTTTATGAAGATGATAGCGGAGTGTGTGGAGAATTCCGATGTTATCGTTACCGTAACCAATTCGGGAGGGCAGTCTTGCTCACAGGGAATATACAAGGTAGAGGGTAATAGCACTAAAAGCATCAATGATGCATTGATATCTCATCCCGATTATAGAGAACTGGTGTGGGCAGCATTCGAGCATTTTGATAATGGTATCCATTTGATGCGTTTTTCGGGCGGTGAGTGTATCGACAAACGGCATATTCGCTGGTTCAACCCTGAGAGGTTGTTTACAGGTGAGGTGCAGCTTGCAATATATCAGGAGTATGGCTTGGAGCCTACTGACGAGCTTTCAAAGAATTATCTTGCGGAATCCATCAAAGCGGAGAAGATAAAGAACACCCTCGTGTGGGCGTGCTATATCGGGGATAAGGAGCTTATAAAGGAGCGTCTTGCCGATCCTAAATTAAAACCCTCACAGCTTAACAAGACATTGAAGCTTGCAGGAAATCCGCTGATATTATGTGCAAAGCACAATGATCTTGAATCATTCAAGGCAATAGCTGAAAAGGGTGCTGATATAAGCAAGAAAACAGCGGCAGAGATGTCCCCACTTATGATGGCGTTCAGATGCTCCTATGATATCGTGATGTACATATATGAAAACTACCGTGAGCAGTTTGACAAGGAGGTAAAGGATTTTACCTGCCTTACTTCTCATTCCGATCCAAGGTTGTATCAGCTGCTGAAAGACAAGGGTTGTGATATGATGTGCGAGGGCAGACCTTATCCGCTTTTGCACACCTATGCACAGAGCGGAAATACGTTTGGCATTAAGTTCCTGCTGGATAACGGTGTGGATATAGGACTGAAAAACAAGTATGGTATGACTGCTCTTGAAATGGCAGAGCGTAATGGTCGTGAAGAGGCGGCAGAGCTTCTGAGAAACTATACCAAAAAGTAAATATTTGAGGGAGACTTTTTTGTCTCCCTTTTTTTGGTTGACAAAGTGTCGCAAAAGTGGTATAATTATTAAAATGTCTAAATGAAAGGAGCTGTGCTTATGGAGTATATGGAACGCTTTATGAAAATGGCAGAGGAAGTCACAAAGGGCGGCGAAGCCATTATCTCTGTAATAAGTTACAGACAATCCTGCACACTGGGGTTGTACTGGATAAACGATAAAAACATTACTAGCGGTAATGAAACCATTGTGGCACACCCCGATCACCTTGAACTTATATGGGGCGGCTTTGAGGCTTTTGATAATGGCATCTATCTGTTCAGATTTAAGGATAGCAGCTGCACCGATAAAAGGCACATAAAGATCTTTAATACGGAAAGACTTTTAAAGGGTTCGCATTTTCTTGCTATATATCAGGAGTTCGGACTTCTTCCGACAGAAAAACTCTACAAGCAGCAGCTTGAAGAATCACTCAGGGCGGAAAGTATAAAGAACACCCTTGTATGGGCTTGTTATACAGGCGATGATGAAATGATACGTCTGCATCTCAGTAATCCCAGACTCCCGAAATCGCAGCTCAACAAGTATATGAAACTTGCCGGAACACCGCTTACGCTGTGTGCCAAGAATGATGATATAGATTCCTTTAAGGAATTGGTGAAAAAGGGTGCAGACCTTGATAAAAAGGTAGCAGGCGAAGATTCTCCGCTGCTGACAGCTTTCAAATATTCCTACGAGATAGTGATGTATATTTACGAAAATCACCGTGAGCAGTTCAAAAAAGAGGTCAAGGACTTCTCCTGTCTTAATGTACGTTCTGATATAAGGCTGTATCAGCTTTTGAAGGATGCAGGCTGTGACTTCCTGTGTGAGGGAAGAGCTTATCCACTGCTGCACATCTATGCACGTAATAACAATGTATACGGAGTCAAGTTCCTGCTTGAAAACGGTATTGACATCGGACTTAAAAACAGATTCGACGAAACGGCACTTGATGTTGCAGAGCAAGAGGGAAGCAAAGAGGCAGCGGAGCTGCTAAGATCATACAACATATAAGGATTATATATTTAAAGGCGGTCATCGTGACCGCCTTTAATTATTTTAGTCCTTGATAACGTGTACGTCAAGCTGATCAAAGGGAATAGAGATATTATTTGCAATGAACGCAGAGCGTACCTGCTCCATTGTTGTGTAGTATATCTCCCAGTAGTCATCTGTCTTGCACCAGGGACGTGTTGTAATGACCACAGCACTTGCACCGTGTTCTGACATCCTCACGGTGGGTTCAGGGTCTTTAAGCACCTTTTCATTCTTGCTAAGGATATCCAGTATTATATCCCTTGCCTTCTCATAGTCGTCATCATAGGAGATAGAGAAGGTCATATCCACTCTGCGTGTGCTGTTTGCGGAGTTATTGGTGACAGTTGCATTTACCGCCTGTCCGTTGGGGATAAAGATAGCCTGATTTGAGCCGGAATTCAGTCTTGTGTGAAGTATAGATATCTGTGCCACAGTACCCTCAACACCGTTGATGATGATGTAATCACCTATCTTAAAGGGCTTTGTAACCATAAGGATAAATCCGCCCGCAACATTTGAAAGGCTGTCTTGCAGTGCAAGACCTATCGCTACTCCCGCTGTACCTACTACTGTAATGACGGAGGTCGTGGGAATGCCAAGCATTGAAAGTACCACGATAAGCAGCATAACATAAAGAACTATCTTTGCACACTGCTTAACGAATTTTGTTACAGTGATATCTGCCTTTGATCTTTCAAGACCCTTTGAAATGAGCCACAGACAGAACTTTGTAAGTATCAGACCGAGTATAAATACAACGATAGCAAAGATAATAGTGGGGATCGCTGCGATGAACGAATCAAGCAGACCGCTGAAAAAATCCCCCAGTTCTGTCATAGCCTGTTCGGGATTCTGAACAAGCTCCTGCATTGCGTCGTTGAGTGTGGTTTCGTTTGTTGCTGCCTCTGTTGTTACGGCAGCGGAAATGATATTTGCTGTTGCCATTGTTAATTAAGTATCTCCTTTAAGCCGTCAACTGCTGCGTCTGCGTCGCTCTCGCGGATAAGTACGGATATCTCGTCAACACCTGTGGTGATGAGGAGTATCATTGCGTCTATCTTATTGAGCATATTGAATACCTTAGCAGCAAAGCCTGCCTGTGTTTCCATTTCACTTGTTTTGATAACTATCTTACGGTTGCCCGAGTTCACCATAGGGGTGATATCGTGCTTTTCTTTAAGCTCCTTGATAACTGTGAGCAGTCTGCCCATATCGTCGTCGCTGAGGGTAAAGCCAAAGCCGAAACGCTCGGAAGTGGGTGCGGTCATAGATATCATATCTATGTTGATATCTGCTGCTGCAACGGCAGCAAGGGTATCCTCCATAATGGTCTTGTACAGGGGAACATTATTAAAGGTTACCGCAGATACGTTTTCTGTAACTATAATACTCATATCAGCCCTCCTTGATAAGATCTGACATTGCGTAAAGACCTGCGGGCTTTCCTGCGAGGAAAACAGCGGCATTTACTGAGCCTACCGCAAAGACCTCCTTGGACTGTGCGGAGTGGGAAAGGGTTATTACCTCGTCGTGACCTGCAAAGATTATATCGTGGTCGCCGACGATAGTGCCGCCTCTGATAGCGTGCATACCTATCTCGTCCTTGCCACGCTCTCTGCGGACGTTGTGACGGTCATATACGAAGTGTTTGCTGTTTGAAAGCTCCTCGTTGATAGCTTCGCCTATCATAATCGCAGTACCCGAGGGTGCGTCCTTTTTTAGGTTGTGGTGCTTTTCCACTATCTCGATATCAAACTGTCCGCCGAGTATCTGTGTTGCCTTTCTTGCAAGTTCCACAAGAAGATTGATACCGAGCGACATATTGAACGTGAAGAACACGGGTATCTGTGAAGAAGCCGCTGTTATCTCTGCACGCTCCTCATCTGTATAGCTTGTTGTGGCGAGTACCAGCGGCACGTTGTTTATCTTTCCGTAGGAGAGGAGATCGGGCAGTGCCGAGGGGTGTGAGAAATCTATAATGACATCGGGCTTTTCGGGCATATCGAATACCTTTTTGTACACGGGAAAGCTGTCGTACTGCTCACCGTAGAGGTCGACACCTGCTGTTACTTCACAGTCGCTGCGTCCGTTGATGATACCGGCGATGACACGGCCCATTTTTCCACAAGCACCTGTAATGGCTATCTTGGTCATTTTAAACGTCCTTTCTTTCTAGTAATAAGCCGCACCCTGTTTTAGGCGGGGTGCGGCTGTCGGATATTCCGCAGTAATTACTTGATCTTGCCTACAAGACCGAGAGGCTCCATTTCTGCTCTGAGGGCAGCCTTCTGTGCGTCTGTCATAGAGAACAGGGGAAGTCTGCACTCTCCTGCCTTGAAGCCCATAATATTAAGAGCTTCCTTTACAGGAATGGGGTTTACGTCCATAAACAGAGCCTTTTCAAAGGCGAGTATCTTCTTCTGGATATCGAGAGCCTCGTCACGCTTGTTTTCAAGGAACAGCATAACTTCGTTGTGCTTTTCCTTAGGCATAAGGTTGGAGGTAACGGAGATAACGCCCTTGCCGCCTATTGCGAGAGCAGGAAGCACCTCGTCGTCGTTGCCTGAGTAGATGTCAAGGTCTGTGTATGCAGCTATCTGCATCATCAGTGACATATTTGCACTTGCTTCCTTGGTTGCAATGATGTTCTTATGCTTAGCACATTCCTTATAGCAGTCAATGGAGATGTTCATACCTGTACGGCTGGGAACATTGTACAGCACGATAGGAATATTTACGCTGTCAGCAATGGACAGGAAGTGCTTTGCAAGTCCTCTCTGGGATGTCTTGTTGTAGTAGGGTGTAACTTGCAGCAGAGCGTCAGCACCTACCTTTTCAGCTTCCTTGGAAAGCTCGATAGCGTAGCCTGTGTCGTTACTGCCTGTACCTGCGATGATAGGAACTCTCTTGTTTGTACGCTCTACTGCGTAACGGATAACTTCGATATGTTCCTCGTCTGTCATAGTGGAGGCTTCGCCTGTTGTACCGCATACTACGAGAGCGTCGATACCGTTATCAAGCTGGAAGTCGATAAGTCTGCCGAATTCCTCGTAGTTGATGCTGCCGTCAGCGTTCATAGGGGTGACGATGGCGGTGCCTGCACCTGTAAAAATAGTCTTTTTCATAGTTGATTACCTCGTGTAAAATGAGGAATGAGGAATTTATGTATCGGCTGTCGCCGATATATTTAATTTTCGTCTGCGACGAATTTAAAATTATCATTCCTGATTCCTGCGTTAAATTCTGATTAGTCAAAGAAGCCCTTAGCTGCGTAAAGCTCTGCCATAAGAACGGCACCGCCTGCTGCACCTCTCAGTGTGTTGTGGGAGAGACATACGAACTTGTAGTCGTACTGTGTATCTTCTCTAAGACGGCCGATAGAAACTGCCATACCGTTTTCAAGATTTCTGTGGAGCTTAGCCTGGGGCATATTGTCCTCCTCAAAATAGTTGAGGAACTGCTTGGGAGCGGAGGGAAGCTCCAGCTCCTGAGGAACGCCCTTGAATTCCTTCCAGATGTTGAGGATCTCTTCCTTGCTGGGCTTATTCTCAAAGCTTACGAATACAGCTGCGAAGTGACCGTTGGAAACGGGAACACGCAGACACTGTGTTGTGATGCAGGGGGACTCTGCCTTAACGATCTTGCCGTCCTTGATCTCGCCCCAAACCTTTAAAGGCTCCTGCTCGGACTTTTCTTCCTCGCCGCCGATGTAGGGGATAAGGTTATCCACCATTTCGGGCCAGGTGTCGAATGTCTTGCCTGCACCGCTGATTGCCTGGTATGTACAAGCGAGAACGTTCTTGATACCGAACTTTCTGAGGGGAGAGAGTGCGGGAACATAGCTCTGGATAGAGCAGTTGGACTTAACGGAGATAAAGCCCTTCTTTGTGCCAAGACGAGCCTTCTGAGCCTCAACGATAGCGATATGCTCGTCGTTGATCTCGGGAATGATCATAGGAACATCGTCTGTGAAACGGTGAGCGGAGTTATTGGACATTACGGGGCATTCAGCCTTAGCGTACTTCTCTTCGAGAGCCTTGATCTCGTCCTTCTTCATATCTACCGCACAGAATACGAAATCTACCATACCTGCGATCTCTTCAACATCTGCGGAAGCGTCCTTAACGATGATATCCTTCATATTCTCGGGCATAGGAACATCCATAAACCATCTGTCGCCTACTGCGTCTTTATAGGTCTTGCCTGCGGAACGGGGGGAAGCTGCGAGAGCAACCACATTGAACCAGGGGTGATTTTCGAGCAGGATAGCGAAACGCTGACCTACCATACCTGTTGCACCGATGATGCCGACATTATACTTTTTCATAGTTGAGTCCTTTCCTGTCCGTTTAACGGACTTTAAAAAATATTTTTGGGTCTGCCCCTTTTTTACAAAAAACAAAGCCGATGAGTTCTGTCATCGGCTGTCGGTATGCTGGTTAGCTTGAAGTAATATATCAAGATAGCTCTCCATCACTTAACAAAGTCGATGACAATCATACGCCTGTTCGACGCACGACCAGAAATGCACACGGCGGAATGTACACCCTTCGGCGGTAAGCCTTTCATACCCCCGACCTCCGTCAGCCTTAACGGGAAGCACTACTGATCTGTTCCGCACCTCTATCAATAATCGGTATTTCCGATATGCTATATTTTATCATATATAATACCGTTTGTCAACGGTTATTCAGCTAAATATTATCAAAATTCGACTGCTATTTTGTTGAAATTGTTGTGAATTGTCAGTTGAAATGAAATTGCCTTTGTGGTACAATATATACTGTATAATTATGTATCAAAAGATCGGAGAAGAAAAGATGCTTAAATCTGACTTTTATTATGACCTCCCTGAGGAACTTATCGCACAGACTCCCGCCGAGCCGAGGGACAGCTCACGCCTTATGAAGATAGACAAGGAAACGGGAGAGATAACACACGACCGCTTCTACAATATATGCGACTACCTTAAAAAAGGTGACCTGCTTGTTATGAATGACAGCAAGGTTTTCCCTGCGAGGATATACGGCACAAAGCAGGATACAGGCGTACCTGTTGAATTCCTGCTGTTGAAGCGTATCAGCCTTACTGATTGGGAAACCCTCGTGCGTCCGGGCAGACGTCTTAAAAAGGGAGTCATCGTGGATTTCCCCGAGGGGCTTTCTGCGGAGATACTGGACACCGTTGAGGACGGAAATCGCATTGTGCGTTTCTCCTTTGAGGGGGATTTCTTTGATATCCTCGACAGGATAGGACAGATGCCGCTGCCGCCCTACATCACCGAAAAGCTTGAAAAGAACGACCGCTACAATACTATATATTGCCGTGAAACAGGCTCTGCGGCAGCTCCCACAGCGGGACTGCACTTCACTGACAGCGTATTTGAAAAGCTGCGTGAAAAGGGTATTGACACAGCCTATGTAACGCTCCACGTTGGACTTGGCACATTCCGTCCTGTCAAGGAGGATAATATCCTTGACCACAAGATGCACGTTGAGCATTACTCTATCCCACAGGAAACCGCCGACAAGATAGCGGAGTGCAAGGCGAGGGGCGGCAGAGTTATAGCTGTCGGCACTACCTCCTGCCGTACACTGGAATCAGCGGCAAGTGCAGACGAAAACGGCAAGGTGACCGCTTGTACGAATGACACGGGAATATTCATCTACCCGGGATATAAATTCAAGGCGATAGACGGTCTTATAACAAATTTCCACCTGCCCGAAAGCACACTGATAATGCTTGTGAGTGCGTTGCTTGGAAGAGAAAAGACCCTGCACGCCTATGAAGTCGCTATCAAGGAGAGATACCGCTTTTTCAGTTTTGGCGACAGCACCATAATAATCTGACGATTCGGAGGAAATAAAGTGAAAAACGAATATCAGGTAACAAAAAAGCTTATCCGTTTATGGGTGACAGAGAATATGTACAAGGGTATGCAGCTGTATATCAACATAGGTTGGGCGGCATTCGGCATTCTTGCTGTGGTGCTGTTGATATTTGCAGCAAACAGCACACTTGACTATGTGCTTTTCGGTGTTATGCTGGTGCTTGGTGTGTACAATGCATTCCTTAGGATATTCCTTGTTTCGGCTATGCAGTACCGCAGAATGGCTCAGACCTACGGCACGGAAAACTGGACGAGGACTATTCTTTTCGGCGAGGAGAAGATAACGTTGTCAGAGGGTACGATGTCCGCTGATTTTGAGTACGGCGATATCCTGCGTATCCGTGAAAAGGGCAACAAGATATGGCTGACAATGAAAAACAGGACTGTTATCAGGCTGTATAAGGACGCTTTTGCAGATAGCAGCTGGGAGGATTGCAGAGCCTTTATCGACGAAAAGAGGTAATTATGAACTTTCATACCTTTGGCGACACGGAAAGACCTGTTATAGTGCTTATCCACGGAGTACTTACCCCGTGGCAGGTGTGGGAAAAGCAGATTGAACATTTTGAGAAGGAATACTGCGTCGTGGCTGTGGCTCTTGACGCTCACGAGGAAGAACGCAGCAGCGATTTTGTTTCGATAGATGACGAGGCAAGGAAGATAGAGGACTATATCCTCCAAAACCACGGCGGCGAGGTTTATGCGATATGCAGTATATCAATGGGCGGTGCTATAACTCATATCATCTGGAAGAACAGACGTATCAAGGCTCAGAAATATGTGCTGGACGGTGCTCCGCTGGTGCCGTTTGGAAAGCTTATGTGCTGGGTTATGACCCATAATTATATAAACATAATAATCAAATCAAAGCAGCGTGACAAACGGATACTGAACAGCTTTAAAAAGAACTTTCTGCCCGAGAGATTTCTTGATACATATTTGAAGATAGCTGATAATATGAGGGAAAGCTCCGTCAAGAATATGATAACCTCGGTCTGTGGCAGTAACGTCTGCACAGATGTAGAGTCAGACGGTGCGGAAGTGATGTTTCTCCACGGTACAAAGGGCAACGAGACACTGGCGAAGAAGTCTGCGGTGCTTGTGAAAAAGCACTATCCTAAGTGTATGGTGGTATGCTTTGACGGTTACAAACACTGTGAGGCTGCGATATATGAGCAAGATAAATGGATAAGATATGTGGAAGAATTTTTTGAAAGATAAACGGTAATATTATGCTGAATATAGTAAGACCTGCACTCCCGGAAAGCTGCCGTATTATATGCGTCAGCGATATACATACCCACTGGCGTGAGCTTGATCTGCTGCTGAAAAAGTGCGGCTACAAAGCAGGGGAGGACTTCCTGTTTATCCTTGGAGATATATTGGAGCGTGGCAGCGACAATATAAACGCTCTCCGCTATATGATGAAACTTGCGGAGAATGAGCGTGTATACATAATTGAGGGCAACAACGATATGTATATCCACGGACTTGCGGTGCGGTATGACGATGAGAAGTTTTTGCAGCGTTTCGGCAATAAGCCGAATTGCTGCTTCGGAGAAATGGCAAAGGCTCTCGGTATCTCGGAATTTGAAAAGGATACCGCAGAAAAGCGGAAAGCAGTATATGAGCATTTCAAGGCGGAGATAGACTTTGTTATGGGACTTCCCGACTGCATAGAAACCGACAGCCACATCTTTATCCACGCAGGAATAGAGGACAGACCCGATTGGGAAAACAGCGACAGCACACAGGTAAAGCTTATCCCGAGGTTTATAGACAAGAGCTACAGGGCTGAAAAGACCGTGGTGTGCGGACATTTCCCGTGCTATGCTCTTGGCAGACAAAACAACAATCTGCCGATATTCGATGAAAAGCGTAACATAATAGATATTGACGGCGGTGCGGGAGTAAAACCTGCTCAGCAGCTCAATGCACTTATCATCGAGAAAGACGGCGGCAGCTATAAATACAGCGTGGAGTTTCAGCCTACGGCAACGCAGAAAACAGTGCTTTCCGACCTTAACGGCAGAAACGACTGGATATATGCCGACTATGAGCGGCACAGCTTTACTCTGCTGACCTTTTCGCCCGACACGAACCCTGTGGGATTTATTGAGGTGCGAAACAACGAAACAGGCGAGCAGGGAATAGTCCCCGAATGTATGAGCGGATACTGGGATAACACACTGCACGTATGGGGAAATTTAAACTCTTTTCCGAGCGTTAAAAAGGGCGAGCCGATATGGGTCTATGCCGAATACGGAGAACACTGCTGGTGCATCACCGCCTCGGGAGAGGTTGGCAGTGTGCCGAAAAATATAATAGGAGATAACTGATATATGTACGAATTAAAAAAGCAAGAGGGCCGTGCAAGACGAGGAGTATTCCATACTCCCCACGGAGATATAGAAGCACCATTCTTTATGAATGTAGGCACAGCGGCGGCTATCAAGGGCGGCATTTCCTCTATCGACTTAAAGGGGCTTAAAACACAGGTGGAGCTTTGCAATACCTATCATCTGCACCTGCGTCCCGGTGATGATATCATCTATAAAATGGGCGGTCTTCACAAGTTTATGAACTGGGACAAGCCTATACTTACCGACAGCGGCGGATTTCAGGTGTTTTCACTAAGCTCTCTCAGAAAGATAAAGGAGGAGGGCGTGTACTTTGCCTCACATATCGACGGAAAGCGTATCTTTATGGGTCCTGAGGAGAGTATGCGGATACAGTCGCACCTTGCATCAACTATTGCTATGGCATTTGACGAGTGCGTGGAAAATCCCGCCCCCTTTGACTACGTAAAGCAGTCAGTAGAGCGTACCACAAGGTGGTTACAGCGTTGCAAGGACGAAATGGCAAAGCTGAACGCAGAACCTACGACGATAAACAGACAGCAGATGCTTTTTGCGATAAATCAGGGCGGAACTTATGATGAACTTCGTGTGGAGCATATGAAGATAATCCGTGAAATGGACCTTGACGGCTATGCGGTGGGCGGTCTTGCGGTAGGTGAGCCTGCGGAGGTAATGTACCATATCCTTGACGAGGTACTGCCGTACGCTCCCGAAAATAAGCCGAGATATCTTATGGGCGTTGGTACTCCCTCCAACATAATTGAGGGCGTTTACAGGGGCATAGATATGTTTGACTGCGTAATGCCAAGCCGAAACGCTCGTCACGCAACGGTTTTCACCTGGAATGGAATTATGCATGCCACAAACAAGGCTTACGAAACGGACGACCGTCCCCTTGACCCCGAATGTGATTGTCCTACCTGCCGTAATTTCAGCCGTGCATATATCCGTCACCTTTTCAAGGCGGGAGAGCAGCTTGCAGGCAGACTTGCGGTGCAGCATAATCTGTACTTCTATAACACGCTTATGGAGAGGATAAGAGAGGCACTTGACGAGGGCAGATTTGAGGAATTCAGAAACAAGTATTCTCCTCTCCTTGCCTCAAAAGCGGATAAGTAATAGGACTTGACAAATATATGAAAATATGTTAGAATAGGCTCACATCAAAACAGAATATTCCCGTGGGGGAGTAGCGGCACGACAGTGCGACAAGTCAACATACTGACCGAAAGGTCTGGCTTGTCTTAATCAGCAAGACTCACGCTTAGCGGCATTGCTATGCGTGGTTCGGTATTTAAAAATACAGACTCAGGCAGAAATGTCTGGGTCTTTTTTGTTTTGGACAGGCATAGAATAAAACAGGCGGCTTTGCCTTAAATCGGAGGAAAAGAAAATGACATTTGCAGAGCTTTTTTTGATAGCGGTGGGACTTTCAATGGACGCATTTGCGGTATCTATCGGAAACGGTACGGTAATAAAAAAGAAACGTAAGGCGGTATTTGCCGCATTTATGTTCGGAGTGTTTCAGGCAGGAATGCCGCTTATCGGGTATTTTTTAGGCTCAGCCTTTGCTGATATCATAAAGAGCTATGCTCCTATAATTGCCCTCGGCGTACTTGGTTTTATCGGTGGAAAGATGATAGTTGAGAGCATAGGCGAGCTGCGTCACAAGGGGGAAGATAAGGAAAGCAGCATCAAAGAGCCAAGCATCGCCGCAATATTGATACAGGCGATAGCGACCAGTATTGACGCACTTGTCGTGGGAGTAAGCTTTGCGGCTATCGGCGTGGATATAGTTCCCGCAGTCTGTTTCATCGGTGTTGTTACCTTCCTGATAAGCCTTGTGGGAGTATTCGGCGGAGTAAAATTCGGACAGCTACTCGGAGCAAAGGCTTCGCTTATCGGCGGTATAGTGTTGGTGGCTATCGGCGTCAAAACTTTTGTGCAGAATATATTTTTTGGAGGTTAAAAATGGCTAGAATTCTTTGCAAATGCGGAAAAACAATGTGGAATGGGGATACTCCTAACGAAGTTGAGTTTTGGGCGTTTTCTGATAAACGGTTTTGTTCAGTTTTGGAGAATGATACTATATCAACACTGCATTTGGCTGATTTGAACGATTATAAAGTATGGTGTTGTCCCAAATGTAAGAGGTTATATGTTTTTGAGAAGAATGTCGATAGTAGTGTTCCGAAGTATACTTATAAATTAGAAGAAGACTAATAATCAAAACCCAAGATTTTTTCTTGGGTTTTTGTCATATGATCGCATTTATTCCTGCTATTGATTTTTCTGATAAAACGTGTTATAATGATAAAATAGGTATAATAGGCGAATTGTGTGATAAAGCATTACATAAAGCTGAGGAGGTGCCGTTATGAAATTGATAAACATAGGCTTCGGAAATACCGTGAATGCCGACCGTATCGTGTCGGTGGTAAGCCCTGAGGCTGCCCCTGTAAAGCGTATAGTGCAGCTTGCAAAGGACGGCGGCACAGCCATTGACGCTACCTGCGGTCGAAAGACCCGTTCGGTGATCATATGCGACAGCGGACACGTTGTATTGTCTGCACTTCAACCCGAAACCATATCGGGTAAGACTTCTGAGGAGGACGAAAATGAGTAAGGGACTTTTATTTGTGGTATCCGCACCTGCGGGCTGCGGCAAGGACACTATTCTTGAACAGGTACTGGCTAAGACTGAAAATGTGGGATACTCCGTATCCGCTACGACAAGAGCTCCCCGACCCGGTGAAATTGACGGAGTACACTATCACTTCCATACAAGAGAAAGCTTTGAAAAGATGATAGAGGAGGGGGCTGTCCTCGAATATACAGAGTATATCGGCAATTACTACGGTACTCCCCGCAAGGCGGTGGAGGATATGCTCAGCGAGGGCAAGGACGTTATCCTTAAAATCGAAGTAGAGGGAGCAATGAACATCAAAAAGCTGTTCCCCGAGTGCTGTCTTGTATTCATACTTCCCCCCTCAATGGCAGAGCTTGAACGCCGCCTGCGTAAGCGTGGCACAGAGGACGAGGAAACTATTCTCCGCCGCACCGCACAGGCAAGAAATGAGATAGATACAGCGGTAAATTACGACTATTTTGTTGTAAACGACGCACTGGAAGACGCTGTTGACGACCTTATCGCAGTTATCCGTGCGGAAAAGTGCCGCAAGGACAGATGTATGGGACTTCTGAAAGAGATAAAGGGTGAATGATATCCTTATGGAGATAGCACAGGTTGCAGTGGAGAATACCGCTTACAGCTTTGATATGCTGTACAGCTACGTTATTCCCGAGGAGCTTAAAGGCACGATAACATCGGGAATGAGGGTGGCTGTACCCTTTGGCAAGGGCAACCGCCGCCGTATAGGTCTTGTGTTTTCGGTGGAGAGCGGCAGCGGAAACAAGCTTAAAAGTCTGCTTTTTGCCGTGGACAGTGAGCCGTGCATTTCACAGGAACTTTTAAAGCTGTGCGTGTGGCTCAGAGATAACACATTCTGCACCTATTTTGACGCTTTCAGGGCGATACTTCCTCCGGGGCTGAGCTTTTCGCTTAAAACACATTATTGTGTAAATAATGAATATAACGGAGAACTCACCGACAAGGAACGTGCCTTTGTGGAAAGGCTGAGAGCCGCCGCAGACGGTATCGCAAGGGACGAGGTCATTTCTTCCTGTACGGACAGCGGCAAACTGCTGCGTACTCTCCTTGAAAAGGGTGCGATAAACGAAAGCGATGAGCTTAAACGCCGTGTGGGTGATGAAACCACTCGTCTTGTCCGCCTTGCAGAGCTTGAGGAGATGCCGAAGCTCACCCCGAAGCAAAAGCAGGTGCTTGAATTTGTGGAGAATTCCGAGGCGGCAAGCGTCAAGGAGATATGCTATGCCTGCTGTGTTACTGCGGCGGTGATAAAGCGACTTGTTGACAAGGGCGTACTTGAAATGTACGAGCAGACAGTATTTCGCACCGAGCCTACCGAGGACGCAAGTGAAAGTCCCGAGGATATCGTGTTTTCTCCAAAGCAGCAGGAGGTCTTTGACGGCTTGGCGGAGCTTTTGAACGACCCCGCTCCGAAATGTGCTTTGCTCCGTGGAGTTACAGGCAGCGGCAAGACCTCCGTGTTTATCAGACTTATAAACGAGGCGGTAAAGCAGGGCAAGACAGCAATGATGTTAGTTCCTGAGATATCCCTTACACCGCAAATGGTAGGTAAATTCAGACGGCTTTTCGGCGGCGAGGTGGCTGTGCTTCACAGCAGTCTTTCCCTCGGAGAACGTGCCGATGAATACCGCCGCATAAAGACAGGAAAAGCTAAGATAGTTATAGGCACGAGAAGTGCGGTGTTCGCACCCGTGCAGAATTTGGGCATAATAGTTATCGACGAGGAGGGCGAGGGGACTTACAAATCCGAGAACTCTCCACGCTACCACGCAAGGGAGGCGGCAAAGCAGAGGTGCTTTGCACACAATGCGTTTTTGCTTCTTGCCTCGGCTACTCCCTCGCTTGAAAGCTACTACAATGCAAAGATCGGACGTTACAGCCTGTTTGAACTTGACGAGCGTTACAATAACGCTGTACTGCCCGATGTATATATAGTTGATATGAAGATAGAGGCACAAAACGGAAATCATTCCGCTTTCAGTATGCCTCTGATAGATGAGATACAGGCAAACCTTGACAGGGGTGAGCAGTCGATACTTCTGCTTAACCGAAGAGGATATCACACCAGTGTACGATGTGCCTCCTGTGGTGTGGCGACCGAGTGTCCCACCTGTGCTGTGCCGCTTACATATCACAAGGCAAACGGCAGTGTGATATGTCACTACTGCGGATATACGCAACGCTTACAGCAGACCTGTCCAAAGTGCGGCAGCAGATATATGGTGATGAAAGGCACAGGCACACAGCGTATCGAGGACGAGCTTTCGGGGATATTTCCGAGGGCGAGGATACTTCGTATGGACGCTGACACCACCTCCACGAAGAATGCATTTGAAAGCAAGTTCAAGGCGTTTGCTGACGGCGAGTATGATATAATCGTTGGCACTCAGATGATAGCAAAGGGTCTTGATTTCCCGAATGTAACTCTTGTTGGAGTGCTTAAAACGGATAACTCCCTTTATGCGGAGGATTTCAAGGCATACGAGCGTACATTCTCCCTTGTGACGCAGGTGGTAGGACGTTCCGGCAGAGGCGGCAGAAAGGGAAGGGCGATGATACAGACCTTCACTCCCGAACATTATGTGCTTAACCTTGCCGCAAGACAGGATTACCCCGCATTTTATGATGAGGAGATACGTCTGCGTGAGGCTATGCTGTATCCTCCCTACTGCGATATCGTGACGGTCACTTTTTCCGCTTTACAGGACGATAAGTGCAGTGCGGCGGCAAACAGGTTCGTGCAGATCTTTTCCGAACAGCCCGAGGCAAAGGAGAATAAGATACCGCTCAGGCTCTTGGGCCCTGCGAAATGTTCCGCCGCCAAGATAAACGGCAGGTACAGATACAGACTTATGATAAAATGTCGCAATGGCAGTATGTTAAGGCGGCTTATAGAGAACTCACTGAAAGCGTCAGGGCAGGACAGTGCCTTTGCCAATGTGGGATTTTACGCCGATATGAACGGTGATATATAACGAAAGGATAAAGAAATGGCATTAAGAGAGATAGTGAAATTCGGTGAGGATATCCTCCGTAAAAAGTGCAGACCTGTTACAGCCTTTGACGAAAAGCTGTGGATTCTGCTTGACGATATGAAGGAAACTATGGAGAAAGCCGAGGGTGCGGGTCTTGCAGCACCTCAGGTGGGAATACTCCGTCGTGTATGTGTTGTAAATGTGCGTGACAAGCACGGTATCATAGAGCTTGTAAACCCCGAGATAATTGCCGCAGAGGGTACTCAGCTTGGCGGCGAGGGTTGTCTTTCCGCCCCCGGCGAGTGGGAGGAGGTAGAGCGTCCCGCTAAGGTCACCGTAAAGGCTCAGGACAGAAACGGAAATGAGTTCACAATGACAGGCGAGGGTCTGCTTGCAAGGGCATTCTGCCACGAAACAGACCACCTTGACGGAGTGCTTTTTATCGATAAGGCAAAGACGCAGAAATAATAGTGCAGGTTTTGATAATGGAACAGAGTGTTTATTCTCAGATAGAGGAATATATGCTGTCTTGTACGGCTGACAGTGCACACGACAGGGAACACGTATATCGTGTGCTGTATAATGCACTGAATATAGCGGCAGC
Organism: Oscillospiraceae bacterium; assembly: GCA_045606505.1. Taxonomy (GTDB): domain Bacteria; phylum Bacillota; class Clostridia; order Oscillospirales; family Ruminococcaceae; genus CAG-115. The sequence goes on from JAZUSC010000020.1 coordinate 19,862, forward strand.
AGAAGAAAATGTAGATTATGATATCCTGATAGCTGCGTGTCTGCTTCACGACACAGGACGAAAGGAACAGTTGGATAACCCAGAATTATGTCACGCAGAGGTCGGCGGTGAAAAAGCATATCGTTTTCTTGCAGAGAAAGGTTTTAAAATTTCTTTTGCCGAACAAGTAAAGCAGTGTATCGTAACTCATAGATACAGAAAAAGCAATCCTCCACAGAGTATTGAGGCGAAGATCTTGTTTGATGCCGATAAGCTTGATGCTGTCGGGGCAACAGGTATAGCACGGACTTTGATCTACAAAGGCACAGTATGTGAGCCGATATATTCATTGCTGCCTGACGGCTCTGTTTCAGACGGTACGGGTGATGATACTCCTTCTTTTTTTCGTGAGTACAAGTTTAAGCTTGAAAAGCTGTATTCTGGCTTTTATACAGTCAAAGGCTCTGAAATGGCGGAGATAAGAAAAAGTGCGGCGGTGCAGTTTTACAATAGTCTGTACGAAGAGATAAATTCATCACGCTGTAAAGGTATACAAAAATTGAATAATATCATAAAGTAAACTTTTTACCAAATTATATAAACATCTTGAAAGGAATTAAAAATGGCAGTACGTGAAATAGTAAAATTCGGAGAGGACGTGCTACGTCAGAAATGCACGGAGGTCACCGAGTTCAACGAGGAACTCTGGGAGCTGCTTGACGATATGTACGAAACTATGACAGCGGCAAACGGAGTGGGTCTTGCCGCACCTCAGGTGGGAGTTCTTAAACGTGTGGTCGTTATTGATGTTGACGACGACAACGGAACTATCGAACTCATTAACCCTGTTATTACAAGAGTGACAGGAAAGCAGAACGGTACAGAGGGCTGCCTTTCTTATCCCAACAAGTTCGGATATGTACAGCGTCCGAATAAGGTTAAGGTAAAGGCTCTCAACCGCTACGGAAAGCCTGTCGCTTATGTCGGTACAGAGCTTCTTGCAAGGGCATTCTGTCACGAGATAGACCACCTTAACGGCATACTTTTTGCGGATAAGGTAACAGAATGGGCGGAGGAGAAGAAAAGATGAAGATAGTTTTTATGGGAACTCCCGTTTTTTCACTTGCTTGTCTTGAATCCCTTATCGAGGCGGGACACGAGGTCGCTGCGGTATTTACTCAGCCCGACAAGCCAAAAAACAGAGGAAAGCAGATAATGATGACCCCTGTAAAGGAGTGTGCATTAAAGCACGATATCCCCGTATATCAACCGCTCAGCCTACGCAAGGGTGAGGACGCTGAAAGCTCTATGCAGACGCTGCGTGATATCGCTCCCGAATGTATAGTTGTCGTAGCCTACGGACAGATACTTCCGAAGGAGGTGCTTGACCTCCCGAAGTATGGCTGCATAAACGTACACGCATCACTTCTGCCGAAGTACAGAGGTGCAGCACCTATCCAGAGAGTTATACAGGACGGCGAAACTGTCAGCGGCGTTACCACGATGTATATGGCAGAGGGTCTTGATACAGGCGATATGATATTAAAGGAAGAGGTAGCTATCCCCGAGGATATGACGGGAGCAATGCTTCACGACAGCCTTTCCGCCTGTGGTGCGGCTCTTATCGTAAAGACGTTGGAGGCACTCCAAAACGGTACTGCGGTGCGTACACCTCAGGAGGGAGAAACCTGCTACGCCTCTATGATATCGAAAGAGGAGCTTAAACTTGATTTCACAAAGTCTGCAAAGCAGGTGTATGATTTCATCAGGGCGATGTCCGATTCTCCCTGTGCGTATACTTTGCTTGACGGCAAGAGAATGAAGGTATATATGTCCCATATCGTTGAGGGGGTAAACGCTCCTGTCGGTACGATAGCTGATGCGGATAATTTTGTTGTTGCCTGCGGCGACGGAAACGGCGTAGCCTTTACCGAGGTACAGCCCGAGGGCGGCAAACGTATGGATATTGCGGCATATCTGAGAGGTAAAAAGCCCGAGAAGGGAACTGTTCTCGGCTGAGTTTGAAAGGAAGATAAACTATGTCAGAGGTACTTTTGTTGATATCTGCTGTAAGTCAGAGCGAGGGTCTGAGATACAATCATAGTATGTCAAGATTTATGGGAAACGAATATCTGATAGCATATTTTTTAGGAATTGCGGCATTGATCTTCGCAATGATATGCTCATTCAGGGTAAAGTCTACCTATAAAAAATACAGTCAGATAAACAGCAAACGTCATTTACAGGCGTGGCAGGTAGCAAGACAGATACTTGACAACAACGGACTTTATGATGTTTCTGTTGTCAGGATAAGCGGACATCTTACGGACAATTTCAATCCCCGTACTAAGGTGGTTTCACTGTCTGACAGTGTGTACAACAGCAGCTCGCTGGCGGCTATCGGTGTTGCGGCTCACGAGTGCGGTCACGCTATACAGCACGCAAACAGTTATCTTCCGATAAAGATACGTTCGGTTTTCGTACCTATTGCACAGATAGGCTCAAAGGCATATTTTTTCGTTTTCCTGCTGGGACTTATATTTGATAACGACCTGCTTGTTAATATAGGAATTATTCTTTTTATGTTCGTGGTACTATTTCAGCTTGTTACACTGCCTGTGGAATTCAACGCAAGTTCACGTGCTATGAAAACACTTTCAAGCGAGCTTATACTTGACAGCGACGAGCTTACACCCGCAAGGAAAACGCTTAATGCGGCTGCTATGACGTATGTTGCAAGTCTGATTGTGTCTATCACACAGCTGTTAAGACTTTTGGCACGTGCAAGGAGAAGATAAATACGAAAGGGGCTGCGGCAATGGCAGACGCAAGACTTACAGCGGTAAAAATGCTGCTGAAAATGGAGGACAGCGAGTCCTTTTCAAATATATTGCTGGACTCTGTTTTGTCGGAGGCTCAGCTTAACGACAGGGACAAGGCTTTTGCGACAGCACTGTTTTACGGTGTTACAGAGCGTAAGATGACCCTTGATTATATCATTCGTCAGAACTCAAAGCTGCCCTTTGAAAAGCTGGATAAGGCGGCGGTAGCTATACTTCGTCTGGGACTTTATCAGCTGCTTTATATGGAGAGCGTCCCCGAAAGTGCGGCGGTAAACGAAAGCGTAAAGCTTTGCAAAAAGCTCAAACTATTTTCGGCACAGGGCTTTGTAAACGGAATGCTCCGCAGCTTTGTCAGAAACGGCAAAAAGGTGAGCTATCTCGGAGTTGACAGGGCAGAGCGTCTTTCCGTTGAATACTCCTGTCCTAGGTGGCTTGTTGACAAGTGGATAGAGGAATACGATGTGGAGCATACTTTACAGGCTCTTAAAGCCTCTGTCGGAAGACCACCCGTATATGCAAGGGTGAACACCCTTAAAACCACAGCGGACAAGCTGATAACCGAACTTGCAAAGGATAAGATAACCGCTGTAAAGTATGCGGGACTTGATGACTGTGTTATCCTTGATAAGACGGGTGACATTGAGAAAACAAAGGCTTTTAAATCGGGACTTTTCCACGTACAGGATATATCCTCGCAGCTTTGCTGTCTTACACTCCGCCCCGTTGTGAATGAAACAGTTATAGATATCTGTGCCGCCCCAGGGGGAAAGAGCTTTACAATGGCAGAGCTTATGGGCAACAATGGAAGTCTTTACAGCTTAGACCTTCACGATATGCGTGTGGGACTTATCGAGGACGGAGCAGAAAGGCTTGGAATACGTATCATAAAAGCAAAACAGAATGACGGAACAAAATACAATTCCGAGCTGCCGCAGGCGGACAGGGTACTGTGCGATGTTCCTTGCTCGGGACTTGGCGTTATCCGAAGAAAGCCCGAGATAAAATACAAAGACCCCGCAGAATTCAGGGAGCTTCCCGATATACAACGCAGGATACTTGAAACTGCGTCAAAATATGTCAAGGTTGGCGGTACTCTTGTGTACTCCACCTGTACTATGAGCCGTGCGGAAAATGACGAGGTGGTGGAGGCTTTCGCTGAGGTACACCCCGAATTTTCGCCTATCGTACAGACCGTGCCTTATGCGTCAGCGGAGAATAGCTACAAGCGTACATATTTTCCCGACGAAAACGGCGGCGACGGATTTTTCACGGCGTCATTTAGGAGAATAAAGTAAATGGAACAGCAGAAGATAGACATTCTTTCGCTATCAAAAGACGAGCTTACAGCGGAAATTACCGCTATGGGCGAAAAGGCTTTCCGTGCAAAACAGATATATGATTGGTTGCACGTGAAAAAAGTCGGCGATTTTTCTCAGATGAGTAATATTTCTGCACAACTGAAAGAGCAGCTCGAAAGAAAGTTTTGTCTAAAATCACTAATTATTAAAAAAAGGCTTGTATCAAGCATTGATAATACGGTAAAATATTTATATGGTCTGCCCGATGGTGAGTCGGTGGAGACGGTTTTGATGGAATATAAACACGGCAACAGCCTATGTATCTCCACTCAGGTAGGGTGTAGAATGGGCTGCCGTTTCTGTGCCTCCACCATTGCGGGATTTGTGAGGCATCTCTTACCCTCTGAAATGCTTTTGCAGATATACGAAACAGAGCGTGACAGTGGGCGGCACGTTGACAGCATCGTGCTTATGGGTATAGGAGAGCCGCTTGATAACTTCGACAATGTTATGAAATTCCTTTCCCTTGTAAATTCCGAGGGCGATGGAATGAGCCTTAGGCATATATCCCTTTCAACCTGTGGAATCGTTGACAGGATAAATGAACTTGCAGAGATGAAAACGGGACTTACGCTGTCTATCTCGCTTCACGCAGCGACAGATGAGAAACGCAGCTCCATTATGCCGATAAATAAAAAATACAACTTAGACCGGCTTATGACCGCCTGCCGCAATTATTTCAAAAAGACGGGCAGGAGGATAAGCTTTGAATATTCCCTTATTGAGGGAGTCAACGACACGGAGGAATCCGCAAAGGAGCTGATAAAGCTGCTTGGAGGAATGCTGTGTCACGTCAACCTTATCCCGATAAACGAGATTCGGGAGCGAGATTACAAAAAGAGCCGCTTTGTGGAGAAATTCCGTAAACGTCTTACGGACGCAGGGATAAACGCAACGGTGCGGCGTACTTTGGGAGCGGATATAAATGCCGCTTGCGGTCAGCTGCGAAGGGACGACGGAAATTCACACGAGGCGGTGATAGAATGAAGGTATACAGTAAAACAGATATAGGTCTGCAACGTGAGGAAAATCAGGATACCGTATGGGCGGAGATGCTCAGCGATACAGCCTGTGCAATGGTGCTTTGCGACGGTATGGGCGGAGAGAAATCAGGCGGACTTGCAAGTCAGATGGCAGTTGATGTTATCTCCAAACGCATCAAGGAGAGCTTTTCCGAGATGATGAATCGCAACTCCGTCAGAAATCTGCTGATAACCGCAGTGGTTGCGGCAAACAGCATAGTTTACGAAACGGCTCAGCGTGATTTTGACAGATCCGTTATGGGAACGACCTGTGTTGCGGCAATAGTATTCGGAGGCTGTGCATACATAGTAAACGTGGGCGACAGCCGTGCTTATCATCTGTTTACTTCTGACGAAGACGAGTGCATACGTCAGATAACCCGTGATCACTCGCACATAAGAGATCTTATCGAGCGTGGCGAGATAACCGAGGAGCAGGCGAAAACTCACCCCAACAGGAACAAGATAACCCGTGCGATAGGTGCTGATAGCAGTGTTACCCCCGATTATTTCGAGCTTGATATGAACGAGGGCGATCTTCTGCTATTATGCTCCGACGGGCTTTCCTCCTACGGCGACGATATGGATATCCTTGATATCTGTTTCGAGGTAAAGCAGGAGGACTGTGCAGACGCACTTATTAAATATGCAAACAATAACGGCGGCCACGATAATGTTTCGGTGGCACTTGCATACGTATAAAAGTTACGATTTGGTAACAAAAAGGCTAAATTGTTTACAATTTAATTACAGTTTTGCTAAATCGGTTGACAAACAGGCTTTGTCGTGATAGTATTTACGATAGAGTTATTAAAAATAGGGCAGCATTTCCATACGATGCTACCTTGCAATATACAATGTATGGAGAAATGGCGGAAATATATGGACAGCAATATCGGAAAAAAGCTTGACGGAAGATATGAGCTGCTGGAGCTTATCGGCGTAGGCGGAATGGCTGATATCTACCGTGCAAAGGATATCGAGGAGGACCGCATAGTAGCGGTCAAGATACTTAAAACGGAGTTTGCGGGCAGTGATGAGTTCCTTCGCCGCTTCCGTAACGAGTCCAAGGCTATCGCACTTCTCTCCCACCCCAACATCGTAAAGATATACGATGTCGGCTTTACGGAAAAGGTGCAGTTCATAGTTATGGAGTATGTTGACGGTATCACTCTGACTGACTATATCGAGCAGCAGGGCGTACTTAAATGGCGTGACGCAGTTCACTTCACTGTGCAGATACTTAAAGCACTTCAACACGCACACGACAGGGGCATAGTTCACCGTGATGTAAAGTCACAGAACGTTATGCTGCTGCGTGACGGCACTATCAAGGTGATGGACTTCGGTATAGCACGTTTCAACCGTGAGAACAACAAGACTATGTCTGAAAAGACCATAGGCTCTGTTCACTATATCAGTCCTGAGCAGGCAAGGGGCGATATCACTGACGAACGCAGCGATATCTATTCCGTGGGCATTGCTCTTTATGAAATGGTTACAGGCAAGAAGCCTTTTGACGGCGATACACCTGTTTCTATCGCACTTATGCATATGCAGAGCACACCCAAAAAACCTACCGAGCTTAACAGCACTATCCCCGAGGGCCTTGAACAGATAATCCTCCGTGCTATGCAGAAGGAGCCTAATCAGCGTTATCAGACAGCGGGCGAGATGACAAAGGATCTGGAAGAGCTTAAAAAGAACCCGGGTATCATCTTTGAGTATAAGTATAACTCCACAGACGGCACAACAAAGTATTTTGACAGACCCATTCCCGCAGGCGAACAGGATAAGCCCCGCCGCCGCAGAGAGCCTGTACAGCCCGACCCTGAGGACGAATACGATGACGACGAGTACGATTACGATGACGATGATGAGGACGAGTACGAGGAACGTCGCTCGCCGCTGATACCCATTCTGTTTGCGGTTGGTACAGCGTTCATTATTGCGGCTGTATTCCTTGTGCTGGTGCTTATAAACAAGTATTTCGGAAATGAAAGTTCTCAAAGCACAGGCAGTATCGACGATGTGGGCAGCTCATCTACCATAAGCGTAACAGCAGGCGATGAGTTCCTTATGCCGCAAATGGTTGGTATGAGCTGGGACGAGGCTGTTTCCAAGTATTCCTCTTATCTTAACCTTACCGCACAGCAGGAGTGGTCTGAGTACGAAAAGGATCAGATCTTCGAGCAGGAGCTTCCCGAGGGAAGAAAGGTAAAGGTAGGCACTACTATCATAGTTAAGGTAAGTAAGGGTATCAGACAGATAGAGATACAGGATCTTGCCAACAGAACTGTTGACGCAGCAGAGCGTCAGCTTAAAAAGGACGGCTTTGAGGTAAGAAAATCCTACGCGGAGAGTGATGAGATACCTAAGGACAGCGTTATCAGAACTGTTCCCGAGGCACACGAAATGGCTCCTCAGGGCTCACAGGTAACGCTTATCATAAGCCTTGGCCCGAAGGATTCCAGAATGACCGTTCCGAAGCTTGTAAATATACCTATCGACGACGCACTCAAACGTTGTCAGGAGTATTATCTCACTCCTATCGTTGATCCTGTTGACAGTGAGGAGAAAGAGGGCCTTGTACTTGAACAGAGTATCGAACCCGGAACTTCCGTTGACAGAAACACTGAGATAGTTCTGAAAGTAAGTACAGGCGAGATACCCGAAAGAAAGGTATCTGTACGTCTTACCGTTCCTAAGAGTGCGGAGGGCGAGTTTGAGTTCAAGTATTACATCGACGGTCTGCTTGATGTCGAGCGTGGCGAGGAGATTCGTGACGTAAGTCTTGCTTCCAGCAAGGAGATAGTATATGACATCTATCTCAAACCCGACGAGGTAAAGGAACTTGCCGTTAAGGTAACATCTACCCTTACAGGAGCAAGTGACACCTGGTATGTAATGAACATCTTCATTGACGAGGAAACAGACAATCCCAAGCTTGAAAAGACAGACGAGAACAAGGCTATCTTTGATGAGCTTCTTTCCGCTGACCCTATAACAAGCGGTTCTGAAAGCGGCGAAACATCAGAGGGTACAACAAGCGAGGCTGAAACATCTGAACCCGAGGACACATCTTCTGAGCCTGAGGAATCTCAGCCTGATGACACTCAGTCTGACGATACGACAACAGGCGGCGGAATGCCTGTTGAGTAATAGGGGGTAATCTTTATTTCTGCTGAATTTGACGGCAAGATCATAAAGGCTGTTGGGGGTATCTACTATGTAGATGCCCTCAGTGGCGTATATAAAGGTGAAACTGTAAAATGCAGTGCAAGAGGGATATTCCGTCTTGACGGGATAAGTCCCTGTGCGGGCGATAATGTGCGTGTTTCGGTGGAGGATAACACCGACCCTGTTATCGCAGAGGTGTACGAACGTAAGAATTATCTTATCCGTCCGCCCCTTGCCAATCTTGACGGTATAGTTTTCGTGAATTCCTGTATTGAGCCGCTTCCTAACCGCTTTGTACTGGACAAGCTTGTGGCAATAGCCGACAGCAAGGGCATAGAGCCGCTGGTGGTATTCACAAAGACCGACCTTAAAGACGCAGGAGATATCATCGACGTTTACAGGAATATCGGAATAAACGTATGCCTTGTGAATAATCTCACGGGCGAGGGCAAGGAGCAGGTCTTTGACTTCTTAAACGGCAGAGTGACAGCGTTTGTGGGAAATTCGGGCGTAGGCAAATCAAGTCTTATGAACACACTTTTCCCCGAGCTTTCCCTTGAAACGGCACACATAAGCAAAAAATTGGGCAGAGGACGTCACACCACACGACAGGTTGAGATGTATAAACTTGCAGGCGGCTATGTTGCGGATACTCCAGGCTTTTCCACGGTGGAAACTGAGCGTTACTGTAAGATACCCAAGGGTGAGCTTGACGGGGCATTCCGTGAGTTTGCCGAGCTTACAGGCGAGTGTCAGTTTGCAAACTGTGCCCACATCAAGGAAAAGGGCTGTGCGGTGCGAAAGGCACTTTCAGAGGGGAAGATAGCGACCTCACGCTATGACAGTTATGTAAGAATGTACGAGGAAGCAAGTAAAAGGAATGAATGGGAATAATATAAGCACCATAATATGCGGAGCACCCGACGGCTATATAGACAAAGCCCTTGTTGAGGGGCTTGTGATATGTGCAGACAGGGGATTTGACCACGCAGTTGCCGTGGGGATTACTCCCGATATCGTTGTCGGAGATTTTGACAGCAGTCTGCTTTCCGCCCCCGAGGATATAGAGTGTATTCGTGTATCGCCCATAAAGGACGACACCGACGCAATGCTTGGTGCAAACACAGCAATAGAGCGTGGCTGTACGCAGCTCAGGTTTTTATGCTCCCTTGGAGGACGATTTGACCATACCTTTGCGAATGTGCAGATGTTGGAGCATCTCCACCGCAGGGGGATAAAGGCGGAGCTTTACGGCGGTAAAGAGAGGATAACGCTTCTTCATCAGGGAGATACAGTGAAGATACCGAGGTTTGAGGGGTTTGTTTCACTGTTTTCCTACACAGAAACCGCAACCGTCACCGAATACGGTATGAAGTATGAGATAGTAAGATACCGTCTTGATAACAGATATCCACTTGGAGTAAGCAACGAGGTAGAGGCAGACAGCGGCGAGATAATCGTCCACAGCGGCACAGTGATATTGTGCGAATATCACGGTAAATAATCTTTTTAGATAAGCAGAAACCGACAGATGATACTGTCGGTTTTTTTGTAACATATTCTTCACTCCCGAATAAGATGTAGTACGATCGTTTGGCGGGAGGTGTGCATTATGAGAAAGCGGAGAAAACGCAGCAATGGTGCGGGAAAATGTGCTGTACTCGCAGTGGCAGCTTTTTTCGGTGCTGTTATGTGTATATCTTTTTTCTCTGTAAAGGTGCTGCTTTTCGCTGTTGCGGTGCTGTTTATCGTTATAGGTATTTTTTTGCTTAGGCTTTGAAAGGAGCGTTACATAATGAAGATAGTAGTTGTTAAAAGTCCGAAGATGTTTGCGGGACTTCTTAGGGTGGTATTCGGAATAAAAAAGCAGCCTGCTGACCGATTTTAGGAAAAGTGTCCTAAGATATGCTTGAATTATTATCCTGTTCGTGATAAAATGATAGCATAAACATTTTGGGGGAATTAAGATGTACAGAGTATCGTTTACGGGTTACCGACCTGCAAAGCTGCCGTTTCACGGGGAGAGCGACCCGTTGTGTATCAGTCTTAAATCACGCATATATGATAAGATATCCGAGCTTATAGAGGACGGTGCGGGTCTTTTTTATTCGGGTATGGCACTTGGCGTTGATATGTGGTGTGCGGAGGCTGTGCTTATGTTACAGGAGCAGTATCCCGACATAAAGCTTACCGCAATAGTCCCCTGTAAGGGTCAGGAGAGCAAGTGGCGGTCTGCCGACCAGCAGCGATACAATGATATACTGAGCCGCTGTCAGCAGGTGATATACGTCAGCCAGGAATACACCGACGACTGTATGCACAGGCGAAACAGGGCACTTGTGGATATCTGCGATATCCTTGTGGCGGTGTACGACGGAAAGAGCGGCGGTACAAAATACACCGTTGACTATGCACGAAAAAAGGGAAGAGAGATACATCAGATATCCCCTGTTGAATAAAATATCCCCGTCCTTTGACTAAACAGAGGACGGGGAGTTTTTTATCACTTTGTTTCGGCGATTATCTCTACCTCTACAAGAACGCCTTTCGGAAGGTCAAGACCTCCTACGCAGCTTCTTGCAGGCTTTCCTGTGAAATATTCTCCGTAAACAGCGTTGAAAGCCGCAAAATCATTGATGTCGTGCAGAAAACAGGTGGTCTTTACCACGTTTTCAAAGCCAAGACCTGCCGCAGTAAGCAGAGCCTTTATATTCTCGCAGACCTGTTTTGTCTGCTCTTCAATGCCGCCTTGTGCTATCTCTCCTGTTTCGGGAATAAGTGCTATCTGTCCCGATGCAAACAGAAGTCCTCCTGTTATCTTTGCCTGACTGTACGGGCCGATAGCTGCGGGAGCTTTATTTGTGCTGATAGTTTCCATAGATATATCCTCCTTGTATGTATGAGTTTTATCGCTGTGACGCTACTATCTTAAAGCCCTTTTCGGTGAGGGCCTGTTTGATTTCGGAAAGATGCTCAAAGTTCCTTGTTTCAAGCTGTATTCTCAGATAACAGCCGTTGATGTCGGAGTTTTCGTCTGCTCTTTCGTGGTGAACTGCGGTAACATTTCCGCCAAGCTTTGCAATGATAGAGGAAACACCTGTAAGCTGTCCGGGTTTATCAACAAGCTGAATGGTCAGCAGACAGTTTCTGCCGGACTTAACAAGACCTCTGCGGATAACTCTTGACAGGATAGTAACGTCGATATTGCCGCCCGATACAAGGCAAACCACCTTTTTGCCTTTAACGGGTATCTTGTTGAACATAACCGCCGCAACGGACACTGCACCCGCACCCTCTGCGATAAGCTTCTGCTGTTCGATAAGGGCGAGGATAGCACCTGAAATCTCATCGTCTGTAACGGTAACTATTTCGTCAACATATTCCTTTACAATGTCAAAAGTATGTTCGCCGGGTTCCTTCACGGCGATACCGTCTGCGATAGTGGATACGCTTTCAAGCCGTTCTATCTTTCCGTCCTGTACGGAGTTCGCCATACTGGGAGCACCTGCCGCCTGTACGCCGTACACTTTGATATTAGGATTAAGCTGCTTTATTGCAAACGCTACGCCTGAGATAAGTCCTCCGCCGCCGATAGGCACAACAACAGCGTCCATATCGGGGAGTTGGTCTAGTAGTTCAAGACCTATCGTACCTTGTCCTGCGATAACATTCTCGTCGTCAAACGGGTGGATAAAGGTGTAGCCTTTTTCGTCACGGAGCTGTAAAGCTTTCTGATAAGCGTCGTCATATACGCCTTCTACAAGGCAGACCTCCGCACCGTATGCCTTTGTCGCCTCCACCTTTGAGATAGGAGCACCGTCAGGCAGACAGATGAGTGATTTTATCCCCGCCTTTGTTGCGGCGAGAGCAACGCCCTGTGCGTGGTTTCCTGCGGAGCAGGCGATAACGCCCTTTGCACGTTCCTCATCGGTGAGCTGGGATATCTTGTAGTAAGCACCTCTCACCTTGAACGAGCCTGTTACCTGTAAATTCTCTGTTTTGAGATAAACGTCCGCTTCGGGGTTTATCTTGGGGGCTTTGATAAGGTCGGTGTTTCTGATGACCTCTTTCAGTGTGTGTGACGCCTTGTAGATCTTGTCGAGTGTAAGCATAATTCTCCTCCTTATTATTCGTGTGCAGAGGAGAATGCTCAAAATATAAAAGCCCCCTTGCCTGAGCGGAAAGAGGGCGATAGTATAAGCAAAACTCAGCCTCTGTACATCCAGCAATGCACTTCCCTATAACGGTGGAAATCCGTACAGCCTTAGTAAAGATCGTTCAGGCTGTCTGCTACGGGCGGATTGCGTACACTGTCCCTGCTGCCTCGCACCATACGGCAGCTCTCTGAAAAGGGGTGGTTGAGCACACAGCGGAAAAACCGCACCCATCAACGCATTTATGAAGTTTACGCTATGATTATACAACTACATTATGAATTTGTCAAGGGGTAAAAATAATTTTTTTTAAGTGATTTCTTATAATATCTTCCATAGTGTCGGTTTCTGCATTTCTTTAAACATCTCTATCTGAGCCTGTGCACGGTCGCAGGAGGCATAGATTTCCTCATTTTGATCCTCTGCAAAGCTTTCTATCTCCGCAATGGAGGAGGTTATCTCAACAGCGTGTCCGAGGTCGTTTACAAGAATGCTGTAATGCATCATATTATTCCACAGGTCGGAAAGTTCTTTGGCAGCGGCGACGCATTGTTCCTTGTCGCCGTCAGTGAAAGCCTGTTCAACGATATCCACCATATCCGACATCTTATTTGAAATATGATCTGTCGCTATTACCGAGGCGGTACAGCCTGCTGCCATAACAGACAGAATAGAAATACTCACTGCAAGTCTGTTCAAGCACTCTTACCTCCTGCTTTCTTTATAAGGTTTATCGTACCGTTTTTATCCGCCATCATCAGAAATACATCTCGTGCGGAAACGTTGTTTTCACGCAGCTTTTCATTCAGCCACCCCTTTCCCAAGCCTAAGAGAGAAAGCTGCTCGGGGTCTTCTATTCCGTCACGTATTATCACGGCGGGCGGGTCGTCGGTGCTGCCGCCGCAGTTTACATCTGAACGTGTAGCGTTCTGATAGTCCTTTTTCTGCATAAAGTTTATTTTGCCCGTAGTTTCTACGATAGCGTAGTATATCTCACCGATATCGAATATCTGTTGCTCACGCATAGCCTCCACAAGGTCGTCCACTGTATAACGCAGACGTTTCATTTCCTTTTGCTGTATAACTCCCTCTGACACTATGATACGGGGACTGCCTATTATAAGCTTTCTGAAACGTGGAGAGCGGAGCATTACAGCCGAAACGATAACGTCAAGGCTTACCAGCGTGAAGATTGGCACGATTCCCATTATCATAGGCACGGAGGAGTCCTCCACAGGGATAGAGGCGATGTTTGATATGAGTATAGTTACCACCAGTTCGGAGGGCTGAAGTTCCCCAAGCTGCCGCTTTCCCATAAGCCGCAGGGAAAAGGTTATCACGATATACAGGATACAAGCACGGATCAGTACAATAGCCACGATAAGACCTCACTTTGTTGATACTGGAATTATTATGGCTTACGGTTTCCGAAATATGCAGAAATGCCCTGTGAAAACACAGAGCATTTTGTTTTTTTATTTCACCTCTACGATAGTGATACCGTCGCTGCTTACCTCGTATTCAGAGAGCAGTGTACTTTTAATCTTTGCCGCACCCGCTGCGTCAAGGCCGTTTGTCTTTACTATGATGTTTGCAGTATCCTCACTGAGATAGCAGAGTGCGTCGTCAAAGCCCTGAGCCCTTAACAGTGTTTCGATCTTGTTCTCGCTTTCGATAAGTCCGCTAAGCTGAATAGCGTCATCTGCCACCATACCCAGCTCGTCTATGTTGAGGTCGCCGCCCTGATACATAGAACGCAGCACCTCTGCCGCCTCGTCACGACTTGCCTGTTTGTCAAGCCTAGCCTGTGCAAAGTAAGCGTCCGTGTCCGAGGCGGTGTCCGATACGAATTCTGCCTCGCCGTAGTTTGTGCCCGATACTTCGGCGGCGGGCTGAGTGATGTCCTTTTTGGTCGTGCTGTTTAATGTGAAGTTTACAGCCACCGCCGCACCGAGAAGTACGGTGAGTCCTGCAATGACCAGCTGCTTTTTGCCTATGATAAGGTTAAGTCGTTTCATAATCGTTTTCCTTTCTGTCAGTAGGTTACATATACCCGTGAGGAGCTTATGTTAAGTACGCTTGATACCGCATTCACCACCTTTTCCCGTATGAGAGGGTCTGCCGCACCGCCGCATACGACCGCTACTCCACGGACTTTCGGAAGTACGGTACTTTCTTCTAGGGCGGATTTCGTGCTGCCGCTTCCCACAAATACAACGGTGTTTTCGCTGTCTGTTGTGTCGGAGCTTCCGCTGTCGTCGAGGGTGTTTGCCGAGCCTTTTTTACTGTCCCGTGCATAGATATGCTCTGTGGTGCTGTCGAGGGTGAGCATTACAGTCGGTGCGACAACGCCGTCTATCTCTGAAAGCAGTGCTTCAAGCCGTTGTTCAAGCTTCTGCTCAGTGACAGAGGTATCCTCGTTTGGCAGAGGGGCGGTTTCGCTTTTGGGGAGTACTGTGCTTACGAAAATAAGCAGGATAAGTGCAATGCCCACTATTATCACGGCTTTTCGAAGCTTCGGTCTTGACAGTATTCCTGTGCAGTCTGATAGTTTAAGCGGCATTTCCGTCACTCCTTTATTACGACCTTTAATTCGATATCCTCCGACAGCTCCGCCGATACAAGGCGGTAGGCTTTGTCGGCTTTGTCACGCTGCTCCTCGGGAAGTACTAGCTTCACCTGTGTAATAGATATGCTGTATATATCCGAAATATTAACATTTACGTGAATTTGTACAGGATATATTTCATTTTCGTTGAGCAGAGCGTAAAGTTTGTCGGACATTTTTTTGCAGATATCCTTTTGCAGTGACCTGTTCACCTCTCCCGAAAAGCTGATATAGTCCTTGCTTACAGAGGTATCGAAAGCAGTGACGTCAAGGTCAAGCTCCACGCCTGATACGGCGTTTATTCCTGCAAGTAGAAACACACAGGCGATAAGCAGGGATATCTGCTTTGTGAACTTGTTTTCGGGTACTAATATCCGAAACAGGGCAGAGGCAATAGCTGCCATACATACGGTGAGAAGAAATTCCATAGCCGCCCCCTTATGCAGAGCCGCCTGTCATAGCGAGCATTATAACTGCCGCAATGGTATTTAGCAGCAGAAAGCATACTATCACCGCTGTTATGATAGCCATAACCGCACCGCAGGATTTTAGCAGTGAGGACAGCTCCTTTACACCGAATATATCACTTACAGCCTCTGCCGCTCCCACAGCAAGGCGGTAGCAGGTAACGTTTATCAGTGTGGGAAGTATTATTACTGCTGCCGCAATTAT
Organism: Oscillospiraceae bacterium; assembly: GCA_045606505.1. GTDB lineage: Bacteria > Bacillota > Clostridia > Oscillospirales > Ruminococcaceae > CAG-115. The sequence continues at coordinate 35,678 of JAZUSC010000020.1, forward strand.
TCCGTAAGTACCCACGCTGCTTTTTATCAGGGAAAGACTTCCGTGTACAGTGCTTACAGCGTCAGAGATAGTGCTGCCGACGATAGGCACTCCCGAGGATACGGCAAACTTTGCCGTGCGGATAAGCACACTGTCAGCTGAGTTTGTGACAAAGGTCTGCACCGAGAGTATGCTCATAAACACCGTCATCAGCAGACCCAGTATCCATACCACTACTTTTTTGATAAGCTCTCCCAGTCGTGAAATATTAAGCTGAGGGTGGATAGCACCTGTTATGGAAAGACCCATAATCGCTCCGCATAGTGGGGCGAGAAAATTCACCGCAAGTTGTGAAAAAAGCTGTGTTGCGGCAAGGGTCATAGCATTTGCGGCGGTAGCAGTGGTGGTTTTTCCCATAACCGACAATATCCCAGCAAAAATAGGAATGAATGTCGTGATGAATACCGAGGCGGCACTCAACAGGTCAAGCGTTTTGTTCAGGATATCCGAGATAGCTGCAACGGTCATTCCTGCACCTGCAAGTACGCCGACTGTCGTGAAAAGGCTTGTAAGCTTGTCCGTGCCGTTATCCGAAACCGTAGAGGAAATGCCGCAAAGCAGCACTACACCGCACAGAGCAACAAGCAGCCTTAACGGTGCGGAGGCCTGCTCCGTTATCACATTTCCGAGGTATTCCAACACACCGCCAAGACTGAGAGATGCCGCACCGCTGTTGTCGGGGGTGATGTTTTCATCTTCAAGTATATCCGCAGCCTCAGGGGGGACGGCGTCCTCTATTGCCTTCTGTCCAAAATCGTATGTATCAGCCGCATAGACAGATGTGCCGCAAAGGGCGAATATTACAGCGGCGACCATAATAAAACAGCAGCGAATGATAAACGTCTTTTGCATTTTATATCCTCTTAATACACATTGATAAGGTCTGTCACTATCTCTGCAAGGGAAATGAAAACAGGCAGCGAGATGACCACGATAGCCGCCTTTCCTGCAAGTTCTATTTTTGAGGCTATGGCACTTTCTCCGCTGTCACGGCAGCAATCGGCGGAAAGCTGTGTGATATAGCATACAGCGAGAGCTTTAAGCAGTATCTGGGCATAGCCGTTATTCAGTCCTGCGGCATCTGTAAGCTCTGTAATAGCGTCCACGGAGGGCGAAAGCATAGATATTACAGCGATAAGGATAAGTACTCCGCAGCCTAAACTTACACCGAGAGCCATTTCGGGCTTGTACTGTCTTATGATTATGCAAAGCACAGCCGAAATGATACCGATTCCGGCAACAGCCGTTATGTCCATACCCTCACCGCCTTATACAGCACTACCACAGCCCGAATACCGAGCGTATAGTATCAAACAGGTCGTCTATTGCGGGGATTATCATCATCAGCACTATGATAAGTCCCGCAACCGTCATCATCATAGCCTGCTCATCGTGGTCGGTCTTTTTTAGTATCTGATTAAGCACCGCAACGATTATTCCGACAGCGGCAATTTTGAAAATAAGGTCAAGCTCCATATCCTCACCGCCTTATATGATAAGCACAGCTATTCCCGCACCCAGCAATGCACTGACGGAACGGCACATCTTCCCCTTTGTGAGGAGGTCTTTTTCTGCACTTTTACTGATGCTTTCAAGCTTTGCACCGTACATTTCCAGAAGGGATAGCTGTCCCTCTGCATTGCACGTGCCGAGTGCCTGTCCCATTTCAAGCAGCAGCCGAGCCTCGTCCTTGTGACAGAATGGACAGGCGGCGAGCTGCTCTGCGGCACTGCTCCATACCGTCCTGATATCAGAGCTTTCCGCTTTTTTCTCCCTGAGCAGCTCTCCGAATACTCCTGTGCAGCTTTCACACAGCTCATCTAAGGTCGGAGCAGTGCAGCGTATACTTATAGAAAACTCCGTTGTCAGTTGTTTAAGCTCAGCCAAAAGCAGTGAGCGTTTTTTCAGCTCTGTGCTTTTTGCTATACCTATCACAAGACAGATAAGAAATGCGGCAGCAGCGGGAAGTATATTCATACGCCTGCCCCTCCTGTTTTTTTGATGTCCGAAAGTCTGCCCCTGTCCGAGAGTACCGCCGCATACTGAAACATCGGCAGAAGTGCAGCGGTGTCGGGTCTACGGGAAAGCTCGTCTATGGAATCTGCGTGTGCGGTGGCGATAAGCTTTACGCCGCAGTTTATGCACTGCATAACGGCGTCGGCATCGCCGCCTATCTCGTCGCATATCATTATTTCGGGGCTTAGTGTACGCAGTGCAGTCAGCATTCCCTCGTATTTCGGGTAGCCTGTAAGCACGTCCGTGTTTTCGCCAACGTCAAGGGAGGGTATGCCCTTATAAACAGCGGCAAGTTCATTTCGGCTGTCGATAAGTGCAACACGATGTTCATAGCCTAACAGACGTGCGAGGTCACGCAGTACGGTGGTCTTTCCCGACATAGGCTTTCCAGCAATAAGCAAGGAACATAGACCGTTCTGGAAAAGGGTGCAGTAAAGCTCATCTGCACAGCCCTGTATTTCACGGGCGATACGGATATTTATAGAGGAGATGTCTTTGAGGGTATCTATCCTGTCACTGCTTATGACCGCTGTGCCGCAGAATCCTACTCTATGCCCCTCGGGGAGTGTGATGTAGCCCTCGGCTATCTCCTTTGCGTAGCTGTGTACAGAGTATCGGCAAAGCTCCTGAAAGCATCTCTCAATGTCCTCTCTTGACAGCACATCGGAGCAGGGGATACATCTGCCGCTTACGGTGAGCATAGACCTTTTTCCTGCACGAAGCCGTATCTCGGTCAGTTCATTCCTGTTTATTCCCGTTGGTATATGTATAAGCTGTGAGGCGGCTTTCAGCGGTATCTCCGCAGTTCTTGCTGTTATCATTTTCAATTCCCTCGCTTTCGGTTTGTATCAGTATATGGGAAACTTGTCCGTGATAGAACAATTTTTTTCGTTGCTTTGCAATTACCTTAAAAAAACACTTGTACAAAAATGAAAAGTGTGCTATAATAAAATTGATTTATTATGTTTAATCGGTATTATCTAATATAGGAGGAAAATTATGGAAACTAATAAGAGCCGTACCATTGGCAGCATAAAGGTATCCGACAATGTTATCCTTAAAATAGCTGAGGTCGCAGCCACCGAGATAGACGGTGTAGACAGCAACGGACAGGAGCTTACACCCGCCAACGCAAAGGCGAAGATGTTCGGTGCGGTAAAGACAAAGCTTACAGGCGAGTCTGTGGCTATCTCAGTTGACATTGTTGTGCTTGAAGGCCACAATGCGGTCACTGTTGCGGAGAATGTTCAGAAGAGCGTTAAATCCGCCGTACAGAATATGACAGGCTTTACCGTAACAAGAGTAGATGTAAATGTTGCGGGAATAAAATTCAAACAATAAGAGGATCGGACTATGGAAGAAAGGCTTACAAGACGAGAAGTACGTGAGGGTGCTTTTTTAATAATATATCAGACGTTATTCGGGACTTCTCCCGAGGAGATTGCTGCCCTTAACGAGGAGGCATTCGGCCTTGTTAAAAACGAGGAGACCGACGAGATAGTAAACGGCGTCCTCTCGCATAACGAGGAGCTTGAACAGATAGTTGCAAAGTACAGTACCACACGTTCTGTTGCAAGAATAGCAAAGGTTAATATGGTCATTATGAAGATAGCTATCTACGAGATGAAGTACTGTGACCGTATCCCCAATGCGGCTGCTATCAACGAGGCGGTAGAACTTGCGAAGAAGTATTCATACAAGCAGGACAGCGGTTTTATCAACGGTGTGCTGAACGCATATATGGGAGAGCTTGATGGAAACAAGGAGTAATCCTCCCATTGTTACCGTGTCACAGGTAAACCGTGTTGTCGGTATGCTGATAAAAGGCGACAAGCGGTTAGGAAACGTAGCGGTAAGGGGAGAGATATCAAACTTCACCTGTCACTATAAAACGGGACATCTGTACTTTACCCTTAAAGACGATGCGACTCAGCTAAAAGCGGTTATGTTTGCAGGTAATACGTCAAGGCTTACATTTAAGCCCGAAAACGGAGCGAAAGTGGTCTGCTACGGTGCGGTGACGGTGTACGAGCCTTCGGGCGTATATCAGATAAACTGCACAGCTATGCAGCAGGACGGCGAGGGCGAGCAGGCGGCGGCTCTGGAAGAACTTAAAAAGAGGCTTTCGGCGGAGGGTATATTTTCGCAGAAACGTCCTATCCCCGCAATGCCTAAGCAGGTCGCAGTGGTGACCTCGGCAGGGGGAGCGGCTTTACAGGATATCATCAATATCATATCAAGACGCTGCCCTATCGTTAAGCTTACGATAATCCCTGCACAGGTGCAGGGTGCGACAGCACCGCAGTCGGTGGCAAATGCAATACGCACAGCACAGGGTACTGGGGCAGATACGATAATTTTCGGACGTGGCGGCGGCTCTTCGGAGGATCTCAGTGCGTTCAATACCGAGATCGTTGCAAGGGCGATATACGAAAGCAAGATACCTACCATATCAGCGGTGGGTCACGAAACTGATTTCACTGTTGCGGATATGGCGGCGGATATGAGAGCCCCTACTCCCTCTGCGGCGGCAGAACTTGCAGTCCCCGATACAGCGGTGATACTCTCCGCTATAAACGGCACGGAGAAAAGACTTCGTGAGGCTGTCAGCCGTATCATAACAGAAAGCGAGAATATGCTTAATTACCGCAGCGAGGTGGTACGTGCTCTTTCACCGCAAAACAGGATAAAGATACTTTCGCAGCGTCTGGAAAATATGTCGCAGACGATAGCGGACAGGGTACACGCTAAGATAGATACAGCGGAAAGAGGTCTTGATAAAAATGCGGAGCTTATCTCGGCACTTAACCCTATGAGCGTGCTGGTGAGAGGCTACTCCGTGACATATCACGACAACAGGATAATAACAAGCTCCTCGGAGCTTAAAAACGGCGACAGGGTGGAGATACATCTTGCAAAGGGCAAGATACTTGCCGATGTCACTGATACAGAGTAGGAATGAGTATGGATTTTGAAAAGTCAATGGCAAGACTTGCCGAAATATCTGAGAAGATGAGCGGTGAGCTTTCGCTTGAAGAATCAATGAAGCTTTACACAGAGGCTGTTGAACTTGTAAAGCAGTGCAGAGATCATATAAATAATGCAAAGCTGACGATAGAGCAGCTTGAAACAGCGGAATGAGGAATACAATGGTTAAGGACAGGCTGGAATATTATGCAGAGATAACAGAGGCGGCACTTGATAAGTATCTGCCCGAAACGGATTGTCTGCAAAGCAGCGTGATAAAGGCGGCAAGGCATAGCCTTACGGCTGGCGGCAAAAGGATACGTCCCGCACTGGTTATGGAATTCTGCCGTGTCTGCGGCGGCGAGGCTGAAACAGCTCTCCCCGTAGCGTGTGCGGTTGAGATGCTGCATACCTTTTCGCTGATACACGACGACCTTCCCTGTATGGATAATGACGATTTCCGCAGAGGAAAGCCGAGCTGTCACAAGGCATACGGAGAGGCAACCGCACTTCTTGCGGGCGATGCCCTTGCGATATTGCCCTCGCAGATAATAGCACAGGCAGGTACAAAGGGTCTGCTTGACCCGTTGGCGGCACTGAAAATAATATCGCTGCTGAATGAGCGTGCAGGTATCTTCGGCATGATAGGCGGACAGGTCATCGATACAGAGAATGAGGGAAAGCAGCTTCCCGAGGCGATACTTCTTGAAATGTACCGTATGAAAACGGGTGCTCTTCTTGATTTCTGCTGTCGAGCAGGCTGTATTGCGGCAGGTGCAGGTGCAGACAAGCAACTTGCAGCGTCAGAGTATGCACAAAAGCTTGGACTTGCATTTCAGATAATAGATGATATACTGGACGTTACCGCTGATGAAAAACTCCTCGGTAAGCCCGTGGGAAGCGATGCAGACAGCGGAAAATATACTTATGTAACGGCGGTGGGTCTTGAAAAAGCCCGTGCGGAGGCTGAAAGGCTCACATTACAGGCGGAAAAGGCTCTTGAAGTATTTGAGGATACCGAATTCCTTAGGGGACTTACGGAAATGCTCCTTAAAAGAAATTATTAAGCTGCGGAGGCAGATAAAGAATGGATTTTTTAATGGCAAACCCTATTTTAACGGTAGGAATTATAGGTTGGTTATCAGCACAGGTGATAAAGACCATAGTACATTCTATCAAGATGAAATCATTCAGTGCTGAAAGATTTGTAGGTGCGGGCGGTATGCCTTCGTCGCACTCGTCACTGGTGGTGTCGGTCGCTATATATACGCTCCGTGCGGAGGGTTTCAGCAGTCCGATATTTGCTCTTGCAATGATCGTTGCGGGAGTAGTTATCTATGATGCAACAAGTGTACGCTACAATGCAGGACTTCACGCAAAGGAGCTTAACCGTATGCGTCGTATCATTGATGATATGGACGATGAATTATCTCAGCTCAGCGGTACAGATGATGAAGACGATATTGACGGTCTTTCCGATCAGAAGGATCTGAAAGAGTTTCTGGGTCACACCCCGATAGAGGTACTGGCAGGCTCTATGCTGGGTATTATTATTGCAATGGTATTCCCTGTTGCATAATGATCTTACGGAGGTTATGTAATGTTACTGAGTGACAACATTGACCATAATTATATATCGAATATGACGCTATCGCAGCTCAAAGCATTATGCCGTGAGCTGCGTGGCTGTATTTTAAGGACTGTATCACAAACAGGCGGACATCTTGCCTCAAACCTCGGCACGGTAGAGCTTACTGTGGCACTTCACTATGTTTTTGATACAGAAAAAGACCGTATCCTGTGGGACGTGGGACATCAGTCATACGCTCACAAGCTGCTTACGGGAAGAGTTTCAAGGTTTGATACCCTCCGCAGCAAGGGGGGGATTTCGGGTTTCTCCCGTCGCAGCGAGAGTAAGGCGGACGCATTTATTTCGGGACACAGCAGCACATCTGTTTCAGCAGCCTGCGGAATAGCTACGGCTATGAAGCTGAGCGGCAGACAGGGAAGCGTTGCGGCTGTTATCGGTGACGGTGCCTTTACCGGCGGTATGGCATACGAGGGACTTAACAATGCAGGCAAGAGCCGTCTGGGACTTGTGTTTGTATTAAACGACAACGCAATGTCTATATCAAAAAGCACGGGAGCTCTTGCAAGATACCTTACGCATATACGCTCTACACGAAAGTATTACTGTGCCAAGGAACATTTCAAGACGGTGCTTTCGGGTGTGCCGCTTGTGGGCGGTCAGCTAGAAAGGGCTGTCGGCAGAGCCAAAAAGCTTGTCAAGGACGCTATCTATAACAGCAGCACGATGTTCGAAAATCTCGGCTGCACCTATATCGGGCCGGTGGACGGTCACAATATGGAGGATATGATAGAGGCTCTATCTGTGGCAAAGATGATGGAGCGTCCCTGTGTGGTACACGTACTTACCACAAAGGGAAAGGGTTACAGACCCGCCGAGGAAAACCCCGGCGAGTATCACGCTATCCCGAAAAAGGGCAGCACTCCCTGTGGAGTGATGTATTCCGATGTGCTTGGACGTGAGCTTGAAAGACTTGGAAAGGCTGACAGCAGGATATGTGCTATAACCGCCGCTATGAAGTATGCTACGGGTCTAAATCATTTCAATAATTCCTTTCCCGAGCGTTTCTTTGATACGGGAATAGCGGAGCAGCATTCTGTTACCTTTGCGGCAGGCCTTTCTGTCGAGGGTATGCTTCCTGTGTTTGCGGTGTACTCGACGTTTTTGCAGAGGGGCTACGATCAGCTTATACACGATTGTGCTATTGAAAATACCCACATCACACTTGCTGTTGACAGGGCGGGCTTTGTTGGCGAGGACGGTGAAACTCATCAGGGTATATTTGATGTGCCTATGCTGTCACATATCCCGAATACCACAATATATTCCCCTGCGAGCTTTGAGGAGCTTCGCCGCTGCTTAAAAACTGCGGTGTACGATACAAGCGGTATTGCGGTCGTAAGATATCCCAAGGGCTGCGAGTATAAGGCAAATCTGCCGCAGGCGGGAGATTTTGCGTACTCAGGCAGAAAACGAAAGACACTTGCAATAAGCTACGGCAGGATAGCAGCGTGGCTTGACGAGGCTGCCCAAGAGGCAGGAGCTGATTGGTTAAGACTGCTGAAAATAGTACCTCTGCCAAGAAAAACAGCGGAGATAGCCATGGCTTATGACAGGGTGGTGTTCTTTGAGGAGGGCATTATTTCGGGCGGTATTGCTGAAAGACTTTGCTGTGAAATGGCTGAAAGAGGCTACAAGGGTACATTCGAGATAGTCGGAGTAGACGGGGAATTTGTTCCTGCGGCAAGTATTTCAGAGCAGCTGAAAATGTTTGGACTTGATAAGGAAAGTATGGCAGAAAAGCTGCGAGGATAAAATAATAAGGGGGTGCAGCGGTGCGTCTTGATGTATATCTTACCGAAAACGGAATGTGCAAGAGCCGCACAGCGGCACAGAATTTGATAAAGAGTGGCGGAGTTTCGGTAAACGGAAAGCCTTGCGAAAAGCCCTCTGCGGAGATATCCGAAACTGACAGTGTTGAGATAACGGGAGAGCAGCTCCGCTATGTGGGTCGTGGTGGATTAAAGTTAGAGGGTGCGATAAAGACCTTTGAGCTTTCTATTTCGGGATTTACCTGTCTTGATATAGGCTCATCTACGGGCGGTTTTACCGATTGTATGCTGCAAAACGGTGCGAAAAAGGTCTATGCAGTAGATGTGGGACGTGACCAGCTTGATGAAAAGCTCAGAAATGACAATAGAGTTATTTCTATGGAGCGGACGGATATCCGCACGGCACAGCTGCCCGAAAAGGTGGATTTCGTTGGTACAGATGTTTCTTTTATTTCGCTGAAACAGGTGATTCCCCACATATCACGCTTTCTGAAATGCGGAGGGAGAGCGGTCGCTCTCATCAAGCCACAGTTTGAGGCAGGAAGAAAGGCCCTCAATAAAAAGGGCATAGTGAAAGATGTAAAGATACGTGACGAGGTGTGCAGGGATATCACAGAGTTTGCACAGCAGTGCGGCTTTCGGGTGCTGGGCGTAGCCTTATCGCCTATACAGGGCGGCGACGGAAATATCGAGTATCTGATGTGTATTGAAAAAGTATCGGAGGAATTATGAGCGTTAAACGTGCAGTAATTACATATAACGGCTGCGACAGCAGGTCTGCGGAGCTTGTGAAAAAGATATGCTCCGTGCTTGACGCAGCAGGAGTATCTCCGTTTGTGCTTAATGAAAAAAACAGTGGCGGAATAAAGGATATTTCGGATTGCATCTGTATGATAACAGTCGGCGGTGACGGTACGATACTTCACTGGGGCAAATACACCGCACAGCTTGGACTTCCGCTGCTTGGTGTAAATACAGGCAGACTCGGTTTTATGGCGACATTAGAGCCGTCGGATATCGACCGTATCCCTGAAATGATACTCGGCGATATATCGGTAAGCCGCCGTATGCTTATGCAGGTGGAGATAGTAAAGGCTGACGGTACAGTGCTGAAAAAAGAGGCACTTAACGACGTTATCGTAGAGCGTGACAGACTTTCAAAACTCCCTGAATTTCACATCTTCTGCGGTGAGAATGGGGTGTCAAAGCTTCAAGCTGACGGAGTTATTTTCAGCACTCCCACAGGCTCTACGGCATACTCGCTCTCAGCGGGAGGTCCGATAATCGCTCCGGATATGGAGTGCATTGAATGTACGCCACTTTGTCCGCACACGCTTTTTTCAAGACCTATGATATTTTCGGTTAGCAATATAATATCACTTAGCTATAAAGCGTATCAGGACAGCAGGGTGACTATAAGCGTTGACAGTGAAAGGGGCATAGCCTTTGAGGAGGGCGATATCCTTCGGCTTACAAAGGCGGCAAACGAGCTTCGCATTATCGAGGCGGGCGAGGGCTTCTTCGGAGCGGTAAGAAACAAGCTTATGACTCCGCTGAAATAAAAAAGCACAATGTACAAGGGGGGATATACCCGTGGAAAAAAAGCAGCGTCACGCCGCCATTCTCTCGATCATTATGGAGAATGAGGTGGAAACTCAGCAGGAGCTTCAAATACTGCTGAAAAGGGCAGGATTTAAGGTCACACAGGCGACAGTGTCCCGTGACATAAACGAACTTAAAATAACAAAGGGTATGTCCGAAAATGGGATAAACTGCTACTTTTCTGCTGCCGCAGGACGTTCACCCGAGTACAACAGCCTTTTTTCTCAGGCTGTAATATCACTTGATTACGCTATGAATACAGTTGTGATAAAGTGCCGCTCAGGTCTTGCGAATGCCGCCTGTGCAGTGCTTGACGAACAGGATTTCGGTTTTGTGGTGGGTACGATAGCGGGCGATGATACGATATTTGTGCTGACAAGAACGGAAAACCACGCAGTTCAGCTTATTGAGCTGCTTAAAAAGATGATGACAAGAGGCTGACGGGAGGAATGACGGTTGCTGCGTGAATTATCGATAGAAAATCTTGCGGTTATTGAAAAAGCCACGGCAGAGTTCGGCGGGAACTTCAATGTGTTCACGGGCGAAACTGGTGCGGGTAAAAGTATACTCATCGGCGGTATCAATGCTATCCTCGGTCAGAGGACTACAAAGGACATAGTGCGTACAGGTGCGGCTAAGGCAGTTATAACAGCACTGTTTGACGATATCCCTCTTTCGGTGTCGGACAAGCTTACGGAAATGGGCTTTTCCGCAGAGGACGGAGAGCTTATGCTTATGCGTGAGATATCCGCAGACGGAAAGAGCAGTGCAAGGATAAACGGACGCACAGCAACAGCGGCAATGCTCCGTGAGATAGGTTCGCTGCTTGTTGATGTACACGGTCAGCACGAAAACAGGATACTGATGTCGCAGGACGCACAGCGTGATATACTGGACAGTTACGGCGGAATAACACCTGTGCTTGAAGAATACAAAGAGCTTTTCCGCAGCTTTTCTCAGATATCAAAGCGGATACACAAATTACAGGCGGAGAACGAAACACGCAGCCTTAAAATATCACATCTTACTGCGATAGTGGAGGAGCTGGAAGAGTTAAACCTTGCAAAGGGCGAGGGTGACGCTTTGGAGGCTGAACTTGCAAAATGCAGAAACTTTGTGAAGATACAGTCTGCACTGTTTTCGGCATATAGCTGCTTTAACGGAGAGGAAACGGCAGGAGCACTTGACCAGCTAAGACGGGCGATGAATACGCTTAATTCCGTTAATTCCTTTATGCCACAGACGGAGGAACTTTCTCAGCGTATCGAGGGTATCCTTGCGGAGGCGGAGGACATAGCGGCGGAGATATCTTCCCTCACGAATGACGACGGCGGCGAGGCGAGGGAGGCGGCACTGGAAGACAGGGTGTCTGCCCTCAAACACGCAAAGCGTAAATACAATATGGATGCAGACCAGCTTGTTGATTATCTTGACGAATGCAGGGGAGAGCTTTTGGAACTTGACGGTGCAGACGGTGAGATAGAGGAGCTTACAGAGAAAAAGCATACTTTGGGAGAAAACCTTAAAAAGTCTGCGGAGAAGATAACAAAGCTCCGTAATGAGGCGGCGGCAAAGCTTTCGGAGGAGATATGCAGCGAACTTAAATTCCTTGATATGCCGAATGTACGGATAATCATTTCGGTGACAAAGGACAAGGTCACGATAAACGGTATGGACAGTGTTGAGATGCTGATATCCGCAAATGCAGGTGAAGAGCCTAAGCCTATAAACAAGATAGCGAGCGGTGGTGAGCTTTCTCGAATAATGCTTGCGATAAAAAGCGTCCTTGCGGATAATGACGATATTCCTACTCTGATATTTGACGAGGTCGATGCGGGAATAAGCGGCAGGGCGGCACAAAAGGTCGGCATAAAACTTGCACAGACCGCAGCGAAAAGACAGGTGCTTTGTATAACTCACCTTGCACAGATAGCGTCACAGGCGGATTATCATCTGCTTATCGAGAAGAATACGGAGGGAGAGCGTACCTTTACTAAGATACAGCACCTTGATTTCGAGGGTAGAAGATCAGAACTTGCCCGCATTATAGACGGTGAGGGCAACAGCGAGAGCAGTCTACACGCCGCAGAGGAGATGCTGAAACGACACAGCGAATGATAAACACAAAGAAATACGACCCTTGAATTTTGATCAAGGGTCGTTTATTTATGCTATTTCAGTATTTGAGTTACTTTGGCTGCCGTTTATAAGATGATCGAAAAGCCCCATATCTCTGCCGTTAGGCCCGTCGCCGCATATACCGCCTGTTGCGTTGACTTCTGTCAGCAGTGTGTCATTTGCATATATGGAGTATCTTCTGCCCTCTGAAATGTCGTTTGAAAACAGCACCGCAGAATCGCAGCGTTTCGGCATTATGATATTAAGTATCACAGTGCCGCTGTCATCAACTACTTTGAAGATATCGCCCTGCTCTGCCTTGGCAAATACCGAGATACAAGGACTTGATACCATACTTGGAGCTTTTGTCATACCGTCAGAGCCAAATGCCGCAAGTGTGCCGCCGCTTACCGTAAAGGAGTCGCTGTAACATATCGAGCCGAATTTATCGTTGTCAGCAGCGTATATATGCAGACTTCCTCCGCTCATAGCGGCAGTGCCGTTTGAGTCTATACCGTCGCCGCCCGAATATATTTCGGTATCTCCGCCCGAAATACTTATATACCTAAGAGATACCTCGTTGAGATTTCCCGAATAGTCTATATCATTTCCACCCGATGCGTTTATTCCGTCACGGTAGGAGTGCAGAAGAAGAACACCGTCTTTTATATCAACAGACATTCCCTCTATTGCGGAGTGGCTGTTTTTTACCTCTACACGGCCACCCGACACGGTAACAGATCTGTCAGAGTGTATTCCGTCATCTCCTGTTGAGAGCAGTATATCGCCGTTTGAAATATCAATGCTTCCACTTGCGAAGATACTGTCGTCAGCGGAGTCTATAACCACCTTGCCGCCGCTTATTTTAAGCACACCGCCCGACCGCATACCTTTTTTGCTTCCTGCCTTACTTCCGTCACCCGAAACAAGGTTGCTGAAATCAAACACCTTTGTTCCGTCAGTGGAATAACCTCCGTGTCTGCCGTAGGAGTATTTTTCTCCCGACCGCAGCATAACTGCTGAACTTCCGCCACCGCAGGACAACGATATCTCACCGTCAGCTACGAAGATACCGTTATCTGTTTGTATTCCGTCACCAGAGGATTTGATGTCAAGCGAGCCTTTTTCAATAGCGAAGTAACCGTTGTTCTCTTTTTCTCTGACACGGATACCGTCACCGCCCGAGCTTATTGTTGTATCAGCTCCCGATATCAGTATAAAGTCGCCGCAGGTAATTCCGTCGTCGTCAGCGGATATGCTTAGCTTTCCGCCGCATAGCCTTAGCTCTCCGTCACAGGAGATACCTGTATCTCCCGAGATGTAAAGGCTGCCGCTACCGTTTATCGTCAAATCGCCGTCGCACTGTACAGCGGTCTTTCCGTTTGCGGAAAGCTTGTTTTCGCTGCCCTCAGCGAGGGATATCAGCAGTTTCCCCTTACCTCTGTATTCCAGTGCGGAATCCTTGGCAGAGCCGATAGCGATACCGTCAAGAATAAGTGAAACATTATCTGCGGTTATAATTATCTTAGCGTCGCCGCTTGTTCCCGACAGAGAGTATATTCCGTCGCTGCTTATCGAAACAGATGTGCCGTTAGCATAAGCACCGCTGCCGCTTATATCCACATTTTCTTCGTCGAATACTATATTACAATCTGCCTTTTCGGGTACTGTGTAGTCATCTTCAAGAGCTGTCATCGGGGAAAGTACGTTGTCTTCCGTATCTGAGCCGCCCATTGTCACCAGCGGTGATTTTAGGTTATCGCCCGAAGAGGAGGCTGTGTTTTTTCCTGTACAGCCTGTATTCAGTGACACTGCAACTGAACAAAGTGCAGCCAGCGTTCTGAAAGTAAAGTTCATTATTTTTCTCCTTAAATACATAAGAGCGTCATATCGAATTGATTACATTATACCCTTTATATGTGATAGCAATATGAAAAACTTATAACTTTTAATTAAAAGAAGTATTTATTACGATTTGGTTACAATACTGTTTACAAAATGATTACAAACAGTTACAGCACGGTTACAGTTTTTGTTTTTTGGTTACAGTTTTGTAATAATTGTTGATTTTCTAAAAAGAAAGTGATATCATAACCTCAACAGATAAAAAACTTTAAGGAGGAAAATATTATGAAAAAGCTTGTATCATTATTATCGGTATTAACGGCACTTTCGATGCTTTCGGGCTGTGGTGAGAGCGTCCCCGTGTCTGTCCCCGAGGAGAGCGGTATTATCGAGGAGAATTCAAAGCCTGTGGGCGGCTCTGACAAGGCGGAAGAAAAGCATACCTACGAAAAGGAAGATGAGCAGCCGAAACAGGAGGACGATAACTCTGCCGCTGAAAAAGAGGAGCAGGACACATCTTCCCCCGAAGCTGAGGAGTATGCAACAAGCGAATCAAAGGGCGAGCCTGACCCTGTGGAGCTGCCTATCGACATCTATTGTCCCGACGGTGAGAAGATATACATCGAGGATATCTCCAAAATATATGCGAATGAGGAGCTGTCTGCCGCACAGCTTACGGAAGATAACTGGTATCAGATAGAGTGCGAGGGTTTTACATATCTTGCGGAAAACAGTGGAATACAGTATAATTCCAAAGATGATGCAGATAAATACGACGCAGAGAACTACGAGTTTGAGGGCGTTACAGGTATCGTGCCTGCGGAATACAAGCGTTACAAGGTGGGCGATAAGATAGGCGACCTTACCGTTACATACGCTGTTACAGATTTCAGTTCTCAGAATGCAGACGCATATTACTGTGTGGGCGACGATGAATGGTTATCTGCAAAAGAACTTGGAATGAAGCATATGTACTTTAACGGCGGTGTGGTGGAGTTTGACGGAAGCGTTACGCTGACAGGCTATGCAAACAAAGCTACTGAGGACGACGGCTATATCGCAAAGTGTGACATAGGATTTTTCCCCGACAAGGAAAGCTGTATCCTCCCTGTTATGAATTATGCGGTAACGCCTGAGGGCGTAGATACAAGAGTATGGACTTACAATGATGTCGATACAGCGTGGGCAAGTGAGTACACAGACTTTGAAATAGGAAACACCGAGGAGGAGAGATATTCGGATCTCGATTTCAGTGGACTTCCCGATGACGGTAGTTATGTTAAGGTAAGGGTAACACTGGAAAACATCTCTATGAAGTGCAGAATAGACTGGATATCCAATATCAATGCTGATATCACTGCATTTGAAGTTATAGGTTAAGTTATTATCGGGCACTCTTATGGAGTCAGTCCTCTGTACAGAGTTTAATATATACTTTCTTTTATGGGAGTGCAGGTCGGCGTTTTGCTAAGCAGAACGCCGATTTGTTTTTGTTGCACAAGAAAGAGAATAAAAGTTTGTGCAAAATATTACTTTACAATTCTTTTAAAATAACTTAAAATATTAAGTAAGAAATGAAATAAAACGGGAAAGGAATAGCTTGGATATGGTTAAAAAGGCAGTTACTATGAGCGATATCGCTAAGGTGATGAATGTCAGCACCGTAACGGTATCAAAGGCTCTTGGCGACCGTGACGGAGTAAGCGAGGAGCTGCGTGAGCGTATAAAGCAGAAAGCCACTGAAATGGGATACCGTATGCATACAGGCGGCAGAGGAGCACACGACGGACTTAGCTATAATATAGGTATCGTTGTGGCAAGGCACTTTATCAGCGACGCAAGTTCGTTTTACTGGATAGTGTACCGCTATATCGTTGAGCTTCTGCAAAAGCAGAATTATTATGGTATGCTGGAAGTGGTAAACGATACAGCCGCAGAGGTAAGCGAGATACCTAACTCTGTCCTTGACAAAAAGGTTGACGGACTTATCGTGTTAGGACAGTTTACCGACAGCTATGTTGACAGGCTGATGTCCTACAATATACCCACTGTATTCCTTGATTTCTATGGCAGCCGTGAGGATGCCGAGGCGGTGCTTTCGGATAATTTCTACGGTGCATATATGCTTACAAGCCACCTTATCTCTAACGGTCACAGAAGGATAGGTTTCCTCGGAAGTATAAGCTCTACTTCAAGCATACAGGACAGATATCTTGGCTTTTACAAGGCTCTGCTTGAAAACAGGATACCGTTAAGACAGGACTGGATAATAAGCGACAGGTCTAACGAGAGTGATATATTCCCCGAGTTTACTCTACCCGCAGATATGCCAACAGCCTTTGTCTGCAACTGCGACGAGGCGGCTTACAAGCTTGTTAATCAGCTCAAAGCCGTGGGCATAAAAGTCCCTGATGATGTTTCGGTGGTAGGCTATGATAATCATATCTATTCCACGATAAGCACACCACGTCTTACTACTATTGATGTAAACAGCCGTGTGATGTCTGCTGAGGCTGTGGATATAATCCTGCACAAGATACGTGACGGCAGCTACAAACGTGGCAGGACATTAGTCACAGGAAAGCTGGTACGCAGGGACAGTGTGAAAAATCTTAACGAAGAATAAAATAAGTGCGGAACACAACAGTTCCGCACTTTCCTATTATAATTGAGTATTACTGGTTAAAGCTATGTACTATCTCGTCCATTTTGCGTGTATCGTCAGCAACAGAGCCTGCGATCTCCGCACTCTCCATAGCGGTTTGTGAGCTTTGCTCGATGATCTGGGATATCTGAGCGATACGCTCCTTAACACCTGCGATAGCTATTGCCTGATTTTCAGTGAGCTTTGCAATACTGTCTGCGTGTGCCGCACTGTCTGCGGAAGTGTCAAGAACGGTATTCATTCTCTCAGCAACGATATCTGCAACCTCACGTCCACGGTGTACAGCGTCGATAGATGCGTCGATAAGCTCTGCGGTGCTTTCAACGGCATTCTGGCTCTTTCCTGCGAGGTTTCTTACTTCGTCCGCAACAACGGCAAAGCCCTTACCCGCAGCACCTGCACGTGCAGCCTCGATAGATGCGTTGAGTGCAAGGATATTTGTCTGGAATGCGATGTCTTCAATAGTTTTAACGATAAGTCTGATCTTGTCGGAGGATTCTTCTATCTCTGTCATAGCGGAGATCATCTTCTGCATTTCCTCGTTGCCCTGATTAAGCAGATCTGTGCTGTCTGCCGCCGCCTTTGAGGCAGCCTCCGCAGCAATAAGGCTGTTTTCTGTTTCAGCGGTTATCTTTGCGATATCATCGGAGATCTCTGCAATGGTGGTCTGCTGTTCCTCAGCACCCTGACTGATGTTATCTGCAACAACGTGCATCTTTTCGCCTGACACAGAAAGAGTTTCGGAGATAGCTGCTATTTTTTCCACTACCTGCTTTTGGCTTTCTGCAAGCTTTTCTGTGTGAGACATTTGATCTTGCACTCTGCTAAGCAGTTCGCTTGCGTTTGCCTTTGCTTCTTCGGCTTCCGTAATGAAATTCAGACAGCAGTTAACAAAATATATAAGGAGGAAACCGGCAATGTTCAGACCCAAAATACCTTTTATAAGACCGCTGAATTCTGCACCGCCGTAGAACAAGTCGTTGAATATGAGTCCCGCAATACAAGCGACATCCATAACAGCCCAATGTGCAACAAGGCAAGTTCTGCTAAAATAGATACCCGAAATGGCCATTGAAGCAGCCATAAGCGGGAACATATCATTCATTTCGTGCTTTGATACGGACATAACTATTATAATACAAAGCTGAACGATAGACAGGATAAAACCTCTTGTAACGATAGTGGTGTTTTTAAGTATGAAACTGAGAGCTGTTGCAATAGCACCGCAGCCGATAATAAGGCCGCCAATAAGGAATGAACTGCCTATAATGTTGATTATTCCGAAGATAACGCACACACCAAGAATAGTAAAGGTGTGAACAAGAAGTATCTTTTTGGATATTGTTGGCTTGATCTGGTTTGGTTTCATATTTTTTCTCCTTTTGCTAATATATACATATATACTATATAAATTATATCATATTTTTCAACTCGTGTCAATAATTGTTGTATAATTTGTTCTTTTTGAAATATGTCTTATTTTGTGCATAAAAAATATGTAAAAGCCCTTGACAAAAGGATTTAGATGTGATATACTTAAAAGGCCGCTTGTGTAGGGTCTTAAAGCATAACTGCACCCTAACGCAGCGAGTCTGATAAAAATGAGGTAAAAAACTATGTACGCAGTAATTGAAACAGGCGGAAAGCAGTATCAGGTTAAAGAGGGCGATACCCTTTTCATTGAGAAGCTCGAAGCTGAAGGCGAGATCACATTCGACAAGGTTATTATGGTAGGCGAGGGTGACAGCGTTAAGGTAGGTGCTCCCTATGTTGACGGTGCAAGCGTTAAGGCTACTCTCCTGAAGAATGGCAAGGCAAAGAAGATCACAGTTTTCACTTACAAGCCCAAGAAGCACATTAAGAGAAAGATGGGTCACAGACAGCCTTACAGCCAGGTAAGAATCGAAGCTATCAACGCATAATGCTCAAAGCTGTTTTTTATAAGCAGGACGATCTGTTCAGGGGTTTTTCCGTATCGGGTCACGCAGGCTACGGTACTGAGGGCAACGATATCGTTTGTGCCTCAATAAGCTCGGCAGTAATGCTGGTCTGCAACACCGTGACGGAGTTCTTCAAGGCAAAGGCTGATGTCGATGTCAGGGAGAATGAGATCATCTTAAAGCTTCTTGACGACAGTGTCCCCGCTGAACAGCTGTTGGAGTCGTTTTATCAGCATATGGTTTTTATCGCTGAGGAACACAGTAAGATAAAGCTCGAAACAAGAATAACAGGAGGATAATAACAATGATCAAGATTAGTTTACAGTATTTCGCTCATAAAAAGGGAGCAGGTACTACAAAGAACGGCCGTGATTCCGAGTCCAAGAGACTTGGCGTAAAGCGTGCTGACGGTCAGTATGTACTGGCTGGCAACATTCTTGTTAGACAGCGTGGCACACACATTCACGCAGGTAACAATGTAGGTATCGGTTCTGACGATACACTGTTTGCTCTCGTAGACGGCAAGGTTAAGTTTGAGCGTCTTGGCAGAGATAGAAAGCAGGTTAGCGTATACGCTGACTAATAACCCGACGGTACATTATGAGGCGGATTAACTAAATCCGCCTTATTTGTCGTTTTTTGGACATTAAAAAATTGAATGGTTCGTGCTGTTTTGCAGCAAGATAGAATGAAGGGAAGTGGAATACAATGTTTGTCGATAAGGTTGAGATTTCCATAAAGGCAGGCAACGGCGGCAACGGTGCTGTATCGTTCCACCGTGAGAAGTATGTCAATGCGGGCGGCCCTGACGGGGGCGACGGAGGAAAGGGTTCGGATATTGTATTTCAGGCTGATGATAACCTCTCCACGCTGATAGACTTCCGCTATAAGAAAAAATATGTAGGCCCTGACGGTGAGCCGGGAGGTGCAAGACGCTGTTTTGGTAAATCTATGGAGCCTACTATAATCCGTGTACCGAGGGGTACAATAGTAAAGGACGCCCACACAGGACGAATAATGGCAGACATCTCCGATGATGAGCCTGTGGTCGTTGCAAGGGGTGGAAAGGGCGGCAAGGGAAACCAGCACTTTGCTACTCCCACAAGACAGATTCCGAGATTTGCAAAGCCTGGCTATCCCGGCGAGAAGTTCGATGTTATCCTTGAACTTAAACTTCTTGCTGATGTAGGTCTTGTAGGCTTCCCGAATGTGGGTAAGTCCACGCTTATCAGTGTTGTTAGTGCGGCAAAGCCTAAGATAGCAAACTACCACTTTACAACGCTTACCCCTGTGCTTGGAGTCGTAAAGAGGGGCGAGAAGTCCTTTGTTATGGCGGATATCCCCGGTCTTATCGAGGGTGCAAGTGAGGGCATAGGTCTTGGACACGCATTCCTTCGTCACGTTGAAAGATGCCGTCTTATCGTTCACGTAGTTGATGTTTCGGGCATTGAGGGACGTGACCCCAAGGACGATTTTGAGAAGATAAATACAGAACTTGCGAATTTTTCCGAGGAACTTGCTGAAAGTCCGCAGATAGTTGCGGCAAACAAGAGCGATATGGCTACCGAGGAGCAGATAAACGACTTCCGTGAATACATCGAGGCAAAGGGACTGAAATTCTTTACCATTTCCGCTGCCACAACACAGGGTACTGACGCACTTATCGATTGCGTTACGGAGGAACTGGACAAGCTTCCTCCCGCAAAGAGATTTGAGGTACAGCCTCTCACACTTGAAGAACTTGAAGCTATCGAAACCGAAAAGCACAGCTTTAAGGTAGAGAAGATAGATGATGTTTATGTCGTTGATGCAGAGTGGCTTGCTCCTATCCTCAGCACTGTAAATATGGAGGACTACGAAAGTCTGCAATATTTCCAGAGAGTGCTTCGTTCCAGCGGTATCATCGACGAGTTGGAACGTCAGGGTATTCAGGAGGACGACCTTGTGTCGATATTCGATTTTGAGTTTAACTATGTACGTTAAGCGAGGCAGAAAATGAATCTTCTGGATATTTTTTTCGAGCAGATAGGCCGTTATTCCCCGGGCAGCGAGGATACTTCCGCAAAGGTCGTATCCCTTTGCGGCAAGGGTAATACCGCATTATATATCGGCAGCGATATAAAAACAGCTGTAAAGATAAAAGAGGCGGGTTACAGCGTTAGATCAGGTGTTTCTGAGAAGGGATATGCCGAAAAGCTTAAAACTGTCGGCATAGAGCCGCTTGATATATCTTTTTTTGAACTGCCTGATTATGCTTTTGAGGCCGACCTTTTCTGGTATGACGGCAGAGTAGAGCTTAACAGGATACAGCAGCGGCTTGAATATCTGAGATCTCATTGCAAAAAAGGAAACACAGTTGTGCTTCGTACTTTGTCCTGGCTTATCGAACCGTCGCCTGATACAAAAAAGTATTGCAAGGCGAGGTTTGGCGAGGTGCTTCCGCTTGACGAAGTACTAAGACTTGCAAAGGACACAGGCTTTAAGATAGTTGATTTTTATATCTCTCCAAAGTTCGACTGGACGACGAATTATTATACTCCGCTCTTAAAACTTTCGGAGGAATATATCGCCTCAAACGGAGATGAAGAATCCGTGCTTATCGGGATAAGCAAACTGAAAAAGGAAATTGAAGTTTTTGAGATGCACTGTGAGGAATACAGCTACGTCTATTACATATTGAAAGGTTGATTTGATGACCCTTACCGAAAAGGAAGCGTCCCAGTACAGCCCCAATGTTCTTGCGTTTTACGGCGACTGCGTTTATGAGCAGCTAGTCCGCAGACGGGTTTTACTGCTTGGTAACACCAATGCAGGCAGACTTCACGACCTTGCGGTGTTGCAAGTTCGTGCGTCGTATCAGTGTGCGGCTGTCGGAGTTATCGAGCCTATGCTTACCGAAAAGGAGGCGGATATCCTCCGCAGGGGAAGAAATGCGGGCGGTATCTCCGTTCCTAAGAGTGCGAAGCCCTCTGAATATCGCAGGGCGACCTCATTGGAGGCTTTATTCGGATTTCTCAGCATTACAGGTCAGCAGGACAGGGTCGAGCAGCTTTTCAGTGTGATCTGCGAGGCTCTCCCTATTGAGGGGTAAGGCTGGATTCCGAGGTGTTTTGTTTGAGCAAAAAGAATAGATCTGCGATAATGGAGTGGATCGTTGATATAGCGGTCATAGCAGCGGCAGCAGCGATATTTTCGGTGGGTGCGGTGTGCTTTATCTCTCCGAATGATATTGCCCCTGGCGGCGGTACAGGTATTGCGATAATATTGCAGGAACTTACCGACTTGTCACTGGGTACGCTGATCGCAGTGGTGAATATTCCGCTTATCATCGCAGGGTTTATATTGCTCAGCAAAAAAACTATGATAAAAACGCTGATATCCGTTGTTGTCATAACCGTGATGACAGACTATGTCTTTGCGGGAATGCCCCTTTATATAGCGGACAACGGAAACGGCATACTTGCCGCAGTATTCGGCGGTGTACTGCTTGGTGTGGGTGTAGGACTCACCTACTGGCGTGAGGCTACCTCGGGCGGCACGGATATCGTGGCAAAGATTTTAAATAAATATTTTCCTCACCTCACACTGGGGAAGATACAGCTTGTTGCGGACGCTGCTGTGGTACTTGCCGGACTAACGGTCTTCCGTGACCTCAATGCAGCGTTGTATGCGGTCATATCTATATTCGTACAGTCAAAGGTAGTTGATATGATAGTGTACGGCGGTCAGGAGTGCCGTTTTCTGCTTATCTTTTCGGAGAAGCCGAAGGAACTTGCGGAAATCCTGTTAAAACAGGACAGGGGCGTTACACTGCTTGACGGAGAGGGAGCGTACAGCGGCTCACCACGAAAGGTCATAGCAACGGCGGTGTATAAAAGCGACTACGCAAAGGTAAAGCGTATAATTAAGGAAACAGACCCTGCTGCGTTTGTGGTCACAACAGGTGCGGCAGAGGTTTTAGGCGAGGGCTTTCAGAAGCTCGCATAGACAGTTTATTATTTTACAAAAGGAGATACAGCAATGTCAGGACATTCTAAATGGAGTACGATCAAGCGTAAAAAGGGCGAAAAGGACGGAGCAAGAGCTAAGGTATTCACCAAGATAAGCCGTGAGATACTTGTATGCATCAAGGAAACAGGCAGTGCAGACCCTGCAAACAATGCAAAACTTGCACAGCTTATTCAGAAGGCAAAGTCCAACAATATCCCCAACGACAACATTGACAGACTGCTGAAAAAGGCGGCTGGCGGTGCAGAGAAGAACGACTACGAGAACTGCGTGTACGAGGGTTACGGCCCTAACGGTGTTGCGGTTATCGTTGACTGCCTTACAGATAACAGAAACAGAACAGCAGGTGAGATCCGTCACTATTTTGATAAGTTCGGCGGCAATATGGGTACATCGGGCTGTGTATCGTTTATGTTCTCCTTAAAGGGTATAATCGTTATCGACAACGAGGACGGCGACATCGACGAGGATAAGGCTATGGAAGATATCCTCGAAAGCGGAGCAGATGATTTCAGCTTTGAAGAGGGCTGTATCGAGATAACCACTGACCCCGCAGAGGTAGGTACTGTTGCGGAGGCTCTCCGTGGAATGGGATATAATGTAGTATCCGCAGAGGCAGAGCAGGTACCCTCTACTTACACAACTCTCACAGATGAGGATCACATCAAGAAGATGTCCGCAATGTTAGAGCTTATGGAGGACAACGACGACGTCCAGAACGTATGGCACAACTGGGACGAGGGTTGATCGAAACTACAATAAAAGCAAAGGTGCAGCTGCGAACAGGCTGCACCTTTTTTGTGTATACTCATTTTGTAATATCTATACGCTGCTTTGCATAAAAATTAAAGAGTGCCGATAGGATATCGGCACTCGGATATATGTAATATCAGTTCATTTTGTGAAGCTCGTTAAGACACTCGTTGCAGATATTCTTTCCCTTGAATACTGTAATACTACTTGCATTGTTGCAGAAAGCACAAGCAGGTGAATACTTTTTAAGAATGATCTGATCGTCCTCAACGTAGATTTCAAGGCTGTCCTTTACGCCGATATCAAGAGTTCTTCTCAGCTCTATCGGAATAACGATTCTTCCCAGCTCGTCTACCTTTCTAACGATACCTGTCGATTTAACCATTTTTATTTCCTCCCAATGTCTTTTTTTACTAATCTGGTAGCAATTTGTTAGCTTATGTTCCAATTATAACATATATGATTTTTTTTGTCAATTTACAAAAGTGTAAAAAAAAGGGGGATTATGTCTTTTTATGATATTTTTAAATAAACAAAAGTGTCATTTTAAGGATTGTATATGTTGTATCCTGATGAACTCCCTTGTAATACGGGAGTTTACGCTGTTTTTAATAGTTGAAAAACAGTACAGATATTTTGTTGCATAATTTTTAGATTAGGTTTTTGTGTAGTATTTTGGAGAAAAATGTAATATGAACTAT
Source organism: Oscillospiraceae bacterium (assembly GCA_045606505.1). Taxonomy (GTDB): domain Bacteria; phylum Bacillota; class Clostridia; order Oscillospirales; family Ruminococcaceae; genus CAG-115. The sequence goes on from JAZUSC010000020.1 coordinate 59,752, forward strand.
TTTATAGGAATATTGCCTGTGATTGCATTGATATACGGACTTACCAATGGAAGAGCCGCTGAAATATCATCGGCGGTGCTTGATAATGCAGGGGAGGCAGTGGAACTTGCCATATCTCTCTGCGGGATAATGTGCCTTTGGTGTGGTCTTATGCGTGTGGCGGAGAAAGCAGGGGTTGTACGGTGGATATCAAAGCTTATGTCACCGCTGATTTCATTTTTGTTCAAAGGTCTGAAAAAGGGGAGCAGAGCAGCGGAGCTTATCGCTCTCAATGTGACTGCTAATGTGCTGGGACTTGGAAATGCAACAACTCCGCTTGGGATATCTGCAATGAAGGCACTCTCTGAGGAGGAAACTGCCGACGGTATTGCAACGGACAATATGATAATGCTGACCGTACTTAATACAGCAAGTCTGCAAATAATCCCGACGACTGCCGCTGCATTGAGGGCAGCATTTGGTGCGGCACAGCCAATGGAGATACTTCCCTGTGTGTGGATAGTGTCGCTTTATGCGGCAGCTGTGACCGTTGTAGCGGCTAAGCTTATGTGTTTTTTCAGCAGAAGGAGGAGAAATGCAGCTGACTGATATTATCGTACCGTGTATCGTTGCGGGGATATTGCTGCTGGGACTTGTGCGTAGGGTTGATGTGTTCTCGGTATTTTGCGAGGGAGCCTATGACGGCTTAAAGACCTGTGCGGATATACTTCCTGCTCTTGTTTTACTGATTGTATTTATAGGTATGTTACAGGCGAGTGGGGCGGTGGAGGCACTTACATCTCTATTGTCGCCGCTGTGCAGGGCGGTATGCTTTCCCGAGGAGTGTATGCCTATGGTTATATTGCGCCCTTTTTCTGGCAGTGGAGCGATAGCCGTTTATAACGAGATTGCCGAGCAGAACGGTGTTGACAGCTTTGCAGGGCGAGTAGCGAGCGTATTGCTTGGCTCTTCTGAAACGACATTCTACACCATTGCGGTATATTTCTCGGCGGTCAAGGTAAAAAAGACACGCTATGCAGTTCCTGCGGCACTTACCGCCGACCTTACAGCCTGGCTTGTGTGCGGAATTACCGTTATGCTGTTCTTCGGAGTATAAAAGTTGCCCCCTGTGCATTGCACAAGGGGCATACTTTCTTTTGAGAGATCAGTTCTTATTGCCGAAACCGCCGAACAGACCGCCGATCTTACCTGCGATATCATCGAAGTTGATCTTGGACTTAACACCGTCGATAACGTTGTTTACAACATCGTCGGGGAGGTCAACACCGATAACGTCCTCAACAGCCTTGATAGGGTTGTTCTTGAACTTTTCGGCGAAATTCTCGTCGCTCTTAACCTTTTCTACGATCTCGTCGATCTTTGCCTTGATATCCATTTGAATTACCTCTTTTCTTTTTTGGTAAATATATTGTAGCATATTTTCACAACAATTTCAAGGTCGATATGTAATTTTAAATTCTCTATTGACAAAACGGAAAGTATGTGATATATTTAAATCGAACTCAATTAAATTTAAATCAATCTAAATCAAAAAGGAGAAGTATTATGAACATTTACGATTTCAACGTGAAAACACAGGACGGCGGCGAGGTATCTCTTTCTGAATACAAAGGAAAGGTACTGCTAATCGTGAACACAGCGACAGGCTGTGGATTCACACCGCAGTATGATGAATTGCAGGACATCTATGATGAGTTCAGGGACAAGGGATTTGAAATCCTTGACTTTCCCTGTAATCAGTTTGGAGGACAAGCATCAGGCGATGACGAGGAGATACATTCTTTCTGCACAGGAAGATACGGAATCACATTCCCACAGTTTTCAAAGGTTGATGTAAACGGCGAAAACGCTATACCGCTTTTTAAGTGGCTGACAGAAAATACAAAGTTCGGCGGTTTTGGTCTATCGCCTATGGGAGTAATGCTTTCGGGCGTGGTTAAAAAGGCAGACAAGGATTACAAGAACAACGGCAATATCAAGTGGAATTTCACAAAGTTCCTTATTGACCGTGATGGTAACATCGTAGCCCGTTTTGAGCCGACAGATATGAAGGCTCTGAAAGATAAGATAAAGGAGTGTTTATAATGCGTTACGAATACAAGACCGAAAACACCTGCACACAGCTTATCAGCTTTGATATAGACGGTAATGTCATCAGAAATATCGAATTTAACGGCGGCTGTAACGGAAATCTGAAAGCTATCTCAAAGCTTCTTGACGGAGTTACAGTGGAGGAGATAGAGGAAAAGCTTCTTGGAAATACCTGCGGCAGACGTCCCACTTCCTGTACAGATCAACTTGCAAAGGCTGTACGCAAGGCGTATGATGAAATGCGGACAATGTGATTGAAAAAAGGGTGAGGTTGTGCTATAATGTAGAAAAAAGAAATTCGGAGGGCGTTATGGATAAAGAATACGAGGCACTTAGGCTGAAAAATCAGATATGTTTTCCGCTTTATGCCGCCTCTCGTGAGGTGATAAAGCAGTACAGACCTTATCTTGACGCTCTTGACCTTACCTACACTCAGTATATTGCTATGATGGTATTCTGGGAGGAAAAAAAGCTTAGCGTAAAAGAGGTCGGCAAAAGGCTGTTTCTTGATTCTGGAACGCTTACTCCTGTGCTGAAAAGTCTTGAAACAAAGGGATATGTTTATCGTTCACGTTCGACAGAGGACGAGCGTGTGCTTATGGTCGAGATAACCGAAAAGGGAGAGGATCTCCGTGAGCAGGCAATTTCAGTTCCCGAGAGCGTAGCAAAGTGTGTAAAGCTTGATCCCGATGAGGCTTTAAAGCTATATGAATTGCTATACAAGATACTGGGAGGAATCGTTGAATAAAATATGAGCTGTCGGAAACGACAGACTGTAATGCCCGTAGGCTTTATGCTTACGGGCATTTTCGTTTATCGTGAATTTTACGGTTTCGGATTTCACAGTGATATACTATAATCACAGCAAGGAAATCAAGCGTGAAGCTCTGAAAAAGGAATTTATGATTTAACGTGAATTTTACGGTTTTAGATTTCGCTGTTATATAATAAACTTACAACAAAACACAAAACTTGGAGGACAAAAATTATGGAATTTATTATGGATAATGTATTATTACTTGTTGGCATTGTAGTAAGTGTGATATTTATTCTGTCAAAGCTTAGAGGTGGTGCAAAGGGCACTGATGTTATTGCTTGTGTTTCCGGTATAATTGGCGATATTTTAAAGACTATTTTGGTTATAGTACTTCTTATAGTTATCGTAGTTCCCGATTGGTTGCCCTTGGTAGATGAATTACTGGTCATCTTCGTTATTTCCTATATACTGTCAGGGCGACGCCAATGATCGTTCGTTGCAAAGGAGGTTGAGTAAAATGAAGACTACTCTCGCACGGACAATGGAACAGCAGGTAAAGGTCTTCTGACCGTTGAAAAACAGATCATTATTGTAAAAAGATCTACGAATATTTTAAAGTAGCTTATGAAAGGAAGAAAACTATGTCAAATATCATTAAAGAATCCGTAAAGGGTATTGCCCTTATCCCCATTGAAGACGAACTTTTAAAGGAACGCTGCATTTTCCTTACAGAAGAGGTGAATGCTGAAACCACAAATGCTATCTTAAAGCAGCTTATGTACCTTGAACTAAGCGGCGACGACGGAGAAGTAACTATGTATATCAACAGTCCGGGTGGTGATGTGGTAAGCGGCCTTGCGGTATATGACTACATACAGATGATGAGAAGGCCTGTTAATACAGTATGCACAGGCACAGCGGCAAGTATGGGTGCTATCCTGTTCCTTGCGGGCAGAAAACGCAGTATGCTGCCCCATACAAGGCTTATGATACACGATCCCTCCTATGGTGGCGGAAGCTTTGCGGGCAAGAAATCACACGAGATACAGCGAAATCTTGATAAGCTTAACGAGTCCCGTGAGACCCTTGCACGTATCATTTCAGAAAAAACAGGCAAGGCCCTTGACGAGATCTACGAAGTTACCGCAGATGATACTTACTATAACGCAGAAGAAGCGATCGAGTTCGGACTTGCGACAGATATATTCACAAACGACAGATAAGAAAAGGAGAATTGACTATGAAAAATACACGTATAATTGCAAAGAATATCGAGATTTCCAATGATACCAAGCTGACAGGTCTTAACAATAACGATCTGATAATCGGATCGTCAGGCTCAGGTAAAACAGGTGGTTATGTTATCCCCAATTTGCAGAATATCACAGGCAGTATGATAGTATCTGATACCAAGGGTCAACTTGCAAAGCGTTTTACCAAAGAGCTTAAAGCAAAGGGCTATACTGTCTATACACTGGACTTTGTAAACCCTCAGGCGTCCTGTGGATATAATCCGCTGCAAGAGATCAGACGTCATAAAAACGGTGCGTACAGAGAACAGGATATACTCACCCTTGCCAATACACTGATGCCCGTTATGGACTCCCGTGATCCGTTCTGGGAAAAAGCTGCGGCAGGCTACATCGCATTTCTTATCGGCTATTGTCTTGAAGCTCTCCCTGAAAGGGAACAAAATATGATGTCCGTTTGCAGTCTTTTCCGTGCTTCGTTAAATAATAACGGATTGCTTCCCTTTGAAAGATGGGTGAACGAAAATCCCGACAGCTATACTGCAAAGAAATTACCCCGTATTATGTACAGCGTAAGAGCGGATAAGATGTGGGCAAGTATATCTGAATTCGTAGAACGTGCTTTGGAGCCTTTTGACATAGAAGAGGCAAGAACGATATTTGCGAGTCCAAAACCTTTTTCGCCTGTTATTCTGGGTAAAAAGAAGACAGTTCTCTTCCTTAATGTCAGCGACACAGACAGCACTTATGACAAGCTTGTGAATGTGTTCTACACACAGACCTTACAGCGTCTTTGTTCAGAAGCAGACGCAAGTAAGGACGGCAGACTTGCTGTTCCTGTGCGTATCATAATGGACGATTTTGCCGCAAGTGCCAAGATACCTGATTTCACAAAGGTTATATCCGTTATCCGTTCAAGAGAGATATCCGTAAGCCTCATCTTACAGAGTATGGCTCAGCTTGAATCAATGTACACCCATTCTGAGGCTATCACCATTATCAACAACTGTGATCACCTACTATACTTAGGCTGTCAGGATATGGAAACGGCAGAGTTTATCGGTTGCAGAGCTTTTAAGACCGCCGATTCTGTTCTTTGTCTGCCCCGTGACAAGGCGATACTTATAAGAAACGGCGAAAAGGCTGTTACAGTAGATAAGATAAAGCCGTACAGCACGGTCGTTGAAGATGTTCCCTGTAAATATTCCGTTAAAAAGGACAATGACTACAATATTGCTTGATAAATAAGAAAATATTGATTTTGTAGGCCTGATATTGTATAATGTAAGAGTGACCTGCTGACCGCAGTTTTTATGCGGTCACAGGTTTTTATAAAAGGAGGCTGTATGATGACAAAAAAAGAACTGCTTCTTATGCGTGGATTCAGCGAATATGATATCGATACGAATTTCGCACATTATAACGGAGAGTGGAACATCAAGACTATGACCTTGGAACAGGTAAAAGCGGCAAGATCTCCTGATAAACTTAAACCACTGTTTGATATGGATTCGGTAGATAATTGGAGAATATGTGCTACCAGTATGGAACGATCATTCAAAGCATTCGTAAACGACTACGAACCTTTTGATGTATCTCCCTCGCAGCTTGATCCTTACATAGCACGTATATGCAGGGCTGTAAACGAAATAGGAGCAAAGACCTGTATGAGCTGTGACGGTTGGCACCGTTCCAATTCGGTATATCACAGCTTGAAACTTTATATGAAAGATCGTTACAGCGTTATATGGTTTTGGCTCATCACGGAATATGTTTTCGGAGAACGCTGGTGTCACGGTGATCAAGATAAAAAGAGTTGGAAATATATATGGGAACCGTTCAATTTTGAGGAGTTTTTCGGACCACATATGGATATGATAGAATGCAATTATTTTGGCGGCGAAGATAATGTCTTTCATAAGAATAACTGCTACGCAGAATTTTTGGAGAAACATAGGGCAGAATTCCTGTCACTGAAAAAGCATATAACCGATACTTTATATGAAAAAATGAAAAACGGTGAAATAAATGATATAGCTATTGTAGGCTTTATGAAAGCAAGACGTTATATGTGCGATGTGTTTCTTCCTGCGGCAAAGCCGTTGATAGAAGCATTCAGACGTGAATACCCACAGATAGTAGAAAAGAATGAGGAACTATATAATACCAGCTACTGAGAAAGGTGAAAAATGAGTTTTACAGTTAAAAACAACATACTGATAAAATATGATCAGGAATTAGAGCTGAAAGATGTGATAATCCCCGAGGGCGTGACAGAGATAGGAAACGAGGCTTTCAGCGGTTGTTATTCCCTGAGGTCTGTCGTTATTCCTGAAAGTGTAGGACGTATAGGCGAGAAAGCGTTTTTTAATTGTCGCAGCCTTGAAAAGGTGGTCATTCACAGCGGACTTGAAATAATTGATAACTATGCATTTGCAGGCTGCTCTGCACTGGAAACGATGGAACTTCCTGATACCCTTGAAATAATAGGCGAATATTCTTTCGAGAATTGTGCAAGTCTTTGGAAGATAAACCTCTCCGATGTGATAAGTGAGATACCACGCTTTACTTTTCACGGTTGTTCTCGTATGCGGGAAGTTAAATTGCCTGCCGGTCTTACGAAAATAGGAATGTTAGCTTTTGACGGTTGTTCAGGACTTCAGGCTGTTGAATTCCCTGACGGTTTGATTAGGATAGGGGAATCCGCATTCGGATATTGTGCCGGTTTGCAGGAATTGACTATCCCTGACAGCGTAGTTAGTATTGACGGCCACGGTTTTTTTGGCTGTATCAATCTCCGTTCGGTGGAACTTCCTGACAACGGAATAGAGATCGCTGAAAATGCTTTTAATTACTGTCCTATGCTGAAAGGACTGACAAATGAATAATAATGCCCGTAAGCAAAAGCCTACGGGCATATTTTTTATCCTTTAAGTTTAGTTACAGGATCGAACGTTTTACCGTCCGCATACCCTTGGGCGGCGTACATAGAGCTTCCGAAAACATCGCTTCTGTTATTGCCGCTTGAATAATTTGTATTACCAAGACGATTTGCTCTCTTCATTACTTCGTTAGGTGTTGTGAGAACCAAAGCATACTCTCGGTGTTGAGCGTCCTGCATTTTGAAAGTGTCTTCCAAACCGTTAATAAAACCGTATCCGTAAGCATTGCATAAGCTTCTTATTTCCATTCCGCTTCTTAGCGAATTTTCCCTGCGTATAGCATCACATTTCTTTAACACATAATTGTAGGCATACAGGAAGATATGCTTACATACAGTAAAATCGTTTTCCAGGCCGATAAAACCGAATTGGCGGGTTTTTCTTCTGCTTTTTCTCTCTATAAAGCTGACACAACAGTAATGTTCAGCGATCAATACCGAAAGTTTCATTGCCCAGCTGTTTGTCATAGTGGTGCAGGTTGCATCGACTAGCTCTTCTACGACGTTGTTATCCGTTTTCTTTTCGAGTACACGTTCTTCAACTTTGTACTTTACCATAAGCTGTCTTGCTTTCAGCAGAGCTTCTCTTGCCTCGTGCTCGTTGGGGCTGGTAGCTAATGCCAACAATTTTTGGATCTTGTCTTTGATGTTCATCATCTGATTATCCTCCGTTTCGCTTGTTCGTACTATGTACGTGTGGGCTGGTATATCCATTATACAAGTTGGATCTCTGCTTTCGCAAAAATTGCGAAAAAGCGAATTGCAAAGGGTAGAGTAGCTCGGCAACACTGAATGGACTAACTTTTCGTCTTAAAACAACAATGCCCACAGGTCATAAAGCCTGTGGGCAAAACTCTCTATAAAATACAAATACCGTGACTGAATTGTATCAATCACGGTATCTGTATTGGCGGAGAATGAGAGATTTGAACTCTCGCGCCGGTTTCCCGACCTACTCCCTTAGCAGGGGAGCCCCTTCACCAGCTTGGGTAATTCTCCAGCTGCCGATAGAATGATGTTCAAACTACGCATACTATTATATCACGCTATCGGTTTTTTGTCAAGCACTTTTTATAAAAATCTCAAAATCGTTGTTAATTCAGTCTAATATAGTCGGCAAGTATCTTATCTGCGGCATCGGGAAGAGCGTCGTTAGTATCACCGTTTACCTCGGCAAAGACAAATCTTCTGTCATCTCTTAGCTCTGTAAGTTCTCTTTTCCCCGTGCAGTTGACATATATCAGTATCACCGCACCCGCAGTATAATGTGTGGCAGCTTCGGCGGCGGCAAGGATATCCTTGTTCACTACGGGGGTTATAAGGAACATTGCCGCAGGCTCTTTTGCCGCATATTTTTTAATAAGCTCGGTATAATCAATAACTTCGGGAGCAGGTGGGAGAACAGACATCATCTCGAAAAATCGATCAAAGCTGCCGGTATCTGCGACTTCGCAGGTGCTGTTTAAGGCTGTACCAACATCAACGGTAGTCTTTACTCCCGACTGTACAGCAGACATAGCCACTGCAACAGCGGTTTCTATAACAGCGTCAGTCCTTTTCATAACTGCGGAGGGCGTTGCATTCTCTTTTGAAAATCCGCAGAGTATAACGCTTTTTCTTGCGGCGTTGTTTTCATACTGCTTTATCATCAGCTCGTCCAGTTTTGCGGTGAGCTTCCAGTGTATAGTTTGCAGCATATCGCCCTCGATATATTCACGCACGTGGGAAAGCTCGTCTTTGTCTGCGTTGAGGTTATGCTCGGGCATAGTGCCTTTATCTCCGCTGAATACCCTTTCAAGTGTATCAAGGGGTATCTTCCTCGGGAGTATCACAAGCTGCATACTTACATCGAGCTTTCGGGAGATACGGATAAGTTTCAGCGGGTCGTACACGGTAAGTTTGGATATCTTTGCTGTGTAAGCTCCTCTGTAACGGTGCTTACAGGGAATGAATATCCTCATCTTTTTAAGCGGATATACCGATACAAAGACCTGTTTGTTCATAAAAAGCCCCGTTTCAGCGTCGGGGAGCATACAATCCAGCTCTGCGGGTGCAAAGGGGAAGATGAAATCATTTTTCAGATAAACGGGGAGTTCGAATTGCTCGTTTTTTTCGTAGACGGCACGTCCTGTCCCGAAACCCGCTCCGAGGGTGAATAGGCTTATTGCGGTCAGTATGAATGCTGCTATGGGATATATTGCCACCATAAGCAACAGTACGGCTGATATCCTGCTCTGATATGCCATAGAGAATATCAGACAGGCAACAAGCAGCAGAAAATAGCAAACTCTTGTTTTGGTCATAAGCGTTCCTTACTTAGCGGCTCTTTATGGGCGGAGCGATAGTTGATATCACATCTGACAGCACGGAGGCAACGTCCTTTTTCTTGATGCGTACCTCTTGCCTTAGCACAAGTCGATGTGAGTATACGGGCAGCAGCAGTCTTGCGATATCCTCGGGGATAACGTAGTCCCTGCCGTGGATATAGGCGTATGCACGACTTGCCTGCATTATAGCAAGGGACGCACGGGGACTTGCTCCCAGCTCCACAGCGGGGTGTTTTCTTGTTGCGGCGGATATCTCTGCCACATATCTGCACAGACTTTCTGCGAAGTTCACGTTTTTGACGTCATTTATGCAATCCGCAAGTTGCTCTGCGGTCATAACAGGCTCTATCTCCTCAGCGGGATTTGCAGAGAGCCTGTCCAGCATTATCTGAGCTTCCTCCTCTACGGAGGGATAGCCCATACTTATGCGTATCTGAAAGCGGTCAAGCTGAGCCTCGGGCAGGGGGAAAGTTCCCACATAACCTTGTGAGTTCTGTGTTGCGATAACGATAAAGGGTGAGGGTAGCTTATGCACCACGCCGTCTACCGTTACACGCTTTTCCTCCATTGCTTCCAGCAGAGCTGACTGGGTTTTTGGCGAGGTACGGTTTATCTCATCGGCGAGAAGTATATTCGTCATAGCAAGGCCCGAACGGTATTCAAAACGGTTTTCGTCCTTGTTGTACATTGTAAAACCTGTGATGTCTGATGCCATAACATCAGGAGTGAACTGTGCCCTGCGGAATGCCATACCCGTTGCCTTGCCCAAAGCCATAGCAAGTGTAGTCTTGCCGACACCCGGTACGTCCTCAATAAGAATATGACCCTCAGAGAGCAGTGCGGTGAGTATCATCTTCACTGCCTCGGGCTTACCCTTGATGACCTTTGAAATTTCGCCTGATAACCTTGAAATCAGCCGCTGATTAGTTTCCATATATGACATTGTGATGTATACCTGTCCTTTCGACTGTCTTGAAAAAAGACCTCTATATATAAGACGATCAAATTAGCCAAAACGTTGCGGTTTTTTATGAAAAACCATATAAAAATAGTATAACACAATATCACATTTAAAACAACCACTTTTTTATGATTCAGAAAAAATTAAGGTGTGCAAAGTTCTGTTTCACCGTAGAAGTAGCTTAATATCTCCTCGGCGGTCATTCCTTGCTTTGAAAGGATAGCGGCTGTGTTGGTGCTTATCCCTCTGTTTAGTCCGTCGCCTTTGCAGGTGAATACAAATCTCTCCTCTGTAAATTCTATTGTTATTGCGGAGCTTCTTAGAGAAAATGCAGACATAAGCTGCTCTCCTGTTACCCTTGCACCGCAGAAAAGCACAGATGAGAGAGTTCCGCTCTTTGTATATTCAGCGTCGGAGAACCAGTTTTCACAGTTTTGGGGAAGATTACTTATGCCTGTAAGTGTTGTCAATGTTTTTCCGACTTTGTTTTCGGAAAAGGCAGCCACGGAGAGGAAATCCGTGTGCAGCTCATCTAGGGGGCATTTTGCACCGCTTTCCGTTACGCCTGTTGAAAGTCTGCATATCTCTGCGGGAAACAGGCTGTCCCCAACGGTCAGGATATGTGAAATCCCGTATTCAGCGGCATTTTGCACCTTGCTGAGATATATGGGATAGCTGCTGCCGTATAATTCCTCTGCTTTTTCGGGGGAGATGTACGGTAGCTTTCCGTTGTCTGCTACCTTACTCCACGCAAAGCTGTCTTTATCTCCGCTTTCAAGCTGATACAATGTGTATGAGTTGACGGCACAGGCAACAGCTTTCAGTGCCTCATCGCCTGATGACGGCTCTGCACTCCCGAAGATACAGCCGACTATGTAATCGGAATAACTTATAGTCTTTATTTCTTGCTCATCTGACAGGTAAATGCTCAGCTTTTCAGGATATCTGTCCTGTTTTTGGCTGTTACAGCCTGTCATACACAGGACGAGTATCAGCATTGCAAGAATTGAAAAGTTTTTTTTCATATTTTTCAGTTTCCTTTCATATTCATTGTTACACATCTGTGTGTTTTGCAATTATCGGAAAAAAATTATTCATTTTTTGTTGCTCTTGCTTGACTTTATAAAGATAATATAGTATAATGAAAAGGTATTTATGTGTTAAGAAGGATAATAATAAATAAAGGAGGCACATACTATGAAAAAGATGGAAGAATTAAAATCCTCCAACACCTTACAGCAGATGTGTGAGGATTTCGTATCCAACAGTGTAATAGACTCGGGTCTTTACAATAAATTCGGTGTAAAAAGAGGTCTGCGTAATTCAGACGGCTCAGGTGTAGTTGCAGGAATAACAAACGTTTGCTGCGTACACGGCTATGTTATGAGCGAGGGCGACAAGCAGCCTATCGAAGGTGAGCTTATCTACCGTGGTTACAGCATTAAAGACCTTGTAAAGGGCGTTATAAACGATAACCGCTACGGCTTTGAGGAGGTAGCGTATCTGCTGCTTTTCGGTGAGCTTCCCACAGACGACGAGCTGAAAAACTTCTCCCGCCTTATTGCGGAATATCGTGAGCTGCCTATGTATTTCAGCGAGGACGTTATTATGCGTAATCCCTCGCCCAATATTATGAATAAAATGGCTCAGGCTGTGCTTACGCTTTACAGCTATGACTCCTCTCCCGAGGATAAGTCCATTGAAAGCGAGATGTTAAAGGCTATCTCCGTTATTTCAAGACTTCCCGCAATTATGGTAACCTCTTATCAGACTATGCGTCGTTTCTACCATAACGACTCTATGGTAATGCATCAGATAAACAAGGACGAGAGCCTGGCAGAGAGTATCCTCTCAACGCTCAGAGATGACCGCTCCTACACTCCCGAGGAGGCAAAGCTCCTTGACCTGTGCCTTATGCTCCACGCTGAGCACGGCGGCGGTAACAACTCTACCTTTACCTGCCGCACAGTATCCTCTTCGGGTACAGACGCTTACTCTGCTTATGCTGCGGCTATCGGCTCTCTTAAAGGTCACCGTCACGGCGGTGCTAATATCAAGGTTATGGAGATGCAGGAATACATCAAGACAGGTGTACATAACTGGGAGGACGAAAACGAGGTAAAGGAATTCCTCAGAAAGATACTCCGCAAGGAGGAGGGCGATCGCTCAGGTCTTATTTATGGTATGGGTCACGCTGTATACACCTTGTCCGACCCGAGAGCAGTTATCCTTAAAGAGAATGCAATGAAACTTGCAAAGGGTACTCCCTTTGAGGCGGAGTTTATGCTGCTTGACTCTATCGAGCGTCTTACTCCCATTGTTTTCGCAGAGGAAAGAGGAAACATTAAAGATATATGTGCAAACGTTGATATGTATTCCGGACTTGTGTACAGAATGCTCAAAATACCTGTAGAGATGTATACCGGTCTGTTTGCCTGTGCAAGAATGGCTGGTTGGTGTGCTCACCGTATGGAAGAGATGATAAACGGAAAGCGTATCATTCGTCCTGCGTATAAGGCTATCAATGTAAACAAGCAGTATATCCCCCTTGAAAAGAGATAATGTGTGTTTTGGAAAAGAGTTGTTTTGACCTATGAATAAAAACAGTATGCTATCCTTGATTATGGCTGCACCGGCATTTTTGCTGTGCTTTGTGGTGAGATACTTTCAGGTATCCGCAGGTACGGATATGGAAACAGGCTTTTTGTATAATGAAAACGGATTTCTGATGAATTTCAGCTTTTACGGAATTCTTATCATCGTATTCGCTGCTGCTATCGTGCTGGGTATCCTTGATAAGAAAAAAGCAGGTGCATTCTATTCCAACGAGATATCCGGCTTTATTGACAGGAAAGCGGTAATGCTGGGATTTCCGCTGGTACTTGCAGGCGTCCTTGCTGCCTATGAGGGTTATGTTCAGACATCTGCACTTACTCCCTCGGGATTTCTTATCTTTGTGGATTTCCTGCTTGGAGCGGCTATGCTGATACAGGGCTTTGTTATCCTCTATAAAAAGGAGGTAACTCCTGTGATTGGTTTCAGCCTTGTTATCCCTGCTATATATTACACTATGCGTGGCATTGCGGTGTTTATTGACAAAATGGCGGTAGCAAGTGTCCCTGAGTATCTTATCGAGTGTCTGCATATCATAGGCTCGGCGGTATTCTTTATGATGATTGCAAAGCTGCTTTCGGGAAATGAGGGCAAGAATACACGCCTTGCAATTACTGCGGTGGGTGTAACTACCTCGGTAATGACTCTTGCCTCTGCATTTGCGACCCTTTTTGCTGATATCATTGATCCTGAGGGTGTCGGCAGCAGGATAGTTGACAGCTCTGTTGCTGCGGAAAAGGCGGCACAGGCATTGTTCCAGAAAAATCTGAGCGGATATCATCTTTCATATACTCCGTGGGTAGATGTGGCGATAGCTGTATGTATGATACTTACACTGGTGGCTCTTTATATGAAGAACAAGCCTGTTGCGGCGGTTGAGGAAGCCTCGGCTGACGAAGAAATCTAATAATCTAAGCACCGTATGACAAAAATACGGTGCTTTTTGAATTTTTAACAAAAATTTTACAAAGTACTTGAAAAAAATTGTGATAAGTGATATAATGTACTATGAATAGATATAGAATACGTTTTCTGTAAAAGGGGGAAAGATAATGCTCAACGGCAAGAAGATAATAGGCTTGTGTATCACAAAGGTGAGCAATCCTACTAGTCATCTTATGATAACTTCGCTTAATTCCTGCCTTAGGGACAAGGGGTATAATCTTTTTGTGTACACAGTATCTACCGATCTGTACTGGAATACTCCGTCCGAGGAGGGAAAGAAGTCCGTTTTCGAGCTTATAGATTACGATGTTATCGACGCTCTGGTCATTATGTACGAGCTTATCAAGGATAAAGATCTTTTGAGTGAGCTTATAAAAAAGGCAAGAGAAAAGGGTAAGCCTGTATTCGTTGTTGATGGTAAGCAAGAGGGTTGCATAAATATAAACTTTAACTATGCTGTCGGATTTGAAAAGATCGTTCGTCACGTTATAGAAACTCACGCTGTAAAAAGACCTCATTTTATGGCCGGTATGAAGGGGAACTCCTTTTCGGAGGAAAGACTGGACATATTCAAAAAGGTCATTGCAGAAAACGGCATTCCCTTTGATGACAGTATGGTAAGCTATGGCGATTTCTGGGACAGACCTGCTATGGCAGCTACCGAGGAGATCGTTGCAAGGGGAGATCTGCCTGAGGCTATCATTTGTGCAAACGATACTATGGCTGTGGCAGCGTGTGCGGTGCTTAAAAATCACTGCATAATGGTTCCTGATGATATTATAGTTACAGGTTTTGATGGTATTGATGATGTAGTGGTGGTAAACCCCACTATCTCTACATATAAGTGCAGCAACAGTGTTGTTGCGGAAAAGATTGCCGATATGCTGCTTTCGGGAGATATCCCCGCAGATGGTGTGGATATTGATATCGCTCCCATAGAGGAACTGGGACAGTCCTGTGGCTGTATAAAGGATCTTACGCTTAACCCTATGGAACACCTCACAAAGCTAAATGGCAGATTTAACCATTATCAGGGTGAGGAACACCACCTGTTCAATATGATGGCGAAGATATTTAATTGTGGCAGCTTTGAAGAGATCGCAGATATTATGGGAGAGTCAGCCTTTTATGACGCTTCCTTTATCCTGCGTAAGTGCTGTACAGATAGCACAGTAGACCCGCTTACAGTGAGTGAACGAGGCTATGAAGAGGGTGCTATCGTGCTGTATGATACGGATTCGGGACTTGAACGTTTTGTTCCGTATGAGTTTGATCCTGCGGATATCGTTCCCGATCTGCAAAAACTACTTGATGCTGGGGATCCGCTTATTTTTGCACCGCTTAACTTTCTGCATATTCCGCTTGGATATGTATGCTTCCATTTCCATAACTACGATATTGACAACTATTACAAAATAGTGCAGATAATAAATATTCTCAACAATGCAATAGGCGGCTTCCGTAATATGATGTATCAGCAGTACCTCAATAGTAAGCTTGAAGAGGTATACAAACTGGACCGTATGACGGGAATGTACAACAGAAATGCACTGGTAAGTGTTTTTGAGGATATGGCGGACGAGCTGATACGTAGCGGAGAGCAGTTTACATTTGTGCTGTCCGACCTTGACAGGCTGAAATATATAAACGATACATTCGGTCATACAGAGGGCGATTTCGCTATTGCGTCAGTGGGCAAGGCTCTGAAATCCGTATGTCCCGACAATGCGTTTATCGCACGCTGGGGCGGTGATGAGCTGGTTGCACTGTTTAAGGGTAGCTGTGACGCTGAGGCGATAAAGCAAGGCATAACCACCTATCTCGAAGAACTAAGAGCTGAAAATGACAAGGTATATGAGATAACATCGAGTGTGGGCGTTGTAACAACAGTGCTGCACGAGGGAGAAGGTCTTGACGATATCACTAAGGCGGCAGACAAGTTGATGTATACTGAAAAAACGGCAAGAAAGAAACAAAGACAGTAAACACTTTATAAAGCAAATGACCCGAAAGAGTTTTTTCTCTTTCGGGTCTTGTTATGTATATACAGCTTTCTGGCTCTGTCTGTATTGTGAAGGGGTCATTCCCACAGCTTTTCTGAAAGCACGGCTGAAATAGTTTGAGTCGCCGAAACCACAGCGGAGTGCCACCTCGGTTATCGGGAGGGAGCTTTCCCTCAGCATTGAGCCTGCACGACGGATACGGATAGACATAAGATATTTCTGTGGCGTTGTGTTGTAGGCGGCAGAGAAAAGACGGATAAAATGCCGCTGCGAGTAGTGGGAGATATCCAGCATCTTTTCTATCGTGATGTCCTCCATAAAGTGGTTTTCCATATATGCCGCAGCCTCTGCCATACCGCCGATGTCCTGCTGCTTTTGAGGCTCTCCGTAAAGTCGGGAGAGCAGTGTCACTACCTGCATAAAATAGGCTTTAAGGATAGTAGTCTTGCCCGGCAGACCGCCTGAGTACTCGTTGACTGCTGCGTCCAGTATATAGCCAAGCGTGGAGAAATCCGCAGGGGACAGCTTTAATCTGCTGCTGAATCCCTGTGCGGTGTTTACCTGTGCTTCAATAAGAAAAAGGGCGTGAAATCCGGGGTGCTGCTTAATATCATAATCGCCGCTGAGCAGTGCCTCAGGACGGAACATTATATTGCAGATTCGGAGTCCCTTTGCTTTGTCGTAGCCGTGCTGGATACCGCTGCCCATAACGAAAACATCTCCCTTTTTTATGGGGAAACGTTCATTTTCTACGATATGCTCGGCAGTACCGTCCATTACCACGACAAGCTCGGAGAAATCCTCGTGTCCGTGAATGAACATAGTGTCCTCGTGACCGCCGTACTGTATGAAAAAGGGAAAGCTATCGTCCTTTGTGAAATAATTCAGCCACATATTGTTCATATATATCACCTGATGATATTTTAGCATAATGCAAAAAATTTTTCAAGTAAGGCAGTAAATTATCAAATAAATTTCATAAAAAGGACTTTCTTTATTGTCGCATTTGTGCTATAATAATTATAAGTATATACTGGATAATTGTGTTTTGCTTTAATATATACATTAAATGAGGTATAAGGTGAAGATAAGAAATTTTCTTGTTCTGCTGATTACCCTTATGGTGACAGGCTGCTCAGCGACGGGACTTTCGGTGGAAAATCTGTTGGCCGCTCCGAAGCTTGACCCACAGCAGGACGAAATATACAAGGCACTGATAAACAGCACAGGCTCTGCGATAAAGCTGCAATATCCCAAAAGCGGCGACTACCGTTCTGCATTCGTGCTGAAAAATATAGATGACGAGGAGAGCGAGGAGGCACTGGTGTTCTATACATCGGAGTCGGTGCAGTCGGGAGAATCGGGACTTCGCCTTAAAGTCCTTGACCGCCGTGACGGAAAGTGGCAGGCAATGTATGACCTTGCCTGTATCGGCAGCGAGGTGGAGAGCATAAGCTTCCCTACGCTTGGTAATGTCAACAAGACGGATATAATAGTGCGTTATTCCTCCCTGAATCAGACAGAGCAGACTTTCAGCGTAATCAACTATACCGAGGGTATTTTAAGTGAGCTGTATTCCGCAGCATATTCCTGTCTTGAAGTCATAGACCTTGACAGAGATGGCTACAACGAGCTTGTGACGGTATCCTATGATAAGGTGAGCGGTGCTTCTAACGCTATGATGTTCGGACGTACCGAAAACGGCTTTTCAAAGCTCAGCGAAACGCCGCTTGTGGGCGGTTATACCGAGGTCGTCAGCACCACAAAGGGTATGATCGCAGAAGATGTTCCCGCAATATTCCTTGATTGCTCAAAGGGACAGGGGCAGTACGGTACTTATGTGATATACTGCAAGGGTGATACTCTGATAAGTCCCGACAGTGTAGGGACACAGGAGGACAGCAGCATAATATCACGCTTTACCAACGACTATATGGCGGATATCTTCTGTACCGATATCGATAACGACGGACTTGTTGAAGTGCCTTCCACAACTCCGCTCCCCGGATATGAGGTGCTTAATAAAGCTGAGCAGCTTTGTGCGGTGCAATGGTATACTATAAAGGATAACAGCTTTGTAATGGAGCATTACGGTTATTACAGCAGTAAATTCAGATTTGTACTGCTTTTCCCTAACAGGTGGAGAGGTGTTGTTTCAGCAGTGCCTAATCTTCAAGATAACGAGATAATCTTTATCGGTTATGACCCTGCTGTGGGACTCTCAGCAGACCCGTCAACAGAACTTATGCGGATAAGGATAGTTGACAAGAACGACGGCGAGCAGCTTAAAGACGCTGCGGGTATGACTATCCTTGCCGAGACCGAGGAGGAGGCGTACTGCTATCGTGTTAATAACGGCTACGCTGCGGGAAAGCTTGTGCTTACCGAAAGCGAGCTTGAAAACAGCTTTATTCTTCTGTAAAATATAACATCTAATTTCGAAAGGAAAAGGATATGAAAAGAATTCTTGTATGCGAGGACGAAGAAGCTATCCGTGACTTTGTGGTCATAAATCTGCGTAGGTCGGGATATGACGTGGTAGATGTATCAAGCGGCGAGGCGGCTGTGGAGGTCTATCGTCAGCAGGAGGGCTGCTTTGATGTGGCTTTGCTTGATATTATGATGCCCGGAATGGACGGATTTGAGCTTTGCAGATGGATAAGAGAGCAAAGCTCTGAAATAGGCATTATTATGCTTTCTGCAAAAAGTCAGGAAATGGACAAGGTAAACTGCCTTATGATAGGTGCGGACGACTATGTTACAAAGCCGTTTTCACCCTCTGAGCTTGTTGCACGTGTAGACGCAATATATCGCCGTGTAAATGTTAATCATACCCGCCGTGAGGAAGTAAAGGAGCTTGTTTCGGGGCCTTTCCTGCTTGATTATCAGAGCAGGACTATCAGCAAGGACGGGGAATTGATAGAGCTTACACAGGTGGAATATCACATAATGGAATACCTTATGAAGAATAACAACACCGCCCTTGACAGAAAGAGCATACTTCATCATATATGGGGCGACGCCTATGTGGGCGATGACAAGGTGGTTGATGTAAATATCCGCAGACTGCGTATGAAGATAGAAGAAGACCCCTCAAATCCCAAGTACATACAGACGATATGGGGCTTCGGCTACAAGTGGAATATCTAAGCTATGGGAAAAAGCAGAAACGGAACTGTCGGTACGACAAATTCCATTGCGTGGCGGTGGATGGTAAATACCCTTACGGTGGTCGGGGTGTTGCTGGTCGTGGCGAATTTGTGTATATATTACTTTACAAGGCAGTATTACTACGGTTCGGCGGAGAGCTATGTCGTATCAGAGGCTAACGCTACGGCAACGATCCTGTCAAGGCTGTATGAGGACCTTGCGGTAAATTACTCCACTGAGATACGTGAGGTGATCGAAAACTTTGACCAAAAAGACCGTATGGAGCTTATGTCCGTCAACAAGAGCGGAGAGGTAACGCTGAGTTCAAGCGGATTTTCTCCCGACAGCAGCTACTATATGCCCGATTACGAACTGGCACTGAAAGCAGATGACGGCGTAGGTGTGTTTGTAGGAAACGACGGCAGCGAGAAGATACTCGCTGTGACTGTAAGGATAGCACAGCCCAGCACAAACTATAACGCACTTCGCTTTGTGACCTCTATGAGCGGAATCGACAGGCAGCTTTCGGGTATAATGACCGTGGCACTTATCATCAGCGTGGGTATTATCCTGCTTGTTGTGTTCACAGGTCTGTATTTTGTAAAATCTATCTGCGTACCGCTGGTGGAGATAAGCACCACGGCAAAGAAACTTGCCAAGGGTGATTTTTCGGAGCGTATCGCTATCAAAAACAATGACGAGATAGGCGAGCTTTCCCGTGTATTCAACGATATGGCGGACGAGCTTGAAAACTCCGAAACGATAAAGAATGACTTTATTTCCTCTGTATCCCACGAGCTTAGGACTCCGCTCACCGCAATAAAGGGTTGGAGTGAAACCCTTGCACTGGGCTACGATGAGGAAACATTTCACAAGGGAATGAAGGTAATAACAGGCGAAACAGAACGTCTTGAAAGTATGGTGGAGGAGCTGCTTGACTTCTCACGTATACAGAACGGTAAGTTTACGCTGCAAATGAGCAATACGGACATCATTGCGGAGCTTGACGACGCACTGCTCATCTATTATGACAAGGCGGGCAAGGAGAATAAGACTATCCGATACAGCGAGCCTGAATTCCTTTGTATTGTCTACGGTGATAAGAACAGGCTGCGTCAGGTGTTTATAAACGTTATCGACAACGCGTTGAAATATACCGACGCGGGCGGTGAGATAGACATCACGGTACACAAGGACGAGGACAGCCTCAGGATAGCTGTTGCGGATACAGGTTGCGGTATTGCAGCGTCTGACCTGCCAAAGGTAAAGGCGAAATTCTACAAGGCAAACAGTACACGAAGAGGTTCAGGTATAGGACTTGCCGTTGCAGATGAGATAATCGAGATGCACGGCGGCAGCCTTGATATAGAGAGTGAGCTTAATGTGGGAACAACAGTGACGATAACGCTGCCGCTTATAAACAAGCGGGAAAGGAATGAACTTAATGAGCAATAAACAGGAAAACTGCTGCAAAAAGACCAAGATAGGTGGACAGGCTCTTATCGAGGGAATAATGATGAAGGGCGTTTCCAAAAGTGCAATGGCGGTGCGTCTGAAAGATGGCGGCATTGACGTGGAGGATTGGGATAACCCTAAGCCTAAGTGGTATAACAAAGCTCCTTTTATAAGGGGTAGTATAAATTTCGTGACCTCTATGACAGAGGGCTACAAGCTTATGATGAAATCTGCCGAGAAGAGCGGTATGCTTGACGAGGAGGCGGAGGAAGAGCCTACCAAATTCGAGAAGTGGCTTGACGAAAAATTCGGCGATAAGCTGACAGGCGTAGTAATGGCGATAGCTATGGTGATAGGTGTGGCACTTGCGGTATTCCTGTTTGCATTTGTGCCGACAGCACTGTTTGACTGGATAGAAACTCTTATGCCTATGGTACGCACAAATGCTGACCCAGCCACTGCGTCTGCGTTTATACCTGCCGCCCTTGCGGATAAGCAGTTCTCTTTTGTGTCGGCAGTGGATATTTCGGTATGGCAGTCCACCTTTGAGGGCGTTATGAGAATGATAATATTCGTAGCGTATATGGCGGTAGTATCCAAGATGAAGGATATCCGCCGCACATACGAATATCACGGAGCCGAGCATAAGACTATCGCTTGTTACGAGGCAGGCGAGGAGCTTATCGTGGAGAATGTAAAAAAGCACACAAGATTTCACCCACGCTGCGGCACAAGCTTTATTATCCTTTCGCTGCTTGTGAGCATACTTGTTTATACGATAGTGCCTATAAATCCTGCGGAGTGGTTTGGAATCGAGAATACACTTCTTGCTTCCCTTGCGAGGGTCGCAATAAAGCTTCTGCTTCTGCCTGTTGTAGTCGGCATTGCGTATGAGCTTATCAGAATTGCGGGCAGACATACGAATATCTTTACGAAGATAATGTCCGCTCCCGGTCTGTGGATGCAGAGGCTCACCACCTGCGAGCCCGATGCTTCTCAGATAGAGATAGCGATAGCGGCAATGAAGCCTGTTCTTCCGAAGGAAGGCGAGGACGACAGATGGTAACGCTGTCAGAATTGTTCCGTAAAACGGAGGAAACGCTGTCCGAATATGCACAGGAATCGGCACGTTTTGAAACTGAATGTATATTTGAATATGTCGGGATGTCAAAGCTACATCTTCTGACAGAGCCTGAAAGACTACTTTCCGACGAGCAGGAAAAGACAGTGACGGAGTGTGTTTCAAGAAGAGCAGCAGGTGAGCCGCTGCAATATATCCTTGGCGAATGGGAGTTTTACGGCTTTCCCTTTGAAGTGGGAGAAGGCGTACTTATCCCGAGGCAGGACACTGAAACCCTCGTGGAACTTGCGGAACAGCACCTAAGCCACGATATGCTTTGTGCTGACCTTTGTGCTGGAAGCGGCTGTATAGGTATCTCCCTTGCGAGGCTGTGCGGCAGCAGATTTATGAGCTATGAGCTGTCGGACAAAGCCTTCGGCTATCTTGAACGGAACATAGAAAAAAACGGTGTCAGCGGTCTTGTAAAGCCTGTTTTCGGAGATGTGCTTTCGGAGGAAACAGTCGAAGCTGCTCCTGAGCTTGACGCTATACTGACCAATCCGCCCTATCTTACGGGACAGGATATGAGAGAGTTACAGCCCGAAGTACAGAGAGAGCCTGAAATGGCTCTTTTCGGCGGCGAGGACGGTCTTGATTACTACCGTGCGATACTTGCGAAATGGACGAAAAAGCTTAAAAGCGGCGGTCTGTTTGCGGCGGAGATAGGCTGTGGACAGGAAAAAGATGTTATGCTGATATTTGAGCAGAACGGAATTCCCGCAAAGGCTGTAAAGGACTGCTGTGGGATATATCGTGTAGTGTATGGCATAAAGCCTTGAAAAGTTAATAAATACAATAACATAAACGGAGGAAATGAAAATGGCAATGGATAAGAAAAAGGGTGCTGTTAAGCCCGTAGTAAAGCTTGTAGACCCCGAAGAAAAGAAGAAGGCATTAAAAACCGCAATGGCACAGATAGAAAAGACTTACGGTGCCGGTGCGATTATGTTTATGGGCGAAAACAGACATATGGATATCGAGTGTATCTCCACAGGCTCACTTATGCTTGACCTTGCACTGGGTATAGGTGGTCTGCCGAGAGGCCGTATCATCGAGATATACGGTACAGAGTCCTCAGGTAAGACTACTATCTCCTTGCAGGCAGTGGCAGAGGCTCAGAAGATAGGCGGCACAGCGGCATTCATCGACGTTGAACACGCCCTTGACCCCGTATATGCAAAGAAGCTTGGCGTAGATATCGACAATCTGCTGGTATCCCAGCCCGACACAGGTGAACAGGCTCTTGAAATCATTGAAACACTGGTACGCTCCGGTGCTATCGATATAATCGTCCTTGACTCCGTTGCGGCTATGACCACAAGAGCCGAGATAGACGGTGATATGGGCGACGCTCACGTTGGTGTACAGGCAAGACTTATGTCACAGGCACTGAGAAAGCTTACATCTGTCATCAACAAGTCCAACTGTGTTGCTATCTTTATCAACCAGATAAGAGAGAAGATAGGTGTTATGTACGGTAACCCCGAAACCACTCCCGGCGGACGTGCATTGAAATTCTACTCCTCTGTTCGTATCGAAGTACGCAGAGGCGAGCCTTTAAAGGACGGTGCTGAAATAATCGGTAACCGTACAAAGTGTAAGGTAGTAAAGAACAAGGTAGCTCCTCCCTTCAAGACAGCGGAGTTTGATATCCTGTACGGCGAGGGTGTTTCCAAAATGGGCGAGATAGTGGATACCGCCGTTGAGTTCGACATCATCAAGAAGAGCGGCTCCTGGTTCAGCTATGACGATATGAAGATAGGTCAGGGTCGTGACAAGGTTAAGCAGTATCTGCTTGACAATCCCACTATCTGTGATGAAGTCGAGAAGAAGGTGCGTGATGTATTTGCAAAGAACGCAGACCTTCTTGCGGCAGATCCCGAAGACGATGATGACGACGCAGAGGAAAAGCCTGCAAAGAAAACAACTTCATCTAAGCCGTCCTCCGATGACGATGACGATTACGCAGAGTTCTCTCCCGAGGATCTTGAATAATGGAGATAACCGAGCTTTCCGTCTACAAGGGCGATACCTACAAGCTGGAGCTTGACGGAGAGCTGACATATTTCATAAACAGCATGGTGGTGTCGGACTTTATGCTCCGCAAGGGCGGCGAGCTTACGGGCGACGCCCTTGCACAGATACAGCAGGCGGATACGAAACGCAAGGCGAAAAAACGTGCTCTCTATCTTTTAGGCTCAAAGCAGTATTGCTATAACGAGTTGCTGAAAAAACTGCGGCAGTCCTACAATGAGGAGGCGGCGAGAGAAGCAGCAGACGCAATGCGGGACTACGGCTATGTAAATGATGAGGAGTATGCTCCGAAACTTGCGGATCATCTGATACATACAAAGCGTTACGGACTGCGTAAGGCAAAGTATGAGATGCTGCACAGGGGACTTTCCGCAGAGCTTGTGGAGAATACACTTGCGGAATACTCCGACGAGGAGATATACGAGGAGATAACCGAGCTGCTTGAACGTAAATACTACGCAAAAATAGCAGACTACGACGACCGCCGCCGCACTATTGCGGCACTTGCAAGGAGAGGCTATGATTACAATGCGGTGAAGCACTGTATTGAGCGGCTTCTTGAAGACTATGAGGATTACGAAGAAAACGAGGATTTTGAATAAATGGGCGAAAAAATAACCAAAGTAGCAATAGTATCGCTTGGCTGTGCGAAAAATCAGGTGGACGCAGAGCAGATGATGGCGAAGATAGCTGACAAGGGCTTTGCATTTGTGCAGGAACCTGGAATGGCTGAGATAGTTCTTGTCAACACCTGCGGTTTTATCCAGAGTGCAAAGGAAGAGGCTATCAACTGGATAATGGAGCTTATCGACCTTAAAAACGAGGGTACTATAAAGCATATAGTTGTTACGGGCTGTCTTTCCGAGCGTTACCGTGAGCAGTTTGTAGAGGAATTCCCCGAGGTGGACGCTGTTGTCGGTATCTCCGACTATGGCAGGATAGGTGATATCCTTGAACAGGTAAAAAACGGCGAGAAGGTCTATGTTTTCGGCGAAAAGGAAAGCCACAGTATGGAGGGAAAGAGGATAATCTCCACTTTGCCCCACTATGCATATCTGCGTGTTGCGGACGGCTGTGACAACTGCTGTACCTACTGTGCTATTCCTGCTATCAGGGGACGTTTCAGAAGCCGTAAGATGGAGGACATCGTTGAGGAGGCAAAGCTCCTTGCAAAGGACGGCGTTAAGGAGCTTATCGTTATTGCTCAGGATACCACACGCTATGGTCTTGACCTGTACGGAAAACTTGCTCTGCCAGAACTTCTGGACAAGCTGTGTGAGATAGACGGTCTTAAATGGATAAGACTTCTCTACTGCTATCCCGAGAGGATAACAGACGAGCTTATCGACTGTATCAAGCGACAGGACAAGGTAGTAAAATATCTTGATATTCCTATGCAGCACTGTGACGGTGAAATACTTAAAAAGATGAACCGCAAGGGCGATGAAAAGAGCCTTAGAGAGCTTGTTGCAAAGCTCCGCCGTGAGATACCAGGAATTACTCTCAGAACAACGTTTATCACAGGCTTCCCCGGTGAAACAGAGGAGCAGTTCAATGCACTGGGCGAGTTTGCCGAGGATATGAGGTTTGAGCGTATGGGTGCGTTTGCATACTCCGAGGAGGAGGGTACTCCCGCAGCCTCTTTCCCCGATATGGTGGAGGAAAATCTGCGTGAGCATCGCAAGGATATCCTTGAAGAGCAGCAGGACACCCGTGTTGAGGAACTGTACAATGCAATGATCGACGATGAGATAGAGGTCGTTGTAGAGGGCTATGACAAGTACCTTGCCGAGGGCGGTCTGTACTTCGGCAGAAGTGCTATGTTCGCTCCTGAGATCGACGGAATGATTTATTTCTCCGCACCCAAGGAAATGGGACTTAAAATCGGAGATTTCATTAAAATCAAGATCTTTGATGTGATCGACAATAACCTTATCGGAGAGGCAATATGAATTTAGCAAACAAGCTCACCCTTATGCGTGTGATCTTAGTTCCCGTATTTGTGGTGTTTATGATGGTAGATGTTATTCCGCTTAACTATCTGTGGGCACTTGTGGTGTTTGGAATTGCGAGCGTTACGGATATGATAGACGGCAAGGTTGCACGTAAGTATAATATGGTAACGGACTTTGGAAAGTTCCTTGACCCTCTTGCGGATAAGATACTTGTGGCGGCGGCTCTTGTTTGTATGGTCGAGCTTAAATGGACATATTCGTGGGTCGTGGTGATAATACTGGTGCGTGAATTCGCTGTGTCGGGTATCCGCCTTGTGGCGGCAGGCAGCGACAAAAAGGTTGTGATAGCCGCAGGGTGGCTCGGTAAGGTCAAGACCGCTGTAACTATGGTAGCTATTGCGGTGATACTTGCAATGTATATCCTGTTACAGCTTTCGTGGCTGCCCGCAGGTTTTCCTGTCGGAATCATCAGCGATGTGCTGATGATAGCTTCCGCTGTGCTTACGCTGTGGTCGGGAATACAGTATATCTACGATTACAGGGAGTTTATCGACCCTAAAAAATAAGATGTCAGATATTGTTCCCTTGATTTGTTTTATTGATGAAAGAAGTTTGAAAGGGGCGATACTATGTACTACGCTGATGAGCCTAAAAAAGCAAAAAACCGTCTTCCTGTCAGCAGGGAGATAAGGACGCTTGGAGTTGTTTCGGGTATTGCTCTGCCCTTCATGCCGATTATCTGTTTGATGTCACTGGGAAAAGTGCCGCTGTTTGTTCTGACACATCTGTTGTGTTATGCAGATATTACGGTTCTTGTGGTATGTCTTATAAATCCCGTAACACCTAAGCGGAAAAAAATCAGCACGGTAGTCGCATTCATTATAGGGTCAATAGCTGTTGCTATTCTTGTTTGTGTTTACCTGATGCATCTTGGTGTTATTCATTCGTTTTTGATATGATCTTATTATTATCTGATCTGCCGCCGCAATCTAAAAAGTTGTGGCGGCTATTGATTTTTTCATCAATATGTGGTATAATCTAAAATGGTTTTATTATGGAATGATATGTCCAAATTAAGAAAATAGGTGAATAAATGGCTAAGGAAAACAACTATAATGATCTTGTCGCCCTTAAAGGTCCTGACCAGGTAAGGCTTCGTCCGGGTGTAATTTTCGGCTCGGACAGCGTAGAGGGCTGCCGGCACTCGGTGTTTGAGATAATCTCAAACTCCATTGACGAGGCAAGAGAGGGTTACGGCAAACTTATTACTATAACATTACACTCTGATAAATCTGTAACTGTCGAGGATAACGGACGAGGTATCCCGATAGATTACAACAAGGCAGAGGATAAATATAACTGGGAACTTGCTTTCTGTACACTGTACGCAGGCGGTAAGTATAACAATAACTCGGGTGAGAACTATTCTTATGCTCTGGGTCTTAACGGTCTGGGACTTTGTGCAACGCAGTTTGCCTCCGAATATATGGAGGTTGAGAGCTGTAACGGTACTTGGAGATACTCTCTACGCTTTGAAAAGGGCTTTAATATCACAGACGATGAGCGTGGCTTTAAAAAGTCAAAGGGTGACGGCACCACAGGCACAAGGATACACTGGAAGCCCGATTTAGAGGTGTTCACCGATATCAATATAGGTACTGAATACCTTGTTGATATGCTCCGCAGACAGGCTATCGTAAATGGCGGCATTGAGTTTCTGCTCCGCACCGAAACCGAGGACGGCGGCGTGGAGGAACAGAAATTCTGCTACGCTCAGGGTATAAACGACTATCTTACAGAGGTCGTGGGCGATAAGGCTCTGACGACACCTCAATTCTGGAATGCCGACCGCAAGGGTAAGGACAGAGAGGATAAGGAAGAATACAAGCTTAAAATGAATGTAGCCTTTGTATTCAGCAGGGAAACTCAGTTTATCGAGCATTACCACAACTCCTCCTGGCTTGAACACGGCGGAAGTCCCGAGGACGCTCTGCGTAAGGCTTTCCTGTCGCAGATAGACGCATACCTTAAAAATAACAATAAGTACAACAAGGGCGAAAAGGGAATAAAGTGGGACGATATCGCAGACTGTCTTGTGTTTATCTCCTCAAACTTCTCCACACAGGCAAGCTACGCAAACCAGACCAAGAAAGCGGTAACAAATGCCTTTATCAAGGACGCTATGACCGATTGGTTAAAGCATCAGCTTGAAGTCTACTTCCTTGAAAACCCTGATGAGATAACAAAGATAGCAACACAGGTGCTTATCAACAAGCGTTCACGTGAGAATGCTGATAAGGTAAGACAGACTACTCTTACAAAGCTGACAGGTACTATCGACCTTACAAACCGTATCGACAAATTTGTTGACTGCCGCTCCAAGGACAAGAGCCGCAGAGAGGTCTACATCGTGGAGGGTGACTCTGCGTTGGGTTCTGTAAAACTTGCCCGTGACGCTGAATTTCAGGCGGTAATTCCTGTAAGAGGTAAGATACTCAACTGCCTTAAAGCAAGTCACGACAAGATATTCAAGAGCGAGATAATCACTAACCTTATCAAGGTGCTTGGCTGCGGCGTTGAGGTAAAGACAAAGGCAAACAAGAACATTTCTACCTTTAATCTGGATAATCTGCGTTGGAGCAAGGTCGTAATCTGTACCGATGCCGACGTGGACGGCTTCCAGATAAGAACACTTATCCTGACAATGATACAGGAGCTTACTCCCACACTTATCGAAAAGGGATATGTGTATATTGCGGAATCTCCCCTGTATGAGATAACCACAAAGGAAAAGACATACTTTGCCTATACCGAGGCTGAAAAGACAAAGATACTCGGTATGATAGGCGAAAAGAAATATACTATCCAGCGTTCAAAAGGTCTTGGTGAGAACGACCCCGATATGATGTCCCTCACCACTATGAATCCCGAAACACGCCGACTTATCAAGGTAAGCCCCACCGATGTTGAGGCTACACGAGAGATGTTTGATGTGCTTCTCGGCAATAACCTTGAAGGACGTAAGGATTTCATAAGAGAACACGGCAGCAGATATCTTGAGGCTGCGGATATATCTTGATAATTAGGAATCAGGAGTGAGGAATGAGGAGTTGACATACTTCCTTTAACTGCTCCGAATGAAAGGACAGATAACTTGAAAAGATCTACCCCAAAAAAGCAGCCGCCTAAGAAGAACGACGCTTATATAGAGGGCAGCGGTACTATCGTTGACAAGGATATAGTAAGCACACTTGAAGAAAACTATATGCCCTATGCAATGAGCGTTATAGTATCCCGTGCTTTACCTGAGATAGACGGCTTCAAGCCCTCTCACAGAAAGCTGCTTTACACGATGTATAAGATGGGTCTGCTGACAGGTGCGAGAACAAAATCCGCAAATATCGTCGGTCAGACTATGAGATTAAATCCCCACGGCGATATGGCTATATATGAAACTATGGTACGTCTTGCAAGGGGAAATGAAGCCCTTTTGCACCCTTATGTTGACAGTAAGGGAAACTTCGGCAAGGCATACTCCCGTGATATGGCTTTTGCCGCACCACGATACACCGAGGCTAAGCTTGAATCTATCAGCACAGAGCTTTTTGCAGAGATAGACAAGGACGCCGTGGATATGGTGCCGAATTACGACAACACGATGACAGAGCCTACTCTGTTTCCTGTAAGATTTCCGTCAGTGCTGGTAAACTCTAACTTCGGTCTTGCGGTTTCAATGGCGAGTAACATTTGCTCATTCAATCTTACCGAGGTGTGCGAAACTACCATAGCAATGATGAAAGACCCCGACCATAACGTACTTACCACGCTGAAAGGCCCTGATTTTGCGGGCGGCGGTTATATCGTCTATGATGAGGCGGAAATGGAAAAGGTCTACCGCACAGGTGTTGGTGCGATAAAGGTACGTGCCGTATATAATTATGACAAAGACGCACGTTGTATCGAGGTCACACAGATACCGCCCTCAACTACTGTCGAGGCTATCATCGACAAGGTGGTGGAGCTTGTAAAGGACGG
>JAZUSC010000021.1:0-60292 GCA_045606505.1 Oscillospiraceae bacterium
AAAGGCACCGAAAACGGTGCCTTTCAGCTTGTCGAAAAACTAAGTTTTTGCCCACAAAGCGGGCTTTTTTGATAACTTTTTTGGTGTGGCTTTGCCCCACCAAAAAACACTTCTATCCGCACAACTGTACTGGAAACGGCTATCGCCTTATTCCTTATGCGGGCAGTGCGGATGTTTCGGCGGAAAAGTCCCAACGGGACTTTTTCGACGGTCTCAAAGGCACCGAAAACGGTGCCTTTTTTATTCGCTTGTACCTATTTCTATCGCCTGCTCCTGTGCAATATTGCCTCGCAGTGTGTAGTCCACCGCAAGAGTTATACCGTTCTCATCGGGAAGACAGCGTTCGTTTGCATAGACTATCTCATATTCGCTGTAAAAGTTATCCTCGAAATCCGCTCTTCTGCGTTTAAGCTCCGCTATGCAGTCATCTGCACTGCGGGTAACATTGATATCGACATATTTTGTAAAAGTTCCCGTCCTGAGCTTTATAGGTGAATCCTTTCCCAACAGCGGTATTATCTCCGTCTGTTCAGTGTACAGTGCATTCTCCACAAAAGCCTCACCAAAGAATAAAGGATACACATCCTCCATAAAGACAAGGTATTTATACTCTGTCTTTTCACCGTCAGGAAGCTGTATCACCTCGTTATACGGCACATAAAACTCTCTTGTTTCGGTAAACTCGCCGATTATCTCCGCACTGGAATGCTTTAACAGAAGATGCTCACCGCCGTCTGCCACCGTGCCGCTCACCAGCAGACCGCCCTTTTGCACTCCGCTGCCTATCTGAGTGACCAGTTTGCCGCTGCGTACAGTCGTTTCCACCACCACTGCGTCACGTGTGGAGATAATATTACAGGGAGTATCGTTATTAAGCATCTCGGGCATAGGTATGCCGCTGTGTATATCCACCGTGACACGGCAGCCCACCACCGAAACATCTACCCAGGATGCATTGTCCACCTCTAACAATAAACGTCGCTCTGCCTGTGACAGGTCAAGTCCGTGGCTTGACACACCTCTTGTGATACCGCACTCCTCTAAAATCTGTATCACCTGTGCCTCAGGGACATCGCCGATTATTCGGATATCCGCAACCGATGCCTGACCGATAGACAGTATCAGACAAAACAGCAGGAAACCCACATAAAGCCCTGCCCTCCTGCTATACCGCAGTGCGGCAAAATACACTCCTCTGCGTCTGCCTGCACGTATCCGTACACCGTGTTTTGCCGCTGTCTTTGCGGCAAAATAGTAATTCAGCGGCGATATAGTACCACTTACTCTGCCGTCAGATATCCTTACCCGCCGCAGCTTTATTCCATAGGAAAGCAGCTCTGATATAAAGCTCTCCTGAAAGCCGCCTATACCGCTGAATTCCACCCAGCCGAGATATAACCCCTTTGGTGCTTTGTTTTTCTTATTCATAGCCGCTCATCTACCTCCTGAATTGTAAGGGAATGTATCTCGCCCGTAAGCTTCACACCATAGCCGCCGAAATTCTCCAACACAAGCTCTGTCCCTGTGATGTGTATATCAAACCCGTCCATTCTCAGCACTGTAAGGTTTTCGTCACAGGCAGTGATACAGCGGCAGTTTTCGGCACAAAGCTCCCTTTTACCTAAAAGAGTTATTCGGCTCTCCCCCTGTATATCTCCGATACGGATAAGCGTTTCTTTTAATCCCATAGCGTCCTCCACGGTCTAAAACTTGTCTTTTGGAATATAATATGTCTTAGGACAAGTAAAAAGAACTTTGGAGCGTGTTATGAAATACATACTGTCTGTCACAGCGGTTTTCTGTGCAGTTATTATTCTATGCAATCCCTCTGCATCTGCAAGTGCTGTGGGTACAGCGGTCAACTCCTGTTTGGAGGTTATTATTCCCTCGCTATTTGCGTTTACTGTACTTGCGGTATATCTCCAACAAAGCGGACTTTACCGCATAGCACTCAGACCTCTCACTATTCCGCTGTCAAAGATATTGCAGATAGACGAAGAGCTTTGTGCTGTGTTTCTTTTGGGGAATATCGGCGGCTACCCTGTCGGTGCAAAGCTGCTTTACACACTTGTAAGCGAGGGGCGGCTTTCCGACAAGGATGCAAGTCGGCTTATGTGCTGCTGCTATGGAAGTGGACCGTCCTTTGTGATATCCATTGCCGGAATAAGCGTATTCGGGAGTGCCGCTGCGGGCGGAATACTCTTTGCCGCCTGTTTTGTGTCCTCTTTTATTGTCGCTGTTTTTGTCTGCCGCTGCGGTGAAAGGATACAGCTTTCTCCCCGTGCTGCAAGGTATGACCTGTCCTCGGGCTATTTTATAGGCTCTGTTATGAGTGCGGCACGAGTGATGTTTACCGTTTGCGCCGCCATTGTCGGCTTTTCGGCAGTGACTTCGGTGCTTGATATCTCGGGCGTAAGCGGAGGTATCTCCCATCTGCTTGAAAGCTTAGGCACAGGCTCTTCCGCCGATAAACTGATTCCTGCATTTTTGGAGATAAGCCGTCTGCGTGAGCTGAAATACACCGAATTATGGATAGCTCCCGTTTCTGCGGCACTGCTGTCATTCGGGGGATTATGCGTAGTTATGCAGATAGCCGCCCTCACTTCGGGCAAGATACCGCTTAAAGGCTTTCTGATGTCACGTATTCCCGCCGCCATTTTAAGCGGAATAGGTTCTTTCGCAATACTCCTTTTGCCTGATACCGCCATACAAGTTTCCGCACCTGCACCACAGCTGTTTTCGGGAAATGCGGGAATGTCGCTATGCCTTATGTTTATGTGCGGTATACTTCTCTGCACCGCACAAAAAAACACTGCACACCTATCCCAAAAGAAATAAATATGCAGTGCCGCATTATTTAATTTTCGTCAACTGAAAAGCCTCGTACATCACCCATTTCACAGGTGTATACAAACTCCACGACATCGCCATCGGATAGCTTATATGCTCCCGCAGACATCTGCGGAAACTCGCCGTTTACCTTGTAAAGCCAACCACTTGACGAGCCAAATCCAAACTCATAGATATGACCTATTCCGTTAATATAAAGTCCGTAGGAAGTGCCGTTATAATCCACCTGTATCCTGTCTGACTTTGCGGCGGAAATAAGAGCGTCAAATGCCGTGCCGCCGTTTGGGACAGTGACGTCGCTCGGATATATCACGATACCGTCAGCAGGTATCACATCAGGAGGATTTACTGCTGTGTCTATCCTGTCCATATTGGCAATAGCCGTGCCGCATTCCACGGAAAGAGTTACGGAAATACCGTCCTCATCGGCTCTGTCCGAATAGTACTCCTCGGGGGTGCGGATATCCACAAAGCACACCACCGCTCCCACAACAGCAAATACGACCGCCGCCCACAGCAGGGCGGTCTTTTTTCTACCCAGAATAAGGAACACAACAAGCGTCACCGCTGAGATACCAAACAATCCGACCACGATAATAAGCTTTATCTGACCACCCGACAAAGTGTTTGATTTTTCTTCTATCTTCTCTGGCTGCGGCTCGCTGACGCTTTCTTCCGTTGTACTCTCGTCGCTCGGCACGTCTGTCGGAATGTCTGTCGGTGCTGAAAACAAAGCCTCTCCTCTCTCCGCAAGTAGAAGTGCTGTTATCGCCTGAGCCGCCTGTACAGTTGCAGTACCATTGACCTCTCCGTCAGGGAAATGTGCATAGCCGCCGTCACAGGTGTATTTCTCCATAGCCTTGTACGCTGCCTCAACACGGCTGTCGCTCTCGTCATATCCTAAGGCTGAGAATGCGATGATTGCCTGTGCGGAGCTTTCGCAGTTTTCCACACCCACCGTCATATATCCGCCGTTTTCAAGCTGTAAATCCGCAAGACATTGCTCTGCCCTTTTCAGTGCGGCTGATACTTTCTCGTCCTCTTTCATCGGGGCAAGTGCATAAATAGTCGCCGCTGTTATATCCGTATCCGCAGCAGAGCCTTTCAGCGAAAAACCGCCATCAGTAAGCTGCTTTGAAAGAATATATTCGGTAATACTTTCCTTTGTATTCAAAGCGTTATCGGGCGGCTGTGAATTTGTGCAGTTTATTGCGATAAGTCCCCACAGGTATGCATTAAATCCCTGTCTGTCAAGGTTTTCATTCTGATACACAGCCGCATTTGTAAGCGTATCGGGGCATTCTCCCGCAAATGACAGCAAAATTGCCGCACGCTGTAACTCTGTCGGGCGTACAAAGCCGTTTTGGCTCATCAGGTCATCAGCGGCAGACTTTACCTCGGAGATGTACTCCTCCGCACCCTCTCTGCCAAAAAGCCTTAGTCTGCAAATAGCGATCCAATCTGCCTGTCCGAATTTCAGCCCCTCGTAAAAGCTGTCTGCACCACGGCTTTCCATACTGTCGGAGAATATGCTCTCCAACCGCCCCATATCCGCCGCAAGGATAGGCAAAGCGGTCTGCACCGCTATGAACAGAGCAATACAGACCGCCGTAATTAACTTTGTAAACTTCCTCATCTTTTCTTAGACAGGGTGAGAGCCACACCTGCCACCGCAGCAGCACCTATCAGGACAGCAACACCCTCAATGCCTGTGTCGGCAGAGCCTTTATTATCCTGTGTGTTTTCGCCCTCGGTTGGAGTGTCAGGCTGTGCAGACAGTGCGTCAAGTGCAGCGGTGATATCATCACGGGTCGCACCGTAGGTTTCAAGCACCTCGATAGCGTTTGCATACTCAGTTGTATCAGCAAGGTCTGTGGAATTAGCAACAGCTGTCATAAGGTCAGCTACCTGTACCTGCTCAACAAGGGCAGGATTACCGCCCCAAGAAGAATTGTCTATACCAAGATCACAGCCGTAGCCGTAAACAGTAAATCTAAACCACACAACATCACCGTCAGCAGGTGTGTAATCGGAAATACCGACCATTGCATACTCGTCATTTACAAAGTAGCTCCAACCCGACTCCGATGTGTAGTCGTATGCACTCAGATATCCCTCTGCTGTTCTGCCGAACATTTCGGGGCATACTGCCGCAACCTCAGTGGGAATCTCCGCACCTGTATCGACATCTGCAAATGCCGAAACATAGTCACCGTAATCACTCTCTGTAACGATGACCTCTGCCGCTCTCTGCACTATCTCAATACCCTTTTCACCCTCATAATAAGGGACAAGCACAGGCTCTGTGACAAAGCCCTGACCGATAGTGTTCTTGTCTGCGGCAAATACGATGTGTCCTGCGGGGACTTCCTCGGCACTCGCCATTACTGCGAGGTTTCCCATTACCGCTGTCGACAGCATAGCTGCCAAGATCTTCTTTGTTGTTTTCATAGTTTTGTTCCTCCGACAAATATTATTTATTAGCTCAACATTCGGTGACAGGTCTTCCGGCTCGGAATCATACACGCTGTGCCTGCCTTCCCACGGGCTATGCCCTCAGTGACACGTCTTTCGACCAAGACACAACGCAGCTTCCTCACGGCAGCGGGGACTGCTGCGGATTTACACCGCATTCCGTTTGCCGACCTATTGTAAAGCCGTTTTTATTATACTCCACCTTATAGAATTTGTCAATACACAAAAAATCCCCGCTCTGATGAGCGGGGATATGTAATTTATAGGTCAGCGTATCAGTGGAAACGCTTTTCGTACTGATAGTTGCTTACGCCCTTAACCGCAAATACGGGAATGATAGCAAGACAAGCAACGATAGAAACGATAAACAGGATAGCGGAAATGATGTAGTTTGTACCTGTTGTAACAGTACCTGCTGCGATAGCAGATGTTCTCTGAGAGAACAATGTAAAGATAGAGATGAAGTTATTAGACGCAACGATCAGATAAAGACCGAGTGCGCCAAACTTTGTGAAATCATAACCACCCATCATAGCCATAGCAAGGAACAGTGTGATACCGCCGTAAACTACGAAGTACATATAGTCCATAGCACCTGCGGAGTAGCCTGCGTACAACATCTTATGCCATACAGTGATAGCTGCAATAGTGAGTACAAAGCTCAGCACGATAGACGCAGAGGAGATAAACACTGCCAAAGCAGGCTTCTTATCCTCGGGAGCATATTTGAGTGTAAGCTTCTTGGAAACCTTTTTAAGTCCCATAAATGCAACCACAGCAGCAGCAAGTGTTGCAATAACAAGACAGATAGTAGCGATCCACCAGGAAGATGTCATACCGTTTGCATCTACCCAAGCCTGTGCTTCAGCGTCACCGCCGTTTGCAGCAGCCTTCATAGGATTGTATGTCTTGAAGATCCACATAATTCTTGCAACCAGTGCAACGATGTTGGAAACGACAGCGGCAGTACCGAATGCTGTGAAGAAGTACATTGCCCAGTCAGCCTCACGAACGTACATAATAGCTGCAACAAGAGCAACAGCAAGCATAAGAGCAAGGCACCAGCCCTGACCGATAGAGGAATCTGTAAGCCAACCGAGATACAGTGACCAGTTGCTGCCGAATGCGGGCATAGCAAACTTTTCAAGAACGATAAACGCAAGGAAAAGTCCGTAAAGAACTACACCAAGCTTCATACGCTTGTTCATATCAGCTGTCTGCTCGGGGGTAAACAGCATATCGTCTGCGTACTCCTCATTGTTGATCTTAACAAAGTACAGACAAGCCACAAGACCGATAACAGCTACCGCAATGCCGAAGAACATTGTGCTTCTGAGCATTTTGCCGAAAGGAATCAGCAGAGCCATAAGGCCGATAATGTGTCTTGCACCGAATACTGCTGTGAAATATGTCTTTGCGAAAGACATACCCTTATACATACAGAAAGCAAGTGCAAGTGTGATACCTGTTATAACAACATAGATAAGGATAACATTGAAGATAGCGTCCCAAAGGCTGAGGATAAGATACTCCTCAGTTTCTGCCTTTGTGGCAAGGAACTTTCCGAAAAGCTTTACGATACAGGGTGTACCATTAGCGTTATACTCCTCGCACATTCTGTATACAGGCTTTATGTAAAGCGGTGCGAAGAAAAGGAAATATGCAAGTATAGCCTCGATCACAGCATAAACAGCAACACCGATACCGATGAGCTTGTTCATACTTAAACCGGACTTCTGCACATTGGCTGTTGTTGTCATTGTAAGCAGTCCTCCTAAGAAAATGCAGGGCGAAATCCGAGGTCATAACACCACGCACCTCACCACGATATATTTCATTACACATTATAACACAAGTAATCGTTTTTTTCAAGACGAAACTTGTATTTTAGGCTATGCGGTTTTATACAAAATTGTTCGGAAATATTTGTGCATTTAGTACCTTGACACTATTTCCCATATAAATCTGTAAGATATCCCTATCAAAATCACAGCCCCGCAGTATATACGGGGCTGGTTGTTTTTATTCGGACATACCTGCCATTCTGCCCAGCATTTCAATGG
This sequence comes from Oscillospiraceae bacterium, assembly GCA_045606505.1. Lineage (GTDB taxonomy): Bacteria > Bacillota > Clostridia > Oscillospirales > Ruminococcaceae > CAG-115. Next base: position 7,389 of record JAZUSC010000021.1, read on the forward strand.
GGAACGGCGGTGACGCCAGCGGTCTTACTGCAATGCTCATAAGCTTAAGCGGGTCATCGTCTGCCGCTATCCTGTTTGAGCTGAACGCTCCGCAGCGACGGCAGCGGTGTATCAACGCCCACTCTCCGTCCCTGCGCACCCAGACGCCGATCGGCTCCATAATTCCGCCGCACTCTGCGTCCCTGTCGCCGGGCAAGTTATCCAGATGAAGGCTTGATAAGCAGTGCGGGCAATGGTTGCGGTGGGTGCTGCCTGCACCCGAAAGCTCTACCCTTGCACCACAGGCTTTGCAGTTAAAATAGCTTTTTGTGTCCAATTTATTGTCCTCCCTGTCGGTAAATGAATTTACATACAGTGCGGGAGGCATATCAGATCATCTGCAGCCTCCCGGCTCAGACAATCACCTTATTATTTTTGATCAAACAATCTTCTCCTTAACAGAAATTACTCCTCAGGAACAAGTACAGAGTAGTTGCCCTCTTCTCTGAGGTAAACAACGTTTACGATGCCTGTTTCGGCATTTTTGAACATAAAGAACTCGTGACCGAGCAGGTTCATCTGAAGGATAGCCTCGTCTACTGTCATCGGCTTCATAGCGAACTTCTTGTAGCGGATAACCTCGTATTCCTTCTCCTCTGCTTCAGGTTCAAGACCTGCAAAAGCACCTGTACGCAGGCTCTTTTCAACCTTTGTCTTCTGCTTTCTTATCTGACGGATTATGCGGTCTACTGTAACGTCAAGTGCGTCATTCTTATCCTTTGCAGACTGCTCTGCACGATATATAATTCCGTTGTATTTTACAGTCAGCTCAAGAATGATCTGCTCCCTGCGTTCTGCAAGTGTGATCTTAGCCTCAGCCTCTTCGGGGAAGAAGCGGTCAAGCTTGGCATTCAGCTTTTGCTCTGCGTATTCGGTAAAAGCCTGGGAAATGTTGAGTTTTTTTGCTGCAATAACAACTTTCATATTATCAATCCTCTCGAGTATAATGGAGAGATCGGTCAGCCGATCTTCTCTGCAATAATTGTAACATATTTATCCTAAATATACAAGAGCTTTTTCGTAATTTTCACAATTTTAAGCATATTACACAAAACCTTAACAGTGTGTTGCTAGATAAATACAAAAAAATCTGTCACAATAACTAAACTGTGACAGATATATTTTATAGTTTGATAAACTGAGGCTTTCTTGCTTTGAAAACAGTGTAATACTCAAACCCTGCCGCTTTAAGTATCTCAGCGGCTGTCTTGAAATCGTATGCGATATGCTCAGCCTTGTGGCTGTCGCTGCCTACGGTTATTATCTCGCCGCCAAGCTCACAATAGCGTGAAAGCACCTCGGGGTGCGGATGGGCCCAGCCAAGACCGTATTTAAGTCCCGCTGTGTTAAGCTCGATTCCCTTGCCCATAGCGATAATCTTTTTAAGTATCTCCTCTGTCATATCAGAATAGTCGGAGGGACGATATGTCTTTTCGTTGCTGTATCGAACAACATAGTCAAGATGTCCGTACACATCGAAATCATTAAATACTGATATGTTGTCAAGTATGCTTTGTAAGTATCTTCTTATGCCCTCTTTATCTCCAAGCTTGTCGAAATATCCCGGATAGTAGGGGTCTATCTTATCCACAAGATGAGATGAGCCGATGATAAAATCAAAATCCTCACCCTTTGTGTACTCGTAAAGTCTGGGGGCAAGGTAGTCCATAAGACCAAGCTCTACGCCGTAAAGTATCTCTATCCTGTCAGCGTACTTCTCTTTTAAACGGAAAAGCTCCTTTTTATACGCCGCCGTGTCAAGCAGAAACTCTCCTGTGGGATAGTCCATATCCATATGCTCGGTAAAGCAAAGTGTTTTTAATCCATTAGAAATAGCTGCATTTACCTGTGCCTCGGTCAGTTCCTCACTATCACTGGAAAAGGCGGAGTGTACGTGAAAATCAGCTGTTATCATCACTGCTCTCCCTTTGCTTGTAAAGTCTGAAATATTCCCTCATATACAATATAAAGGAAATAAGCGTAAAACCTGTCACAATGCCTATCATTAGAACTGCAACAACGATATCCATACTGGGTGCACCGATAAGTATGATGACCAGAATGTAAAACACGATGGTCGCAAGTTTGCCAAACCACTTTGCACCGCCTAGGTCCTGACCTTTTTTAAGGAACATAAGACCCACGACAAGCATAGTGATCTCCTTTATAAATATAATGAAAAACAGTCCCACCAACAACCACCAGATACTGCGATATCTGATAATAAGGCAGACAACTATTGCCGCCTGTGTAAGCTTATCAGCCAAAGGATCAAGTGCCTTGCCAAGGTCAGTTATCATATTGAATCTTCTTGCTATAAATCCGTCTGCCGCATCAGTAATACCCGATATAATAACGATTATAGCCGCCAGCAGATAACCGTTTGTCTGAGAATCTACTGTGGTGTTTTTTATAAATCCGTCCTCCCAAAGGAAAACTATTACAAATACGGGTATCAAAGCAATTCTCGCCAACGTGAGGATATTCGGGAGCTTTGTAATATCCCGAAGTTCAAACTTCATCATTTCACCCTCTTCCAAATAACACCATTAAGGTATTATACGCTCAAAGTGTGCTTGTTAATCTTCATTGTCTTGTACATCTTCGGAAGTATCGTCATTATTTTCATCAGCAGACCTGCTTGTAAGTTCGTGTACCTTTGCATACAGATCATCTATTTCCTTTTTGGAGATGACCCTGGGTTCCTTTTTAGCCTGCTGTTCCGCCTGCTTATCTGCGTTCATTTTTTCTGCAAGAGCCTTTGCTCTTTCCTCATATACAGACATTTCATCGTTGCTTACAGACTTCTTTTCTGTAACAGCGACCTCGTCTACATCTATGGACAGATCCTTATCCATTCTTCGGTTGATAGTGTTAAGTGCAGCACCTGTACCAAGAAGTATCCAGAAAACCGGGGCTACCGCTACGACAGAGTCGTTAAACAGTCCTGCCGCAAGATATCCCACTATGCCAAGCATTACAGAGATGCCATAATACTGCTCTGACCTGTACTGCTTTTTGAGGGCGTACAGCCTTACACAGTCCACAAGATAGAACACGCATATAACAAGGAATGCAATAAGTGCAATAAGTCCGTTTGAGAAGAATATCTGCAAATACAGATTATGAGGCTTGTCTACGGTAATATAGAAGCCTTCTGCATAAGCATAGCTCTTAGCAAGATAGTCATTCTGCGGGAACTCATAGGCGAATGTATCGGGGCCGTAGCCTGTAACAATACAGTTTTTAAGTAACGGAATAGTTCTCGACCAGATATATCCTCTCGAAGAACCAAGCTTTTCCTTGCCTTCAAAACCGATAGCCTCTGCATTTACAGGATCTACTCTGTCACCTACTGCAAGATCAAGCATATGGATCTGTTTTTCGTTAAACAGATGGAACAACAGCACATTGTCGTCGTTCTTACCAAACCACATAAAGATCGTATCTCCGTGGTCGGGATTTCCGTCAGACGCAGTTATCTCCATATTTATATTTTTGAAGTCCTCGTCATCTACGGAGATCAACCCTGCCGAATCATACGCAAGGGGAACTTCCTCACCGCTCTTGTCTGTAAATACAAAATCTTGTCTTTCTGTGTCGAACTTTATATTAAGCTCGTCTGTCTGCGTTGTAAAGGACACGCTGCCGTCTTTATTGTGCTTTATCTCTCTTACAGTCAGCTCTGAGAACATATCAGTTTCCTCAGCAGGAGTGATAAAATCAGTTATATCGCTTAAAAGAGAGGGTATACGTTCAAACAGAGCATTATCAAGTGCGAAATTCGCCCCCACAGCTATTACCGCAGCGCCTGCAACAACAGATACTGTTATCTTCCAGCGGCGGATAAGCACTCTCGCAAATACAAAAATGCCAACCACAGCCGCAGCAGCCAGTGCTACGATACCGCTTCTTGCCGAACTTGCAAACAGCATAAATAAAGAAATTCCCACAAACAGTGCAAAAATTATCTTCTGCCATACACGCTTAGCTGAAATCGCAAGGACAGTAAACAGCGGAATGACCATACCCATAAAGCTGCCCACATAGTTGTAGTGGTACAATGCACCGTACATACTTCCAAAAGAGGCACTCTCTTTATCCAGTTCAAGCATATCACGATACTCGCTGTCAACTGCAAAGCTCTGGAACCAATCGAACTGGAACAGGTTGTTTCCTGTGTACTGGAACATACCTATGATAAAGTTTACACCGGTGCATATCATTAGTGCGATAACGATGTAACGGAAATTCTGCGTCTTTCTGAAAGCATACATCGTAAACAGGAACATTACAAAGTAGCAGGCGATCGTGAAAAAGCCCTCTGCACGGTCGTGGACGCCGTAAAATGCTATCTGCTGAAAATCAGAACCAAGTGCAGAAGCAAGGGACATCATAACAAACGTCACAGACGCTCCCGTGTATACAAGGGTACGCTTTTCGGCACGACGGAACATAAACACACAGCACACAAGTGCCATTGCGAGCATAATAAGAGCAAAAAGAACCACGGCAAATGCCTTACACTGAGAATTTATATCGGGCAGATAATACAACCCTGCTGTTTCTGCGTCTTCCGTGCCACCGAAATAGCGAAAAGTGTCCAACAAATCGGATGTAACGACCGTTGCACGCATTAGTATAGGTATAATTGCCAGTGCTACGACCGACGGAAAGAATATGGCAAGTGCCGTAATATCAAGCTTTTGTTTTTCGTTATTCATCAGGATCTTCTCCGGTTTATATTTTTTTGAGGTCTTTTTCAGCCTCTCCTTGTTCACAAAACCGCTTGTGACTGTTTGTAACAATATAGATATATCAAGGAATATATTCCAGTTCTCTATGTATTCAATATCACATTCGATACGTTTTTCTATCGATGTGTCACCACGATAGCCTCGTATCTGGGCAAGTCCTGTCATTCCCGGCTTTACCTGGTGCTTTATCATATACATAGGTATCGTTTTCTTAAAATTATTCACATAAAAGGGTATCTCAGGGCGAGGGCCAACAAGACTCATATCTCCTTTAAGCACATTAAAAAGCTGTGGCAATTCATCAATGGAAAACTTGCGTATAAAAGCACCAAATCGTGTCTTTCGGGGATCGTTATCCGTACTCCAAGCAGTTTCGGACTCAGCATTGTCTTTCATTGATTTGAGCTTATACATCGTGAAGATCTTTTTGTTAAGACCCACTCTCTTTTGCTTGAAAATGACCTTTCCGCCCATTGTTGCCTTGATAACGATAGCCGACACAAGCATTACTGGTGAACTAAGTATTATCAGTACAAGTGAACCAAGAATATCCATTGCCCTTTTCATAAAGGCATTTCCCATATTGTCGAGCGGTATACGACGTATATTCATCATAGGGATTCCGCCAACCATATCAATAGCTGGACTTGCCGACATATATTTGTATATCGCAGGTATCACGGATATTTTTGTACCTGTCTGCTCACACGCTTCTACCGCATCGCCCAGATACTGCATTTCATCAGCGTCAAGGGCACATACGACCTCGTTATAATGCGTCTTATCAAGAACATTAAAGATATCCTTATACCCTCCGAGGTGTTTTGCCTTTAATGTTGTGCTGTTTGAAATGTAACCCGCACACTCAAAGCCTAACTGAGATTCCTCGTGTATCGTATCCAGATAATGCTTTGCAGTCTCACCGCCGCCTATTACAAGGACGAACTTTTTGTTGTATCCGCTTTTTCTGAAATACTTTAACGATTTCCGAAGTATATATCGCTTAACTGCAATTATGAAAAAGTCGAACAGCAAAAATATCACAAGTGCAAATCTTGAAAAGTTTATTATCTTAACAAGATACAGCAGTGAGATTATCAACAGACCATCTATAAAAAATGCCTGAACTATCCTCCAAAGTTCCCTTGCAAATCTGCCTGTACGCTGAGAATCGTAAAGTCCCAGACAGCCAAAAGTGATAAGCTGTACAGGAGCGAAGACCAATGCGATCTTTATATAATCAAACAACGGATAGTTTTTGTCAAGACCCAGCAGTTCAAAAACGATAAGGTAAGATATGACTACGGCAACAAGTGAAACTGCTGCATCGCTGACTACATTCAGCCTGTTGAACAGTTTCTGATTTTCCTTTATCATACTTCCTCCTTTCCAAATTAACGTGTTCTTTGTTTACTGTGTCCTAAGTACATTATTAGCCATTTTACGCTATTATAAATTATAACACATTTTATCCCGCTGTGCAACTTGCACAATTACAAAAATATTACCATATCCCAAGCATTTTTTGACAAATCGGAACAATATTCGCTTATTATAAGTGCTTTACGCAAAAAAAGAGGGAGAAAACTCTCCCTCTCTGCTATTTATTGGAGTATATATCCCTTTGCTCGACTGCAAGTCTGTCGCAGCGTTCGTTCTCCTCGTGGCCTGCGTGTCCCTTTATCCAGCAGAATTCAACCTCGTGCTGTTCAAGGAGATTCAGCAGCTTCTCCCACAGGTCGGGATTTAATGCAGGCTTTCCGTCAGATTTCTTCCAGCCACGTTTTTTCCAGCCTGCTGCCCAGCCTTTGGTTATCCCGTCAACAACATACTTGCTGTCTGTTGTAAGCCTAACCTTACAGGAATATTTTAACGCTGACAGAGCAGTGATAACACCCATAAGCTCCATACGGTTATTTGTGGTGTGAGCCTCGCCGCCGCTTAGCTCCTTTTCTCTGCCCTCGCATCTGAGTATTGCTCCATATCCGCCCGGACCGGGGTTTCCGCTACACGCACCGTCCGTAAATATCTCAACAAATTTCATCTTTCCCTCCCGAAATATATCGGTTATTCTCTTAAACAAAACAGCCTCCGTTTCCGAAGGCTGTATTTTGTTTGGTTCATACCTATCGATGACGCAGCATATACGTCTTTTTCGACGGTATTTTTAGTTCGCAAGACCTGCTTTCGCAATACCCTCTGTAAAGTATTTCTGAAGGAATACATACATAATGATGATAGGTGCGATAGCAAGGAGACAGCCTGCCTCCATCCAAACAAGGAAGTCAGACGCAATACCAACCTCACCTGTAAGGTACATAGAGATGAGTGTTGCGATACTGTCGATTTTAAGGGAGATAGTATTACCCTTTGTGAAGTACATAGAAGATACATAGTAGTCATTCCAGTACCAAACGATAGAGAAGATAAATACTGTCAGGAAGGAACTTGCTGCGTTGGGAACCATAACGCTGATGAAGGTCTTGAACGGACCACAGCCGTCGAGGTAAGCAGCGTCCTCCAACTCCTTGGGAAGTCCACGGAAGAACTGTCTGAACAGGTAGATGAACAGACCCGAACGAATACCGTTACAGAACAGTGCGGGAATGTACATTGCCCAGTTAGTATCAACAAGGGAGATAGAGTCGCCCAGAAGAGCGTTGAGGATACCGAATATATCGAAGTATCTGAAACTCATATACTGGGGGATCAGGATGATCTGTGTAGGAACGATGATCTGCAAGATAACGATTCCGAACAGAATGCCCTTGCCCTTGAACTTAAATCTTGCAAAGCCGTAACCTGTGAGAGCACAAGTACCAACCTGTAAGATAGATGACACGATGTTAAGCACCAAAGTGCTCCAAAGTGTATTCGGATAGTCGATAGCTGCCCATATCTCTGCAAAGTTCTCAAAGCGGATAGATTTGGGGATCCACATTACGGAGGGATCGCTCATCTCACTCTGAGGACGGATAGATGTGGAGATCATATACAGGATAGGATACAGGATTACGAAAGACAGACCGAATATGATAACAAATCTGAAAAACGGCCATACATAGCTGGATATTCTTCTCCAGAAGATGTAGCTGTAATGCTTTCTCTCCTTAGATGTGTAGTGGCGGTAGTTCTTGATGATGTCAAAATTTGTTACACGGTTATCGGTTCTTTCCTTCTTTGCCTTCTTGGGCTTTTTGCCTGTATCAACAGGAGTTACCACTGCGGAAGCAGCCTCCATATTGATATCAGCAAAAGCATCGGCAGCAGGTGTATTCTCTGCCACAGGTGCAGATGTTACGTTTTCAGCAGGCTGATTAGCAACATTTACGTTTTCTTCAACAGGAAGATTGTTATTATTTTCTGTCACTTCTCATACCTCCTTAGTCGTTTTCGTAGAATACGAACTTATTTACAATAACCGTGATAAGTGCAAGGCACGCACCGATTATCGCAAAGTAGATCCAAGCAAGTGCTGCGGAGTAACCGTACTCCCAGTCACGAGAGAGCTGGAGAACGTACTCCATAACCTCGTTATCTGTCGATACAAATGCATCGATGATAGTATAAACGAGGTTGGAAAGGATCATCGGGCTGATGTAGGGGAATGTGATCTTCCAGAAGAACTCCCAAGCGGTAGCACCCTCCATAGCAGCTGCCTCCTTCGCAGAGGGAGGAATTGTCTGCAATGCGGATAGGAAGATCAGGATCTGAATACCAGAGTTCCAAACAAGGTTAAGAACGTCACTGGTGATATCCTTGATGATATCTGTGAATGTCTGGTTGATGTTATAGATACCTATAAACTCCATCAGCTCAGTAACAAGGTCTGTCTTGAACAGTGTGCTGAACTGGGAAGCGTCGGAAATACCCTGCGACGCCATATCACCGTTGATAACGCTGATAACAGGACCTGTTGCAACAAGTACAGGGAGGAAGAAGATAGAACGTGCAAGTGTTCTTCCTCTGAACTTCTGGTTCAGGATAACTGCGATAAACAGTGAGAATATCAGGATTACGATAGCCTTAGGACCGATATCCGCAAGGGACGCACCCAGTTTCGGCAGGAAGTTCGTATCACTTGTGAATGCCTTGATATAGTTTCCGAACTCGTTCCACTCGGTATAGATACCTGCGGTAGTCATACCGTATTGGAGAGCGTCGTTCTTACTAAGGAGCTGTGTATCACTCAGCGAGTACCACAGAGATGTGATAACAGGCAGAACGAACAGCCAAAGTGTACCGATAGCCCAGAGAGCGATAAAGCCGTAACCGTAAAGGCTCTTCTTTCTTTCATAGGATATCTTTGTTGTCTTTATCTTACGCTGAACCTTCTCACCGTTCTTTCTGCGGACATCTACCTCTTCATTGGCAGCGTTAAAGGACGCAGCCGCAGCGGTATTATGTGCAGATACTCTTACGGGAGCGGGAGCAGGAGCCTTCTCTGTTTCGAGAACAGGCTCAGCAGGAGCTGCTGCAACTTCCTGAACTGCTTCTGCTGTGTTTTCAGCCTCGGCTGCAACGTTGAGATTTTTTTCGTCACTCATCAGTCAGTTGTCGCTCCTTTCAGTCCATAGTCAGCAAGGTTGATGCTCTTGCCGTTGATCTCTAATTTGAAATCAGAGAGATCTGCTCTGATAACAGTGCCATCAGAGAATGTAGATTCCACGATATCCTGTTCGATATACTTGAAATCTGTGATAGTTTCATTAGCGAGATCTTTCAGATACTCCTGTGTGAGCTTGTACTCGCCTGCTGCAACGTCGAGCCAACCCTCGTAGTGGGTGTAGAACAGCTCATCGTAAGCACAGTCGGTAAACTCATTGGGGTTCTCGTGCATTACCTCGTAGTGGAGAGGTGTGCCTGTTGCAACAGAAAGCAAGAACAGTTCTTCTGCTCCGGAACTTGCGTTCTTAGCCTTTGTTGTGTAAGGAACATAGCCGTGGAGAACTATCTGATAGAAGGGAATGTCGTAATCATAAACATCGAAATTACTGCTGTAAAGAGGAACGTTTCTGATAAAGTCTGCATAAGGAATAGCGTAATCGTTACAAGCGTCAGCAACGAATGTAAGACCGTTGTCCTTGATCTTCTGATAACAAGCCTTCAAGATCTCAACTGCCTGCTGTCTGGAAGTCTTTCTTGATGTATTGGCTGTGAAGTCGCTGTAAAGCATATTTGTAGCTTCTTCAAGAGAGATAGCGGAAATGCCCTCACTTGTGTAGCTGGAAACCAGCTGAGATACAGCCTTATCATAGAATGCAGGGCTCATAATGTACCAGTTTGTTCTGGTATCGTGGGGAGTACCGAAAGCACGCTCGTACTCGCCGAGTGTAGCATAAGCCTTTGTTACTCGGATAGCGGAAGCACCGGTCTTTGAGAAGCCGTTGCCGGAACGCTCAAACTCCTGGATATCAACACTGGGAGCGAATGTAGCACCGATAGATGCACAGTAATCTTTAAGAGACTGGAATTTGCCCTTGCCGCCAAGTGTTCCGGAATAATCAACAGAGTTTGCAATTCTGCTTGTGATACCCGCCTTGTTGAAGTCCTCGTATGTAACGACCATATCAGTGATACCACGGTTGTACAGCTCAGTGATTATCTGCTGAGCCTCCTCGTAGGTGGTAGCAGCTGTTTCAAGGGAGATCGGGAAACCAAGCACGGACTGCTGCTTTACAGTACCGCCGAACAGGTCAAGGTAGAAGGGATTGCTGCCCTCAGCAACCTTCTTTGTAAGACCCATTTCGTCAACAAGGTACTTCTGGTAGCGAAGAGCTACATCAACGTAACTTGCATCGTTCTCAGCGATAGGATAGTACTCTACTGTCACTCTTGCCTCGGGAATATGAGATATCTCATAAGCGTCAAGAGGAGTATTGCTCTGACCCATATAGTAGGAATCGGTAGAGCGGAATGCAAAGTCAAACCAAGCAATGTTGTAGCTTGTAGCTCTCTGTCCTGCAACAGAAGCTCTTGCCTTTGCATATGATGTACCCTCAGTTACAACTGCGAGGAGGGCATTATCCTTCTTTACCATACCCATAATGGGCAGATAAGCCTGCTCTGTCTTTGCAGGAGCCATATCCTGGCTGATAGCCTGATCCTTGCCGTAGATCTTCTGGTTATACTCAGTTGTGTTCTTCTTACCGTTGTTGAAGTTGATAACAGCACCTGAACCGTCGGGAGTGATTATGTAACCCTCCTCGTCAGAGAATGCTGCACCAAAGTTCGGCAGGAAGCTGAGGTCTACGATAGAACGTGTACCCTCGTTTATCTCACCAAGCTGCTCATTCTCAACGATCTCATCAACTGCGATAGAAGCCTTGATGTGGTCGCCTTCAAGAGTAACGTAGTAAGGGATTGTGATACCTTCCTTCTGGAAGATATATGTCATCTTAAAGCCGTTTTCGATTTTCTCAATATTGAAGTTGCCCTTTTCGATACATTCCTCATAGGTATTTATATCTGTGCTGGGAGCTTCAGTATCTGTAACCTTTACCGCATTGATGACCATAGCGGATTTAAGGTCGTCTTTCTTAGAACCATTTGCAATAGGATCGTTATCTACATCGTAAGGGTTACTCCACCAAACATAGCCGTTGGATTTAACCTTAGTTGCAAAAACGCCTGTGCTTTCATTTACGTAAAGTTCAAGTGCGTCGGATTCTGCATAGAGCTTACACTCTGCGAGAGCCTGCTCGGACGTGATGTGTACCACAGCGTCCTCTTCGGACTCATCAGCGGAATCGGCAGTATCAGCGGTCTCTGCGGAGTCTGCTGCACTTGCTTCGGTCGAAACCTCTGTGGTTTCAGACCAGGCAACGCTTTGGCTTGTCGTGAGTACCATTGCTGCACAAAGCACTCCGGCAAGTATTTTCTTGCGTGATAGAAGCATTTTTACACCACCATTTTCAATATTTCAAAGCCTTAGTTCTGTTTTTTCAGCGATCAGGATTTAAGCTTCTGCAATTCCTTTTTCAGCTGATGTTTCTCAAATGCTGTATAACCAGCGATCACGATTGCTGCGATAGCTACGACAACACCGATCATTATGAGTATCAGTACAGTCGGCTCCAAGTTGGAGAATCTGTAAAGCAGCTCTGTGTAGATAGAGTAAACAAATACATATACCTGCTGGAAAAGCGATACAAGAAGTACGAGCAGGATAATTATTACAACCATTGCGAAGATCGTGATAAACATAAACAAAAGGGTCTTTGGAATGGTGTACTGATGTACAGTCTTCATACCCGATATCAGCAACACCGCTGTCCATATCAAAGTCAGATAGGATACGAACACGATGAATGCTTCTTCTGTTCTAAGCAGACAGTTACTGAGGATTATGTTTATTACCTTGCCGATAAGCATAGGAACGAGAGCATAAGCGGTGTTTACGCATATATTCTTCATCGTACCTTCGCCGTCGAACAGTGTACACAATGCCCAGTTACCGATGACCCAAGTAAAGAAGAGTACAAAGGTCTGAATAACAATCGGAACAATGTTGAATATCTTTACATAATTACGGTTGAACATAAAGCCTGTCATAAGCTGTTCGCATACGCTGATAACGAAGAACAGCACTACGATGACCATTGCAACCTTCATATTATAGGCTTTTTTCCATCTTAGGTCTTCAAAGCCCTCGAAGGGGTGCGCCATAATGTAGAACGGCCATTTCCAAGCCGGCATATCGAGATTAAATCTCATAGATCAGACGTCCTCCCTTCCCTTGTTCTTTTCCTTGAACAGACGTTCAGCCTCGGCACGTTTCTTAGCCTTCATCTTGCCTCTTACAGATGCAATGACGTAAACAAGGATAAGTCCGCCAACAATGATGATAGCAATGGCTGTGAAGTTATCTCTGATGAAATTCATTCTCCAGCCCTTGAACGCATCATTATATCCTGTTCTGGAATTGTACATAAAGTAATCCATAGCCTCTTCGTAATTGCCCTCGTTGAGGTAAGCATTACCAAGACCTATGTAAGCGAGCCAGTAGTTGGAGTCACGTCTGAGAGCTTCCTCCCAAGGACCACGAGCCTCTTCGTACTTACCTCTGTTAAAGAGCGAGATAGCTTCGTGAACGATACCGCCGAACTCTGTCTGCTTGAATACTGTGATACTTGCTTTACGACCGTCGAGAACATACACGTTTGTGCCAAGGCTCTCAACTGCGTTTACAATGGTAAATGTACCCTTCTGTGAACCCTTGCCGCCAAAGATGAACAGCAGGTTACACTCGTTATCGTACTGGAACACACGTCCTGTTTCAAGGTCGAGCAGGTTGATAACGCCTGCCTCTCCTACATCAACGTCTGTGATACGGGAAGAGTATGTCTTACCACGGTAGTACTTTGTCAGATAGTCACCAAATGTATAATCCGAATAACCGAGGTTTGTGAAGATGTTTGTACCTGCGGAGTTCAGCTTCTTGATGATGTCTGTTTCTGTACTCTTTGTTTCTGTTACTGTGTAGATGAAGTTATCTGCGTCAATATCGAAGTTGGATATCTCAACAGGAACGTTTCTCTTCATCTTCTTTATCTGCTCACGGTTGAAGATGAGCTTCCAGAAAGCGTTCATAAGAACGTCTGCGGTTGCGGATACACGGTTAGCACCAAAGTAGCCGTTGAACTCGCCTTCCTTGGAGAATACTACCGCACCCTTAGTGATAGTCTTGATGCAGACATAAACATTCTTAGCTGCGTCTACCAGCACCTTACTGGGGTTGAATGTTGCGGAAGCATCGTACACGTCAGATTCAGGACGTGTATATACCATCTGTACCTTACCGTAGCCAATGCCGTTAGCGTCCTTGTCAGCAATGAAAGAAACAACACGGTCGTTGGAGTTGTCTGCAACGTAGACGATATCATCGTCATCTACGAATACACCGGAAGGTCCATTGAAGTAGAGATTTGTTATCTTCTTGTATTCCGTTTCGGATACTGTACCCTGTGAAAGTCTTGTTTCCTGCTTTGCAAACCACTCACTTGCGGCCTCACCGCTGAAATCAAGATATTCGATAGAGTTTATAAGATTAAAGTCGCTGTCTGCAACTACGATCCTGCCCTTCATAGAGGCATCAAGTGTGCCCTTGTAAGCAGTATCTGCGATATATATGTTCTCGTTTTCGGAAATAAACATATCCGCCGGCTCTGAGAGAGAGCCTACACCGATATCCGCACCGGTAACGACCTTATCAACAACATAACCATTCTGAGAGGGAACGGGATCGCCCCACCAGTCGTAGTTATAGCCGTCGTAAGGCTCATCTGCGAAAGCAACGCTTGTGCAGAGTGTTGCGGCAGCCAGTACCGCAGCGACACCGCGAATTGCGATGCGTTTAATTGATGGCACTCAAAATCATCCTTTCGTATTTTTTTATCAATCCTTAAGACCTGAGTGAGCCATCGTTTCAACAACGTTGGATTGCAGGATAAGGAACAATATCATCGGAGGTAACATCAGCACTACTACCGTCGCCGAAGAAACGCCGGTTCTTGCGATACCCGCAGCTGCGATCTGCTGCATTACGATCGGTATCGGCTTCAGCTGCTCACTGTAAACGAAGAGATAACCTGTGATCTGCCAAGCTCCCTGGAATGCGAATATCATCAGAGTCAGCCAAGCAGGCTTAACGTTAGGCATTACGATCTGCCAACATACTCTCCAATGGGACGCACCGTCAAGCTTAGCGGCCTCGATCATACTTTCAGGGATCTGACCCATAAACTGCTTCATAAGGAACAGACCCATAGGTGTTGCGATGTAAGGAAGTGTTATAGCCCAGTATGTATCGATCATACCGAGTGTTGCCATAACGATATACTGTACGATGTATGTAACGGAAGATGTGAACAGCAGTGCGATATCAATGGTCTTGTTCATAGCCTTGATACCGGGTGCCTTTACCTTAGACAGCACGTAAGCTGCGGAAGAGGAAAGGAACAGCTGAGCCACTGTTACAACAACAGATACGAATATAGAGTTGAATACATATCTTGAAAAGGGAACGTCTAAGCTACCTGCAACTTTGAGCATATCCTCAAAGTTCTGGGAGGTAGGACGCTGTACATAAAGCTTCGGAGGGAATACGAAGAGTTCCTCAACAGGCTTTATAGACTGGATAACAGACAGGTAGATAGGGAAGAGCATAAACACGCCGATAAGGCAGAGGATAATGAAGATAGCGATATCGCCACCTCGTGAGCCTCCCCACTTCTTTCTTCTTTGTATAATACGCATTTACTGTCCTCCTTAAGTATCCAAAATTCCGCTCATCGCCTTGCGGATCACGTTATTAACGAGCAGCATTACGACGAACAGCAGGAAGCAAACTGCGCAGGCATAACCCATCTCGTAACGGATAGAACCGTAGTCGAATGCGTGGGTCATAATTGTGTGTGCTGCATAGTCTGTACTTGGGAACGCTGTAAGAGAACGTCCGATATCACCAGCGGTGAAAGAAGATGTGATCTGCATTACAGCTGCGAACAGAAGCTGCGGACCCATACTGGGGATAGTGATATAAAGCAGTTCCTGCCAGCGGTTCTTGATACCCTCAATAGCACCGGCCTCGTAACCGGACTTATCGATACCCTGGAAGCCCGCACGGAGAGAAAGGAAGCCTGCACCGAGGGACATCCACATCTGTACTACGATAACGCACATCAGGATATATCTTGCGTCAGTCAGCCACTGCTGAGGACCCTTGATAAGACCGAGATCCATCAGTGTGGAGTTAAGGAAGCCGTATGTATCACCCGAGAAGATGAGCTGCCAGGTAGCGAAGATGTTACCTGCCAGTGTGGGTGCGTAGAAGATGTATGTAAACACCGTTTTAAGAGCACCGGGCATCTCATTGATGAGCCAAGCGAGCAGGAAGCAGAGAATGTAGCTCACAGGGCCTGTGATGATAGCAAATACGAGTGTATTCTGAATAGCAATAAGGAATACGTCATCCTGAAGGAACAGAGTATAGAAGTTGCTAAGACCTACCCAAGTGGGGAACTGTACCATATTAAAGCTGGTAAAACCAATAGGCAGGGAGATAAGAACCGGTATACCCGTGAAGATCAGGAACAGTATAAAGTACGGGAGTGCAAGTACGTAAGCACTGCCGTTCTTTTTCATTTCACGCATCGTATATCGGAATTTATTATCTTCGATATACTGCGATTTTTCTTTACCGAACAAGCTGATTCCTCCTAATTTTTATTGGGAGAGCGTCCGCTCCTCCCGACTTATGTCGGGAAAGCGTTACTCCTCTGTGTAAAATCCAAGCTCTTGCAGCTTTCTTACGATCTCAGAGTTGATATCTCTGTTGTAAGAGCTGAGCTGATATCTCGGGTTCTTCTGATTATTTACTACCGCTCTGAATGCGTTGTAAACGTTACGTGTTACAGCATAGGAAGCGGGAATGATCGGAACCTCTCTGAGGTTTGCCATCTGATCGCTGATCTTTTCGTACTCAGATGTAGACCAGTTCAGCTTGGAAAGTGCTTCAAGGTTTGCTGTATCGTAACGTCCCATCGGACCCATAATTGCCTCGATAGTCTTACCATACTCAACCTGAGCCTCAGTATCTGTAAACCACTTGATGAAGTCCCAGGCTGCCTGTTTATCGGAGCAGGACTGGAAAATCACGGCACCGGAGGAACCGGAGTTTGCAGTGTAGTCAAGAATTGTCTTGCCATTTTCGTCTGTTCTGTAACTGCCGGGAACGTGTGTGAAGTCCCACAGACCCTTGATCTCGGGAGCAGCTACATTCAGCTGATTGTAGAACGCATAGTTCTGAACGAGGATAGGCATCTCACCTGTTCTGAAACGTGTAAATGCGTCGTAGGTCTGGTCGAAGTCATATACCGTGTAGAACTTTGTCCACTGTGTGAATGCCTCAACAGCAGACTCTGTATCAAATGTCGTTGCTGTCAGGGACTCGTTGTAAAGGGACTGACCTGTCTGGTTCATCAGCAGGATAAATGTGTTACCTGCATCGAATACCTGAGAAGATACGTTAGAAGGAAGGATAAGACCAACTTCAAGGTACTTTCTCTGGAGGTCGGGGAGCATTGCGATAAGCTCGTCCCAGGACTCGGGCGGTTCGCTGTAACCAAGCTCTTCAAGAACGTCGGTACGGTAGAACAGCATCGGGAAGTTCTGAGTAAGCGGAATACCGTAAACGCCGCCGTTGAACTCATAAAGTGTTGTTATGTCGGGAGTAAATCTGGAAACCACCTCTTCATAGTCGGTGAATTCCTTCATATTGACGAGCAGACCTCTGGAAGCACAAACAACGGGGAAGTCACCACCGATAAACAGTGAAACCTCAGGGCCCTTGCCTGCGAGAGTAGCTTCAAGTACAGCACCCTGTACAAGGCTGATAGCGATCTGTGTCGTATGGTTGGGGTTGTACTCGGAGCTTACAAGCTCGTTTACTACGGTAGCCTGGTCACGACCGAGGGATACCCAAACATTAAGTGCCTTAGTTGTGGAATCGGAGATAGATGTGTAGTCCTCAAAGAAAGAACCGATAAACGCCTGGAAACCGAATGCAAGTGCTGCAAAGAAGTTTGAGCCTGCGTCCTTGTACTTGTCGTGAACTGTCTTTACCTCGATGTAGTCGATCTCGAGGGGCTGGTCACGATAGTCACGCATCCAAGCGGAAACTGCGGATATCTGATCCTTAATGCTGGAAAGCATTACAGGGATATCATCAGGCTCTTCAACAGCCATTTCGAGGATAACTGCCATTGTTTGAAGTGTAGCAGCCTCAGAACCCTCGCCTGTCAGTGCCTCGATACCTGCCTTTTCAGCGTAGAGAGTATCGATAGCGTTCTGGAATACGCTCAGCAGCTCAGGTATCTGATCATCAAGGAAGTAGTCGTTGAATTCGTCAGGGCTGGGACCTGTGATCATCAGAATACGTCTGTAATAATAGTTAAGCTCGAAGATAAGGTCGTCAAGACGCTGCATAACCTCACCGATATCACCGGGGATAGCTTCAAGCTTTAACTCATTCTTACCCGCTTCGAGATATACATAAATGGGGTTGCCGTTTTCGTCACAAAGCTCAACTGTCTGCCAGTTAGGATCGTACTGGATCCTTACATCGTCAAGCTCCTTGCAAGGAACTACACCGTTTACATATACGCGTCTGTTGGAGAAGAAACCACGCATAGTACTCTGACGAGCCTTCATCTGTATGGAGTAGTAACCCGCAGCAGGTACATCAAATTCCCACACAACAGACTGTGTAGCCTGATCCCAGGTATCTGTACCTATCGTGTTGTAACGCTTGTTTACAGGGTGGGAAGGACTAACAGTGTAGTCTGTTCTGTCGTATGTAGGATAAAGTGTAGATGCTGTTGTGTACTTAGGGGACTCTGCCTCAAAAAGGATAGCCTCACCGTTGGAGAGAGCCGGTGTGTTGTTTATCTCGTCCTGAGTAGGTGCAATGTCCGCATAGGAGGGAAGCTCTTCGCTGTTGTAGAAGCGAATTCCCTTCATATAGAGGTTTGTCTTTATGCCCTCAAGTGTTAATTTATGATTACCCTCGGAAAGGTAGAAGTAGTACGGTGTATTGATAAGACCGTCCTTGTCCTTGATAGGATATGTCACCCAGCAATCGTACTCCACCTGAGGAGGACGCTTCTGGTTTTTCTTTCTTGCATCGTATTCGATAGCTGTCTTGCTCTTCCAGTAGCGGTCAAGCTCGACAAGTCTTACCTCATCGAAAGGATTTTCGCCGTCGATTTTAAGGTCTACCTCGACAGTAGTGTTCTGTCCCGCAACGGGATAGTAGAACATTTCAAGGTTGTAAAGACCTGCCTTGTCAACGTTAAAATCCCAAGTGATAGTGCCTTCACTGTCGAGCCAGGATACACAATCCTCCTCGCCCTCGAAGTCTTTAAGCTCTGCAACAGCTCCGTCAGCCGCAGTGAAGTTCGTTACATCAACAACGATCTCCGTCATAGGCTTAGCCTCATTTGCATACTTCTCAATATAATTCTTGTATGCGTTCTTGTTGCTGACGATGCTAAGACTGTCAGCAGTGATCGATGAATCTGTGTGTATTATGTCAGAGCCGTCATCGGCAACCGCACCCACAGTCATCTGAAACTGAAACGCAGAAGTGACCATCACCGCAGACAAAAACAGTGATGTTATTCTTTTCAGCTTCATACCTTGCTTGTTTGCCACAGTATTTTCCACCTTTCCTAGTTTACTGTTTTGCAGCATATAAGGAGTTTACTCATCGCTGAATAAACACCTTTAAACCGGGCTTCTCCCCTCCCGGTTTATGATACAAATTATTATCCGATCAAAGTCGGGGATAGATGCATATCCTTCCGTCCTCAAGCTCAACACGGACTTTGTCGCCGCCCTTGATACCGAGTTCTTCGAGATATTCTTTGGGGATCTGCAATCTGCCTGCACGGTCGAGAACCGAAAGCTCCTCGTGTCCTGCTTCGGCAGCCTCCTCCGAAAGTTCCCCAAAAGACTTCATTGCGGAGGTCTTTCTGACAAGCTCTGTTGAGGTCTTGCCATCTCTGATAGCAACCACTCGGTCGATCTGTGCAGAAAGCTTTGTATCGTGAGTTACGATTATTATCGTAACACCCATTACCCTGTTTAAATCACGAAAAACATCGAGGATAAGCTTAGCTGTTGCCGTATCCACTGAGCCTGTGGGCTCATCTGCCAAAAGCAGCTTCGGATTGTTGGAGAGTGCAATAGCTATCGCTACTCTCTGCTGCTCGCCGCCCGACATCTGATCCAGTCTGCTGTTCTTTCTGTGGGAAAGTCCCACCATATCCAGCAGCTCTGAGGCCCTCTGCTGTCTGTTTGAGAAGCCCGAAAGAAGCAGCGGCATCTCAACATTCTGCTGAGCCGAAAGATACGGTATCAGATTACGTGCGTTGTTCTGCCACACAAATCCGACTGTTTTTCGCTTATATTCTATGAAATCCTTTTCAGTGAATTTCAGCATATCCTTTCCGTCAACGAAAAGTGCTCCTGCCGAAGGCCTGTCAAGTCCGCCGAGCATATTAAGCAGAGTAGATTTACCGCTGCCTGATGCTCCGACGATACCCATAAGCTCGCCACGTTCCACTGTAAGGTCAAGTCCTTGCAGAGCCATAACCTCCACGTCAGAGGACTTGTAGATCTTAACTAAGTTATCCGCCTGTACCATCACATTCTCGGGTGGAGCAAGCATTACCTTTTTAGGCATCTGTTCCCTCCTCGTATGTATCTGTGTCAGCGTTCTCCTTGATGTCGCTTATTACACCGTCTTCCAGTGTGTAAACGATATCAGCGATCTCCATCATAGATGTATCGTGAGTTGTCATCACTATTGTCAGACCGTTGTTTCGCACAAGGTCTTTAAACAGCTTCATTACCGCAAAGCCTGTCGGAGAGTCAAGCTCTGCCGTAGGCTCATCGGCGAAAATTATCTTGGGACTGTGAGATATCGCCCTTGCGATAGCGACACGCTGCTGCTCGCCACCGGACATCTCGCCCGGACGATGGTGCATACGCTTCTCCAATCCGACCTGTATAAGGCTCTGCTTTGCACGCTCCACCCTTTCCTTGTGAGGCATTTTGGTGAGCCGCAATGCAAATTCGACATTCTCAAAAGCTGTCATAGTTGAAATAAGTGCCACCGACTGAAACACGAAAGCCATATCCTGTCTGCGAAGCTTATCCCTTGCAGGATCAGAAAGCTGCGTAATATCGTTGTCGGCTGTAAGGAAGCTGACCGTTCCCGATGTAGGTCTGTCCAATGCACCGAGTATATTGATGAGCGTGGTCTTGCCCGAACCTGAACGTCCTCTCAGTATAGAGAGCTTATTCGGCTGTATCTGTAAATTTATTCCCTTCAAAGCGTGGACAACGCTTCCGTCACCGATTCGGAAGTCCATACAAACATCTTTTGCTTCAATAATATGTTCCATTTAAAACCTCATCAGTCCGTCCGAATGTGATGTCAATTTACACAAAGCCATAACACGGCTATCATATATACCTTAATAATTATATCAAAAATAACCTTTGCTGTCAATAAGTATTGAATTTTTTTATGCAGATTATATAATCTTTAATCCCCTGTAAAGTACCATATAGCTTTGGTTTTTAAGTTTTTAAGTAATCCAACATTTTGTGCAAACAGCGTTACGTTCATTCTATTTGTACAAGATATTGATTTCTTTTATTATACTATCCATTTTTATTATTTCTGCGTTCTTTTCATTCGTCATCTTTAACGAAGTTTTCAACTTCTTTTTGTTTATATTAACTCTACAAAAATAAAAACCGCCCCGATTTCTCGGAGCGGTCTATTGTTAGAATAAGATTCTAATTCAATTAAGAATTACTTTCTCTTCTTAGCAACTACGATAGCTGCACCAGCCATAACAGCAGGAACTACTGCAAGAGCAACACCTGTCTCGGAGTTCTCTGTGTCTTCGTTACCAGCATCGCCAGTACCCTCGCCAGAGCCCTCGCCGGAGCCTTCGCCTTCACCCTCGCCGGGTGTTACTGTGGGATCCTCAGGAGTTGTGGGATCCTCAGGAGTTGTGGGATCTGTAGCATCGCCTGTACCTGTTGTAACCTCAGCTGTGATACCCTCGTAAGAGTTAGCTGTATCAGCTGTTACGATAGAAACAGAAACGTTCTCAGCGTCAGCGTTTACGATATAGTCAGCTACGCAAACTGTACCCTCTTTGAAAGAACCGAGTGTCATACCCATAACTGTCATTGTGTCAGGGTTAACTGTGATCATACCAGCATCGCCAGCTACGAAAGTATCGGGAACAAGTGTGAGGCCCTCAACATCGAGAGAGAACTCCATTGTCTCGCCTGTATAACCTGTGTTTGTAACTGTAAGAGTTACTGTGTTACCTGCTTTTACATCGCCTGTAACAGAAGTAACGAGTGCAGCGTTAGCAGCAACAGCTGTCATAGACAGAACTGCAGCAGCAGCAGCAAGAGATAAAATCTTCTTCATATTATTTTCCTCCATAATTTTTTGTTTATATAATCAATTCCTTGCCGAGACCGAAGCCTCGGCATAGGAAAGGATCACAAAACTAAGATAATATTAAGCTTATCGCTTAATTATGCAAGACCGTTAGCCTTCTTGAGAATTGCAAGAGCGTCAGATACATCAACTGTATCGTTGTCATTGTGGTCAGCAACCTCAATGTCAACTGTGAGATCCTGAAGCTTGTTAGCAATCTTGAGAGCTGCAAGAGCATCCTTTACAGTGTAAGCTGTGCCGTCGTTGTCAACGTCACCCTTAGCTGTTGCGGGAGCAGCCTGCTCAGCAATAGCCATCTTGAGAGCGTTGTAAGCAGCCATCAGTGTTACGTGCTCAGGGTTCATACCCCAAGCCTGTGCGTTGATGGAAGTCTTAGCATCACCGTTTTCTGCTGTAAGAGTTCTGATCTCTACAGGGTCACCATTGTTTGTGATAACACGGTTGATAGCAATGAGGTTAAGATCCTCATCAAATGCCTCGTTATCATAGTAGGGGTTAGTAGTTGTATCAGTTACAGGATCAATCTTGTAGAGTGCATTTGCTACTGCGAGCATAGCCTTCTGGAGAGAAGCAGAGTTTGTGAGCTTGTCAGCGTCGATATCAGCAGCTGTCTGAGCAAGCTTGTCATAGATCTCACCGAATGTTACGGAGAGAGCAGCCTCTTCCTTTACAACCTGAGTATACTTGCCGTTGAGAGCGTTGTATACGTCAGTTGCAGTCAGACCATCGTATGCGGAATCCTTCTTGTAGTACTTATCGGAGTTAGCAACACGGAGCCACTCACGAGCTTCCTGACGAGCGTCAACCATCTCACCGTGAGATACGGAGAAGATCTGTGTATCACCGATCTTGTCAGCGAGCTTGTTACAGTCTTCGATCAGCTTAGCAACATCTCTTCTGTCGTATGTTGCAGCAGCAGCGATTGCATTGGACTCGTATCTCTGATACAGAGCGTAGTTGAGGTAACGGTAAACTGTTGTCCACTCGTTGCCATTGTACTTGATCTCTGTTGCGTTGGGAGATACAACGTTGGAGCTGTCAACCTTATCAAAAATATCAAAGATATCGCCGCCCTTATCACCCTTGTTAGAGTCAAAGTTGAGGTATGTGCTAGCGAGTTCAAGTGCAGTAGCAAGGTCAACGTTATAGTTCATACAGTTCCAGTTATCGGGATTAGCACCCCATACAACTGCATTGTTGCCTTCGAGATTCTTGTATACGGATGTCTGTGCCAGAGCAATGTCATCAGTTACAAGACCGAGAGATACATCAAGATAACTGTCTGTAAATATAGCGTTCCAAGTCTCCCAGTTCTTAAATGTACCAATACCATTAGCATCATAGTTAAGACCAAGGGGATTTGTAAGCTCAAGAGCAGCGTAGTCAACCTTTACAAGTTCAGTCAGGTCAAACTTAACGCCTGCACCGATACGCTTGAATGTTGTGGAAGAGTATCCCTCAGGAGCCTTGTCCTGAACATATACTGTTCCAGCCATATCAATGTAACCATCCTTGATAGGAATGTACATTGTCTTCTTAGGAACGATTGTGAGGGAAACATTCTTAATTCTTGCGTAACCGGCACCATTGTTTGCCCATGTATCGAAAGGAGCAATACCCATCTCGATATCCCAAGCGCTCTCCTCCACATCGGTAGCTTCAAGCATATCCTCTGTAAGCTGAACCTTTTCGCCGCTCTTCATAACAAAGAGATCGTCAACTGTTGTTGTTGTAGCAACCTTTTCAAGTACAGCCACTGCTGCCTCATTGAGATCAGCATCCTCAAAGATGAACTGACCGTTGTACTGCTGAAGGAGCTTCTTAACGGAAGCCTTTGTACCCTTAGCTGCATTATCGGGTGTCCAAGCCTTGTAGATTGTGTAAGCATCGAGCAGGGACTCGTAAGCCTTTACATACTGCTTATCGGATGTCTCTGTAAGACCCTTGATATTGTCAAGCTTGTTGTAGTACTCCTTAACTGTTTCCTGAATAATGAGCATACGGTCAATAACGGAACCGTAGGGTACTGTTGCACCAAAGCCGATCTTCCACTTGTTGTCCTTGTCGTAAGCAGTCTTGAGAGAGCCGCTTACGTCAGCAAGTGTACCCATTCTCCAGTAATCATAGTCAAGAGCGTTCTGAAGGATCTGCTCATAGTTTACAAGAGCATTTCTGAACATCTGCTTTGTTACTGTGCCGTACTTCTTAAGACCGTTATACGCCTTGTTAAGTGCGTACCAAGCGTCTGTAATATCTGTTGCAAACTCAGAATCGATTGTAGCCTCTGCATCCTCAAATGCACCCTCAAATGTTGCCCAAGGATCCTCATAATAAATAAGGTCGTTCAGCTCTTCGTTGTATACATTACCCTTTGTGTATGTGGGCTTGCAATCTGCAACAAGCTTCTTAAGATCTTCGTTTGTCTTGATCTCATACTCAGCTACAACAGACTCTACCATAAAGTAAGCGTATGTGTAGTCCTTGCTGTCGCCACCACGGTCGAGGATCTGCTCAGCAGCCTCAAGAGCGTCAGTAATAGCCTCAGTAGCTACTGTACCGTAAGCAGGAAGCTCATCAGCACGCCAGTCAGCACCGTACTTCTTCTCTACGAGTTCCTTAAGATCATCAGCAGTCTTGTACTGATTTACTGTCTCTTCTGCATTAGCAACTACTGCGATGGAAGAAAGTGCCATTACAGAAGCCATTGCGGAAGAAAAGATTCTTCTTCTTAACATAATAGTCCTCCTAAAAGTTTTGTTTTTTTAAAACATCTCTGAGTTATCGGGCACTCGGATGTGTTAAACGGATTTATTCAACCGTCCACTACCGTAGTCGTACCGTTTTTCAAAAAAGTTTCAAAAAATTTTTGATTTTTTTCGGTTACATAACGGTAGTCACGGGTTGATTCAAAATAGTTTCAATATTTTTTAAAAATTTTCAAAAAATATTTCAAATTACTTTCTCTTCTTAGAGAGAAGTACTGCACCGGCAGCAACTACGCCGAGGCCTGCAACAGCAGCAACGCCCTCAACACCTGTGTCAGAGGAACCCTTGTTGGATGTATCTGTGGAAGCACCTGTGTTACCAGCGGAAGCACCGTAGCCCTTGAGAAGGTTACCCTGACCGTCAACAGTAGCAAGAACAGCACCGTTAGCGTCGTAGAGAGAAACCTCAGTCATATTGTACTGAGCCATACCCTGCTCATAAGCCTGGAAGAATATACGATACTGTACGAACTCACCTGCAAGACCTTCTGCCATCTCTGTGTAGTTGGGGAGAGGGCAAGTTACCTTGTAAGTATAGTTGCCGAGAGCCTCCCAAGCGAGTGTGTTAGCGTCCTCAGGATCGTCAGTAGCAAGACCGAGCTCTTCATCAGTTACGCCCCACCAAGCACCGCGGTTGTCCCAGTTTCTTGTGCTCTTATCCTCTGAGAAGTGTACAGAAGTTACGATACCGCCGCTGATCTGGTTTTCAGGATCAACCCAGTAATCAGTTCTCTCATCACCCTCGGGGATCTGGATAGTGAAAGAAACTGCTGCGATCTGGTCAAGTGTGAAGCCTGCATCAGCAGCAAGAGAAGAAGCAAGAGCATCACCCTCGCCTGTTGCAGAAGGAACGATTGCGAAATTCTGAGCACTGTCAGCAATAACGCTGGTCTTGTAGCTGCCCTTTTCCTGAGCGATAAGCTCAGCACCTGCAGTAGCTGCAAGAGCGGAAGCTGCAACAACAGTAGCAGCTGCTGCGGAAAGAATCTTTGTGATCTTCATAGTAAATAATCCTCCTAATAGATCTCCCATACCGTCCGAATGACGGATATGGTAAAAAATGCCTTGTTTAAGGCACAGCTATGCATCGGGACATAGCTACCCTTGTATTACAATATAACATTTTTAAGTTGCTTTCGTCAATGTGCAATTTGAATAAATCTTTCGAAATATTTTATATCTTTTGTGCATTTTGCAGCAACCGTAATCATATCGCTTGATTTTTTGGCTCTACAATGCGGTTTGATCGATTCGGAGAATATGACTTAAATATAGTAAGACACAAAAATTTAAGAATTTTCTATATAGATTTTTTCCATAGAATGCGGTTTTATACCCTTATTTCGGCAAAAAGATGTGCTATTTTTGTAGCAGATAACATTTTTACCAAAACCCACTTGAAAAAAACTTCATTCAATGCTATAATAATATAGTATCCGCCTCCTTAGTTAAATGGATATAACAGCCCCCTCCTAAGGGGCAGTTGTAGGTTCGATTCCTACAGGGGGTGCCAGTGTTTAAAAAAGGAGTGCGTTTGCACTCCTTTTTTAAACCTTGCGATATTTTCTCCGACTGCCCTTACGACAGTCGGTTTTGCGTTGCAAAAACGAAAACATCACCACTATATCTTTTAATTAGTGCGTTTGCACTCCTTTTTTAAACCTTGCGATATTTTCTCCGACTGCCCTTATGACAGTCGGTTTTGCGTTGCAGCTACAATAATCGTCCCCTATTATTATAGTATATATCATTTCAGATAATCATTTATGATACGCACCATCATATCGTTGAGCTTTTCCACCTCGTAATTGCCTATTGTAGGCTCTATATGAGATCCACCGATACCACTGTGGTCTGTAAGGAATGTATATGTTCCGCCTGTTCTGAATGCCATAGTTCTGAGAAGATATTCAGTTGCCTTATCAATGCCGCTGGAAGCTACGGGAATAACACGTACACCCTTAGCAGCCGCTATCTCAATACAGTTGTTCACCTCATCTATTATCTGTGCGTCCTCGTGGGGCGGTGCGTCAAGTACAAAGAACATCAGCTTTGTAGAGTTTTCTCTCCACTCGTGGCCTTTCACAGCACTGTCCAGTGCGGTGTGTACAGCCTCGGGGGTATCGCCGCCGCCGTCTGCACTCTGGGCTCTAAGGTCAGAAAGCACAGCCTCGATATTATCATTAAAGGGGAACTCACGGATAACGTAATCGTCGCCCTCGTCACGGTAGAAGTTCACACTTACACGCACAGGAACATTCGCATTGTCGCTCTGAACACGCTTTATAACATCTTCAAGCTCTGCTTGAATGTATTCCAGCTCGTCCCACATAGAGCCTGTCGTGTCCACCATAAGCATAAGGTCAAGCGATCTTCCGCTGTCTATCTCATTCTGTCCGAGAGCCTCTGTGAGGTCTGCTGTATAACTGCCGCTGCTTGTTGTATCAACATTCTCGATAAGAACACGCACTTCTCCGTATATCACTTCGATACTATGCTCCATATCGTCGCCGCACTTCGGGAAGAACAGATACGCTTTACCCTCATTATCCGTAACAGCGGAATATACTCCATTAGTACCACAGTCCCTTTGTACCACCTTCGCACCTTCCAACGGCTCTCCGTAGGCGGTAACTGTAACTTCGTGGCGAACATCAATATCTACCTGCCAAAGATCACGATATATGTTCCAGTCCTCGTGGGTCTGATAGAGCGAGATCCAGTCGTGCCAGTTATCGTTGTCGTTCCACTCGCCGCCTGTAAGCAGTCCTGCCTGTGGCTTAACAGCAGGTTCTTCTATATAATAGTCGTCCGGAATAACGGCATCGCCGCCGATATCCACCATATCTCCCATAGCCACATCAGCCATTACATCCGCCGATACCTCAGGATATTCCGTTGCAAAAGAGCCTTCGCCCTCTACCGAGGGAGCAAGGTCAGCAGCAAAACCTGACTCCGGCATATAAGCCGCAGTAGTCGATACCGATTCCCCTTTGGTCTTATGACCGTCAGTCGCACTGTCAGCTGTTTTCGAGCCGCCGTCTGCCACGTCCACAGCAGAGGACGTATTTACATCTGCCGCCACAGACGACAAATCCGCCGTATTAGCCGATGAACACCCAACCGTTCCGAGAAGTACAGCCACCATAGTTAATACAGATATATACTTTTTCATACTTTATACCCCTTTCGTTTTCAGATCATTCTAAGGAAATTTTTCCTTGTTGTACTTAAAACCAATTAAAGCGTTAAAAGGTTGCATATATTTGCAAAATAATCCTCTTACCTTTAAAAAGTTCTGTAAATAAAAAAAAGACCCGCAGACAAGGGGGTGTCTGCGGTAACTGAAAACAATGTGCCGTCCGCTTGGGGAAAAGCGGTTTTGTACGGCAAAATAATTGGGGAAAATATATTAAGAAGTATGTTAGCCATAAAAGCTACTATACTGTCTTGCGAATATTTATTGCTCTTTAATTATAGCATTTCTCCAAGCTTTTTTCAACTCACAAAACATACAAATTTTTTGTGTTAATTCTGGATATTATATCTAAATCTATACAAAACAACAACAATATATAGGAAATCTTACAACCTTTACACACAATGTCTTGTGTTAATATTTTCACAAAACTTTCAGGAACAAAAATAGCATAAAATGCCGCTTACCCTCTTGATTTTTTCAGAAAAAGTAGTATAATATATTTAGCACTCTACCAAAGAGAGTGCTAAAACTGTTAAAAACGGCATAGCCAAAAGATATAAGGAGATGTATAAAATGGAAACAAAGGAATTTAAAGCGGAATCCATGCGACTGCTTGAAATGATGATAAACTCTATCTACACTCACAAGGAGATATTCCTGCGTGAGCTGATATCCAACGCAAGTGACGCTATGGATAAACTGTACTTCAAATCTATGAGCGAGAATACAGGTATCACCCGTTCCGATATGGCTATCAGAATTGAAGCGGATAAGGACGCAAGAAAGCTCATCATCACCGATAACGGTATCGGTATGACCAAGGACGAGCTTGAAAACAACCTCGGTACTATCGCAAAGAGCGGCTCTCTTGCATTCAAGACAGAGAACGAAAAGACAGACGACGTTAACATAATCGGTCAGTTCGGCGTAGGTTTTTACTCTGCTTTTATGGTAGCAAAGAGAGTTACAGTTATCTCCAAGCCCTACGGCAGTGACGAAGCATTTATGTGGACTAGCGAGGGTGTAGACGGCTACACTATCGAGGAGGCTAACAAAACAAGCTACGGCACACAGATCATTCTTGAAATAAAGGATAATGCCGAGGAGGAGAATTACGACGAGTTCCTTACTCCTTTTAAAATAAAGAACCTTATAAGAAAATACTCCGACTATATCCGTTATCCTATCTTAATGGACGTTGAGCATCAGAAACTTAAAGAGGGTACAGAAAACGAGTACGAAAAGGAGGTCATCACAGAAACTCTCAACAGTATGACTCCTATCTGGAAGAAGTCCAAGACCGAGCTTAAAGACGAGGATTACAACCAGTTCTATAAGGACAAATACTACGATTACGATGACCCCGTTGCACATATCCACACAAAGACAGAGGGTACAGCGACCTACACCGCACTTATGTATATCCCCGCAAAAGCTCCCTACGATTTCTATTCAAAGAACTACGAAAAGGGCTTACAGCTTTATTCCAGCGGTGTAATGATTATGGAGAAGTGTGCTGACCTTCTCCCCGACTATTTCAGCTTCGTAAGAGGTCTTGTTGACAGCGAGGATCTTTCTCTCAACATCTCCCGTGAAATGCTCCAACACGACAGACAGCTCAAGCTTATTGCAAAGAGCCTTGAAAAATCAATCAGAAACGAACTGAAAAAGCTCCGCAACAACGAGCGTGAGAAATATGAAAAGTTCTGGGAGGCTTTCGGCACTCAGATCAAGTACGGCATTTACGAAAGCTTTGGTGCAAATAAGGAGGATCTCCAAGATCTGCTGATGTTCAAGAGCAGTTTCGGCGGATACGTTACACTTGAAGAGTACGTATCCCGTATGAAAGATGAGCAGAAATACATCTACTTCGCAAGTGGTTCTTCCGTAGCAAGAATTGAAAGTCTGCCCCAGACCGAAATGGTCAAAGACAAGGGCTACGAGATCCTTTATTTCACCGATCACGTTGACGAGTTCACCATTCAGATGATGCACGACTACAACAGCAAGGAATTCAAATCCGTTTCCGCTGACGACCTCGGTCTTGAAACAGAGGCAGAAAAGGAAGAGATCAAAAAGGCTGAGGAGGACAGCAAGGAGTTGTTCGACTTTATGACCGAAAAGCTTTCAGGTAAGGTAAAGGCTGTAAAACTCTCTCAGCGTCTTAAAACACACCCTGTCTGCATAACCAGTGAGGGTATGCTCTCTCTCGAAATGGAAAAGGTGCTTTCTGCAATGCCCGAAGAACAGGCAAAGTCCGCAAAGGCTCAGAAGATACTGGAAATCAACGCAGACCACCCCATTTTCGCAAAGCTTAAATCCCTGTACGAAACCGACAAGGACGCAGTAGCTATGTATGCAGATATCCTGTACTCACAAGCTCTTCTTATCGAGGGTATGGCAATCGAAAATCCCGTTGAGTTCACAAATCAGATCTGCAATATTATGTCTAAATAATTTTTTCGCCGCACCTTATCGGTGCGGCGAAAAGTATACCGCTTAACCGAGCTTTGTTATTATTTCACCCGTTTTTCATAAGGCTTTAACGCTTAAATAATCATAGTGTGTTATTATAAGGATAATTCAGGACAACATTACATCAAGAGGGTATATACAATATGTTTAAAAACAAAAAGAAAACACAAAAAGTTAATAACGAATTAGAACCTGTCACACAACTACTCCCTGCCGAAGCTCAGGAGAAAGTCCTTGACCAGCTGTATCAGTTTATGGAGCTTGAACATCTGTACGAATCTGCTATCCGCGAAGTGAAAACAAAGCTCGAAATACTGGACAGCGAGTTTAAGACAAAATACGACTACAACCCTATCCACCATATCGAGGATAGATTGAAATCCCCGCAGAGCATTATGGAAAAGCTCCACCGCAAAGGCAAGACCTTTAACAGCGACAATGCCCGCAGTAATCTGCACGATATCGCAGGAGTGAGAGTTATATGCAACTATATCGAAGATATCTACGCTGTGGCAGAATATCTCACGAAGCAGGACGACGTTACCCTTATTAAAGTAAAGGACTATATAAAAGAGCCAAAGCCTAACGGCTATCGCTCACTGCATCTTGTGATAGAAACACCTGTTTATCTCTCCAACACAAAGGAGTTTGTCCACGTTGAAGTGCAGATACGCACTATTGCTATGGATTTCTGGGCAAGTCTTGAACATCAGCTTAAATACAAGACAAACAGCGAAGTATCCGCAGAACTTGCACAGCAGCTTAAAGACTGTGCCGAAACCATTGCAGCCACAGACCTGCAAATGCAAAGCATATATCAGACTCTTAAAGAACTGGATTAACACAAAAAGACCCGCACTTTATTGTACGGGTCTTTACTATTGTAAAATTAGAAGTACTTGTTGGAGTGAGCCTTAACGTACTCAACAACCTCTTCTGCATAGCAGAATGCCATAGAAACGCAGGTATCTGCACAACCGTAGTAGATAGCGATTCTGCCTGTGTCCTTATCGCAGAGTGCAGCACAGGGGAATGTAACGTTCTGAACGTCGCCTACGCACTCGTAGTACTCTCTGGGGTTCAGGAGGTACTCCTTGCAGCGATACTTAACCTTCCAAGGCTGATCCTTGTCGAGGATACAAGCACCAAAGCTGTAAACAAAGCCGTTGCAGCTTTCAAGAACGCCGTGGTAGAATACCAGCCAGCCCTCGCTTGTTTCGATCGGGATAGGACCTGCACCGATCTTCTTGGACTCCCAGCCCTTGTCAGGAGCCATAACGTGTCTGTGCTTGCCCCAGTATGTCATATCCTTGGAGTGAGAAAGATACATATCACCGAAGGGTGTGTGACCACTGTCAGAAGGACGGGAGAACATTACATACTCGCCGTTGATCTTTCTGGGGAACATAACGCCGTTTCTGTTGAAGGGAAGGAATGCGTTCTCGCACTGGTGGAACTCCTTGAAGTCCTTTGTCCAGCCCACACCGATAGTAGGCTTCCAGCCGTAAGCATTACACCAGGTGATCCAGAATCTGTCCTCGATCCATACGCAGCGGGGATCGTAGCCATACTGCCAGGGATTAGCCTCAGCAGCAGAGGGATCGTCATTGATCCACTCGATCTTTTCAGGGTTGATGTTCCAGTGGATACCATCCTCGGAGAAACCTGCGTGGATAGCCATATTTCTTTCCTTGTCGTCTACACGGAAAACACCTGCAAACTTGCCCTCAAAGGGAACAACTGCGGAGTTAAAGATAGAGTTGCTTGTAGGAAGCAGGTCACGGGGGATAATGGGATTAGCGTCGTAACGCCAGATAACGTCCTTGCAGCCCTCGGGACGATCCATCCAAGGCATATTGGGAATGCTCTGTCCGATGATTTCTAAGCTCATTGGTATTACCTCTCTTAAATATTTTTTGTTGTTTTATTATGATACACTCGGCAGCTCCGTTGTGTATCTGTTGTGTTAAGTATATCAAAATATAATCAAGATTTCAATAGACTTTTTGGATAAATCTCAGTTGTTTTTTTGGTGTATGTTTACTTAAAAAATGTTTGCTTAATAATTATTTTTTAAGTTAAATAAAATTAAGGCGGTCATTGATACCGCCTTAATCATCTTATTCCTCTTCACAGTCCATAACTCCGTCGCCGTCTGCGTCGTGGTCACTGGGGTAGCTGTTTCCTATCATATCACGTCCACGCACATAATATTTATCACGTTCAAGACGTACAGCCTCGTCGATAAGACGCTTAGCCTCACGGGGAGTTTTTATAGTTTGAAGTATCTTAGTGGGAGTATCACTGTCCTTAGAGAGAAGCTTTAACGTGCCACAGCCAAAGATACGCTGACCGAGGGGCAGCTCCAACGACATATCATATACACGGTAAAGCTCTATCTCGTCCTCCTTTATATTAAGGAAGCCGACCTTTGTGATAAGCTTTGTATCGGTAAGGATATAACGTGTGAATGAAATGGGCATACCGAGAATTCTCTTTTTGCCTGTCCAAATGATGTCGCCGTATTCACGGGCGAGTTTTTCCAAATTAGCCATAATGATCTATCCTTTCGTATTATCGTGTATAGAAATCCGTGGGTCTGTTTGCGGAAGCAAGTTCACGGATCTTATCCTGTATTTTGTTGTATTCCAAGGAATTAGTATTAGCTTTTGGCTGTTTAAGATACACTTCACTCTGCAATCTGCGGAAAAACAGATCCTCGCCGAAAAACCTTTCCATACGCTGCATCTGTTTATAGGAATAGACACGTGAAAGGAATATCTGCTTTTCTTTTAAAGTCGTATTATGCTCAATACCGCCCATCATCAGAAGATCATAACCGATCTCAACAGCAAGTTTTCGCCTTGGCTCAGCGAACGGGTCACGATAAGCAAGTTCCATAAACCCTATAACATCTTCTATACGGTCATTATCCTTTGAACGCAGCCACATCGACCTGTCATAAACATACAAAGCTCTGCCAAGAGCCTCCACCGTCTGCATTTCAGGGTGATGTTTCAGAACGAGCAGCAAGGGATATCTCAGATTTTTGTCAGGCTCAGCAGAAAAGCTGCCAACCGCAAACCGTGTCGTTTCGTTATCAAGCCTTGCAGCGTCCGTCAGCGGAGCGTTATCCACATTAAGACAGTGTGCAAATATCTCCATTGCCGTGGGTATAAGAGCAGGAAAGCTCTCCGTTATCGCCTTGAAAAATCCGTATGTATAATAGGGAGCAACAAAACGTCCGCCCTTAGACAAAAACTTTTTCAATATATCAAGAGAATATTCAAGGCTCTTTTGTGCCATATTCCAGTCATTCTGAGATCGGATAAGGGCTTTACACTCCCGCAGACGGCTCTCCCAGTTCTCCACGTCGTTAAGCTTTAATATTCCCGAGGTCATTCTTCCACAGGCAGCCTCGAAATCCGTGGGCAGCCACTCCATAGCACGTGAATAACGGTCAAATGCCTTGGCAAAATCCCACTTACCCATAAACTCCTGTGCCTTTGAGCATTCGTCACGGCACTCAGTTATTCCGTAGGTGTTTTCCAAAGCGTCGTCCTCGTCGATAAGCTCGCTCAGATCCACTTCCAGCACAAACTCATCGGGAATCGCCGAACGAAGTCCGTTCAGAAAATCCTCTCTCGCCTCGGAATATGCTATATGAGTACCGCAGTACAGACAAAAGCCTGTGGGAAAGTCATCATCAAGCATTATCATACGCTCGCATTTCGGGCATACGCAGTAATCCAGCATCTGTGGGTACTCCTTTACCATATTTATATTATAAATTATATCACAACTCCCCCCGAAATGCAATATATTCCAAGATCTTTTAAAATTACACCTGTGTAAAAACCAAAAATATAATTGTATGCAAAATTTATATATCTAATATCCTGTTTTTGTAATAAATACAGAAAATAATTGGATATATAAGCAGGAATTATTCTTGACTTATTGCAAAATATAATGTATAATGGTATTTGTGGAGAACGTTTTTAATGTGTGCAAAACATTTTTTTGCAGGACGTTGACAGCTTCTCATAATCCTAAAATTCACAAAGGAGATAACTATTATGGCAAAAAATCCCGGTGTTTTAACTAAGAACCCTAACGTTATCAAGTGGGTTGACGAGATGATCGCCCTCACAAAGCCCGATTCCGTTGTTTGGATCGACGGCTCCAAGGAACAGCTCGATGAGCTGACCGCTGAGGTTACCGCTCTCCCCGCTGACAGCAAGGACGTAATGTACCATCTCAATGAGGAGAAGCTTCCCGGCTGTCTGTATCACAGAACACTCCCCAACGACGTAGCTCGTGTAGAGGACAGAACATTCATCTGCTCCAAGACAAAGGAAAATGCAGGTCCTACCAACAACTGGATGGATCCTCAGGAGATGTATGCTAAGCTGACACCTATGTACGACGGCGTTATGAAGGGCAGAACAATGTATGTTATTCCCTACTCTATGGGTCCTATCGGTTCTCCTCTCGCTAAGGTAGGCGTTGAGATCACCGACTCTATCTACGTTGTTCTTAATATGAACATTATGACAAGAATGGGTACTCAGGCATTTGAGAACCTCGGCGATACCTCCAACGACTTCGTTCGCTGCCTGCACTCCAAGGCTGACGTTGATCCCGAGAAGAGATACATC
The DNA here is from genome assembly GCA_045606505.1 of Oscillospiraceae bacterium. Classification (GTDB taxonomy): domain Bacteria; phylum Bacillota; class Clostridia; order Oscillospirales; family Ruminococcaceae; genus CAG-115. The sequence goes on from JAZUSC010000021.1 coordinate 42,344, forward strand.
GTTCAGTTCCCTGAGGACAATGCTATCTGGTCTATCAACTCCGCTTACGGCGGTAACGTTCTGCTCGGCAAGAAGTGCTTTGCACTTCGTATAGCTTCCTACCAGGGCTGGAAGGAAGGCTGGATGGCTGAGCATATGCTTATCCTCGGCGTTAAGAAGCCTGACGGTGATGTTAAGTACATCACAGCAGCATTCCCCTCCGCTTGTGGTAAGACAAACCTCGCAATGCTCATTCCTCCCGCAGTTTACAAGGAGCAGGGCTATGAGGTATTCACAGTAGGCGATGATATCGCTTGGATGAAGCCCGGTGACGACGGCAGACTGTACGCTATCAACCCCGAGAACGGTTTCTTCGGTGTTGCTCCCGGTACAAATGCTAAGTCCAACTTCAACGCACTTGAATGCACAAAGAAGAACACTATCTTCACAAACGTTGCTATCAACAACGACGATATGACAGTTTGGTGGGAAGGTCTTGACAAGAATCCTCCTGTTAACGCAACAGAGTGGAAGGGTGCTAAGGTAAACGGCGTAGAGTTCACATCTGTTATGGCTGAGGACGGCAAGCCCCAGAAGCTCGCTCACCCCAATTCCAGATTTACAGCTCCCGCTGAGAACTGCCCCTGCATCAGCCCTGAGTTCAACAACCCCAAGGGTGTTCCCGTTTCCGCTATCGTATTCGGTGGAAGAAGAGCTTCCACAACTCCTCTCGTATATCAGTCCTTTGACTGGACACACGGCACATATATCGGCTCCGCTGTTTCCTCCGAAACAACTGCTGCCGCTACCGGTGCAGTAGGCGTACTCCGTCACGATCCTATGGCTATGAAGCCCTTCATCGGCTACAACGTAGGCGACTACTGGGCACACTGGATCGAAATGGGCAAGAAGCTTGGCGACAAGGCTCCCAAGATCTTCAACGTTAACTGGTTCAAGCAGGACGAAAACGGCAACTTCATCTGGCCCGGTTTCGGCGACAATATGCGTGTTCTCGACTGGATCATCAAGAGATGTGAGGGTGTAGTTGACGCTGAGGAAACTGCTATCGGTTACCTCCCCAAGAAGGGCGATATCAACTTCAAGGGTATCGAGGACGAGATCACTCCCGAGATCGAGGATCAGCTCCTTGCTGTTGACGCAGACCTCTGGAAGAAGGAGATCGCAGAAATGCGTCGCTACTACAACGACGACATAGCAGCTAAGGGCGGCAAGATCCCCGCAGAGCTGTGGGAAGAGCTTGACAAGCTTGAAGCTCGTCTTAACAAGTAATTCTCTTGTTTATAAAATAGCATAAAAATTCCGCCGCACTTCGTAAGAGGTGCGGCGGTTTTATTTTATCATAATAAAAAAGCCGTTTACTTTTCGTTTATCTTACTTCCACTCTTAAAGCACAGTGCCGCAAGCAAACCAAAGAACACCGCTGCCGCAATTCCTGCCGCACCCGAAGTAAATCCTCCCGTAAACGCACCGAGGATACCGTCCTTATCCACAGCCTCCTTAACACCCTTTGCGAGTAATGCCCCAAAGCCTGTGAGCGGTACAGTTGCACCGCCGCCTGCAAAGTCGATGATAGGCTGATATACTCCAAGTCCGCCGAGGATAACTCCTGCCACGACATAAGAAACCAGTATCCTTGCAGGCGTCAGCTTAGTGAGGTCAATAAGAAGCTGTCCCACTACACAGAATAGACCGCCTACGACAAACGCTTTGAGATATTCCAAAAATATATCCATTTTATCCTCCTTAGTACGAGGTAAGCTCTACTGCGTGAGCTATTCCGGGAATAGTGCCGCCCTGCTGTATTATAGTAGTTGACATCAAAGCACCCGTTGCACAGAATAACACCCTTTTCAGCTCGCCGCTTTCAATTCGTTTGAGAAAATGTCCGCACATCATCGAGGCACTGCAACCACACCCTGAGCCGCCTGCGTGCACGTCCTGAGAGCTGCGGTCAAACAACATAAGTCCGCAATCCTTGTGATTTTTTTCGATATCCACGCCGTCACGGGCAAACAGGTCACAGAGAAGCTCGCTTCCCACAAGACCGAGGTCGCCCGTTATGATAAGGTCGAAATCCTGAGGGGTTGACCCCGTGTGCTTGAAATGTCGTGACAGCGTATCATAAGCCGCACCTGCCATTGCCGCTCCCATATTGTTTATATCGTTAATGCCCATATCCTCTATCTTGCCGACGGTCGCCGCACGGACAAACGGAGCTTTGCCCGTTTCCTCCACAAGCACCGCACCCGAGGCGGTAGCAGTCCACTGTGCTGTGGGTGGTCTTACTCCGCCATAATTAAGCGGAAAACGGAACTGCCTTTCCGCAGAGCTGAAATGCGACGACGTAACAGCTATCGCACGTTCAGCGTAATCCGCATTCACCATAGCACTTGCCAAAAGCATACTCTCCGCAAAGGTCGAACAAGCACCGTACACTCCCAAAAACGGAATATAATAATCCTTTAAACCGTAGGAAGAACCAACGCACTGATTGAGCAGATCTCCCGCAAAGATAAGATCGACCTTATCAGGAGTAAGTGCCGCCTTGTCAAGCACGTGCTTAACAGCCTTCCGCTGAAACATAGCCTCCGCCTGCTCCCAGGTATCACAGCCGCCCTTGTTGTCCTCTATTACCTCGTCAAACTCGCCGCCGTAAGGGCCTTTATCCTCTGCCTTTCCTACCACCGCCGCATAACTGCGTATAGATACATTTCTATATTGAAAGGTCTTTCCTGTGCAATATCCCATAGAAACCTCCTTATCCCGTAAACAGACCGATAATATAATATATCAGCCCATATATCACCGAGGCGGTTATTCCGTATACTATAACAGGCCCCGCAATAACGAACATCTTTGCACCAAGTCCCAGCACATACCCCTCCGATTTGAAATCTATCGCAGGAGATACCACCGCATTCGCAAAGCCTGTTATAGGCACGAGCGTACCCGCACCGCCGTGCTGTGCGATACGGTCATATATTTCAAGTCCAGTAAACAACGCACTGATAAATATCAGCGTCATCGAGGTTATCGCTCCCGCACTTTTTTCGTCAAGTCCGAAATACCCATAGAGATTGAGCAGACCCTCTCCCAGTGTGCAGATAGTACCTCCGATAAGGAATGCTTTTGGCAGGGTTTTATACATTTTCGAGTTGGGAGAACGCTTTTTTGTAAGCTCTCCGTATTCACGGTTTGATATATTCATAAATTTTCTCCTTCAATTTTTGTATATATTTTTACCGCATTAAATCGAAAATAAACCTTTATTTCTATTGACAAATGTATGAAATTGCTATAAAATAAAATAGAAATTATTTTTTAGGAGGAACGGCTATGGGAATCGTAAACATAATGGAGAATTTTGTTGAGGAAAAGATCAACAGTATGCTCAAAGGCGAAAATGACATATGCCAATGCGAACGCTGTCTTGATGATATGAAAGCGATCGCACTCAACAAGCTGCCCTCAAAATATGTAAGCACACACAACGGAGAGCTTTTTTCAAAGCTTGACGCTATGATGCGACAGAATTCAGTGGATATTGACATTGCCGCTACCGAAGCGATCCATTTAGTTGCTAAGCGTCCCTCTCACTAAGAGTATTTGACCGCCTTTTTAAAAGGCGGCTTTTTTTGTCCCAAAAAATAGAGCAACCACCTTTTACGGTGGCTGCTCTGCTGTAATATTATTCAATGGTTTTGTCAAAAACAACAGCCTCATCACTGTAAGTTATCTTATCAAGGTATTCTTCGGGGAACATCTCAAACGGATCGACATTCTCCGTACCCTTTAAAACTTCCAGATGCAAGTGCGAACCTGTTGCATATCCTGTACTTCCCGTACTGGCGATAAACTGACCTGCCGTCACCTTGTCGCCGACCTTTGCGTGAAGATAAGAAGAGTGAGCATAAAGTGTGAAATATCCGCCGCTGTGCTGCACTGCGATACAGTAGCCGTAGCCATTCCACCAATCAGAGAATACCACCTCGCCGTCTGCCATAGCGTATATCGGCATACCCGTGGGAGAATAAATATCCACACCGTTATGACCATAATATCCGCCGTTGCCATATATTGTTTCCGTTATCGTGGTATATTCGGGGTCTAAGCACCAAGCTGTGTTTTCGGGCAGAGTATAAGTACCGTTATACAGTGCGTCAAGCTCTGTTATCACATCGATTACTCCCGTTTTTTCTGTCACATAGCTATAACCAAAATCAAAGGGATTGACAGCCTCACCGTCCTTGCGTATCTCAAAATGGAGATGAGGGCCTGTTGACCAACCGGTAGAGCCGACTGTTGCGATGTTCGCACCTCTTGCTATATAATCGCCCGCTTCGACACCAACCTCATTGCAGTGGGTATAGATTGATACATAACCGTCGCCGTGGTCTATCACCACATAATTTCCCCAACCGCCATTGTAAGTACCGTCTTTCTTTGCGATAAGCACACGTCCGTCCTGTACGGCAAAAACAGGAGTATCAAGTACGCTTCCCTCGTCAGAGGCTATATCTATACCACTATGATCACTGCCCTTCCATTCATCATATCCGAAATATGTGGTAATAAACTGATAGTCCTCATAAAGAGGCCAGAGCATATCGTTCATATCGGCGGGAGTTTCATCATATCCATATTCAGCAATCGCATTATCTATGATTACGGCAAGTTCAACGTCTGTGTCGTTCTGCGTTTCCTTTGTACGATCGGTATCATACACCATTTGCAGGATCTCTTGCAGTTTCTTTTCCCCGTCTGCATAGCAATGGTAGTACTCTATTTTTTCCACCAGCAAAGTATCAGGTGCGACGTATACGTATTTCTTTCTGCTTTCGCCGTTATCGTCAAGCTTAGAAAGGAATGATACGCAATATCTTCCGTCTGCGTCTGTGATATCGCAAAGACCCATTCCCTCGGGGTCAAATCTGTTTACAGTGCTGTCTGCATTGATATTGTCAAGGCTTACATAACCGTCTATCGCAATGTTTGTTTCAGAATTGTAGCCGCTGAAAGAATATCCCGCATAATCTTCCAGTATTGCAGATGGCTCGTTTGCCGCAAGTATCCTGTCACAGAGTGCCGCCTTTGAATTGCCCGTTTCGGGAATATCAAGTGCCTTATCATCAAAATAGTCATCAAAGGGAAGATATCCGCCGTCTGTCGGCTCACTCGTTGCGGTTTCGTTTGTGAATATCATCAGCTCTATCTTCTCGTGAGCATAGGTCGGAAACAGGTCATAATCAGCAGAGCTGTTTCGGATAAACACGAATTTATCTGTACCCTCGATATTAGCCTGCTTTTTAGAAAGGGCATAAATGTCCTGTCTTACATCATAAAGTCCCCAGTACAGCCCCACATCAATAGCGTCCCAGTTTTTGAACACGAGAGAATTTGTAGAGGTATCTATATAGTAGTAAGCCTTGTTGTCAGAACCAAAATCAATATCGATAATGTCGTTATACGGGAAATAGCAGTATATATGATTTCCGTTTGCCGTTGCATTAGCTGCGGTAAATCCTATCTCTCCCGTAAAGAAGCCCTCAGCGGGTATGCTCTCCCCTGCATTGATAAGAGCCTCGTATATATCGGCAGAATAGGTTATCTCCTCTGCCTCAAAATCATAGTAGAAGATACATCCCGCTCCGTCTGTAAACACTGCGGTCTTTTCGTCGGCATATATCATTTCGGGGTGCAATTCGTCAAATTGCAGACCTATTATATGCCCGTCAGACACCTTTGACAAGGGCAGCTCTTTTGGAAATTCGTATTTGTCAGGCTCAGGCATAATGATTTCGGAAGATGTGCTGTCCTTATTATCAGATGAAGATGATGACGCAACAAGATCAACTCCCTGTGGCTTTCCGAATACTCCTATCTGATGAAGTCCGAAACAAAGTCCTGCAATCGCCGCCACAGATGCAACAGGTACAGCGATATTACGCACTATCCTTGCGGTGTTATGTTCAAGGCGGTCTGCTCTTGCCGCCTCCTCTATCAGCTTGTCGCTGATGTCGTTCATTGCGTTGTTAAGCTTATTTTTCATAATGTATAGCCCTCCTTTTTGAGGAATTCACGGAGTCGTTTCAACGTCCGTGATATGCGTGACCTTACCATACTTTCACTTCCGTGGAGCCGCTTTGCTACCTCCGATGTGCTTTCCCCGAACCAGTATCGTCTTATGAAAATAACACGGCTGTTATAGTCGCATTTTGACAGAAAATCATTCAGCAGCTCTGTCAAAATGCTTTCTGAAAGCCTGTCCTCGGCACAGCCTGCCCCTGCGATGCATTCCGCAAGTTCATCTATCGGAAGTGCCTGTCCTCGCTTTGCGGCTGTGTTATAGTCATACCTGTCCAGTGCGGTACGCCTTGTTATCTTGCATAGATACGCACACAGTCTTTGCGGTTTTGTGGGCGGAATGCTGTTCCAGGCTTTAAGGCAGCTCTCGTTCTCACATTCCTCTGCGTCCTGAACATTGTGCAGAATATTATACGCTACGCTCTGCATAAGCCGTCCATAGGAATTCTTAGTTTCGGTTATAGCGGATTCGTCACGGGTGAAGTACAGCTCTAAGATCTCTTCGTCTGTCATTTTTACTCCCCCTGTTTCTGTACAGAATTGAGCTTTATCGGCTCATACATTATGACGGTAATATTTTCATTTTGTTGCAAAAGATCCTCCCCAAACAGGGGAGGATCGAAATTATTTACCAGATCACACACCAAGAAGCATACTGGTGCTTGGGCAGATAATTGATAGGATTCATACAGAAGCCGTTGATACGCACCTCAAAATGCAGGTGGTTACCCGTTGAGTAGCCGGTAGAACCAACATCAGCGATCTGCTGACCCTGAGTTACCTTTTCGCCCGTATTAACGTGGAGATAACTTGCGTGACCGTAAACAGTCTGGATACCGTTGCCGTGGTCGATCTTTACGCAATATCCGTAACCGCCAAGCCAACCACTGTAAATAACTGTACCCGAATCAGCTGCAATTATCGGAGTACCATAGGGAGCGGCAATATCGATACCATCGTGTCCGTAGTATCCGCCGTATCCGTACATCATCTCGCTTATCTGACCGCCTGTCGGGCCGCCGACAGGCCAGTAGAACTGTCCTATCTCAACATCCTGTATGCTTATCGGAAGATCTGTCGGGTGAGGCTTTGTACCGAGTGCAACAATCTTTGTGATAGGTTCGGAAACAGTCACCCTGTTAAGCACCTTGCGACGTGTTTCAATACCGTTTATGTACGATACATCTGCGGTAACACGGTCAACACCGTATACACCATCCTGAGTAACAACAGAAGCACCTTCATACCTTGTGTTGTCCTCAATATAAGATGTTTCGTAGGCTGTATTCTCGTTATATACCTCTGTACGGGTAACCGTAACAGCAAGGAAAGGAACTTCCTGCGTAATAAGCAGCTGGTCGCCCACATACATCATACTTGTAGAGAATCCGGGATTGAGTCTTTCAAGCTCTTCAAGAGAAATACCAAGCTTACTGGAAATACCCAACGGAGAATCACCGTCAACCACCGTATAATAATCCGCACTTGTACGTTTTTCTGTGATTATCTCGATAATAGAGTCCTCGCTGACGATACTTTCAGAAAGATAAAGACCGGGCTCATAGGTGATAGGCACTTCAAATGCCACGGTTTCGTCCTCCGCACCTGTGCGGTACACATCAAGCAGATCTTCAAGAGCAGCGTCTACCCTGTCCTTTTCTATCAAAGCACCATAAAAGGAATTACCGATGTACATACCATAAGCGTGTTCTATTTCAGCACCCATAGATGTCAGCAGCTTATCCGCAAGCTGATACTTTGTGAGCGTACTTCCATAGTCAACTGCTTCAAGCTGATATGTAGGCTCAAATGATACAGTCTTTGTGTTGCTGTCCATATAATTTATACGCTGCTGAACGATACGCTCTGCGTCAGTAAAGGTGGTTTCGCTGTCGATATATCCGACAAAATCACCGTTCACGTTGAGCTTTATTGCGTAGCTCATATTGTTTGCGTAGGTCACGATATTGAACAACATAACCATACTGACAACAGGAAGTGCGTAATTAAACAGCGAATATGCAAGACCTCTTTTTCCGAAAAGCACTCTTATAAACAGCTTAATAACTGCAATAAAAGCACTGAAAAAGCCCTTTTCCCTGCGTATCCTGCCTATTTCAGAAAAGCCAAGCTTTGTTGCCTTTCTGTATCTAACAAAGGGCGAGGCAAGTTTTTGACCTATCTTTTTGAACCAACCCGTCACAACCCTGCCGATAGCAGCAAACTTATGCTCGTATCTATCCACAAATGCCAAAACTGAATTTTTTATACCTGTAAGAACAGTAATTAAAACAGAGAATATATATTCTCCTATACCATATATGAAGTCGTAAGCACCTTTGCGGGGCTTTTTTTCTGCCGCAGTGCTTACAGACTGTCGCTCTTTTTCGGAAACCATCGTTTCCTCCTTTTCCTGATTACAAACAAATACCGATAATATTTTTTGTATTATCGGCATAGAAGTTTTCTTTTTTCGTTTAGTCTTAAACAGTCCAAATACTGTTGATGTTTATGATTATACCATTTTTGTAACCGTTTCGCAACCGTTTGTAACCGTTTTGTAACCTTTTGCGTATATATTTCGGTTATTATGCACAAAATCACTCTTACAAAAACACCACATTCTACAAATCAGCTATGAAAATATACATTGTTTACATATTTTCAGGATTTTTTTACCTGATCAACAGGATAGGGTATCTCATAAACTTCATTCATCATATCAATAGTTATTCTCATATTGATATCCATTTTAACTCCGCCGCTGTCTGTTACTGTGCCTGTTTCTGTGAAATCAGTGATAAACCCGTCAGCATTTATCTCAAATACCGTTGTCAGCGACTCAAAGCTCTGCACATCTTCAAGTAATCCCTGTGTAGAGTTGTTCAGCTTATCAGCATCATACACATAGGTCACGGTACAAGAGCCGTCAGCATTTTCTGTCACAGAAGCAGTTTCAACAGAGCCTCCGTCAAGAAAGAATATCCCTCCGTCAGCATAAGGATAGCGGTTTTCACGGTTATATATATTATATATGTAGCTTTCATCAGAGGAGCTGATAACAGACCACATCTCATCGCCTGCGTCCTTGTAGAAATACTCCGCTCCGTCGCTGTAAGCGTACATCTCCTTGTCGCCGTCTTTACCGTAGTAGCTTAACACCATTTCGTCGTTAGGATTTATCAAAAAAGAGAATTCCATTATTTTTTCGTCTTTATCAAGGTCTACCATAATCACCCTGCCGCTGTCAAGCGTTTCATACTTTGCTTTTGCAGACTTCACAAGCTGATAGCCCTCAGGAAGCTCAGCCGCACAACCGCTCAGACAAAATACCATAGCTGTAAGCAGCAAAAAAATAACCTTTCTCATCGTTTCCTCCGAAAAACAAAAAGGACAGAAATCGAGCCGAAGCCGATTTCTGCCCTGCCGACCGCAAATGCGGAAAAATACAAAACAAATTAGTTTAAAACAGATTATTCAGCGAAGCCGCTCTCAACGAGCTTAACAAGGCTGTCAACTGCAAGCTGCTCATCGCTGCCGTCAGCGATAATGCGAATATTAGCACCGCCAACGATACCGAGGGAGAGAACGCCGAGAAGGCTCTTTGCGTTTACTCTACGCTCTTCCTTCTCAACCCAGATAGAGCTCTTGAACTCATTAGCCTTCTGAATGAAGAATGTTGCAGGTCTTGCGTGAAGACCAACCTGATTCTTTACTTCAACGTCTTTCATACACATAGCGAAAAATCCTCCGTTTAAAATAATATTTTGCTTGTACTGCGTACTTCTTTCTTTTGCGTTTTGAACAACCAAGATAACAGACATAATTTCTGTCTTATCTCTTGCTATAAGTATATCCAAAATAAAAAAAATCGTCAACACAATTTTGGGATTTTGTCATATTTAAAGCCGATTTTCTGTTTTTTGCAGAATATTTCGCTAAGATAAGCGTTTAGGATTGTCTAATTTCTACAAAAAGTTTTCAACAAAATAATCAACATATCCATTTATTTTCAACACTGTTTCAGTAATGGCGTATTTTAAGGCTTAAAACGAAGTCCTGAACCACTTTTTCAGCATTATTCTTTGTGCGTGTTACACAAAAAAGATTGTTTCCCGCATTTAATATAGAATTATTCACAAAATTATGCTATAATATAAATAAGTGTTATAATAGGTTTTACATAGTACACAATAATTTATTGTCTGATATATTTACGGAGGTCAATATGGAGTTTGGAAGTTTAAAATTCCAGATACTTGCCATTGCGGTACTGGTCGTCATATTCGTAGACTATATGCGTAGCAAAAGGCTGCCCATTATCTCTACACAAACATTCTTTATGTTTTGGGGAGCATCAATGATAAACCTTGGTGCGGATATAGGAACATATTATATTCTGTACAATCTTGACACTATTCCCGATTGGGTGACAAGACTTGCACATCAGGTATACATAGGATCACTTGACATTCTTGTCTTTCTATTGTTTCTATATGTGTTCTTTTTGTCGGGAGAACAAAAACGCATCAGCAAAAAAGCCCTTTTCGCATTCAGTCTGCCGTTCTGTGTAACTATTGCGTTTGCTTTGTTTGCACCGATTTATTATCAGGTGGACGAGCGTGGTGCTTATTCCTACGGTCCTATGGTAACAGTGTTCTACGCTTCTGTTGCATTATATGTTATAGCTATATTCATCCTGCTTCTCAGAAAGAAAGACAGTTACAGTGAGAGCGGTTCTGCGGAGTTACTTGCCGACTATAAGCGTGCAAGGGTGTCTATTTTCGTAGGTCTTTGTATCTGGATAGTCGTTGCACTTATCCAGTTTGTAACAAAATACTGGCTGATTTCCGCAATGGGCGTTTCGCTTATGGTTATGTATGTCTACATACGCTTTGAAAACCCTCGTGAATACGAGGACGCTGAAACAGGCACATTCAGCCGTCGTGCATTCCACATTATGATGCCCGAGATGTTTGCCCGTAAAAAGAGCTTTTATATGGTGAATTTCACCATTGACGATGTTGAGCAGATACAAAAAGTAATGGGCTACGATCAGGCTAAGGTAATTCTAAGACAAGCGGCAGAGCAGATAAGCTTCGCTATCCCGAATATCAGCCTATACCATTCACGTTCCTACACACTGACCGCATTTATCGAAAACAAAGAGGATCTTGACAAACTTGCAAGTGGAAGTGAGCTGTGGAACTTCAAATGCAACACCACCACCGCCGACGGTATGTTCACCCCGCACTACCACCTTACTATCATCGAGTGTCCGAAATACGCTCAAAAGGTTGACGAGGCATACGATACCCTCGACTACTGCCTCAATGAACCTTCGCTCCGTGGCAGCGGAAAAATATATTTTATCAACGAAGAGATAATCGAAAAGAAAAACTACCGTATGGAAGTTCTTGGTATCCTGAACAAAGCAGTAAAGGACAAGGCTTTCGATGTTGTATATCAGCCGATATATTCAGCGTCGAAGAAACGTTTCTCCTCGGCAGAGGCTCTTGTAAGACTTCAAGATACCACCACCGTAGGCTTTATCTCCCCCGAATTCTTTATCCCCCTCGCAGAAGAGCAGGGACTAATCAAAGAGATCGGACACATTGTATTTGAAAAGGTTTGCAACTTTGCGGCAAGAGAAAAATTGTGGCAGCTTGGCATTGACTATATCGAGGTAAATCTTTCCGGTGTTCAGAGCGTTGATATCGGAATAGTAGCACAACTTTCAAAACTTATGACACAGTACGGTGTACACCCCGGATTTTTCAATTTGGAGATAACCGAAACCGCCTCAATAGACGGCGGCGATATGCTGCAATATAATATGGATCGTTTTCGTCAGATGGGCTGTCACTTCTCTATGGACGACTTTGGTACGGGATATTCAAATCTAGCCCAGATGGCAAAGGTCCACTTTGAACTGGTAAAGCTGGACAAGAGCCTCTTGTGGCCCTGTTTCGGAGAAGACCCCGAAGAGCCGCTCATTATACTCAACAGCTGCATTGATATGATACTCAGGCTTGGAGTTAAGATAGTAGCAGAGGGTGTCGAAACACGTGAACAGGTCGATCTCCTTATCGAAAAGGGTGTCGAATACCTGCAAGGCTACTATTTCAGCCGCCCGATAGGAGAAAAGGATTTTGTCGCAAAGATAAAAGAATCCCTCAATTCAAGCTCTATATTATCCAACTGATACTAAAACGGCTTCCCCGAAAAGGAAGCCGCTTTTATTATACTTTATCCTTAGACCTGCATACATTTCGCAGCACACAAGCCTCGCATTTAGGTGCTCTTGCTATACATACTCCTCTGCCGTGATGTACAAGCCTATGGCAGAATTTAAGACTTTCCCCGGACGGTATCACCTCACGCAGCTGCTTTTCAACCTTTGCAGCGTCCTTTGTATCGGACAATCCGAGCCTGTTCGTAAGCCTTATAACGTGAGTATCGCAGACATAAGCAGGCTGACCGTAAAGATCTCCGACAATAAGATTTGCGGTCTTTCTGCCCACCCCCGGAAGTTTGGTAAGCTCTGCTATGCTATCAGGAACTTTGCCGCCGTAAATGTCACGGAGCATTACGCACATAGACACTATATCCTGAGCCTTGGTCTTAAAAAGTCCACAGGTGCGGATAAGCTCCTCCACCTCCGAAACATCAGCTTCCGCAAACTCATCAATGCTTTTAAAACGCTCAAACAGTGCGGGAGTCACCATATTAACACGCTTGTCCGTACACTGGGCAGAAAGCCGTGTTGCAATAAGCAGCTCGTGGGGTTGAGTGTATATCAATGCACACTTTACTTCGGGGTATTCTTCTTTAAGCAGAGCGATAATTTCCACAGCCGCCTTTTTCCTGTCCCTACGCATAATACTCCTCCTATTTAAGCAGCCCCGTCGCAAGGCGGGGCTGAAATATTTATTCTTCCTGACTGTCTGATGTATTCGTTTCCGAAACACGCACCTTTAATATACATCTGTCCTCAATATGAAGTGCAACAAGATGTATTCCCTCATAATCTACACTTGGCGGCACTATCTCGTCACCCTCAGGGATATAGCCGAGTTTGTCAGTGATAAAGCCTGCGATAGTTTCATATTCGTGTTCCTCGGGTAATTCCTTGCCAAACAGCCTGAACACTTCTTCGGGGTCGGTTTCGCCATCTATATCATACTGGCTTTCGCCTATCTCCACTATCTGTGATTTTTCGTCGTCGTACTCGTCCTGAATGTTACCCATTATCGCCTCGATGATATCTTCAAGCGTTACGATGCCCGCAGTACCTCCGTACTCATCAACAACTACCGCCATACCCGATTTGAGAGAGGTCAGCGACTGGAATGTGTCCGAACAAGGACACGCCTCGGGAATAAAAATAACATCACGCAGAAAATCCTCCACCTTGAACGTGGAAAGATCCTTCTCTCCGACAAGGCACAATAGATCCTTTACTATTATAATACCTATTATCTTATCAATGGTATCCTCATATACGGGTATACGGGAAAAGCCCATATCCAGTGCAAGATAAATGATATCGTCAAGCGACACATTACGCTCAACCCCGACGATATTGGTGCGGTGCGTCATAACGTCCTGTGCTGTAAGATCGTTAAACTCAAAAATGTTCGTGATCATCTGAGCAGAGGTTTCCTCGATAACGCTGTCATCACCCTCGTCATTAGGAGTTTTGGCAAGTGCGTCCACCATATCAAGCACTTCGTCCTCGGTAACGTCCATATAATCATTTCCGAGTGCCTTTTTCAGCAGCTTTGTTATACCCTTGTTAAGAGCTATGAGCCAACCTAAAAGAAAACGGCGTACCTTGTGCTTCTTCGGTTTATCTGTTGTTTCGGTTGAATTTGTACTTCGACTGTCTGCGTCCATAATTTCTCCTTAAAGCTTTTTGCTTACGGTCTGTTATATTCCAAACAGCCTTTCCGCATTCTGCTTTGCAATATCTATCATTTCCTCTGTGGAAACACCCTTTATCTCCGCCATTCTGGCGGCTGTATACTGTATCATCGAGCTGTCGCAGCGTTTACCCCTGTTTGGCACGGGAGCCATATACGGTGCGTCTGTTTCAAGCAGCAATCTATCAAGCGGCACCGCCTCACAGGCTGAAACCGCCTTTTTGGCATTTTTAAAGGTCAGCACTCCCGTAAAGCCAATATACATACCAAGCTTTACCACCTCTGCCGCCGTTTCCGCACTGCCCGAAAAACAATGGACTACGCCATTAGGCTTGTACCTCCTAAGCAAGACCATAGTGTCCTCACAAGCGTCACGGGAATGGATTATTACAGGCTTATTAAGTTTCTCAGCCATAATCAGCTGCTTTTCAAAAACGTCATTCTGCACTGATTTTACAGTGTTGTCGTAATGATAATCAAGACCTATCTCGCCAAGGGCATATACTCTTTCGTCCGAAAGGAGTTTTTCAAGCTCACTCTCCCAGTTATCAGGAAGGTCGTAGCAGTTTTCGGGATGAATTCCTGCCGCTGCGTATACATAGTCAAACCTATGTGCAAGTGCTATCTCCTCGCCGCTTGACCTAAGGTCATATCCCACCGCTATTATCTTTTCAACGCCCAGCGACGGCATACTTTCAATAAGCGGAAACAACTCCTCTCCGAAATCCTCTTTCAGATAGTGTGCGTGTGTATCAACAATTCCCATTATGCTTTGCTTTCCTGCTTGTTAAAATAATTCTGCTGAACCAGCTGTTTCGTTTCGTAGCTTTCCAGCGGCAAATGACCTCTTCCGCCAAAAAGAGCCTCCGTATCCTTGAACGCACCGCTAAACGCACGTTCAAGCATTATGGATTTATCCTCGTCCAACGAAATGCACTCAAAAAACAGCGTTAATCTTTCAGCAGTCGGCTCAGCCGCCCAGTATTGCGGCGAGCTTTCATCAACCGCTGAATTTCCGTACAATCTTCTTATCTGGGATAAAAGCTCCTCCGCATAAAGCTTTGCACCTATGCTTGGAACATTTCCCGTCAGCACCTCACCCTGCTTTACAAACATAGCACGGATAATATGCTGAACGCCTTCCACAACAAGCTCCGATTTTGGTTTGCCCTCACCCTGCTTTATCGCACCGACCTTATCCTCTGCGTTTTCACGCTGTAAAAGGTTATTGTCGCTGTTCTGCTTTTTTGCAGAGGCTCTTGTATAAGCAGGAGTATATGCCTGCTGTGACTTTATAAAGCTGTCGGTATGCTCGGAGGCAAGAGTGGATGTCTTGTGCTCCGTCCTTTGTTCTGCGGATTTTGTGAGCGTAGTCTGATTAACTGACGCAATATTCGCCATTCTCGAAATATCCACTGTAATACCTCCTTATTAAATCAATTTATGTGAAGATAAAATATTATCTGATAGTGCTTCCGTTAGGCACGTCCTTATCAAGGAACAGTACACGAACATCGCCCTCGCCTGCGTCACAGGCAAGTATCATACCCTCACTGTCCTCTCCGCAAAGCTTTGCGGGGGCAAGGTTTGCAACAAATACTATCTTCTTTCCGATAAGATCCTCGGGTGCATACCACTGTGCGATACCCGATACGATCTGTCTGCCGTTTCTGCCGTCGTCCACCTGTAATTTGAGCAGCTTCTTAGCCTTCTTTATCTTCTCACAGGCTGTTATCTCGCCGCTTCTGAGCTTGACCTCAGCAAACTGATCTATGGTGATGATGTTAGCCTTGTCAAGGTCCTCGTCCTCACGATATGTCTTGGCAGGAGCGAGCATTGCATTAAGCTCCTCGATCTCCTTGTCCATATCTATTCTGGGGAACAGAACATCTCCCTTGTGAACTGTCACACCAGCAGGAAGCGTGCCGAACTTGTCAAGTGTTTCATAAGTTGTGATATCTGCGTTTGCACCGATCTGCTCCCATACCTTGGGCATTGTCTGAGGCATAAACGGGAACAACAGACCCGAGCATATTCTCACGCTTTCAAGCAGATTGTAGAGTACTGTCGCAAGTCTTGTCTTGTTAGCCTCGTCCTTTGCGAGTATCCAGGGAGCGGTCTCGTCGATATACTTATTTGCACGGGAAACTACCTTGAATATCTCTTCCAGTGCCTTTGAAAGCTGAGCCTCTTCAATAAGCGGAGCAACCTTGGAAAGCAGAGAGGACACCATACCTTTAAGCTCATCGTCAAGAGCGTCAGCCTGTCTGTCTGTGGGAAGTGTGCCGCCGAAGTACTTGTCAACCATTGCAACAGTACGGGAAACAAGGTTTCCGAGGTCGTTTGCAAGGTCTGTATTGATACGGCCTATCATTATCTCGTTGGAGAAGTTGCAGTCGCTTCCGTAGGGCATATCACGGAGTATCTGATAACGCACTGCGTCAACACCGTAACGCTCACCGAGAACGAACGGATCGACAACGTTTCCAAGGGATTTGGACATCTTTGCACCGTTGAATGTGATCCAGCCGTGACCGTAAAGACGCTTAGGCACAGGAATATCCAGCATCATAAGCAGTGCAGGCCATACGATAGAATGGAAACGAACTATTTCCTTTGCAGTCATATGCATATCGGCAGGCCAATATTTTTCAAAGTCGTTGTATGTGTTGTTCTCATAACCTAATGCACTGATATAGTTGATAAGTGCGTCAAGCCATACATATACGGTATGCTTGTCGTCAAAGGGTATCGGTACGCCCCACTTGACAGTGGTTCTGGAAATACACAGATCCTCTAATCCGTCTTTAACGAAATTGTTTACCATCTCATTTACACGGTTTTCGGGGCGGAGGAAATCAGTGTTTTTCAGCAGATCGATTATTCTGTCAGTATAAGCAGAAAGGCGAAGGAAGTATGCCTCCTCCTCGCTGTCTATAACTTCTCTGCCACAATCGGGGCATTTTCCGTCAACAAGCTGGGTTTCTGTCCAGAAGCTTTCGCAGGGAACACAGTATTTTCCTGTATAGCTGCCCTTATATATCAGTCCCTTGTCATAAAGCTTTGTAACGATATTCTGTACCGTTTCGATATGGTAAGGGTCGGTAGTTCTGACATAACGGTCATAGCTTACGCCCATAAAGCTCCATAGGTGCTTAAAGTTTTCAACTATCTCGTCAACATACTGCTGAGGAGTCTTACCCGCCTTTTCAGCGTTCTGCTGGATCTTTGCACCGTGTTCATCGGTACCTGTAAGGAACATTACATCATATCCCTGCATTCTCTTGAAACGAGCGATAGCATCACACGCAACAGTGGTGTAGCAATGTCCGATATGGGGATTGCCCGAAGGATAGTATATCGGAGTGGTTATATAGAATTTTTCTTTTCCGCAATTACACATAGTATATTTTACCTCTTTTTCTACATTTTTTAATATATTTTCGGAAAAAACACCCTCTCCGAAACATATCTATTCCATTTTATTATATAACTTTTCCAGCCTTTTTTCAAGTACGGCGAAAAAAAACAAGAAACTTTTACATATTACATAAAAAAGACTTGATTTTTTCTGATTTTTTTAGTACAATATAGATTAGAGTATATTGCTCTGAGCGTCAGCTATGTCATTTTTCAGGTACAAGGCTGTGAAAAATGCACAAAGCCGTCAAAACGCAATACATAACAACAGGCAACAAACATCACAAAGCAAGAAGGCATCGCCCTGTCTGTCCTGCCGACCCAGAGGGGTCAGGTCAATGGCTCGGGATGGAAGAGTATGCTTTCAGGACATTTACAGAAAGAGGTAAAAACGATGTCAAACAGATTGTTCCAGGGTATTGTTCATCAGATGAAGGATGCGGTAAACCGTGTTATCGGTGTTATCGACGAAAACGGCACCATCATCGCCTGCAGTGATCTCACAAGAGTGAAGTCGGAT
>JAZUSC010000022.1:0-6659 GCA_045606505.1 Oscillospiraceae bacterium
GGGACTTTTCCGCCGAAACATCCGCACTGCCCGCATAAGGAATAAGGCGATAGCCGTTTCCAGTACAGTTGTGCGGATAGAAGTGTTTTTTGGTGCGGCAAAGCCACACCAAAAAAGTTATCAAAAAAGCCCGCTTTGCGGGCAAAAACTTAGTTTTTCGACAAGCTGCGGCAGAGCATAAGCTCTGCCTTTTTGTTTTGCTATTGAAAAATCAGACGATATATGTTATACTTAGACGGAAAAACTGTAATAAAAACGGCGGTGATGCGGATATGACGAAGAACAAAAAAATGATGATAAGCGGCTTGATGCTCTTTATATATGCCGTGATAACATTTATTGCGGCACTTAACCACGAAGTCTGGCTTGACGAGGCTCAGGCGTGGGTGATAGCACGGGAATGTACTCCCGCAGAGGTCTTTGCCGCAATGAATACCGAGGGTCACCCGCCGCTTTGGCATTTTATCCTGTATCCGTTTGCACAGCTTGGTGCGTCGGTGGAGGTGCTGCCGTTTATAAGCTGGACGTTTTCGGTGGTTACTGCGGCTGTGGTAGTGTTTATGTCGCCCTTTTCTCTGCCGCTGAAAGCAGCGGTGATATTTTCTGGCGGCTTTATTTATATCAATTCCGTAATTTCAAGACCCTATTGTATAATAATGCTGCTGCTTTGCCTTGTTGCGGCGGTGTACCCGAAGCGAAAAAATCACCCGCTGCTTTTCGGACTGCTTGTGGCACTCCTTGCAAATACGCATATATTCGTCTGCGGAATAGTCGGTGCATTGGGTATTTTTATGCTTATCGACCTGTTTAAGGATTGGAAAAAAGGCTCCGCAAGGGAGAGGGCTTTCAGCCTTATGGGTCTTGCGATAGCAGGTCTTGGAGTGCTGACGCTTATTTTACCGCTTATAGGCTCTATGTCTGCAAATGAAAAGGTAGCAGAAATGCAGACCACGTTTGACGGGTATATCCAAAGTCTGCTGAATGCACCTTACAGCATAGGTATGTCGGCTTACGGCGGCGGTGATGTTCCCTCTGTGTTTGCGGTGGTGTGCATTCCCGTGCTTTGGCTGTGCTGGATAGCGGAGCTTGTGCTGTTAAGGAAGCATATCCGTGCATTTGTCACGCTGCTGCTTTATACGGTGTTCCACATTATCACCTGTGAGCTTGTGTGGGTATCTATCCCGAACAGGTCTGCGTTATTCGTGTTCGCACTTGCGTTCACTTTATGGCTTTCTGTGGGAGAGGGTAACACCGAAAGGGAGCTTAAACACCCTTCTGAAAACACCTCTCCGATGATGAAAAAGCTGTTCGAGTTCGGACTACGCTGTGACAGTAAGCCGATAAAGACCTGCGGAGTGCTTTGTACCGCCGCACTTTTTCTGACGATGCCTATGGGCGTATCGTTTATGTACAGAGATATTAAGGGGGATTTCACCGCTGCTACGGAAATGGCGGAATACATCGAGGAGAATATCCCCGAGGACGCTGTGCTGATACACGCTGATGACGGATTCCCCGAGCTGTACGCATATCTGCCGCAATACAGATTTTACTCTGTGGAACTTGCGGATTTCAGCAGCTATAAGATATTCAAGTCTACGCTCCCCGATGTAAGCTTTGAGGAGATAATGTCCGACCTGTCGGAGTATCCGCACCTGTATTTTGTATATGCGTCAAGTGACATCTCTCACGAGAGCCTTACAAAGGACATAATATTCTCCTGCCGTAGGGGAATAGGCTATTGCAGTGCAAAGCAGTATGCGGAGATATCCGCTTTCAGCGAGGAACATTTAAGGTCGCTTATTAACTCAAATAATACGGCGAATGATGAGGTGATAAAATGAGTTCACTTTCACAAAAGAAAAGGCTTATAATAAGCACCGCAATACTCCTTGTGTATGCGGTGATAACGCTTATCGGAGCGTTAAATCACGAGCTGTGGTTTGACGAGGCTCAGGCGTGGAATATCGCCCGTGACAACGATATAGCAGGCATCATCGGAATGATGAAGTACGAGGGTCACCCTCCGCTGTGGCATTTTATCCTGTTTGTATTTTCACACATAGGTCTTTCCTGCGAGGTGCTGCCGTTCATAAGCTGGACGTTTATGACCGCCGCTGCGGCTGTGGCGTTGTTTTGCCTGCCCCTTTCTCTGCCGTTAAAGGCGGCGGTGGTGTTTTCGGGCGGCTTTATCTTCACAAATTCCGTGGTTTCAAGGAGCTACTGTCTTGTACCGCTGCTGCTCTGCCTTATCGCAGTGCTGTATAAGGACAGGAAAAAGCACCCGCTCCTTTTCGGGCTGCTTGTCGGACTTCTTGCAAATACCCACGTCTGTTTCAGCGGAATGGTTGGAATACTGGGAATATTTATGATAGCCGACCTTATAAAGGATTGGAAGACCTCCTCCAAAAAGGAGAATGTGCTTGGTATCACGGGACTTTTTATTGCGGGCGTGGGAGTGCTGCTGCTTGTATTACCTCTTCTTTCGTCACTCAGCACGAATTCCGTTACCGCCGACAGAGATCCGAATGTTGCTATGATAATAAAATCGATAGTTCAGTCGCCTTTCAGCGTTGCGTCAAACGGAGTTTCTGTGTCTGGGGATATCAATATCTTTGTAACCGTTGCTGCGGTGATAGTTCAGCTTTGTATGCTGGGAATGCTTGTTTTCCTCAGAAGACACCGCAGAGCTTTTCTTATGGAGCTTACTTTTCTGCTGCTGTACATCATCACGGGAGAGGTGCTTTTCTACACCAATGCAAACCGTGCGGCGATAGTGCTTTTCAGCTTTGTTTTCGTGCTGTGCATTGCCCGTGGGGAAACTCCCGCAGAAAAAACCGCAAAAGAGCTTAAAGCCGATACAAAGCTTATACAGTCGCTGCTGTCACAGTTTTCACGGCTTGACAAAAACGCACTCAAAACTTATGAGGTCTTGCTTACAACGGTTATGGTGCTTACCATACCGACAGCGGCAATACACCTTGTACAGGATTATACGGAGCAGTTCTGTCCCGCAAAAAAGACAGCGGAGTTCATAAAAAAGGAGCTTCCCTCCGACGCTGTATTCGTTACGGGCGGCGATCTGCTGCCGCAGGTTGCGGCGTATCTCCCCGATATAAAGCTGTACTCGATGCAATACGGTGAGTTCTACACCTACACCTCCCACAAAAAGACCGATGATGAAACAGACTACGACAAGGCAGCAAAGGATCTTGCGGCATATCCGCACGTCTATTACATCGACATAGGCTACGGAGAGGACTTCACTCCCGACGGCAACGAGCTGTTCACAATATGGGAGGGAATGAAGTGGTATTTAAATATCGACTATATCGAGATATCTCCCTTTGAGCTTCCGCAGAGGTAAACGTTTTCTTTGAAAAAAAGATAATAGAACGATGTCCATTTTGTCGAAAAAAAGCTTGATTATGGGATTTTTTTTAGATTAAATAACAGATATGCTTGTCTACCCTTGCATTTTTGTGAAAAAAATAGTATAATTGAAAAGTATTATTGAAATAAAGGGATAACTATGCCCTACAAAACAGCCCGAAAAAGGGCAAATTTAGAAAGGGGTCAACCGTAAAAATGAAATCTCCGTTCACGAAAGAAGAGCTGAAAACGCAGCTCGCAGGCATTCTGGAGTACGACTTCAGAACAGATTCCAAAAACGCAACAGACGCACAGCTCTACCGTGCGTTATCCTCTATCGTTGTGAACTACTTAAAGGAAAAGCGTCACAACTATATGCGTCAGGTAAATTCTCAGGGCAAGAAGCAGGTGTACTACCTCTCTATGGAGTTCCTTATGGGCCGCTCCCTCAAAACAAGCCTTTACAACATAGGTCTTGAAAAGGAAGCAGAGGCTGCTCTCGCTGACTGGGGCATCAAGCTTGACAGAATCTTCGAGGAAGAGCCGGACGCAGGTCTTGGTAACGGCGGTCTTGGTCGTCTTGCAGCTTGTTATCTTGACGGTCTTGCAACCTGCGACTACCCCGCAACAGGCTACTCTATCCGTTATGAGTACGGTATCTTCAAGCAGAAGATAGTTGACGGCTGGCAGACAGAGCTTCCCGACAACTGGCTTCCCGGCGGCGGTGCGTGGCTCGTACCCTGTCCCGACCAGGCTATTGAGGTTCGCTTTGACGGTCACATCAACGAGTACTGGGAGGACAACTACCACCACCTTGAACACGTAAATTACAGCTCCGTAAACGCTGTTCCTTACGATATGTATGTTTCCGGTTACGACAGCAAGGCTGTTTCCAAGCTCCGTCTTTGGAGTGCGGAGAATATGTCCTTTGATATGAGCAGCTTCAACAGCGGCGACTATGCAAAGGCTCTCGGTGCTTCCAACATTGCACACTCCATTTCCAAGGTACTTTACCCCAACGACAACCATATGGAGGGTAAGGCACTCCGTTTAAGACAGCAGTACTTTATGTGTGCGGCTTCCGTTGGCGATATCGTAATGCGTCATATGAAGGTATACGGCACACTTGAAAACTTCCACGAGAAGGTTGCTATCCACATCAACGACACACACCCCACCCTTGCAGTTCCCGAGCTTATGAGAATACTTCTCGACGACTGCGGCTACGGTTGGGAGCAGGCTTGGCACATCGTTACCAATGCATTTGCATATACAAACCACACCGTTATGGCTGAGGCTCTCGAAAAGTGGGACAAGACCCTGCTTGAAAGGATCCTCCCCCGTATCTTCTCTATCATCTGCGAGATCAACCGCCGCTACTGCGAGGAGCTTTTCGCAAGAACACAGAGCAGCGAAAAGGTTACAAAGATGTCCATTATCCAGGACAACCAGATCCATATGGCAAACCTCTGCGTTGCTGCTTCTCACAGCGTAAACGGCGTTTCCAAGCTCCACAGCCAGATCATCAAGGACGACGTATTCAACTTACAGGCTATGGATAAGCCCAGCCAGTTCAAGAACGTTACCAACGGTATCGCGTACAGAAGATGGCTGCTGCAATCCAACCACGAGCTTACAGACCTCCTGTCCGAGTGTATCGGCGAGGGCTTCAAGAAGGACGCGTCTGAACTTATCAAGTTCCAGGTATTCGCAAACGACAAGTCCGTTCTTGAAAAGCTCGGCAAGATCAAGAGAAACAACAAGGAGCGTTTTGCTAAGTATGTAGAGGCTACAACAGGCACAAAGCTCAACGTTGACTCTATCTTCGACGTACAGGTTAAGCGTCTGCACGAGTACAAGCGTCAGCAGCTTAATGCTCTCAACATCATCGCAGACTACAACTTCTTAAAGCAGAACCCCGACGCTCCCTTTGTACCCAAGACCTACATCTTCGCTGCAAAGGCTGCCCCCGGTTACTATATCGCAAAGCAGATCATCAAGATGATCTGGTGCATCGGCGAGGAGATCAAGCACGATCCCAAGCTGCGTGAAAAGTTACAGGTCATCTTCCTTGAAGACTACCGTGTAACTCTCTCCGAGATGCTTATGCCCGCTGCCGAGGTTTCCGAGCAGATCTCCCTTGCAGGTACAGAGGCTTCCGGTACAGGTAATATGAAGTTTATGCTCAACGGTGCTCTTACAGTCGGCACTTATGACGGTGCTAACGTTGAGATCCACGAGGCTGTGGGCGATGAGAACATCTTCGTATTCGGTATGAGAACACCCGAGGTAAACGACCTCCGTATGAGAGGCTACAACCCCGAGTACTACATCAACAACAACCAGGTGATCAAGGACGCTATGCAGCGTATGTACAACGGTATCAACGGTGCTACATTCGAGGAGGTTGCAAACTCCATCAAGCTGAAAGACTTCTATATGGCTCTTGCTGACTTCGACAGCTACCGTGGTACACAGAAGTACATCAGCGAAGTATACAAGGATCAGCTCGACTGGAACAAGAAGTCCCTGTTCAACATCGCAGGTGCAGGCCGCTTCTCCGCTGACAGAGCTGTTACAGACTACGCTCGTGACATCTGGAATCTGAAATAATATTTCGTTTCCGAAAGCTTACCAACAACGAATAGTCGTGCGGACTGAAAAGTCCGCCGCTTTTC
Organism: Oscillospiraceae bacterium; assembly: GCA_045606505.1. Taxonomy (GTDB): domain Bacteria; phylum Bacillota; class Clostridia; order Oscillospirales; family Ruminococcaceae; genus CAG-115. The sequence goes on from JAZUSC010000022.1 coordinate 6,051, forward strand.
GTTTAAAACGACAAATCTCTTTGGAGGAAACCAAAATGAGCCTTCCGTTATTTGATTGCTTTGATACAAGCTACAAGCACCCCTTCGGTGCGTTGAGAAAGGGTCAGCCCAGTATCTTCAATCTGCGTATCCCGAAGTCTATGCCTGTTGCAGACCTCACGCTCGTAATGTACCGCCCCGGCTACAAGGAGCGTTTCATCGAGCTTATCTTACAGGACGAGAGCGGCGACGACAACATCTACACCTGTGTATTTACACCGAATAACACGGGACTTCACCACTACTACTTCACCTGTATACTTGACGGCAGACGCCGTTATATCAAACGAAGAGGTGCGTCAGAGGGTGTTTTCGAGGGCGAGGAGCTTTTCCAGCTCACCGTTTTTGACGAAAATCTCTACACCCCCGCATTTATCCGTGGCGGAATTATGTATCAGATATTCCCCGACCGTTTTGCAAAGAGCGGAAAACACCACGAAAACGTCCCCGAGGACAGAATAATGCGTGATGACTGGTACGGCACTCCGCTTTATAAGCCCGACAGCAAGGGTATCGTGCGTAATAACGACTACTTTGGCGGCGACTTGCAGGGTATCATTGAAAAGCTTC
>JAZUSC010000023.1:0-72749 GCA_045606505.1 Oscillospiraceae bacterium
TCTTTTGGACAGACTAACAAGATAACTCCTATGCAGATGGCAACAGCCTTTTGTGCAGTTGTAAACGGCGGCTATCTTGTAACTCCCTACCTTGTGGACAAGGTGCTTGACAGTGATGGAAACGTTGTACAGACAACGCAGACCCAGATAAAAAGACAGGTCATCTCCGAGGAAACATCGGCACAGATGAGGGAGATACTTGAAAATATAGTTATCACAAACCAGGGAAGTAACGCATACATCAGCGGCTACCGTATTGGCGGTAAGTCGGGTACGGCGGAGAGAATCGATGAGTATAACGCAGCAGGCGGCAAGGCGGCAGGTGCAACGATGACCTATGTTTCGACCTTTGCGGCGTTTACTCCCGCAGACGACCCTGAGATAGTTATGCTGGTTATGGCGGATACTCCCACAGGTGCACAGTATTACGGATCTGCCGTGGCTGCTCCTGTTGTTTCGGCGGTATTCAGAGAGGGTCTGCCGCATCTTGGAATCTATCCCACATATACAGCGGAGGAACTTGCCAAAATGGACGCAGCTGTTCCCTATGTGCTTAACTACGAGCCGCAGAGAGCAGAATCCGCACTTGCGGCGGCAGGCTTTGAGGTTCGTTTTGTCGGTGATGTTGCATCGGGCGACAAGGTAACTGCACAGGTTCCTTCGGCGGTAAGCAGTATACCCAAGGGAAGTACAGTAGTGCTGTATCTTGGCGAAGATCCGGAATATGAGATATCCGTCGTGCCTAATGTTATTGATATGACGGTAGAGCAGGCGAATGCCGCAATAACCAACGCAGGATTTAATATCAAGATATCGGGCGGTGCTGCGGAAAACCCGAATGCGGTTGCTGTTTCGCAGTCGATATATCCCGAAACTGAGGCTTATAAAGGAAATGTGGTAGAGGTCACATTCCAGGTAAATACTTATTCTGACTAATGGCGGTGAGTTTATGACACTTGGCGGGCTGTTTTGCGGCATTGCCGGTATTTCCGAGGAAATAAAAGATACAGAGGTCACAGGGGTTACCTCTGACAGCCGTGAGGTACAGCGTGGCTTTGTGTTCGTATGTATAAAGGGCGGTGCTTTTGACGGCCACAGCGTTGCAGAGGAAATGCTGCAAAAGGGTGCGGCGGCTGTTGTAACACAGCAGAAGCTGTCGCTTTCCCGTGAGGTGAACGTAGAGAACTCCCGCAGGATATATCCTGAGCTGCTGTCGGCGTTTTACGGCAGACCTACTGAACAGATAAAGCTTGGTGCGGTCACGGGAACGAACGGCAAGACAACTGTTGTAAATATCTGCACACAAATACTTCGTAGCTTTGGCGAGCAGGTAGGCGTTATCGGTACTCTCGGCACTGATACGGGAAAGGGGCTTATTTATTCCCATTCGGGGCCGCCTACTACTCCCGAGCCGAGGAAACTATACAGTCTGTTCCGTGAAATGGCGGATATCGGCACGAAATATTGCTTTATAGAGGCAAGTTCGCAGGCACTTGCACAGTACCGTTTTGCGGCGGAGCATTTCACTGCGGCAGCTTTTACTAACCTTACACAGGATCATCTTGATTATCACGGCACAATGGAAAGCTACTACATCGCTAAGAGAAGTCTTTTTGATATGTGCGGCACAGCTATAATCAACATTGATGACGATTACGGCAGACGTACTGCGGAATACTGCAAAGAACACGGTATAAAATGCTGTACTGTGAGCGTTTTCGGTGAGGCTGACGTATATACCGAAAAGGTTACTCTATCGTCTGCGGGTGCGGAGTTCTTTTTGACCGATAAGGCAGCGGAGAAGTGCTATCCTGTACGAATTCCGCTTACAGGCTACTACAATGTGGCTAATGCAATAGAGGCGGCACTTATGTGCAGCAGTATGGGTTTTGATCTTCAAGACTGCCTTGACGCACTGGAAAAGATCACAGGAGTAAGCGGTCGTCTTGAAACGCTGTACAGCGGTGATTTCACGGTAATATGCGATTATGCCCACACAGAGGACGGACTTGTGAAGCTGCTGTCTACCCTTAAACCACTTGCTAAGAACAGACTTATAGCGGTGTTTGGTGCGGCGGGTGACCGTGACAAGGATAAGCGTCCGAAAATGGGCAGGGCGGTACAGCAATATGCTGACTATCTTGTTATTACTACCGATAATCCGGCTCACGAAGAGCCACAGCAGACCATTGACGATGTCCGTGCAGGTATCTCGTCCGAAACGCCCTGTGCTGAGTTTGTCGACCGCTGTGAGGCGGTGAGATATGCCCTTGATATGGCACAGCAGGACGATGTTATCGCACTGTGCGGCAAGGGTCACGAGGATTATCAGATAATAGGCGATGAATATGTCCATTTCAGCGAGAAAGAGCTTGTTCGGGAATGGCTTACGGAAAGAGGAATTGATTGATGTTTACAACTTCGGAGATAGCGAGAGCGGTTGGCGGAGAGCTTTTCGGCAGCGGAGATATCACTGTTACGGGAGTTTCTACCGACACACGCACCATAGAAAACGGAACACTGTTTGTGGCGGTAAAGGGTGAACGCTTTGACGGAAACGACTTCATCTCTGATGCGGCTGAAAAGGGTGCGGCGGCAGTTATCTCTGACAGGAGAGAGGGTGCGGACAGCTATGATATCCCTGTTATCCTTGTAGAGGACTCTCGTGCGGCACAGCTCAGACTATCAAGATATCACAGAGAGCGTTTTGGTGTAAAACTCTGCGGAATTACAGGCAGCGTGGGAAAGACCTCCACAAAGGATATGGTGTATGCGGTGCTTTCTGTGGGATATTCTACACTTAAAACAGAGGGCAATTTCAATAACGATATCGGACTTCCGAAAACGCTTTTCCGTCTGAATGAAAGCTACGGTGCGGCGGTCATTGAAATGGGAATGTCCGACCTCGGTGAGATAAGCGTACTTTCAAAGGCGGCTGTGCCTGATTGTGCTGTAATTACAAATATAGGCTATTGTCACATAGAAAACCTCAAAACGAGGGAGAATATCTTAAAGGCAAAGCTTGAAATACTTGACGGGGCAAAGGATAATGCTCCGCTTATCGTAAACGGCGATGATGAGTATTTAAAGAATATAGATATCGCAGGTCGAAAGATAATACGTTATGGCTTTGACGAAAGATGTGATGTCCGTGCAGTGGATATCGTCCACTGTGAGGAGGGTGAGAGATTTACCCTGAAAGACGGTGAGCAGAGCTATCAGGCGGAGGTGCCTGTCTGCGGTGAGCATCATATACAGAATGCACTTGCGGCTTACTGTGTCGGCAAGGAATTCGGTATGAATGCGGAGGATATTATCCGTGGCTTTATGAATTATGAGGCTTCGGGTATGCGTCAAAAGACCGAAAAACACGGCGGACTTACCTTTATACTGGATTGCTACAATGCAAGTCCCACATCTATGAAGTCCTCACTTTCCGTGCTTGGCTCTGCAAAGGCGGAGGGCAGAAAGATAGCTGTGCTTGGCGATATGTTGGAGCTTGGCGAGATGTCAAAGCAGCTTCACGCAATGGTTGCGGATTACGTTAAGGAGAATGCACAGGTGTGCTTCCTTTACGGCGGAGAGATGTCAGCCTGTCGTGACACACTGAAAAACATAGGCTTTGAGGTCTACCATAGTGAAGATAAGGCAGAGCTTACAGAAATGCTCAAAGCCTACATAAAGGACGGCGACCTGCTTCTTTTCAAGGGCAGTCGTGGTATGAGAATGGAAGAGATAGCGGAAAAAATAACCGCAGACAAATAAACGACATTAAGGGGTTAGTATTAAATGATTTGGACAAGCGTTTTTGCGGCGTGTGCCGCATTTGCACTGACGTGGCTTGCGGGAATATGGTTTATTCCGTTTCTGCATAAGCTGAAATATGGACAGACTATCCTTGATATAGGCCCTAAGTGGCACAAGGAAAAGAAACAGGGTACTCCCACTATGGGCGGCATAATGTTCATTATTGCGGCTTTTGTAAGCTTTGTCTGCGGAATGATCCTGTTCCACGCACTGGGAGACGCTGACCTCTTTAACGGAGCGGGCAGACTTGAACTGCTGCGTTCCTCGGCGGGACTTGTTATGGCAGTGCTTATGGGCTTTATGGGATTTCTTGACGACTATCTTAAAGTAAAGACCAAAAAGAACGAGGGCGGACTTACCGTTATACAGAAAACTGTCATTCAGGTGCTTATCATTGCGGCATACTTTGCAACGTTGTATCTTAGCGGTGATACAAGCACATCTATTATGTTTCCCTGGGGTTGGCAGCTTGACCTTGGTTGGCTCTATTACCCTGTAATGGGAGTTGTTATCTACTATCTTGTAAATGCGGTGAACCTCACTGACGGTATCGACGGACTTTGCTCCTGTGTTACAGTGGTATATATGGCTGCGTTTGCGGTGATATCAGGTATCGTGGGAATGTTCGGCCACACCTTACTTGCAATGGTCGTGGCGGGCGGCTGTGTTGGTTTCCTTATGTGGAATTTCCCTCCTGCAAAGGTGTTTATGGGTGATACAGGCTCGATGTTCCTCGGAGGAGCTGTCTGTGCTCTCGGTATAGGCTGTAATGCAGAGGTGCTGATGCTTATTGCGGCACTTGTATATATACTTGAAGCACTTTCTGTCGTTATACAGGTCACTATCTTCAAAATAACCAAAAAGATCTATCATACAAAAGAGGGCAAACGTTTCTTTAAGATGACGCCTATCCATCACCACTTTGAGCTGAGCGATTGGAGCGAGGTAAAGATTGATGTGGTGTTCTCCCTTGTGGGAGCAGTGTGCGGCGTTGCGGCTGTGCTTCTTGCTATGTTTATGTTTGGAAAATGATTTTATTAGTTTCTGAAAGGAAGGAAATATGGCTTCAACTGTTCGTAAACCTGTCCGTGGTGCACCTGTAAAAAAGCCTGCACCCGCCAAAAAGAAGGTCAAAAAGCAGAAGGACGACGATCCGGATAGGATAAAGCTTTTATACGGCAAGGGAAGTATAGATGTTCCTATGCTGATAATCACGCTGGTTCTCCTTATCATAGGAATTACCGTTATGTTCTCGGCGAGCCACGCTCTTTCCTATCGTGACAATGAGGGCAACTCCTACGAGTATGCGGTGAGTCAGATGATATTTGCGGGTATAGGGCTTGTTTTTATGTTCGGTGTCAGCTTTATCGACTACCGTTTTTACCGTAAGGAGTTCAAGCTTTTTGGCACGGGCAAGACCTTTACTGTTACACATATCATCATTGCTATTGCGTTGTTCCTGACGGCTCTTGTTATACCCTTTGGTGTAAGTAACACGGAGAACGGTCCCCGTCGTTGGCTGCGTCTTGGCGGACGTACCTTTCAGCCGTCCGATGTGCTGAAATTTGCGGTCATCATCTTCTTTGCGTATTATATCTGGAAGAATTTCAAGAAGATGCGTTATACCTTTACGGGACTTATCAAGCCTGCGATATTGCTTGGTGTTATATCTGTATTGATGATTGCACAGCCGCACCTTTCGGGTCTGCTTATTATGATAATAATATCTGCTGCCTTGTTGTTTATCGGCGGAGTTAATATGAAAACCGTCATATTAGTCGGCGGTGTAGCAGCCGCATTGCTTGTACTTGCTGTTATGATGAGTGAGTTCACCTACTTTCAGGACAGAATAAAGTACACCTTTGACCCTCTTGCAGCACCGCTGAAAGAAACATACCAATCCTATCAGGCGGTACTTGCAATAGGCTCGGGCGGTTTCTGGGGAGTAGGATTTGGCAACTCCGCACAGAAATATTACTATCTTCCTGAGGCACAGAACGACTTCGTTTTTGCAATACTCTGCGAGGAATTCGGTTTTGTCGGCGGAATGATGGTAATTATCCTGTTCCTTATATTTGTTTTCAGAGGCTTTTACATAGCAAGACAGTCGCACGACCGTTTCGGTATGCTTCTTGCGACAGGAATAACCTTACAGGTAGGCATACAGGCACTTCTCAATATCGGAGTAAATGTGTGCTGTATCCCGAATACGGGTATTTCTATGCCGTTTTTCAGCTATGGAGGTACGGCACTGATCATTCAACTTGCAGAGGTTGGCGTACTCCTTGCTGTTTCAAGGCGTTCAAAGCTCAATTAAATCAATCAGGACGGTATATCTATGAAAGCTGTTTTTGCCGCAGGCGGTACTGCGGGACATATAAATCCTGCACTGGCTATCGCAGATAAGATGAAGTCGGTGTTTCCCGAAACTGAGATACTTTTTATCGGCACTCCGCAGGGAATGGAGGCAAGGCTTGTCGCTAAGGCGGGATACGACTTCGCCCCTGTTGAGATGGCAGGTTTTCAGCGTAAGCTGACGATGAGGAATATCGGCAGAAATGTCAAGGCGATGTATTACTACTGCTTTTCTGCAAAGCATCAGGTGAAGAAGATATTAAAGGATTTCAAGCCCGATGTGGTTATCGGCACAGGCGGTTATGTTACAGGTACAGTGCTTAGTCAGGCGGCGGCAATGGGCATAAAGACCGTTACGCACGAGAGCAATTCTTATCCGGGTATGGCTACAAAGATGCTGGTGAAAAAAGCTGACAGGGTACTTCTTGCTACTGAGGACGCAAAAAAACATCTTTCAGATACACAGCACTGCGTTGTGACAGGAAATCCTCTGCGTTCAAATATACAGATAGAAGAGCGTGAGGCGGCAAAGAAACGCCTTGGACTGCCTGAGGGCTTTACTGTTCTTTCTTTCGGAGGAAGTCTTGGTGCAAACCGCATTACTGAGGCGGTGGCAGAGCTTCTTGCGTGGGAGAATAAAAAGGGCGGTATAAACCATATTCACTCCTACGGCGGAAACGGAAAGGATATGTTCTACGATTCGCTGAAAAACAGCGGCGTGATACAGGACGAAAAGCGACACATCTTCCGTGAGTATATTGACAATATGTATACCTGTATGTGTGCCGCAGACCTTATAATCTCCCGTGCGGGTGCTATGACCATAACAGAGCTTACCGCAATAGGCAGACCTGCAATACTTGTTCCTTTCCCGAACGCGGCGGAAAATCATCAGTTCTACAATGCAAAGACACTCAGCGACGCTAATGCAGCTATCTTGATAGAGGACAAGGATCTTACCAAGGCAAGGCTCGTGGAGGAAGTATCTGCACTGTACGCTGATCGCTCACGGCTTCTGCTTATGGAGGAGAATGCAAAAAAATCTGCCGAAAACAATGCGGCAGACAGAATTATGAGCGAGATAATCGACCTTGTAGGCAAGGATAAGTTTACAAAGTAAGTTTCACATAAAATTTCTTTAAGGCATAATATACAGATACAGGACACTATTGATGATATGGTTATGCTTTAAGGAGATGATACTATGGATAACCGTCAGAAGCTGATAATCAGCGGAGGACGAAAGCTTGAAGGCGAGATAACGGTGCAGGGTGCAAAGAACAGTGTTCTGCCTTTGCTGTCTGCGTCGGTACTTGCTCACGGTGAGAGTATACTACATAACTGCCCGCAGCTTACCGATGTGGACGCCGCCTGCCGTATCCTTACGCAGCTTGGCTGTCGCTGTATACGAAGCGGTAATACGGTATGCGTTGACGCTTCCGTTGTAAGCGGATATGAGATAGCCGATAACCTTATGCGGGAGATGCGTTCTTCTATAATGTTTTTAGGCTCGATACTGGGCAGGACGGGACGGTGCAGACTTACGTTCCCCGGTGGGTGTGAGCTTGGTGCAAGACCTATTGATCTGCACATTTCCGCAATGCGGCAAATGGGTGCGGTCATAACAGAAGAGCACGGATACCTTGACTTTGCGGCGGCGGGAGGACTTCACGGTGCTAAGATAACGCTGTCCTTTCCCTCGGTAGGTGCGACGGAGAATATTATACTTGCCGCAGCTACCGCAAATGGAGTTACAGAGATACACAATGCCGCAAGAGAGCCTGAAATATGCGACCTTGCGGATTTCCTCTGCAAATGCGGTGCAAAGATAAACGGTGCTGGCGGCAGTGTTATCGTCATAGAGGGCGTGCAGTCGCTTGACGCCGCTGAGCATAGCGTAATTCCCGACAGGATAGCTGCGGGAACATATTTGTGCTGTGCTGCCGCAACAGGTGGAGAACTTATACTCGGCCGATGCTGTGCGGCGGATATGATGTCATTTCTTACCGTGCTTGAAAGTATGGGCTGTCGTGCGTATTCCTACGGTGACGGCAAGATGTATTTCAGCAGAAAGAGTAAGCTTACCGCACCGCCTATGATAAGAACAATGCCCTATCCGGGGTTTCCGACCGACATACAAGCACCGATAATGGCGGTGACAACTCTTGCGGAGGGAACATCGGTATTTGTCGAAACGATATTTGACAGCAGATATCGTCACGTGCCTGAGCTTATACGACTGGGAGCACAGATAAAGGCAGAGGGCAGAGTAGCTGTGGTAGAGGGTGTAAAACGGCTTACAGGTGCAAAGCTCTGTGCGGCAGAGCTGAGAGGTGGAGCAGCCCTTGTGACGGCTGCCCTTGCCGCAGAGGGAGTTTCGGAGCTTACGGGACTTTGCTACATCGACAGAGGGTATGAGGGCTTGGAAAAAGTTCTGCGGTGTGTAGGAGCAGATATAAAGAGAATATGAACTTTCAAATAAGAAAGGTAATGATAGAATGAAGAAAAAACAAGGAAAGGTAAAAAAGCCTGTAAACGGTCATTCTGCGGCTGTAAACAAGCCGCAGACAGCTTTGCCGTCCACAATGCAGCAAAGACCTGTACAGAATACGGCGAAACCTGTTAAAAAGCAGAAGAAAAAGCCGATAAAAAAGCAGAAAAGACCTGCTCAGCCTCAGCAGAAGCCTGTTACTGAGCAGAATATAAATAATGCTCCGCAAAAGCCGCAACTTGATACTGCTAAAAAACCTGCTGCACCCATATCCAAGGGTCAGAAGAAAGCTTACAACAAGGCGGTAAAAAACCGCAGCGTAAAGGCAAAGAAACGTGGCAGCAGAGGCGGTAACTATGTGCTGTACTATGTATTTGCGGCTATCGTTGCGATAGTTGTGTTTGCTATACTTGCAAAGACAGTGCTTTTCAACTGTTTGACGATAGTGGTGGAGGGAAATCTCCGCTATACGGCTGAGGAGATTATTTCAAGCTCAGGTATAGTCAAGGGTACCAGCCTTCTTGACATAGACGAGGGCAAGGCGGAGGAGAGGATAATTTCTTCCCTCGCTTATATAGATATTGCAGATGTTGCGAAATCATTCCCCACAAAAATGGTAATTAAGGTGACCGAGGCGGAAAAGTGGTTCGTTGTTCAGCATAACGGACGTCCGTATATCGTATCAAGGCTTGGCAAGATAATCGAGGAGGGGGCAGATACAAAGCTTCCTGCGATCATCGGATATGAAGCGGCAGAGCCGTCTGTTGGTATGTATATTAGATCCGAGGTTGCCGGAAAGAGCGATATACCTGCTGCGGTGCTTACAGCGGCGGAAACAGCAGGTGTAAAGAAGATCACTTCCATAGATATCACCGACCGTTTTGGAATAAAGGTGCTTGTGGAGGATCGTATAACACTTGAGCTTGGAAACATAAACGAGCTTGATAATAAAATGTATATAGCAAGTGAGCTTATCAGAAGCGAGATATCAGCCACGGAGTCGGTAACAGTAAACCTTACCAATACCGAAAAGGTCTATGTGCGTGATAATAACATCATTGATAATCCCGATGTTATCGTTCCTGTTCTGCCGGAAAATGAAACTTCTGAGGGTACTGCCGAGGCGGAAAGCGGCGAAAGTTCAGAGCCTGTTCAGGAGTAAGAATAAAAAATTAACAGATTGTGTCAAAAAATTGTTTGAAAAAACAGTTGCATTTTATTTTTGAATCTGCTATAATAAATTATAGATATATGCATAAGATGTTACAATAGATTTGGAGGTTATATAAAATGGCAATTAAACCACTTTCGGCAGCCAAAAATGACGATGACGATTTCGAGATAGAGGAGTTTGAGGACGTCACCAACCTAATGGTAATAGGTGTTGGCGGTGGCGGCGGAAACGCTGTTGATCATATGATAGAGTTCGGTATTGACGGTATAGATTATGTTGTTGCAAATACCGATGTAAAGGCTCTGCGTTCCAAGGACGGCAGCAGAATGAAGCGTATCCAGATCGGCAGAAAGCGTACAAAGGGTCAGGGTGCAGGTAACGATCCCACTGTTGGTCAGGAATCTGCAATGGAGAATCAGGAAGATCTTATCAAGGTAATGGATAAGGTATCTATGGTGTTCGTTGCGGCAGGTATGGGCGGCGGCACAGGTACAGGTGCAGCTCCCGTTGTTGCTTCCCTTGCAAAGGAGAAGAAGATACTTACTGTCGGCGTTGTTACCAAGCCTTTCAACTGGGAAGGCAAGGAAAAAATGGTACAGGCTATGAGCGGTATCGATGAGATGAGAAAGTACGTTGACGCTCTTATTGTTATCCCTAACGAGAAGGTCAATGAGATGTCAAACGGAAAGCTCACTGTTGTGGACGCTTTCAAGTCTGTTGACAGTGTACTTTATAAGGCTGTAAAGGGTATTTCCGAGCTTGTACGTGGCGTTGGCGTTATGAACGTTGACTTCGCAGACGTTAAGATGGCTCTTTCGGATTCCGGTATTGCTCATATGGCGATCGGTAAGGGCAAGGGCGACGATAAGATCGCTCAAGCTCTCAACGAGGTTATCCACAGCCCGCTTCTTGAAACCTCTATTTCGGGTGCTCGCAGGATACTTGTTAATGTAAACATTCCTCTTTCCTGCTCTATGGACGAGTTTAATACGATCGCTTCCGAGATCACAAAGAATGCCGCTCCCAATGCAAAGGTAAAGGCAGGTATGAACTTTGATGATACTCTTGAAGATGATGAGATCTCTATTATCGTTATCGCTACTGACTTTTGCGGTGACGACAGAGTCGGCGAGGAGCGTATGAAGATAGCTTATGCCGAGGAAGAGCTTGTTGCAGGTATCACATCTCTCGGAACAGATAAGCCACTTGCAACGGACATCAACGACGATGACGAGTTACTTAACTGTCTTAATCTGCTTAAAAAATAATTGACATAAAAAATTCCGCCAACACTGGCGGAATTTTTATCCATAAAGAGTTTTTTGACTTTGAAAGCTTTCTGTCAAAAAAAGCAACAGCGTGATGTAAAGAAAATCGTTGATTTGACGATAATATTTGTGTAAAACAATAAACTTATTCAAAGGACTTGAATTTTTAAGGGATTTGTTATAAAATAGTTATAAGTAGCAGTATGTGTACTGTTCTTTTTTTCAGCAATATCTATTTGGAGGCACTTTTTATGTTTAAAAAAATAAGAAAGATCTCTGCCGTTATATTAGCGGCAGCTTTATCCCTTGTTATGTGTGTAGCAGCACAGGCAGAGGGCGATTATTCCACTGTTTTCAAAGTACCTGTTGCAAGTGACTTTGAAAACTGCAAGATGGTAGGTACTCCCACTGTCAGTGAGATCACCGCAACAGGAAGTATCAATCCCGATAGTGTTATGTCTGTACATATCTACTTTATTGGCGAAGCAGCTGATTCCGAGTTTTGGAACGATCCTGACGGCAGAATTGAGTATGATGTAATGCTCAACACCGAGGGTGTAAATGCTCATGCACTTCTCCCTGCTTTCGGATCTGGTTGGAGCTGGGTAGGTCCTACAAACTACATCAACACCCTTAAATATGGTGAATGGGTAACTGTTTCAGAGCCTGTATCCAATTACTATGATAATGGTTTCAGTGCCAAGGCACCTCTCAGTATGCTTCTTCAAGTAGTAGGCGATGATGCAGAGGCTAAGGAAGTTGAGATCGTATTCAAGGATCTCAGATTTGTAGGCGTTGGCGATTTCGCTGATGCACCCGCAGTAGACGACGAGGATAGCAAGGCGGAGGAAAGTGAGCCTGAGGAGTCTGAACCCGAAGAGTCCGAGCCTGAGGAAAGCAAGGCTGAATCCACAACAGTTGCTACAACAACTACCGCTGCAACCACTACTACACCTATCCCCTCAGAGCCTGAGGGTCAGGACGGCTTTGTTGCAACTATCATCGTTATCGTTGTGGTTGCTGTCGTAGTAGTTGCCGGTGCGATAGTAGGTTATGTAATTTACAGAAAGAAGAAGTATTACTAATATAACGGAAGGGAATAGGCGTATGGATAAGCTTGTTGCTTTTTTCAAGAATGTATGGTTTAAAAGAGGTGTTGCTCTTATATGTTGGGGCTACACTGCTTTGCTGTGCTGGATAGCCTGGCTTACTTTTGCGTTCTATTCCGAATACGAAAATCCAACTGCTCTTTTTGTTCTTTATGTTTTTGTGAATATTGCGGCACTAGGTCTGATGATATATACCAGACGACAGGTCATAACGATGATAAATTGTATGATCATTCCGCCGATAGTATTTCTTATAGTATTCTTTGGATTTGGTAACTGGTATCTTATCATTCCGCCTGTATGCGTAATGGTGGCGATGTTCTTTATCAATACCGCAAACGAAACCCTTAAAACCGTTCTCGGTACAATGTATCTGCTGATATATGTTATAGGTATAGCAGGTTATTTCGCTGTCGAGATGCTGATGGGAACTATCACATTTACAGGTGTGGAACTTTCACAGCGTGACAAGGACTTTGAGAAGATATCTCCCTCGGGAGAGTATCGTATAGTGCGGTATATCGGCAATTCGCAGAGCGACCGCAGAACAGCGTCTTATTATATTGAGTTTACAGGCGATGATGAGGAGATACCCTTTGGCTTCTGTAAAAAGGTACTTGGCTGTAAACACGCACTTACTCAGCAGTATACAGACAAGACTGACGACCCTATCGACTGGATAGAGGGAGTATTTGACGGAGAGTTCGCTGAGAGGATCAGCGTAGAGGGAAGCCTGAGAGAAAACCCATATCTTATTAAGCCTGTATCTGAAACAGAGGAGACAGATGAAATGGTATCTGTACCTCCCTTTGGCGATGATACCACGGAAACGGCAGATGCTGTGCAGACCTCAGAGGGAAGCACAGAGGCTACTTCCGAAACGACCGCAGAGGCGGCTTGATCCAACCAAACGCAGGACGGCTTTGGCGTAGTGCCGAGCCGTCCATTTTGTATATTTCCGCTTTTCGACAGGTTTCGATAGCGAAAAAAGAGTAAAGGAGCATTATTTTGGACAGAGTTCTTCACATAGTCGGCAGGACTTCGGGCGAAGTCTTTATGATGAGATACCCCCGCTCACTGCTCAATTTCTGTGAGTATGATCTTGCATACTTTGCAGAGAATGCAATAGCTATCTGCGATGATGCACTCAAAGCGGGAGAGATAGACTTTGACAGGGTCACTGATCTGCGTAATTCATTGAAAAGTGCTCACCCGTATATTGAGAACAATATCCGCACTGCGTATGATAAGATCGTACTGGACTGCTGGATAGACTATGTGTGCCGCCGTGATAATGTTGGCACAGGTACTCTATGGAACAGATTTATGGCTTGTAACACAGCGTTTGAAAAGGCTGTGTTTGTAAGGCTGTGCGATTACAGATACAATCGTGCTATAAACGAGTGGTTAAATCTTGTGCGAGTTCAGGATTATGCTAAGAATAAGGTGAACTTCATCTTTTCGGGCGACCTCAAAAGTGCTGATGAGGCTTCCGCACGAAAGAATTATTTCGATTTGATGTTCAGCGTGACCGCAAGGGAGCTTGGTTGTCGCATTGAGGAACTTGGAGTTACAAAGATATTCACAGTTGGAAGATTGCCTGCCTCTCCGTTTATGTATCCCAACATTTCAAAAGATGTCGTCAAAAATCTGCTTTCGGATTTTGATTATTCCGAGGATTATTCTGACACTGATAACTACGGCGGACTTGCCGACCAGATAGCAATGGACGCTTTTTCGTATATGAAAACGGGACTTGCCGCTGAATATAACAGCTATAATATCTCCCGCTCCGAAATGGAGAATTCTAATTTCAGGGTATATATGCCCTGCGGTATGAAAGCTGTCTGCGACCTTGAAATTGATGCACTTATCGAGAGCGGCGGCTGGCTTGCACGTTGTAAAAAGTGTGGAAGATACTTTGTGCGTGACGAGGAATATCCCGAGGAATACTGTTCACTGTTTAACCCGGGAGGTAAGACCTGTCTTGAAATCTACGAGATAGAAAACCCGAGAAGTATCATATCTCCGCAGCTTGAACGTCTTTTCCGTGATATAACGGACGAGATGTACGGCAGAGTAGGCGATACTATGAGCTTAGAGGAATACGAGAGCTGGAAGATATATCTTGACGCTCTGCACGGAAAGGTAGAAAAGGGCGAGATACCTGTTGAGGAACTGGAAGATTTCATAATCTATTCACGTTCGCTTGATATTTCACGCAGTAACCCTGTAACAGAAGTGGTCAAGCGTGAGCCTGAGCCTGTCCGTGAAAAGGAAAGGGTGGTAAAGCCTTTTATCCCTCAGCGTATTGACAGGAAGGAGCTTGAAGCTCAGCGTCCTGTGGCTCCTGTTGTGGAGGAGTATGAGCCGCCTGTTTCACCCTCACGCTCAAAGTCTTTCTTTACATCTCCGACAGTGGACAGACAAAAGCCAAAAGAGGCAGCACCTATGGCTCATATCATACGTGCTGATCAGTCTGCGGAAATGCAGACGCAGAGGAGCAGCGGTTTTACGCCCTTCGGACAGAGCGAGCCTATTCCCTCTACAATACAGAAAGCACCCTATGAGGAACGGTATGCGTATAATGATTTTAACGCACCACGTAACGAGCAGCCTAAACAGGAAATACGCAGACCTCAGCCTGAAAGCTTTGTAAATGAGCAGCCTAAACAGGCGGCATATTTCGGAGAGGACTTCTCTGCACGTACACAGCCAACGGTACAGCCCGAGGTGGACTATGAAAGAGTCAGTGAAAAGCTCCGTGAACTCAGGGAACTTAGCCGTAAACAGGATGAACAGGCCGCCCAGAAAAAGGCTGAGCCTACTACAAAGGACAGCGGCTTTGAGCTTTTCGGAGATATCTCCTATGATACGGGCGACAGCTTAGAAAACTTCGGCAATATGTTCGACCTTGAAAGGGAGTCTGCGGAGATGTCTGCACCTGTATCCACTGAAAGGGAAGAACCTGTCGCAGAGCCGCCAAAACCAAAGGTGATACGCAAGAATGCGGCGGCTATATCCGCTTACGGAAAGATATCGGGTGCACCCGTAGTGACGGAAACACCGACAAGACCGACTTTCGTTGAGAGTGAACCGAAAACGGAATATCAGCCTCAGATCGACGCACAGCCGTTTAAGGATATAGGCTCTATATTTGATGTGTTGGAGCAGTCTGATACAAGCTCCGCCTATGCACAGCCGCAAAAAGCTGTACAAACGAATGAGGACGACAGCTACTTTGTTTTTGACAGACCTAAGGAGCAGCCTGCTCCCGAGCCTGTTGCCGTTGCAGAGCCTGAACCTGTTCAAGCTATCCCCATACAGGAGGAAAGACCCGCACCAAAGCCGCAGAAGCGTGAAACTAAGCCCGAACCTCAGCCCGAATGGGAAAGAGAGATACCCGAAAAGGTGACGGGGGAGAATGTTCCGAGCGGTATATGGACAGAGGAGCGTAATCTTTTCTCAAATGATGAAACCGACGAGGAAATGGCAATGCTCAAAGAGAAAAAGCGTACACGCAGCAACAAGACGCAGCGTTTGTTTGACGCAATTATGCGTGAGCCTGAGGATAACCCAAACGTAAGGCGTAAAAATAACAAGGTTTAATGCAAAAACAGACTTAATTTGTTAAACGGATATTATTTAGGTAATAAATTTGTCATTTGTTTGTTCGCTTTTGCTAATAACAAACAAATGAAAACGATTAAGTTTGTGCAAAAATACGATTGAAAAAAATTGTATATTGTTATAAAATAATAATATCAGTAGTGTGACTTGGTTCACATTATTTGTAAAAAAATTTTTTGGAGGATTTTTAACTATGAAGTTAAGAAAGATTTTCGCAGCAGCTGCTGCAACAGTTGTAGCTTCCGTTATGGCAGTTTCTGCAAACGCAGCTAGTGCTCTTACAGCTATTCAGCCCAATCAGGCTATCCTCGGTTTCGGCGATTCCGAGTGGAAGGCTTCCGGTTGGGGCAAGGATGAGAACGCTCTCGACCTCAGCTACTTCAAGCTTGCTGATGTAACAGGCGACGGTACATACACAGTAGGTATTGACCTTTCTGCTGGTTACGAGAACCTTGGCGGTATCGAAGATGAGAACACAGGCGAGCTCGTTGTTTACAACACAGCTGCTGGTATCGGTGCTATGGGTGTTAACCTCAACGTTGACGCTGATAACGAAGCTTATGACAACGTTTGCATCAACATCATCTCTGTTAAGTTTGATGGCGTTGAGACAAAGATCGACGGTGCTGTTTCCTACACAAACAATGAAGACGGCGCTAAGAGATCCAATGTTATGAATCAGTGGGCTAACTACGATTCCACAAAGGAAGATCACATCACAGTTGATCCCGCTGCTGCTACATCTGTTCTTACAAACTTCGCTGACGAGTGGACAACTTGCGAGGTTACATTTGAGGTAACAGGTATGCCCGCTGCTGCTTCCACAGGCGATGCTGCTGGTTCCACAGAGGCTGGTAAGGGTTCTTCTGATACAGGCGTTGAGGGTATCGCTGCTGTTGCTGGCGTAGCTATCGTTGCTGCTGGTGCAGTTCTCGTTTCCAAGAAGAGAAAGTAATTTCCTTTAAGGACGAATGACCTTAAATAACAATTTCACGCTGTCACTTTGTGGCAGCGTGTTTTGTTTATACAGATATTCCCCGTGAATCTTTCACGGGGAATTTGTTATTTATTTTCTTCTCTGTATTCGAGGATAACTTTTGCGAATTGTTTTCCGTATCGTTCTGCCTTTCGGCTGCCTACGCCTGAAATGTTCATAAACTCCTGAGTTGTTAGCGGCTGTTTAATGCTCATCTCACGCAGAGATGCGTCTGTAAACACAACATAAGCGGGTACTCCGAGTGTTGCGGCTATCTTCTTTCGCAGTGTCTTTAAGCGTTCCACAAGAGCCGCATCTTCCTTGCCCTCTGTCGGTATTGCGGCAGGGGAGTCGGGAGAGTATGTAGTTTTCTTCGGAGTTTTCATAAGCAGAGATCTTCGTGATCTAATAAATTCATCTGCTCGTTCGGTAAGGAAACACTCGTTGCTTTCGTTTTCCTCTATGTACTCGCCTTGTATCAGAAAATCCGTTATCTCGGTTATCTGTTTCGGCGGAACAGTGGGCATTATTCCAAAGGTGGAAAGGGTTTCAAGTCCTTTGGTGTTTATTTCAGGGGTCTTTCTACCATTCAGAATATCAGCGATGAGCTGTTTTGTTCCGATTGTACCCTTTTGTTTCATACGGAATATGCAGGACAATATCTTCTGAGCCTCTACTGTTATATCCTCAGTATCGTAGTTTTTGTTGCAGCAGCTGCAATTTCCACAGAAATCTCCTGTACGCTCACCGAAATAGCGGAGGATAAACTCACGCAGACAGCGTTCGGTGGTGCTGTAAAAGGTCATCATTTTAAGCCTTTCACGGTCACGTTCACGGAGTAGTTCAAGCTCTGCCTCTGACAGACCGTTGTCCTCGTGGCTGTGGTCGATAAGGTAATTATTTGTACGCACATCAGACTTGCTGTATAGAAGTATACATCTTGCGGGACTGCCGTCACGACCTGCTCTGCCTGCCTCCTGATAATAGCTTTCTATGTCCTTTGGCATATTATAATGCACCACAAGGGAAACGTCGGACTTGTCGATTCCCATACCGAAAGCGTTGGTTGCAACGATGATATTCACCCTGTCGTAGATGAAGTCCTCCTGTGCCTGTTTGCGTTCGTCATCAGGCAGACCTGCGTGGTATCTTGCAGCTTTACAGCCGTTAAGATTGAGAAAATCACACACCTGTTCAACGTTTTTTCGGGTGGAACAGTAGACTATCGTACTTCTGCCCGAAGAACCACGGATTATGCTGAGCAGCTCACCGTCTTTTTCGGAAAAGTCTGGTCTGCGTACCTCGAAATAGAGGTTTTCACGGTCAAAGCCTGTGGTGATACGGTAGGGAGAGCGAAGCCCTAAGATATTTACGATATCGTCCTTTACTATCTTGGTTGCTGTTGCGGTGAAAGCCGCGAGGACAGGACGGGAGGGGAGAGAGGCTACAAATTCGGTTATTTTGAGATAGCTCGGACGGAAATCCTGTCCCCAGTGGGATACGCAGTGAGCCTCGTCCACGGCGACAAGCGGTATCTCGATACTTCTGCAAAGAGCGAGGAAGTCCTCTGCGTTGAGCCTTTCAGGGGCAACATACAGCAATTTGCACTCTCCCGATGACACCTGACGCAATACGGAGTAATACTGATACGGTGCAAGTGAGCTGTTGATAAAAGCCGCCTTAACACCTGACTGAATTAGAGCTTCCACTTGATCTTTCATCAGGGAAATGAGAGGAGAAACAACGATAGTTGTACCCGAAAGCATCAGAGCGGGTATCTGATAGCACATAGATTTTCCCGCACCCGTGGGCATTACTGCAAGACAGTCTTTACCCGAAAGGATATTGTCAATGATATCTTCCTGTCCGTATCGAAAGGAAGTATGTCCGAAATATTGTTTCAATATCCCCTTTTTGTCCATTATCTCACCCCTTACAGCCGAAAAGGGCGGTCTGTTATCCGCCCTGTGTTTAGTTTCCGCATTCAACACTTATTTCGTTGAATTTGCCAAGTATATCGTCTACTTTGAGTGACTGCTTTTCAGTGCCGCTGATATCCATTACTGCCTCTCCGCCGTGCATCATCAGCAGACGTGTGCCGTATTCCACGGCAAAACGGAGATTATGTGTTACCATCATCGTGGTGAGCTTTTTTTCCTCCACCACACGACGGGTTATCTCCATAACAGTTTCGCTAGATTTCGGGTCGAGGGCGGCTGTATGCTCATCAAGTATAAGCAGGTCGATATCCACCATTGTTGCAATGATAAGTGCAAGTGCCTGTCTTTGTCCGCCCGAAAGAGATCCTGCAAGTACGCCAAGCCTGTTTTCAAGTCCCATATTGCAGGTTTCAAGCAGAGCCTTGTAGTGGTCTGTCCTTGCCTTGCTTACTGCCCTTGTAAGACCGTAGGCATTGTGCTTGTTGTCTGCAAGTGCGAGGTTTTCAAGTATAGTAAGATTTCCGCAGGTGCCCATTTTGGGGTCTTGCAGAACACGTCCTATTCTTTTGGCACGTTTGTATTCGGGAGCGTGGGTTATATCCTTGCCGCCGAATATGATGTTTCCGCCGTCGGGCTTTATCGTGCCGCAGGTGAGGTTAAGCAGCGTTGTCTTGCCGCTGCCGTTTGAGCCGACAATAGCGACGAATTCGCCTTTTTTTACTTCAAGGGAGAAATCTCTGAAAAGATCGTTTTCGTCTATCGTGCCTTTGTTGAAGGTCAGTGTTATGTTGTTAAGACTTAGCATTGCTGTCCTCCTTTTTCGGCTTTTTTACGAGGGCTTCAAACAGGTGTGAGAGCTGATTTCCGCCGATGATAAGTGCAATAAGGAAGATGACCGCTTTCAGCAGATTGTTGAAGTTCGTGGGAACACCAAGTTCCAGCACTATCTGATAGGACGCCTTGTAGATAAGGCTTCCGAGAATGACCATTGTTGTGCCTTTCATAAACTTGATACGCTTGAAAAGGCTTAGTCCGATAATAACGGAGGCAAGTCCGAGGACTACCATTCCGACGCCCATATTCTGGTCGGCAGAACCCTTGTTCTGTGCGATTACAGAGCCTGCAAGAGCCGCAAATCCGTTTCCGAGGGCAAGACCGAGTATCTTCATCACGCCCGGATTTTTACCGAGCATCGTAGTGTAGCGGTCGTTACTGCCTGTTGCACGGAGCAGAAGTCCTGTCTTTGTTTTAAGAAACAGGTCAAGAAGAATCTTGCATACGATAACGATGATCAGAGCTACCACAAGCCCTCTGTATTTTGAGGGGATAAGCTCCATAAGACCCGATGTGGTTATTCTTTCATTGTTGTAGATAGAAACTACGGCATTTCCGCCTGTTCCTGTGGTGAGGATAACGAGATTTACCGACAGCATAGCGGTGTAGATGATGATACCGCACAGCAGGGGAGTGATACCAAGCTTAACGTGGAGAAGTCCTGTGATACAGCCGACTGCCATACCTGCCGCAAAGGAGATGAGAAGTGCGAACCACGGATTTATTCCGTGGAAAATAAGTATACCGCTCAGCACCGCACCGAGGGGGAATGTTCCGTCAACCGACAGGTCGGGGAAATCCAGTATGCTGTATGTTATGTACATACCCATTGCAAGGAGAGCGTACATTAGCCCCTCTTCAAGGATACCTATTATAATATTTAATACAATGCCCATTGTCTGACCTTTCCTTTTCCCGAAACAGCACCGTACATTTTTGCACGGTGCCGTCCGATATTTATGGGAGAGTAAGTTATTCTGCTGTGTTTGTTGTTACCTTTTCGGCATTCTCATAGCCTGCGGGGAGGGAGATACCAAACTTATCCATAACCTCTGTGTTTACTACGGGAGTAGCGTCTGCTATCGTTCCTACTGCAAGGTCAGAGGGCTTTGTGCCGTCAAGCACTTTTACGCCAAGTTCAGCTGTTGCCTTGCCGAGTGCAATATAATCAATGCTTACAGAAGCAATACAGCCGTTCTTTACCTGTTCTACCTCAGAGCCATATACGGGGATTCCTGCCTCGTTAGCCTTTTCAAGCACGATAGAAAGGTTGTTTACAACGTTGTTGTCAGTGAAGTTGTTAAGGCAGTCTACCTTAGTTACAAGGGAAGCCGCTGCCTGAGGGATATCCGCAGCACCGGAAACGCCCTGCTCAATTACCTCTATGCCCGAAGCTGCTGCTATCTCCTTGAACTTAGCGAGGTGAGAAACGGAGTTTGCCTCTGTTGTGGTGTAGAGTATACCTATCTTCTTTACATCGGGTTGGAGAGCTTTGATAAGCTCTATCTGAGCATTGAAATCAAGCACGTCAGATGTGCCGATGCATTTTTCTGTACCCTGTTCAAGGCTTACTGTAAGACCTGCCGCAACGGGGTCGGAAACTGCACAGAAGACAACGGGTGTGTCATAGCTCTGTACAGCCGCATAAGCGGACTGAGCGGCGGGAGTTGCAATAGCGAATATCATATCGTATTCCTTAGCCGCCATATTTTTTGCGATAGAGTCGCAGGAGGCGGTGTCGCCGTTGCCGTTTTGAAGATCGATCTCGATCTTATCTGCATAAGCACTTGCGTTAAGACCCTCTTCAATACCTGCATAGCAGTTGTCGAGCGAGGGGTGAGCCGCAAACTGGATAACTCCGATCGTGAGTTTACCGTCATCTGTGCCGTCTGCACAGCCTGTAAGTCCTATGCCCATACCAACTGCGAGCATACCTGCAATTACCTTTGTGATGATAGTTCTTTTCATTGTTGTTACCTCCATATCGGTTGTTTTCGGGCAAAATAAAAAAATCCTGCCCTCAGTGTTAGTTACACTTGGGACAAGATTTGAGATCCTGCGATACCACCCAAATTCGTTCCGATAGGAACGCACCTCACGGCGTGCGGTCACTAAAATGTGATTTACACGCTCCCGCTGTAACGTGCGGACACGTCTTGCATACTCGGTAAATACCTTTCAGCTCGCCCTCGCAAGTCCATTCAACCCTGGGTACATACCGCACTCACACCAACGGCGGCTCTCTGTAATGCACTGACAAGACCTACTCCTCTTGCTCAACGGTTTATGATCACAACACATTGTTTGTGTTGGTGTTATTTTAGCACAACTTTTTCTCCTTGTCAAGAGATTTTTTCATTTTTTTCGTCATTCTTTTTTGCATTTTATTGCCTTTTTATTAAAAATGTTAATAAAATCTTTGCAGGAAAGTTGCTTTTTGTAGCTTTTAACAGAAAAGGTCTTTTGGTTTTGTGAATATTTACTCCTTGATTTTGTATACGGAAAGTTATATAATAAAAGATGTAATATACCGCCTTTTAAGGCGAGGTTTAATTATTGGAGGACAACAACTATGAAGATCAGAAATCTTATCTCTGCCGTAGCTGCTTGTGCAGTTGCTGCTACTGCTTTTGTGATCCCTGCTTCCGCAGCTGATACACATACAGCATCTCTCACATTCCAGACATCTGTTTACACATTCCGTAACACATTCAACCAGGAAGAGGTTCTTTACTGGAACAATGACCTCGGCGAGGCTGATACTTATGCAGGTGCTACATTCACTAGTGCCGCTATCACAGGCGACGGTACATACACAGTAGAGCTTAACGGCATTACAGACGGCGGTTGGAATATGCTCAAGCTCGAAACAGATATCGACCTTAACGAGCACACAGACTGTGTTATCACTATCACAGGTGTTGAGTCCAACGGTGCTGCTGTTGAGTTTGACGCTGCTGCTGCTGCAATGGTAAGAGATACAAGCCTTTCTTCCGATGAGTACTCTGCTTACGATTTCAACATTGCAAATGCTGCTAGATGCCAGCTCATCAACACATACGACGGCGTTGGTGCTATCGCTAACACAGCATACGACAACATCAAGGTAACATTTGAGGTTACAGGTCTTTCCGCTGCTGGTGGTTCCGCAGACGCTGGTGCAGGCACAGAGGCTGGTAAGGGCTCTTCTGACACAGGTGTTGAGGGTATCGCAGTTGTTGCCGGTGCAGCTATCGTAGCTGGCGGTGCAATGCTCCTCTCCAAGAAGAGAAAGTAATTTAATCTCTGTTTAAATTAAGAACAGCCTCCGTTTTGGGGGCTGTTTTGCTGTATTTATCCCCGTGCGAAGTACACGGGGATCTTTTTATTTTTTCTTTTTTTGTTTTTCGGATATGGCGGCGTATTTTTCTTTGGTCGCCTGTCCCCCTCTAAGGTGACGCTCTTGTTTGTTTCGGTCAAGCACTTGCTTTACTTCATCGCATAGTTGCTTGTTTACCTGACAAAGCTTTGCTGTGATATCCTGATGTACGGTGCTTTTGCTTATGCCGAATTCTTTTGCAGTGCTGCGTACAGTAGCGTTGTTTTCCACTATGTAATGTCCGAGTATGACACATCTTTCTTGATCTTTTTCCTCAATTAGGCTTGAATTTGCTTTCAATGCTGATTGCACCCCCATAAAAGCTATTTATCTTGGACGTTTCCTTTTTCACAATTTTATGCGGGGATATGCGGAAATATGAGCCTTTGTCTTAAAACAGATATCCCGCCGTAAAAGTAACTTACAGCGGGATTATATTATTCCATAGATTCTGTTATGGCTGCGGCGAGGTCTTTTATCCGGGATAAACTGTTTTCGTCTACGGTTGAGTATACGGTAACGAATTTGTCAAGCACGTTGATATTCTTCATATTGCAGAGGGCTGCTTTCATAAGCCTTGCGGAGGAGGGAGCCCAGCTGCCGTTTTCAATAACAGCGGCAGTGCGATTTTGCAGATTGTGGGCGGCGAGGTCATCAATAAGATTTTTCATAGGGGTGAATATTCCTCCGTTATATGTGGAGGCGGCGAAAACAAGCGTACTTACACGGAAGGCTTCGCTTACAAGGTAGGATACGTCTGTTTTAGAAATATCATAAAGCTGAATGTTTTTTATTCCTCTGTCGGAAAGCACACAGGCGAGTATATTTGCGGCATTCTCTGTTCCGCCGTAAATTGAGCCGTAGTATATCACAACTCCGTTTTCTTCTGGGGTATAGCTGCCCCATTTGAAGTATCTGTCTATAAACCAGCCTAGATCATCTCGCCAAACATAGCCGTGCAAGGGGCATATCATACGGATATCCAGCTTTGCCGCTTTATTCAGCAGGGCGGTGGTCTGTATGCCGTATTTTCCTACTATATTGGTATAATAGCGACGAGCTTCGGAAAGATATCTGTTTTTAAAGTCGCACTCATCTGCAAAGATGTTTCCGCTTGATGCACCAAATGTTCCGAAAGCATCTGCTGAGAACAATATCCTGTCGTTTTCGTCATAGGTTACCATAGCCTCGGGCCAGTGTACCATTGGAGCGGTAAAGAAGTGCAGCTTATGTCGTCCTGTGCATAGAGTATCGCCGTCCTCTACGTTTATGCAGCGGTCTGTTATAGGGCAGTTGAAAAAGTGTTCTATCATTGCAAAGGTCTTGCTGTTTCCCACTATCTTTACATCGGGATAGAGCTTTAAGAGTTCTCCCAATGCGGCACTGTGGTCTGGCTCCATATGGTTTACAACGATGTAGTCAAGAGTTCTGGCCCCAAGTGTATGGAACAGGTTTTCAAAAAAGAGTGTTCTTATTGCTTCATCTGCCGTGTCGATAAGCACGGTCTTTTCGTCAATTATTAGATAACTGTTGTAGGACACTCCCTCAGGGATAGGGTAGATATTCTCAAAAAGTTCCAGCCGTCTGTCGTTTCCTCCTATCCAGAAAATATCTTCGGTCAGCTTTTTTGTGCAGTACATTTGTTTCCTCCTTTGAGTTATATGTAGGTATTTTGCACATAAATCCACAATATTATTTAACCTTGTGATACGTTGGCATAGAAAATATAGAAAATACAGGAATATTCCCAAAAGCCCTTGATTTTTTATATTATATGATGTATCATAAAGATGTTAAGAAATCTTAACAATCTATTTAGATAAGATAATTATTTACATTTACATATAGAGGTTAATAATGAAATACTACAAGTTTACTGCGTTATCAACCGCATTGCTTATTATTTCGGGCTGTGCGAGTGATAATACTCGTATCGTTGACGCACCTCAGGTGTCTATAATTGCAGAGGAAAGCACAACACAGCCTCAGGAGATTGTTTCCACTGAAAACGGACAGGCTGTTATCCACGATGAAGATGTACCCTCTGCGTCCGCTCCTGTACAGGAAAGTGAAAGCACGACAGCTACCAGCACATCTGCAACTACGACTGCTGCCACAACAGTGGCAACTACAACAGCAACAACCACCAGTGCAAGTACATCTCCTGTTGAGGCAGAGCCTGTGGAGATGATCGACTACGGAGCATATTATGTCCCCGATGAGGAGCTGGAATTCTTAGAGCAGTCTATTTTTGTGGGCGACAGTATATGTATGGGTTTTTCGGAGTATGGTATCCTTTCCTCGAAGCGTGTGTATGCCAAGGGCAATTTGGGAGCAAGGAGCTTTTATAACTACGAATTTTACTACAACGGCAAAAAAGAGGAGATAGATTTTGCTGAGCTGTTAAAACGTACCCAGCCGAAGTATGTATTTTTCTCAATGGGAATGAACGACGTCAATATGACAACCAGAGAGCAATATTGTCAAAACTATGCAAAAATAATAGATCAGGCCCTTGCAGAAAGTGAGGCGGAGGTCTATATTTGTGCTATCACTCCTATAAACAGTACATTTTGCACCAACGAATGGATAGACAGCTTTAACGAGCAGATAAAGGAGTTCATAACCGAGAATTATACCGAAAGAGTTCACTATGTAGACTTTGGAGTTCATTTTGAAAATGAGAATGGCGAGCTTATGAAGGAACTGTCAAGCGGTGACGGTATTCACCTTGCACCGTTTGCATATAATATGGCTCTTTGGGAGATATCCCGCACCATAAAGGCGAATGAATCAATAGAAAGCAACAGCTGATCAAATAAACAAAAGCTCTGAGCATAAACTCAGAGCTTTGTTGTTTTATTCGTCAGTATCATTGCATCGCTCATCACTGTGCTTTGCGGCATAGGATAACGTCATAAGACTGTCGGTAAGGTGAACGTTTTCAACCTTTGCATCGGGGAAATCAAAGTGGATATCATAATGGGAGAAGTTCCAAAAGGCATTAACTCCAAGCTCCATAAGCTTTTCCACTATTTCCTTTGCTCCCGAAGGGGGGATACACAGAATTGCCATATTCGGCTTGTGCTTTGCACAGAAATCCGCAAGATGACTTGTGTGCATTATGGGAATTCCGATTATCTCTATGTTTTCCATAGAAATGTTATTGTCGAAAATTCCTGCAAGGTCGTATCCGTACTTGCTGAAATCAATGTGCATAGTTATTGCTCGTCCGAGATTGCCTGCACCGATAAGAATGACCTTTTCTGTAACATCAAGACCGAGTATCTTTCCGATCTCATTTCTGAGCTCTGCAACATTGTAGCCGTATCCCTGCTGACCAAAGCCACCGAAGCAGTTTAAGTCCTGTCTTATCTGCGAGGCGGTGAGTCTCATCATTTCGGAAAGCTCACGGGAGGATATCTTTGTGATATTCTGTTTCAGCAGTCCGCCTAAAAAACGGTAGTAGCGGGGAAGTCTGCGTATTACTGAATTTGAGATATTATTCTTCTGCATTTGTAGAAACCATCTTTCTTTCACTTTTTAAGGAGTGTAGTTTTATGTTTAATTACATCATTGCAGCAAGTCTTTTGTTGATCTCGATGAGGAAATCCTCGGTATTTACCTTACGTTTGCTGTCCAGTGTAGAGAGTACATAAAGGTCGCCTGTCATAACGCCTTCCTCGATAGTCTGCACGGTAGCCTTTTCAAGCTTTTCAGCGTATTCTGTCAGTGCGGGGATATTGTCAAGCTCGCCTCTCTTTTTGAGAGCTCCTGTCCAGGCAAAGATAGTAGCAACGGAGTTTGTGGAGGTCTCCTCGCCTTTAAGGTGCTTGTAGTAGTGACGTGTTACTGTACCGTGTGCTGCTTCGTACTCGTATACGCCGTCGGGGGAAACCAGTACTGAGGTCATCATACCGAGAGAGCCGAATGCTGTGGCAACCATATCGGACATAACATCGCCGTCGTAGTTCTTACAAGCCCAGATGTAGCCGCCCTCAGAGCGTACTACTCTTGCAACTGCGTCGTCAATGAGTGTGTAGAAGTATTCGATACCTGCTGCCTCGAACTTTGCCTTGTACTCTGCCTCGTAGATATCAGCGAAGATATCCTTGAAGGTGTGGTCATACTGCTTGGAGATAGTATCCTTTGTAGCAAACCAGAGGTCCTGCTTTGTATCGAGAGCAAAGTTGAAACAAGCTCTTGCAAAGGAGGAGATAGAGCCGTTTATGTTGTGCAGACCCTGAATAATACCGTCGCTGCCCTTGAACTCGTGGATAAGCTGACGTGTTTCATTACCGTCTTTATCTGTTACGATAAGCTCGCACTTGCTGCCGTCAGCAACCTTCATCTCGCTGTTCTTGTAAACATCGCCGTAAGCGTGACGTGCTATTGTGATAGGCTTTGTCCAGGTGGGGATAAGGGAGTTTATGCCCTTGCAGATAATGGGAGCACGGAATACTGTACCGTCAAGGATAGCACGGATAGTGCCGTTAGGGGACTTCCACATCTCTTTCAGGTCGTACTCTGTCATACGCTGTGCATTGGGAGTGATAGTAGCACACTTAACAGCAACACCGTACTTCTTTGTAGCGTTTGCGGAATCGATAGTTACCTGGTCGTTTGTTTCATTTCTGTGAACAAGACCGAGGTCGTAATATTCTGTTTTAAGATCAACATAGGGGTTGATAAGGATATCCTTTATCATCTTCCAGATAATTCTGGTCATTTCGTCGCCGTCCATCTCAACGAGAGGGGTGGTCATCTGAATCTTTTCAGCCATTTTTATTTGTTCCTTTCGTTATTATATTATTCAAGGTATTGTTATGTTAAAAAGGTTATCGCCTGCAAGTGTGCTTAATTCAGTTAATAGCTCGTCAGGGCTTTTGCCCTTAGCGGCTGTGAGGATAAACAGCGGATAGCTGTCGCTGTCGATATCGATATAACCTATCTTAGCTGTGCCTGCCAATATCTTCGATATCTCGTTGCAGATGGAACTGACATCTTCGGCAGTGCTGCTCAGCGTATCAGTGCTGCCAACTGCGTTTTTTAGCGTCGGATAGTTCAATTCAGAAAGAGCGTACAAAAGCTCGTCCTTTGAGCATTTATAATCTACCTCTGCCACATAGCCGCCTTCAATAAGCTCGTCAACCATACCTAGCCAAAATAATTCTGCCTGTTCATCCACGTCGCCGTCTGCCATAATATCCTGAATTTCTTCATCGTCTATGCCACGCTCGTCATAGCGGTCTGCATTGCGTTTGAAGTATTTCCTGGGGTGAGAGAGCATATCATCTATGGCTTTAAGCACATCGGTATTGCCGCTGCATATTATGGCGGCGATATCATAGATAAATCGGAATTCGTTTTTGGATTTCCTGCCGAACAGCTTTGAGAAAAACATTTTCCTAATACCTTTCTGAGCATTTACAGCGGCACAGCGGACTGTGCCGCATTATTATTTATCAGTTGCCTTTTGTATAGTTGAGCAGACCGCCTGCAAGAATCATACCCTTGCCACGCTCGGAAAGCTCGCACTTAACATCGTACTTTTCGCCCTTAGTTTTGTTTTCTACTACGATAGCACCGCCGTTTTCAACGATATTGCGGATATCAGCGATAACAAGGCTGTCGCCCTGATCTATCTTGTCGTAGTCAGCCTCGTTTACGAATTCGAGGGGAAGAATACCGTTGTTGATAAGGTTCTGTCTGTGGATACGTGCAAAGCTCTTGCAGATGATAGCCTTTACGCCGAGGTAAAGAGGAGCAAGTGCTGCGTGCTCTCTGGAAGAACCCTGACCGTAGTTTGTACCGCCCACGATGATAGACTTGCCTGCTTCCTTAGCTCTTGTGGGGAATGTTTCATCGCAAACTGTGAAGCAGTATTCAGAGATAGCGGGAATGTTGGAACGCAGGGGGAGTATCTTTGCACCTGCGGGCATAATGTGGTCTGTTGTGATGTTGTCGCCGACTTTAAGTGTAACGTCGCTCTCAATGCTTTCGGCAAGGGGCTTGTTTACAGGGAAAGGCTTGATGTTAGGACCACGGAGTATCTCAACAGTGGGAGCATCCTCAACACTTGCGGGAGGAACGACCATATTATCGTTGATAAGGAACTTCTCAGGCATAATGTAGGGAGGCATCTCGCCGATAGTTCTGGGATCGGTGAATACGCCTGTGATAGCGGAGATAGCAGCGGTTTCGGGAGATACAAGATAGATCTGACCGTCCTTTGTACCGCTTCTGCCGAGGAAGTTACGGTTGAATGTTCTGAGGGAGATACCTCCGGAGTTTGGGGACTGACCCATACCGATACAAGGACCGCACGCACTTTCGAGAATTCTTGCACCTGCGTCGATAAGGATAGAAAGTGCACCGTTTTCAGCCAGCATATTGAATACCTGCTTAGAGCCGGGGGCGATAGACAGGCTTACGTCGGGGTGAACAGTCTTGCCTTTGAGGATATGAGCAACCTTCAAAAGGTCTTGCAGAGAGGAGTTTGTGCAAGAACCGATACATACTTGATCGACCTTGATAGCACCGATCTCCTCAATGCTCTTGATATTGTCGGGGGAGTGAGGACAAGCAGCGAGAGGAACGAGCTTAGAAAGATCGATGTTTACTTCCTCGTCATAAACTGCGTCGGGGTCAGCGGAAAGCTCTACGTAATCTTCCTCACGGCCCTGAGCTTTAAGGAAACGGAGAGTTGTTTCGTCAGAGGGGAAGATAGATGTTGTAGCACCAAGCTCAGCACCCATATTTGTGATAGTAGCACGTTCGGGAACGGAAAGACTTGCAACGCCGTCGCCGCAGTATTCCATAACCTTGCCTACGCCGCCCTTAACGGACAGGATACGAAGAACTTCAAGGATAACGTCCTTAGCGGATACCCAGTCATTGAGTTTGCCTGTGAGGTTGATCTTTACTACCTTAGGCATTGTTATGTAGTAAGCACCGCCGCCCATTGCAACTGCAACGTCAAGACCGCCTGCACCGATAGCCAGCATACCGATACCGCCGCCTGTGGGGGTATGGCTGTCAGAACCGATGAGTGTCTTACCGGGTTTGCCGAAGCGTTCAAGATGTACCTGATGACAGATACCGTTACCGGGTCTGGAAAACCAGATGCCGTGCTTTTTAGCGATAGAGCCGATGAAACGGTGGTCATCAGCGTTTTCAAAACCACTTTGCAGTGTGTTGTGGTCGATATAAGCAACAGAACGCTCTGTCTTTACACGGTCAACGCCCATAGCCTCAAATTGGAGGTATGCCATTGTACCTGTTGCGTCCTGTGTGAGGGTCTGGTCGATTTTAAGTCCGATCTCCTGACCCTTGATCATCTCGCCGTCAACGATATGTGCCTTGATGATCTTTTCGGTTAAAGTAAGTCCCATATTCTTTTGCTCCTTTTGTAAGAGTTAAGGCAGCTTGTCCCCAAAAGGGCATAGCTATGCCTTATATAAATTGATACTTTTTTATTATATACTATATTTGAGATTATGTCAAGAAAATCACAAATTTTTCTCATACAAAGGAAAACCTCCCCTTTCGGGGAGGCCTGCCGTTAGGCTATGAACTTAGTTATCAGCAGCAGGAGTTGTTGTCGCAACCACAGCCACAGCCGTTGTTAGCGGTAGTGTTACCGTTACCGCATACGCAGAACAGGAGAATGAGGATGATGATCCAGCAGCAGTTGTTACCACCAAAGTTGAAGCATGACATAATAATGTCCTCCTTAATAATATTTCTGAAACTTCCGCTTCCCGTTGAAGCTTCCGTTTCATAGTACATAGTATGCGGCTGCGAAATATTTGTTACTGTTTTTGAGGGCTGTTTTTTCTTTGTCTAAAAATAGTTGACAGTTCGGGAAAAAAAGTGTATCATATTATATTGGGTATGTATGAAATAATTACCACCGAAAGGAATATAATAATGGGCATTTTTGAATTTTCGCCGCAGCTTGAAAAGGCGGCAGACAAGGCTATGGAGCTTTGCAAAGAACCCTTTGCCGAGCTTGACAGACTTTGCTATATCAACGGACAAAAGGTGCTTAAAGCATTTATTGATAATCGTATAAGCGATATCCACCTTAAAGGAACTAACGGCTACGGCTATGGTGACGACGGCAGAGATAAGCTTGACGCAGTGTTTGCACAGATACTTGGTGCTGAGGACGCTCTTGTGCGTCACAACTTTGTAAACGGCACTCACGCTATAACCACTGCATTGTTTGGCGTACTGCGTACAGGAGATACTATGCTCTCCGTTACGGGCGAGCCTTACGACACTATTCAGGGAGTTATCAAGGGCGAAGAAATAGGCTCTCTCCGTGATTTCGGCGTGAAATACGATCAGGTTGACCTTCTTTCCGACGGTACTCCCGACTATAAGGGTATAGCCGCAAAGGCGGAGGGCTGTAAGGTAGCATATATACAGCGTTCAAGGGGATATTCGTTAAGACCCTCTCTTACGATAGATGTTATCGGCGAGATAGTAAAGGCTGTCCGCAGTGTGAATAAAGACTGCTGCATTATGGTGGACAACTGCTACGGAGAGCTTGTCGAGGAGCGTGAGCCTCTTGCTGTGGGTGCTGATATCATTATCGGCAGTCTTATCAAAAACCTCGGCGGCGGAATTGCCGAAACAGGCGGCTATATTGCAGGATGTGCAGATTATGTTGAGCAGTGTGCATTCAGACTTACGACTCCCGGTACAGGTAAGGAAGTAGGTGCGAGTCTTAACCAGCTAAGAGGAATGTACCTCGGTATCTTCCACGCTCCTGAGGCTGTGTGTGCGGCCTTAAAGACCTCCGTGTTTGCAACGGCTTTGTTTGAGATACTCGGCTATGAGTGTTTCCCGAAATATAATGAAAAGAGAACAGATATAATCGCTGCGTTAAAGCTCGGCGGTGAGCAGCAGCTTATCGCATTCTGTCAGGGAATACAGGGCGGCTCGCCCGTGGACAGCTTTGCCGCTCCCGAGCCGTGGGATATGCCCGGCTATGACAGTAAGGTCATAATGGCGGCCGGTGCGTTTACTATGGGAGCTTCCGTAGAGCTTTCCGCAGACGCTCCCCTAAGAGAGCCGTATGCTGTGTGGCTGCAAGGCGGACTTACCTTTGCCACAGGCAAGACGGGTATTATGCTTGCAGCACAGTCAATGATAGATAAGGGACTTATTAAGTGATAAATATTTGCGAAAGGATAATATAAATATGATAAGAAGTATGACAGGCTTCGGCAGAGGTCACGAGGTACTTAACGGACGTGATATAACCGTTGAGATACGTGCGGTAAATCACAGATATTATGAGTTCGGCTGTCGTATTCCCCGCAGCCTTGGATTTATGGAAGAAAAGCTGAAATCCCTTTTGCAGGGCAGGATAAACCGTGGCAAGGTAGAGGTATCCGTGCTTGTATACAATGTTGACGCTCCGGATGAGAAGATATCCATAAATAAAGAGGTAGTAAAGGAATACATAGACGCTCTGCGTTCTGTAAAGGACGAGTTTTCACTTAACGACGACCTGTCCCTGTCCCACGTTATGAGGATCCCCGATGCATTTACCGTTGTAAAGACAGAGGCGGACGAGGAACAGATATGGGCAGATGTAAAGTCTGTTGCGGAGATAGCTCTTGATAAGTTTATCTCAATGCGTGAAACCGAGGGTGAGCGTATGAAGGCTGATATCCTTTCCCGTCTTTTGACTATCGAAGGCTGGGTAGGTATCGTTGAGAGCCGTTCCTCCGTTATTGTAGAGGACTACCGTAAGCGTCTTTACGATAAGATGTGCGAGGTTCTTAATTCCACTAACATAGACGAGAGCCGTATCCTGCTTGAAGCGGGTATCTTCTCCGAAAAGACAGCCGTTGACGAAGAAACTGTAAGACTTCACAGCCATATCGCACAGTTCCGTACACTTCTTGACGGTGATGAGGCGGTGG
This sequence comes from Oscillospiraceae bacterium, assembly GCA_045606505.1. Classification (GTDB taxonomy): domain Bacteria; phylum Bacillota; class Clostridia; order Oscillospirales; family Ruminococcaceae; genus CAG-115. The sequence continues at coordinate 32,887 of JAZUSC010000023.1, forward strand.
GAAGAAAGCTTGACTTCCTTGTGCAGGAGATGAACAGAGAAACAAACACTATCGGCTCTAAGGTTCAGGATATCGAGGTAACACGCATAGTGGTAGACCAGAAGAGCGAGATAGAAAAGATAAGAGAGCAGATACAGAATATCGAATAATAGTGTAATTTTGCTATTGACAAAATTAAGCCATAGGTATATAATATACTAGCGACAAAAAGTCGCAAAATACATTTATCTGTTTCGGGGCGGAGTGAGATTCTCCACCGGCGGTATAGTCCGCGAGCCTTTCAGGGTTGAATCGGTGCAATTCCGATACCGACGGTATAGTCCGGATGAAAGAATCAGAAAGCAAATGTGCGTCTTTATGAACATATTTGTGTCCCGTTCAAATTTTTGGGCGGGACTTTCTGTTTCCTGTAAGCTCCAAGAGTAGGAGGAAATATGAATACCACAAAAACAAACCACACAACAAAAACTATGTTTGACACAAGGAAGCTTGTGTTTACCGCTGTAATGGCTGCACTGTCCATTGCACTGTCGGAGCTGCTGAGCTTTAAAGTACCGATAATGCCGAGTTTTATCAGTTTTGACCTGTCTGATATCCCCGCAATGCTTGCGTCGCTTACTATGGGGCCGATATCGGGAGTGGCGGTGTGCCTTATCAAGAATTTGGAGGGACTTCTCACCACTATGACAGGCGGTGTGGGAGAGCTTTCAAACTTTGTGCTGAGTGCTTGTCTTGTGCTGCCTGCCGGTTTGATTGCAAGAAAAACAAGCAAGTATTCTATGGTTATATTAGGCTGTGTACTGGGAGCATTGCTTAGCGGTGTGGTAAGCGTTGCGTCAAACTACTTTATCGTATATCCCGCATATACTCTTATTATGCCTATGGAAGCAATCATTGGTATGTACAAGGCTATACTTCCTGAGGTGGATTCGCTGATAGAGTGCCTTGTCATCTTCAATATGCCGTTTACCATTGTAAAGGGACTCTGTGCGGCGGTGGTATCAGTGCCGCTCTTCAAGAGATTAAGACCTATTTTTAATTCTATGCACAACAATTAACTCGGATAGGGGAGGATAAAATGTCGTTAAAGGGTGCTTTCGGGCATTTCAGGACAATAACAAAGCATCGTCACAAAGTAATAGCTCACTGTGCAAAGGCGGGCATATTGTGGCAGGGGCTAAGGCACGACCTTTCAAAATACTCCCCAACTGAATTTTTTCAGGGAGCAAAGTACTATCAAGGTACACGCTCCCCGAATGAGGCGGAAAGAGAGCTTTATGGCTACTCACGTGCGTGGCTTCATCATAAGGGCAGAAACCGTCACCACTTTGAATACTGGATGGACTATAATCCAAAGACCAAAATGAATGAGCCTGTAAAAATGCCGCTCAGATATGTGATAGAGATGTTCTGCGACCGTGTTGCGGCAAGTAAGATATATCAGGGAAAAAACTACACAGACCGTTCACCGCTGGATTATTTCCTTGCGGCAAAGGGAAGAAGAGTAATTCACCCTGAAACCTCCGATTTCCTTGAAGGGCTACTTATAATGCTTGCTGAAAAGGGTGAAAAAACGACCTTTTTTTACATAAAAGAATATACAAAATCTAACAATTTGTATTAGATTTTATTAAAATTGCACAAAATAATTCTCCGCATATTTGGTATGCGGAGTTCTTTTTTTCGTTGACTTATCTTAAAGCAAGTGATATAATATAATTATTACATTTAGTGCTTATCAATTATATCTTTGGTAATAATTGAGAGCTAAGGGAGGTTCTTATGGCAATCAAAACCAAAAAAAGAAAAGGCGGACTTATGGGCAGGCTTACAAGACTTGCATTTATTCCTGCCGTCGTAGTTGGTGTGACGGTTACATTACTTGCTGTTACAGCTACGACAGTGTCCTACAATACAGTGTATGGTGATGAGGCACTTTCTCTCGCAAGTGCGTATGCAACAAGCACTGAAAACCTTGTTGATAACTTATCACAGCAGTTTGATGTGGTAATAGAGAATGCCGATATCGTCAACGAGTCTATTTCTATGGACGAAAGAATGGCTATTCTTAATAACCGTGCGTCTACAAGTACATTTAAGGATTTTTCTATCGCCTATTCCACAGGTAAGACATACAATGACACCGATATCTCACAGCGTGATTACTTTAAGAATGCTATGGCAAACAAGGGTGCGTATGTTTCAAGTCCTGTGCTTAGAATGACTGATAACACGCTCACCATTATGATGGGTAAATATTTTACCGCCAACGGTCAGGATTATCTTGTATATGGCGGACTTTCAACAGATACGATTAACAAGATAATCGAGGAAGTACATTTCGGCGACAACGGTCTGTGCTTTATCGTTGATAAAGACGGTCAGATAATCGCAACCAGCAATGAGGATAATATTCCTATCCTTACAAACCTTGCTGATAAGGAAAATCTCTCTGCTGATTTTGCAGATCTTGCAGGTCTTTCCGAGAAGATGCTTACATACGAAAATGGTTCTACACGAGTTAAGATACACGGTGAGGAGTATTTCGTAGGATATGCTCCCATAGACGGTGCAGAGGGTTGGTCTATTGCAGTTGCTACTCCTTGGGGTCCAGTAGTAGATAAGATCAATCTTTCCGGACTTCAAATCATTGCACTTGCTGCTGCGATTGTAATTATTGTTATCTTTGTTGTAAGAGTTCCTATAAAGAGAATTGCTGCACCTATCACAAATACAGCTAAGCGTCTTGTTGAATTCTCGGAGGGCGATATTTCCAGTCCTGCTCCCACAACAAATATGGGCGGTGAGATCGCGGATATGACAGAGGCTCTTGATTCGATGATCACCGTTATAAGCGGCTGTATCGGTGATATTAAGAATGTACTTACATCTATGGCTGACGGCGACTTTACTGCTAAACCCGAGGTTGATTACAGAGGCGAGCTTGGCGAGATCAAGACAGCTATCAACACTATCAGCGACGCACTTAATCAGACAATGACCGAGGTCGCACGTTCCGCAACAGAGGTTCGTGACGGTGCTGGACAACTTGCAGAGGGTTCTTCCCAGCTTTCTCAGAATGCGGTTACACAGGCTTCCGCAGTTGATGAAATAACCTCCACTGTAATGGATATTGCGAAGAAGACCGAGGCAAATAATGAAAATGTAAAACGTGCATTGGAAACTGTTCGGACTACAAATGCACAGGCTCAAAACGGTTCTCGTAGTATGAGCGATATGCTTGACGCTATCCGTGAGATAGAAACTTCCTCTAAGGAGATTGAGCAGATCATCAAGGTTATTGATGATATCGCATTCCAGACAAATATCCTTGCACTTAACGCTTCTATTGAGGCAGCAAGAGCGGGTGAGGCAGGCAAGGGCTTTGCGGTAGTTGCTGACGAGGTAGGAAATCTTGCAGGAAAGAGTGCTGAGGCTGCACAGCAGACAGGAGCTCTTATCAGCCGTTCTATCGAGGCTGTCAACAGAGGTGCTGAACTTGCTGACAATACATCAGCGGTGCTTGATGATATCGTAATAGGTGTAGGCGAGATTGCTGATGTTATGACTAGTGTTGCAGAGGCTAATAACGAGCAGACTGTTGCGGTAGAGCAGATATCCTCCGGTATGGAGAATGTCAATATGGCTATCCACAACACAAGTGCAACCGCAGAGGAAAGTGCTGCGGCAAGTGAGGAGCTGTCTGCACTGGCTGTAACGCTTAACGATGCTGTTTCTCGTTTCAAGACAGAATAAAATAGCTTACTGATATAAAGCGGCAGGGGTGACCTTGCCGCTTTTGTTATTCTCTATGCTCTCTTAATACACGGTAGAAGGCGGCTCTGTCACCAGCTTTTCGTTTGCCCTCTGAAACGTGAAGTTCGGTTATGCGGTCTGTATCTGTAAACAGCACAACGACCGCACCGTTTATTCCGTTGTTTTCAAGGTTTTCACGGGGGATAGTGCAAATAATATCCCCGTAGCGGAGTTTTTCTCCCACATCAGGGATAAAATCGGGTTTTGTCCTCCCCAGTACGACAGAAATATTTATGCCGTCTCCTGTCCGTATGGAAAGCTCCCTGTCTGCTGCTGTAACTACGCCGTCTGCGGGGGCTCTTACCTCTATGTCCTTTGGCGAGGTGAAATATTCGGTTATTTTGCTGACCATACTGCCCTCTGAAATGACCGCATAGCCGTCGCCGAATATCCTTCGGGAATAAACACCATCCCGAAGCTCCGAAAGAGGGATAACTCTGCCGTCAGTTACACAGCGTAATGCTCTTGCTCCGTTTGTATCTGTGGGATAGATAGCCTCTGCCATACCGACACCGCCTTTCAATGTTATTGTGACGCTGTTGTCAAAAAATATACTTCCTTTTGTCGAAATATTGTTAAGTATTATCCTTGAAAAGTGCGTGACAAAGCTATATAATTGTTAAGGTGAAAAAGATATTAGGTATATATGAAAGGTGTATAAAATGGATACCATAACCTGTTTTAAGGATCTTGCTATAATAATCATTGCGGCAAAGCTGCTTGGACTTGGTGCAAAAAAGCTGAAAGCACCTCAGGTAGCGGGACAGATAATTGCGGGACTTCTGATAGGCCCAAGCGTTTTCGGACTTGTACAGGAGTCGGATTTTATCACGGGTATGGCGGAGATAGGCGTTGTGCTGCTGATGTTCTCCGCAGGTCTTGAAACAAACCTCAAAGAGCTTATAAAGACAGGTCCTGTGGCTCTGTGTATTGCTTGTGCAGGTGTGTTTGTACCTATGCTTGGCGGCTATGCTCTGTATTCCTGTTTTTACGGCTGGGCTCCAATAGGCTCGGAGGAGTTCTTCAAGGCATTGTTTGTGGGAACGATTATGACCGCAACCTCGGTAAGTATCACGGTGCAGACGCTGAGAGAGCTTGGTCACCTTAAAGGCAAGGTCGGCACTATCATAATGAGCTCTGCTATCATAGACGACGTTATCGGAATTATCGTGCTTACCTTTGTTATCGGCTTCAAGAGTGCTGATGCAAAGCCGATCGACGTTATCATCAAGACGCTGCTGTTTATCGTATTCAGCCTTTGTATTGGTGTGCTGATATATTTTCTGTTCAAGTACCTTGACAAAAAGTTCTTCCACCAAAGAAGAATACCTATCTTTGGACTTGCACTGTGCTTTATTATGGCATACTGTGCGGATTTCTTCTTCGGAATTGCGGATATAACAGGTGCGTATGTTGCGGGAATTATCCTCTGTAATCTGCGTGACGCCGAATATATTGCAGGTAAAATGGATATCAGCTCGTATATGCTGTTTGGTCCTGTGTTTTTTGCGTCTATCGGACTTAAAACCTCGCTTGACGGTTTTTCTATTGAACTTCTGTGGTTTGCACTGGCGTTCGTTGCGGTTGCCCTTATTACAAAGATAATCGGCTGCGGACTTGTATCGAAAGTTTTCAAATTCAGTAACAGGGACGCTTTGAAGGTCGGCGTTGGTATGATGACAAGGGGAGAGGTCGCACTTATTGTTGCACAAAAGGGACTTGCCTGTGGACTGTTCCTGCCTGAGCAGTTTACGGCGGTTATACTGCTTATTATCTGCTCCTCTATCTCTGCACCTATAATACTGAAAGTGCTGTTCAAGAACGACCATACCACAGATACTCACAAACCCGCTGAACCTGAGGATCACCCCGATTTCGACGAAACGGAAGAGGCCTACGCAGAATATTGATGATCTATATCCCCCTGATAAAGGGGGATATTTTACCAAATAGAAAAAGAATATTCAAAAAACAGTTGACTTTATATGCATTATTATGATATAATATTTTTAATAATGTGTATAGCTAAAATGCTTACAAAAAGAAAGGTGATAAAAAGATGAAGAAGTTTTTAAAGGTATTTGCTGCCGCAGCTTTGGCAGCTGTTATGTGTACAGGTTGCAGTGCTGTAAAGCCTAACGAGGTGTTCAGCGTTGCTGATCTTAATGGTAAGACTATCGGTGTACAGCTTGGTACAACAGGTGATATTTATTCTACAGATATCCCTGATGCCAATATCGAGAGATACAAGGCAGGTGCTGACGCTGTACAGGCTCTCAAACAGGGCAAGGTTGACGCTGTTATCATTGATAACGAGCCTGCAAAGGTATTTGTTGAGAAGAACGATGATCTGACAATTCTTGAAGAGGAATTCGCTCTTGAAGAATACGCTATCGCTATCAAGAAGGGCAACACAGAGCTTACAGAGGCTATCAATGGTGCTTTGGCAGAGCTTAAAGCTGACGGTACTCTTGACAATATCAAGAGCAACTGGATCGGTGAGGATGCAGGTAAGACTCCCTATGTAACTCCCGAGGGTACAGAGTATCCTAATGGTGAGCTGGTTATGGCTACAAACGCAAAGTTCCCTCCCTATGAAACACTTGAAGGCGGCAATGTAGTCGGCTTTGACGTTGATATGATGAGAGCTGTATGCGACAAGCTTGGTTATCAGCTCAAAATCGAGGATATGGACTTTGATTCTATCATTGCTGCGGTTGACTCCGGTAAGGCTGATGTTGGTGCTGCCGGTATGACAGTAACAGAGGACAGACTTAAAAACGTTGATTTCTCTGATTCCTACACAACAGCTAAGCAGGTTATCATCGTAAGAAAGAAGTAATTTATATACCTATTCGCCGTGCCTCTTAACGTGCACGGCGAAATTTATACAAACGAAACGGATGTGACTTTATAAATGGCAATTTTATCTGCTGTTTCCGAGGCGAGTGTTACTACCGAAATGACCCACGAGGTAGGCTTCTGGGATAGTATCGGTGCTTTTTTTGCGGATTTCGGCGAGTCGTTCTATGACAACTTTATCGCAGAAAATCGCTGGATGTATCTTGTAAACGGTCTGAAAAACACACTGCTTATCACGTTACTTGCTATCATAATCGGTATCGTTCTGGGATTTTTGGTGGCTATTGTGCGTTCAACCCACGATAAGAGGGGTAACTTCAAGTTTTTGAATTTCCTGTGCAATGTTTACCTAACAGTTATCAGAGGTACACCTGTTGTAGTTCAGTTGCTGATAATCTACTTTGTTATCTTTGCTCCCGTAAATATCGACAAGATATTTGTTGCGGTACTTGCATTCGGTCTTAACTCGGGTGCGTATGTTGCGGAGATAGTACGTTCGGGTATTATGTCTATCGACAACGGTCAGTTTGAGGCAGGTTCAAGCTTGGGTCTTAGCTACGCACAGACTATGATACATATTATCATTCCGCAGGCGTTCAAGAATGTTCTTCCCGCACTTGCGAATGAGTTTATCGTGCTGCTTAAAGAAACCTCGGTTGCAGGTTATATTGCTATTGAGGATCTTACAAAGGGCGGCGACACTATCCGCTCTCAGACTTATGAGCCGTTTTTACCGCTTATTGCGGTAGCACTTATCTACCTTGTTATCGTAATGCTGCTGACACGCCTTGTGGCGAAGCTTGAAAGGAGACTTGCAAAGAATGATAAGCGTTAAGAATCTGAACAAGTCCTTCGGAGAGTTACATATCCTTAAAGACATCAACGAGGAGATAAAAAAGGGCGAAAAGGTGGTTATCGTAGGCCCATCGGGTTCAGGTAAAAGTACATTTCTCCGTTGCCTTAATCTCCTCGAAATCCCTACTTCGGGCGAGATACTTTTTGAGGGTACGGATATAACAAAGTCCTCTGTTAAGGAAGTAAATCTTCTCAGAAGAAAAATGGGTATGGTGTTCCAGCATTTTCACCTGTTTCCTCATCTTACGATCAAGAAGAACATTACTCTTGCTCCCGTAAAGCTGAAACTTATGACACAGGAGGAGGCTGACGGTGTAGCAGATGTGTTGCTTAAAAAAGTAGGTCTTTCCGAAAAAGCCAATGCATATCCCGCACAGCTTTCGGGTGGACAGAAGCAGCGTATAGCAATAGCACGTTCACTTGCTATGAATCCTGATGTAATGCTGTTTGATGAGCCTACCTCCGCACTTGACCCCGAAATGGTAGGCGAGGTATTAAATCTTATGAAGCAACTTGCTGAGGACGGAATGACTATGATAGTAGTCACACACGAAATGGGCTTTGCGAAAGAGGTAGCCTCCCGTGTTATGTTTATGGACGACGGTAGGATAGTAGAGAGTGCCCCTCCCGAGGAGTTCTTTGCTAACCCTAAAAATCCAAGACTTAAAGAGTTCCTTTCTAAGGTGCTGTAAAATAATTAGCTCCCATTCAAACGAATGGGAGCGTGTTTGTTTATTTCGGCTTTCCGTTTTTATCAAAAAGCTTTTTAAGTTTGCTTTCTGTTACAGCGATGTCAACGATAAGTACGACGATCTCTATAAAAACAGTAACTATGATAAGCGGTATTGCCTGTTCGTCAGTGAAACGATTGATAATGGTTATGCAGCCAAGCACGGCGGTTATAATAAGAACGGGGATATGGCTGAACAAAGATAGCTTTGCGAATGTCACCTGTGCCGTGTACCAGGCTTCGGGCGATCTTTCGGCTCTTGCTGTTCTGTATCCTAAACCGCCCGGCGGCTGCGGAAATCTCCAAATGAAAACACTTGCTATTATCAGAGCTATTGGAACAAATATCAAACCGATAAAAATTATCACACTTTCACCCATATTGTCCTCCTATGTCAGTAGAAACGTGCAACGTTCTGTAATAAAACCGATAGGGTTATGGACTTATGAAAAGCAGTATTTCAATCCTCTTTCTTCGGGTGTTTTTTATGGTACTTAACACATTCAGTGAGGAGATACTCTATCTGTCCGTTTACGGAGCGGAAGTCGTCCTCCGCCCATTTCATAAGCTCATTGTAGAGGGTCGCTGAAAGTCGCAGCGGTACTTGTTTTTTTGCTTTTTCCTTTTCCTCAGCCATTTTGCTGCTCCTTTCTTATGTATTTACTGAAATTATACTATTTTTTGAGGGATTCGTAAAGTCGCTTAATAGATAGAGCCGCTGTTTACTATCGGCTGAGCGTCCTTGTTACCGCAGAGGACTACCAGCAGATTGCTTACCATTTGGGCCTTTCTTTCCTCGTCAAGCTCACAAACGTTGCTTTCGGACAGCTTGTTGAGAGCCATTTCCACCATTCCGACAGCACCGTCAACTATCTTCTGTCTTGCTTCGATGATAGCTGTTGCTTGTTGACGCTGTAACATTGCTGCGGCTATTTCGGGAGCATAAGCAAGGTGAGTGATACGTGCCTCGATTATTTCAAGACCTGCGACCTCAACACGCTTCTGTAATTCCTCGCGGAGAAGCTCACAAACCTCCTGTGCAGAGCCACGAAGAGTCTTTTCGTCAGAGTCTGTTGAGTCGTAGGGGTAGCAGCGTACAACATCTCTTAATGTGGAGTCAGCCTGAATGGACAGGAATGTTGTATAGTTGTCAACATTGAAAACAGCCTTTGCTGTGTTTACGATACGCCAGATAACTACTATACCTACCTCGATAGGGTTGCCCATCTGGTCGTTTATCTTCTGCTTGTGGTTGTCGTGGGTGAGTGCTTTGAGAGAAAGCTTGTTGCGGGGCATTCTAACGGAGGCGGACGCTCCTTCTGTGCCGACAAAGGCGGTTACGGTATTTTCTGTCTGAGGTACTACGGCAGAGCTGAAAGGATTGATAAAGAAGAAACCCTCTTTTTTCAGTGTGCCTGTGTATTTGCCGAAAAGGGTGAGTACAAGTGCCTCGTTAGGCTTGATGACACGCAGTCCCATAAAAGGAAACCAACCGATACAAAGCCATACTATACCTGCGATAAGGCAGACGATGCCTGTTACGCTTTCATCGCTTTTTTCAAGCTCAATACCGCCCATAATGGTGAGGGCAAGAGCACCGAGGTATAGGATTATTGATACAAAAAGCACTAACCAGCCGTTTGGTGCATTAAGCTCACGCTCTTCATACTCTTTTTTTGTAGCTGTGGTTGTCATAGTCATTCCTCCTGTTTAGGTTGTTGTAAAATGATATCAAATTGATATCACAATGTTATGATAACACGTTTTTAAGAATTTGTCAATAGCCTTGGCTAAAATTTGCATAAAATATTGATTTGTTCTTCGAAAAGAGGTATAATCTTATTATGCTTATCAAGGAGGCGGTATTATGCGTAAGATACTTGTCAGCGGTTGCTTATATGGGTGGGATTGCCGATATGACGGCAAGTCAAAGCCTTGTACAGAGCCGATATTTCTAAAATGGAAGAGCGAGGGCAGATTTGTGCCGATATGTCCCGAAGTAGAGGGAGGACTTTCTACACCACGCACACCCTGTCAGCGTAAGGACGACAGGATAATTACCGAAACGGGAGATGACCGCACAGCGGAATATCTTGCGGGTGCTGAAAAGGTTCTTGCTACGGCAATAGAGAATGACGTTGTGTGCTGCATACTGAAAGAAAGCAGTCCCTCCTGTGGCGTAAGCGAGATATACGACGGAACTTTTTCGGGTAAAAAGATAACAGGTCAGGGCTTGACGGCCGAGCTTTTATGTAAAAACGGTTTTGAGGTTTTCAGCGAATACCAACTTCATCTTGCTGAGGAATATCTGCAAAAACACAGTTAAAAGGCAAAACCTCCTTTGTGGAAGTACCACAGAGGAGGTTTTAAATATATTATGAGAAGAAAAGATTATGCCTTGATCTCAGTGCCTGCGGGGAGCATCTCATATCTTGCGAATTCAGCTGTAAATTCGCCAAGTCCCTGTGTTATCTGACGGAGTACCAGTGCGAAATCAACCATTTCAGCCTCGGGAGCCTCTGCTGTAAGCTCTGTCATACCGCCGCCGATAGAATTCATACCGAGAACACTGCCACGACGCTTGGAGAGAACGCTCATAACGTCGCCCTGCTTGTCATCGGGAACGAGGATTGTAAGGCTCTGCAACGGTTCGAGGAGATAAGGCTGAGCCTCCTTCATACAGTCGCGAAGTGCCATAGAAGCGGCAGTTTTAAATGCCATTTCGGAGCTGTCCACGGGGTGATAAGAGCCGTCGATAAGAGTAGCTTTAAGACGTACAACGGGGAAACCGCCGATAGTACCGTGCTCACAGCCTTCCTGTAAGCCCTTTTCAACTGCGGGGAAGAAGTTCTTCGGAACAGAGCCGCCGAATATCTTCTCCTCGAATTTCAGTTCATCGCCATCGTAGGGAGCAAACTCGATCTTAACGTGGCCGTACTGACCGTGACCGCCCGACTGCTTCTTGTACTTGCTTTCGATAGTAACAGGCTTACGGATAGCCTCACGGTAAGCGATCTTCGGAGCGGAGAGTGCGACCTCCATACCGAACTTTGCTTTGAGTTTAGCTGCGGTAACATCAAGGTGCTGCTCACCAAGACCGCCGATTATTCTTTCGTGTGTTTCGTGGTTGTGAATATATTGGAGAGTCTTATCCTCTTCAAGCAGACGTCTGATAGCGGTAGAGAGCTTACCCTCGTCGCCGTTGCCTGCGAGTTTAACAGCCATAAAGTAACAAGCACCGGGGAATTCGGTAGGAGCGAGTGCCTTTACGTCAGCAGCATCGCAGAGTGTGTCGTTTGTATTTGCGTCAAGCTTTGTAACAGCTACGATATCGCCTGCGTAAGCTTCGGATATCTCCTCCTGTTTTTTGCCGCAGAGGGAAACTAGCTTACCGAACTTGACAGTTTCGCCTGTGGAGGCATTTACAGGCTCACTCTTTGCTGCGAGTTTACCCTGAATTACCTTGATACAGCTTATCTTACCAACGAACGGGTCAGCAATGGTCTTGAATACAAATGCTTTGAGCGGCTTGTTTTCGTCGTATTCGAGATATTCGCCGTCAAGCTCTTCGAGTTTTCTCTCGTTGGGAGAGGGCAGACAGTTTACAACTGCGTCAAGAAGCATATCAACGCCTGAGAGCGTATCGTTTGCACAGCATACAACAGGAGTGATAGCACCACTTGCGATACCGTCGTGGATACCCTTTACAAGCTCTTCCTGTGTAAAGTCCTCGCCCTCGAAGAATTTCTCCATAAACTCCTCGTTGGTTTCGGCAACAGCCTCCGCCATAGCGGCACGCAGACCTGCGATTCTGTTCTCGGAGGCGGGCATCTCTACCTCGGTGGGAACGCCCTTTGTATCGTACTTGTAAGCCTTCATTGTAAGAAGATTGATGTAAGCCTCAACAGGGCCGTGCTTATCAAATGGAACTACGATAGGGCAAACAGAAGGACCGAATGCTATCTTAAGCTCTGTATGTACCTTATAGAAGTCTGAGTTTTCTACCTCCATACAGGTAACAGCGAGCATTCTTGCCTTATTCTGCTTTGCAGCGAGGTTGTAAGCCTTTACTGTACCGGGGCAAACGCCGTCCTTTCCGTTTACGGTGATGATAACGGATTCTGCCGCACGCATACCCTCGTGCATACCGCCGATAAAGTCAAACTGACCGGGGGCGTCTATTACATTTATCTTAGTATCCTTCCAAACTGCGTTTACAACAGCAGCATTTATAGATATCTTTCTCTTTATCTCTTCTGCGTCAAAGTCGCATACTGTGTTACCGTCGGCTGTGTTGCCCATTCTGTCAGTCAGGCCGCATTTGAACAGCATTGCTTCCGCAAGGGCTGTCTTTCCGCTTCCGCCGTGGCCTGCAAGGACAACGTTTCTGATACTGTCAGCTTTGAATGTTTTCATTTGGGTAACCTCCGAATATAATAATTTAAGCTTAGTTCCGTTGTATAAAACCCGTTATTGTACATAATAACGGAAATCAATACCTTTTTGGAAAACGCCTTGTATATATTATATAGTAAAGTTGTATAAAAATCAACCTTTTTTGTTGAGTTTTTTTGACGTTGAGCGTACAAATCTTAAACATCATTTTGTGAATTTTTCACAAACACTATATGCAAAATAAGGCTTGAATATAGCATAAATATAGTATATAATAGTATTATATAGAATAATATAGCAAATGATCGATTCTATCAGCAATAAAGGAGGTCTTTCCAAATGACCAATGAGAGCAAGACCCTGTATATACCTCTTTACGGCAAGGCTATGATGAGTAAGGAGGGCTTTTTCGAGGACAAGACTGCTGAGCATATAGTAGATACCTGCGGCTATGACTTTGCAGATGTGGACGCATCAAAAAGACTTGCTATCTATATGGCTATGAGGGCAATGAAGTTTGATGAACTTGCGGAGAGATTTATCTCAAAGCACAAAAACTGCATCGTTATCCAGCTTGGCTGTGGACTTGACAGCAGATGCGAGAGGGTAGAGGCTAGACCGAAAATGTGGTATGACCTTGATTTCCCCGAGGTCATAGATATACGCAGGGAGTATTTCCCTGACAGCGAGGGATACCGTTTGCTTTCTTCTTCTGTTACAAATCACTACTGGCTGAATAAGATAGAATATCACGGCGAGCCTGTGCTGGTCATTGCAGAAGGCCTTTCTATGTATCTTACAAAGGAAGAGATGACCTCTCTGATGAATGAGTTTGCAAAGCGTTTTTCTGTTACTATGTTTATGTTTGACGCTTACTCTGATTTTGCGGCAAAGGCTTCCAAATTCAAAAATCCCATAAACGCTGTGGACGCTAAGATATCCTTTTCGATGGACGACTGTGCTGTGCTTACCGACGAAGTGGAGGGTACACAGTGCGTATTTGACAGCGATATAATTCAGCCTGAGTATATAAACAGGCTCAGCGGAATATACAAGACACGTTTTCGCTTTATGAGAAAAGCGGGGGCGAAGATGTATCGTATCTACGGCGTAAAGATAAAGCGAGAGAAATAAATGCGAGTTTTTGTTGTTTACTGCCACCCGAATAAGGCCAGCTTTACCCATAAGATATATGAGAGCTTTACAAAGGGGCTTTTGGCGGCGGGTCACGAAATAGTCGTTTCCGACCTGTATGAAATGGGTTTCGTTACCGATATGTCTGAGGAGGAATATCTCCGTGAAACGCATTACCGTACAGAACTTCCTATCCCCGCCGATGTACGGGCGGAGCAGGAGAAGATAGAAGCCTGTGACGGCATAGTGTTTATCTATCCCGTTTTCTGGACGGAGGCTCCCGCAAAGCTTGTTGGCTGGTTTGACAGGGTATGGACGGCGGGTTATGCCTATGCCGACTGCAATATGAAAACTCTGGACAAAGCTCTGTTTCTTGCCTGTGCGGGAAAAACAATGCAAAGCCTTGATGAAACAGGAAACAGACTTGCTATGGAAACGGTTATGCTTGGCGACAGGACAAATCAGCGTGCAAAGGAAAAGAGTATGGTGATATTCGACGGTATCAGTCATTATGATGAGGAACTGAGGGAAAGGCTCATTCCTGTACATATAGAAAAAGCGTACAGACTGGGACTAGACTTCTGACACAGGAGTACATTATGAAAAAATATCTTAAAATGCTTCCATACCTTGCTGTAAATATACTTGGATTTTATCTGTTACCGTTATTGATGAGGGATACGGGCGGTGCGATGCTCATATTACTTACGGTGCTGCCTGCAATGGTTTCGGTGGTGTCGTTTTTATACGGTTATATTAACAGATGTATAGGTGTGCTTTATTGCCTGATCACAGCTGCGGTATTTGTGCCTGTGATATTTATTTATATGAACTATACTGCGTGGATGTATGCACCTGCGTATTTTGTGGTGGCTTTAATTTTTAATGTGCTTGGCAAAGCAGTGTGGAAACTTTCGGTAGACAAGCAGAATGGCAATAGCTGATACTGTATAGAGCAAGGAAAGGGATGTGCGGTGGATTTTGAGAAAGAGCTGGAGGCTATGCGTGCCAATTACGCAAAAAGACCGTTAAAATACGAGAAGCTTCCTCAGCCGAAATGGCTGACTGAGGATGACGGGCTATACACTCTCTATCGCGATAAGGAAATGCTGTTCAGCTGCGGAACAGTTTATTATGCGTACGTCGTTCAGGCTAATATTATGCTTTTCAAACCTTTTCCGAGATGTGACCTCCCTGCAAACATTATTTTTTCGGTAGATGGTGCCATCAGGAAAAATCCGATGCTTTTACAGCCTATGGCAAGGTATCTGTTTCATTACAAGGACAAGTCTGATAATAATTTGAGAGATGAATATAAAGAAATACTGCGTTTGATAAGAGATGAGCGTGACAGGTCATCAATAAGATTTCAGCCGTTTTTAAAACAAGAGATCGGTAATGAGATGATATTTTCAAGTATTATGGTATTTAGAAAGCATTTGCCGAAGGGTGTGTTAAAGGGGAGCCTTCTTCCTGTTCTTGCGGCACCTGACCACAGCGAAGCGGTTATGATACTGCCAAAACGGTATTGGACAAAAGCGTTTAAAAGGGCGTGGCTGTCTGAGCTGTAGTATATTATCTTCAAAAAGGAGAACACACTTTGAATATATTCAGCTGCCCCGTATGCGGGGAGAAAACAGGACTTGACAATGCTCCGTTTTTGGAGCAAAGCGGCAATTCTATGAAATGCCCCAAAAATCATTGCTTTGATATATCGGCAAAGGGTTATCTCAATCTGCTGCTTTCACAACATAAAAACGTAAAAGACCCCGGCGACAGCAAGGAAATGGTGGCTGCCCGACGTGATTTTTTAAACAGCGGAGCGTACAAGCCGCTGCTTGACGGACTTTCAAAGGCTACAATGGAGCTTTGCTCGGAGATAAGCTCTCCGATAATAGCAGACTGTGGCTGTGGTGAGGGCTATTACACAGCAGGAATATATGACTATCTGTCCGAAAACGGGAAACCCCCCGAAATATATGGTATTGATATCTCTAAAAACTCACTTTCAGCTATGAGAGTGAGAACTAAGGGTAAGAATATTTCATCTGCGGTGGCAAGTGTGTTCAGACTTCCTATAAGGTCTGATTCGGTAGATCTTGCGAGTGTGATATTCGCCCCCTTTCAGACGGAGGAACTTCACAGGATACTTAGACCGAACGGAGCTGTAATAACCGCTATTCCTGCGGAAAAACATCTGTTCGGGCTTAAATCCGTGCTGTACGATAAGCCTTATCTCAACGAGGTTAAATCTTATGACGTAGACGGATTTGAATTCCTCGGCAAGGATGAGATAAGCTATACACTAAAAATAGAGTCACAGGAGCAGCTCAATGCCCTGTTTATGATGACGCCGTACTATTATAAGACATCGCCCCGTGACAGCAACAGGGTATATTCTTATTTCGGCACTAATAACAGCTTTGAAACAGAGGCTGCATTTGAAATATTAAAATATAGGGTTAGGAAGTGAAAAGTATGATCATTCTGCCTTCACAGGTAACACAGGCGATTACTGTGCTTGAAGACGCAGGCTATGAGGCGTATATCGTCGGAAGCTGCGTTAGAGAGCTTCTTATGGGAAACAATCCGCAGGATTACGATATTGTGACCAATGCGGAGATAAACGATATCCTGTTTGCATTCCGTGATTATCGTATTTCGGACGAGGGGATACAGCGTGGCGAGATACTGGTTACGGTCGTGGGAATGATCATCAGTATCTCCCCTTACCGTCGTGAGGTCGTGGGCAACCGTGTTATGTACACCGACAGCTTAGAGGTGGACCTATCCCGAAGAGGTTTTACGATAGACGCTATGGCGTACTGTCCTCGACAGGGTCTTATCGACCTGTACGGTGGTAAGAGCTGTCTTACAGGAGAGGAAAAGCGTGTCGTTGCAATAGGTGAGACCATAACAAAGACCACGAAGGAAAACGGTAAACCTGTTACGGAAAGCTACTATGATATGTCCCGTAGCTTTACTATGGAGCCGTCACGCATACTGAGGGCTATCCGCTACTGTGCAGAGCGTGAATTTGTTATCGATGATGCGACCCGTGGAGCTATGAGGCAGAATGTAAGCTGCTTTGAGTATGCTGAAAAACCGAAGGTGTTTGCGGAACTTTCAAGGATAGTTATGGGCAAGTATGCTTCAAAGGTGCTTGAAAATTACGCCGATATCTTAAAGTACGTTATCCCTGAGATAGAGCAGTGTATCGGCTTTGAGCAGCACTCAAAATACCACGATTTCCCCGTATGGGAGCATATCTGCCGTTCGGTAGGCTATGCTATCCCTGAGCTTCCTATCCGTTTTGCGATGTTCTTCCACGATATCGGAAAGCCCGATTGCTGTTCGATAGACAGCAAGGGACAGGGACATTTCAAGGGACACGGAGAGAGGGGCAGACTTCTTGCGGAGTGTGTAATGCGGAGAATGGAATTCCCCCGTGCTCTTGCTGATGAGATAAGCTGGCTTGTTTATCATCACGATGTCAAAATTCCGGAGGACAGAAAAAAACTGAAAGAGCTTATCCGTTCGCTTGGCCCTGATGACTTGAAAAGCCTGTTACAGTGTGAGATAGCAGACAACCGTGCGAAAAAGACCGAGGTGGAAACAGAGGACGTGGCAAGGCTGCGTTCAAGTCTTGCCGCACTTAATGAGATAATCGCTGAGGGCGAGTGCTACGATATAAGTCAACTTGCGGTTTCAAAAAGAGAGCTTATCGACAGGCGGCTTGTACGCTCAGATCAGGAGGCGGAGGAACTTATAAATGTGCTGTTTGAGATAGTGCTGGATAAACCCTCTTTTAACAATAAGCTTATGCTTCTTGATATGGCGGAACGCAGTAAACAAAAGCTGGATGAGATCGCTGCCGAGCGGGAGGCAAGACAGCGAGAGCTTGAAGAACAGGCAAAGCAGAACAGACTTAACGAGCCTGTGTTCTCAAAAAGGAAAAAGAAGAAATAAAATGAAAAAGGGCGGAAAAATTCCGCCCTTTCGGCTTTCGATAAAGCACCATCTGCGTTGTCACACTCCTCTGCGGCAGCCACAAAGCCTAGCCACAAAGGGTGTTCCTAGCATCCGGTACTTTCCCGTTCGCCGGAAATTAGTTTAGGAGAGTTCAAAGATAGTACCGTTTATTGATATCGCAGAGATATCAGACAGGTCAATGGCAAGGTCGTCGATAAACTTGTTGTCTGCATAATATGTTACATTGTAGATGACAGTGTCCTGTTTACCTGTTGCATAGCCGCTCGAGAATCCTGCAAGTATCTTTGTGCCATCTTTCTTTATAAGAAAAATCTCGTTGTCGTGGTTAAGCCCGAAGAATATCTCGTCTGCTTCGGCAGATATCTCGATAACGCCGCCAAGCTGGGTGAGCTTTATGGTGCGTATCTCACACTCAACGGGGTAAACGTCGAATTCGTCAATCTTGTTTCCGTTAAGAGTGATCTTTTTATTGAGATCGGCAGCTGTGAGGGTTTCCAGACTTTCGTCGGTAGGAATGTAGTTAAAGCTTGTTTCCCAGTCAAGGTCTACTCTTTCGCTATGATCTGCAAAGGAAATACTGCCGCTTGTCTTTATCTCTCCCGCAACGGAGTTCAGGTCGGAGAGCATAAGGTCGTCGCCAAGTCTGTTTTCCCAGTTGATGATTATACTTCCGTTATCGTTGAGATAGTAGTGACAGCTGCCGCAGCTGAAGCTTTCAATATTATTCAGTGAGATGTCCTTCAAGTCGATATGCGGGTCGTTACCGTTGTTTATCGGCTGTCCGTCGGCACGGGATATCTCAAAGCTTGTGACAAGACTTGCGTGTGTGCCTGTTACGGCATTTAGCTTTACAATGTAGTTTTCGTTAGAAACAACGTGCTTCTGCTCTTCGGCAAAGCCTAAAAGGGAAGAGCCGTGCTCGGGGTCCTCTGCAATGATAGACTGTCCGAATATCTCGTTGAAATCAAGCAGCCCTGTTGCCGCTGCGGCACCTGTGCCAACAGCCATTGCGGCTGCAACGGCAGCTGCTGCGATAAAGGGCTTTCTTACTGTTTTGTTTGTTTTTCTTTCCATTATTTCAGCCTTTCTCAGTATTGTGTCAAGAAACTCTCGGTTGCTGCTTTCGGGAGTTATCCTTTCGTAAAAGCTGTTAAGTTCTCTCTTCATAAAGCGTCCTCCTTCAAGAGCATTTCTTTTAGCTTGTTCCGTCCCCGTGAAAGTCTTGTTCTTACGGCGACGGAGGTTATCCCGCATATCTTAGCTATCTCCTTTACAGAATATCCCTCGTAATAAAACAGATACAGCACGGCGGAGTATTCAGGTCGCATCCGTTTTATGTATTCTTCTATGCCGCTGCTTTCAGGGGAGTGTGGTGCAGCTTCGTTTGTAAGCTCATCGTGGTTTCTGTATGCGGAAGATCTCAGCAGATTTTTACAGAGGTTGACAGTTACCCGAATGAGCCACGCTTTTACGTTTTCGTCAGCGGCAAAGCTTTGCGTCGAGGTGTATAGTTTAAGAAAAGCCTCCTGCGAGATATCCTCGGCGTCCTCGCAGTTTTTGAGATAGCTGTATGCAAGTCTGTAAACTGTACCTCGGAAGTTTATGATATAGCGGTCAAGCTGCTGCTCGTTCATACTGTCACCTCCTTTGTTTTTGAAGCACTTCATAGATAAGACACTTGAGAATGCTGAAATGTTACCGAAAAAGGGCGGAAAAAATTCCGCCCTTAGTTTTATATATCTCTTTTATAAAGCTTTTCGCCTGATTTGCAGCAGATAATTCCCACAACAACAGAGGCAATGGGCAGTCCTGCGTATAATGTAAATCGTAATGCAACCTGCGGCACGGCACTTGTCATAGCTGCCGTTGTTACAAGGCACATAAGTGACGCACCCAGCATCATCACTCCAAGATAAATATAGTTTGCAGTCTTGATATTTATCTTTAATGAAAGCGGGAACGCAGGGGTGAGTATTATCGTCTGATATATACCCATACAGACAGGTATCATTATTAAAAGCTCTATACTGACGCCAAAAAACAGTCCGCTCATATTGAATAACAGCGAAAACGCTGTGAGAATAGCTATTACTATATATCCTGATATCTGTTTGCCGAGGATGATCTCTTTTGCCGATACAGGCATAGTACGCTGATATTTGTCCCAGCCACAAGCTACATCACTGCTCATCGTACTTAGGGCAAGTGATGAAAACACGGAAATGGTGACATAGTTTAATATCCCGTATGCTATAAAGCCCATATCACTTGCGAAGATATTCACATCAGGGTCGTCGGAATTTGTCAAGATCAACATTAAAGTACTCGGTAAAAGCATCATCAGTGCGGAGCATATCAGCACAAAGCGGATAGAATACAGATCCTTTAAGATAAGTCCTTTCATTACAGGTCACCTCTCTTTACACACTTGTAGAAGATGATATAGAATATTGCGTACAGTAATGCAATAACACCGTATGCGATAAGCTGGAATTCTGCTGAGGGAACAAGTATCTCATAGATCTTTTCGGCCATCACTTGTTTGAAAAGATCAATATTTATCAATGCGGGGATCGATATTCCGATAGCTGCTATCAGTCCTATGATTATGACTGCCTTTTCGGCACTTTTAAAAAATATGGTAATGGGCATAGCTATCCAGTTTACAAGGTTTCCTGCGGTCGTTATGAGAGCGAGAAGGGGAAATATAGCGAAGATACCTTTAAAAGCAGTAAAAAGGGAGAGCAGAGAAAATTCCAGGGCGATAAGACCTATGCCAAGTGCTATGGGGACAAGGTTTACCAAAAGATAGCTTGTTACGTAACAGTGTTTGGAAACTCCTGCGGATAAGATATGATATGCAAAGCGTGATTTGATATTTGCTTCAAGGTCACGGGGCATAGCCTCGGAAAGCATTATCGGTGCAAGGAGTGAAGATATCGGTACTATCATCGAGGCAATGTCTGCGGCCTCGGCGTCCTGCGGCACTATGCATATAGCATAAATGCCAAGCATTATTGAAAAGACAAAGCATACAGCGGCGACCAGCCAGTATTTTTTGTTAAGCGTAAGGTAAGCGTAAAGTATTCCTTTCATATTACTGCTCCTTTACGTAGTAGACCATAATTTCCTCAATGGTGGGAATATCGGAAACGATATCGGGGTACTTTTCTGCGTTGTCGGTAAGCACCTCAATGGTGAAGCGTGTCTTTTTCATTCCTATGATATCCTCCTTGTCGATGCGGTCGATATCATCTTCTGTGCATTTCAGGATACGGTACTTGTCACGCATTTCGTTGCGTTCTTCGGTGAATATGATCTCGCCCTTGTGAATGAATGTTATGTAGTCGGCGATGTGGTCAAGGTCGCTTGTTATGTGGGTCGACAGAAGTATAGCGTGGGATTCGTCCTGCATAAATTCAAGGAAGATGTCCAGTATCTCGCTTCTCATAACAGGGTCAAGGCCGCTTGTGGGTTCGTCAAGCACCAGCAGCTGCGGATCGTGTGAGAGTGCTGCGGCAATGGACAGACGCATCACCATACCACGGGAGAACCCTTTGAACTTCTTTTTCAGCGGCAGTTCAAAGCGGTTGAGAAAACCGAAGAATTTTTCGCTGTTCCATTTTTTATATATACCCGACATAACCTTGTCCAGCTGCATTGCGTTAAGGGTATCGGGGAACGAAAGTCCGTCGAACACTATGCCTATCTTTTCCTTGGTTTCGGTTGTGAGGTCGGCTGCCTCCTCGCCTAGCACCTTCACGCTGCCTTCACCCTTGTTGAGCAGACCGAGTATAGATTTTATCGTGGTGGTCTTTCCTGCACCGTTTTCGCCGATAAATCCCATTACTGTACCGCAGGGAACTGTAAAAGTTATGTTTTTAAGTTCAAATTCGGGGTATTTGCGGCAAAGACCATTGATCTCGATTGCGTTGTTCATAATAGCGTCCTCCATAAATTTACTTATTAACTAAAATATAGAAATACAAGTTTATAATGAGCCGTTTAAGTAACGGCACGTTATTCCTCAAAAACGAGTGAAAGCATTTCGGTGACTTCCTCGATAGTGATGCCGCTGCGTTTTGCTATCTCGGCAGCTTTTATCAGGTGCGATTCGATATCACGGAGATTTTGCTCTTTCATAAGCTCGGGATTTTGTGCGGCGACAAAGCTGCCTTTTCCTGTGAAGGATTCAATTAGCCTCTCGGTTTCAAGTATCTCGTAGGCTCTCTTTGTGGTGATGACGCTGACACGCAGGTCCTGTGCGAGATTTCGCATAGAGGGGAGAGAGTCTCCCTCTTTTAGTTTGCCTGAGATGATCATACCCTTTATCTGTGAGGCTATCTGCTCGTATATCGGGCTGCCTGCTGAATTGGTAATAATGATGTTCATAATAAACCTCTTTAATGTTGTGGTTGTGTTTAATGTATATATCTGATATATACAATATATCACCTATATACATTTTTGTCAAGTGTTTTTAAATAAAAAATAAAAAAGTCTGCAAAAAACTGCAAAAACTTTGGATTTGCTCTTGACAAATACAAGATACTTGTGTTATAATGTTCATATAAGAAAAAAACGTGAACATTGTGAAAGGAGATGATCTGATGGCAGATGTTCTGGCGGTGCTTGAAAGGGCTCGTAAGTTTGAGCTGGAAATAAACAGTCAGATAGAACATATCGAGCGTGTAAAGCGTATTGCTGCAAGGGCAAGGGAAAGCACCGAATATTCTGTAAAGATAGTTGAAAAACTGGCAAAGCTTGAACGTGAACTGAATGAACAGATTGACATCACTGTTGATGCCAAGCTGGAAGCACTGGAATATGTCAGCTATCTTACGGGTGAGGAAAGAGGCGTTATCGAGAGCTACTACATACTTGCAAAGAACTGGGATCAGATAGCGGACAAGATGTATATGAGCGATCGAAGGGTGTTCCTTATAAGAAAGAGTGCCCTTGCAAAGCTCAGAGAAAAGTATGAAAACACAGAAAGCAGGAGGGATTATGGCAATAGGAGCAAATATTCGCAAACTTCGGGAGCGTGTGGGATACACACAGGAACAACTTGCACAGAAAATAGGTGTAACGGCAGCTGCGGTGGGCAATTATGAGAATGATTTCAGTTTTCCGAGGGCGGAGGTGTTATACCGTATCTTCGTGGCGTTGGATTGTCAGCCGAACGAGATATTTGTGGGCAATTACGAAAAGAGCGACAGCGACGAGGAGCATCTGATGAAGTATCGCAGTCTTGACAGCTACGGAAAGGAGCTTATCGACGCCTGTACAGAGATAGAATACCGTCGTTGCTGCGGTGAGGAGAGGACTATGCTGATCGCTGCGAGAAATGGTGGTGCTCCGAGGGAGATAACCGTCAAAAAGCGTCCGGGAGCGGGTAGTATCCTTGACCAGCCCGACTATAACGGAGGCAGACGATGAACGCAGTACAGGCTCTTTTAGAGGTTGGTATATGTACGCTGCCGGTAGCTCTGAACAGCATAGCGGATTATTATAATATAAAGATAGTGGATTATGACGCCTATGCACGATGTTATGCTGTTGAAAAGGAGCGGCTTTATCTTGATATCAGTGCTAATGGTTTCAGCTTGTTTGAGGACGGGCAGTTCGTTTGTGTGCTTAACGGCAATGCCTGTGGGAGATCACGCCGCAGGTGGACTCTTGCCCACGAGATAGCTCATATACTGCTGGGTCATATTAAGAAACGCCCAAAAAAGCTGTCAGAGGAGTGTGAGCGAGAGGCGGACAGGTTTGCGGCAGAGCTTCTTGCACCGCTTGATGTACTGCATTTTTGCGGAGTGTCCTCTGCGGAGGAGATAGCGTACCTGTGCGGACTGTCAAAACAGGCGGCAGCCTATCGTTATGATGAGCTTATGCGATTAAGACGACAGCATACCGCTATACGAAAGAGCGTTGCTATGGGGCGTGAGCAGGAGGGGGAGAACAGGGCATTCCTTATTGATGATGAAAGAAAACAGCTCTTTGACAGCTTTCTGCCGTTTGTTGCCGATTATCTCAGCGAAAGGGCAAAGCACGATGAATATGTTAATCACATAAAAAGGCTCATAGGTACATCTATATAATAGAATGACCGCCGTACATCAGTACAGCGGTCATATTATTATTCAATATCATCAGAGGCGGCTGTCAGCATATCCTTATATTTAATGATAACGCTGTTAGGAGAAAGAATACGTATCTTTCCGCCAAACTGGAACAACCAGCCGAAGAATGTTGCCTCTGCCTTTACCTTAACATTTATGGTGAAATGATCATCGTCATAAGGTACCATTTTTGTGTCCTTGCCGAAACGGTCTATCACCACATTTACAAGGCTGTTGTCTATACAGAGCTTTACATCAGTGGTTTCTCCGCTGAACATCGAAAAGCTGGAACTCAGATATTCTGTCAGATTGAAGTTTTCAGGCGGAGCTACGGCAGGGTCGTCCTCAATTTCTACATTTTCCATTCTGTCAATGCGGAAGTTGGTAATACTGTTCCTCTTTTCGTAGTAGCCGACCACATAGTACTTTTCATCGTCCCATACAAAATGATATGGTGTGCAGACACGACGTTCGTCACGATATACCCTGTGCTTATTTATATCATAGGAAAAATAATCAAAGGATATCTGTTTTCTTTCCCTTATTGCACGGTGAACGACATCTACGTTTATGTATATTCTGTCGTTCATAGCCTTTGCCTTGCCTGAAACATACACAGGTCGTTTGAGGTATTTAGCCTGATGTGTACTGCAAAGTGTAGAAAGCTTCTCCAAAAGCTGCATAGATTTCTTTTCTGTAAGGAATTTAGATGAACTTACAGCGTCTGCCAAAAGCTTTAATTCGGGGATCTCAAATTCACGGCTGACAACACGATAGTCTGCTTTGCGACCTTTTGTATCGACAATATCAAGACCGTAGAGTTTAAGAGCCTCTATATCGTCATACAGAGCCTTTCGTGCGGCGGAAATGTTATACGCTTCCAGTTTGCTGATGATCTCCGGCATAGTGATCGCGTGATTTTCATCAGTGCATTCTGTAAGTATTTTATATAAGTATAGAATTTTAAGGCGTTGCTGTGGTGTTCTTGCTTGTTGTGGCATAAATGTATTTACCTCTTGAAAAAGTTTTGTAGTGGGAAAAGCAAAATTACATTTTTAAAATGTCGATACTTATATTATAGCATATAATATGTGTCGTTCGCAGAACAATTTAGTAAGTTTTTCGTGTTTTTTAAAATTTTTTTAATATTATTGTAAAAAAATTGCTGTGTTTTTTCGTGATTTTAAAAAAGTTTATAATATAATGAAAAACCACTTGACAAGAGTATTTATTTGTGGTAAAATATATGTACCTCGAATGGGGCTTATTTTTTTGTGCAATTTTTTTGTACAAGCAGCCCTGTTAAATCCGTAATTCCACGGCTGAGGGAGGCAATAATGCCTGAAAAGGCAAGAAAATAGGAGGTGCCGAAAGTGAGAGTTAAAATTACACTGGCGTGTACAGAATGCAAACAGCGCAACTACAACACCATGAAGAACAAGAAGAACGATCCCGACAGACTTGAAATGAACAAGTACTGCAGATTCTGCAAGAAGCATACTCTTCACAAGGAAACAAAGTAATCAGGAGGAGTTATAATGGCAAAAGATATCGATTTAACAAAAAAAGTTAGCGATGAAACTCCCGATGATGAAGTAAAGGCCGAAAAGTCCAAGGACACAAAGGAAAAGTCCTCCAAGGACAAGGACGGCAAGTCCAAAAAAGCTGCTAAAAAGCAGAAGAAGGGCATTGTAAAGTACTTTAAGGACGCAAAGTCCGAGTTCAAGAAGGTCGTATGGCCTACACCGAAGCAGACAACGAACAACACTCTCGTTGTTATCGTTATGTGTGCTCTTGCCGCAGTATTTATATTCGGTATTGACGCACTGTTCGGTCTGGTTAATCAGCTTCTGCTTGGTCAGGGCTGACAAATTTCAAGGGGGTAAATATGGCTGACACACAGGCACAGTGGTACATTCTCCACACATATTCGGGCTACGAAAACAAGGTTGCCAGTGACATTATGAAGGTCGTTGAAAACAGAAACCTTCAACACCTTATCGAAGATGTCTATCTTCCCACCACAACCGTTACCGAGGAAAAGGATAACGGCAAGATCGTGGAGGTTGAAGAAAAGGTATATCCCTGCTATGTGTTTGTAAAGATGGTAGTTACCAACGAGTCTTGGTACATCTGCCGCAACACAAGAGGTGTTACAGGCTTTGTAGGCCCCGGATCTCAGCCGATCCCGCTTAGTGAGGAAGAGGTCAAGAACCTCGGCATTGTTTCGAAGGAAACTGAGGTCTCCTTCGCAGTCGGAGATATGGTTAGTATCAAGAGCGGTCCTCTCGAAGGATTTGAGGGTACTGTCAAGGAAATCGACGCAGACAAACAGACTGCACTTATCGACGTTTCTATGTTTGGCAGAGTTACTCCCGCTACACTTGAAATATCCACTATCCGCAAGATCTAAAAACTTCTCAGTTTTTTATGGAGGTAGAATAATATGGCACAGAAGGTTACAGGATTTATCAAATTACAGATTCCTGCCGGAAAAGCTACACCTGCTCCCCCCGTTGGTCCCGCACTCGGTCAGCACGGTGTAAACATTATGGCATTCACTAAGGAGTTCAACGAGCGTACAAAGAATGACGCAGGTCTTATTATCCCTGTTGTTATCACAGTTTACGCTGACAGAAGCTTCTCGTTCATTACAAAGACTCCCCCTGCAAGTGTACTTATCAAGAAGGCTTGCAAGATCGAGAGTGGTTCCGGTGTTCCCAACAAGACAAAGGTTGCTAAGATCACTAAGGATCAGGTTAAGGCTATTGCTGAGCAGAAGATGCCCGACCTTAACGCTGCTAACATCGAAACAGCTATGTCTATGATCGCTGGTACTGCACGTTCTATGGGTGTAGAGGTCGTTGACTGATAATCGTTCGAAGAGCGACCCACATTTTACTAAAAGACTTATTATAAGTGGGAGGATCATTCCGTTTGACCACAAGGAGGATAAATAATGAAACACGGTAAGAAGTACGTTGAAAGCACAAAGCTCGTTGATTCTACCAAGGTTTACGAATCCAACGAAGCACTTGACTTAGTTTGCAAGACTGCAAAGGCTAAGTTTGATGAAACAGTTGAGCTGCACATCCGTCTGGGTGTTGACTCCCGTCACGCTGACCAGCAGGTTAGAGGTGCGGTAGTTCTTCCCAACGGTACAGGTAAGACTATCAGAACACTGGTATTCTGTAAGCCTGAGAAGGAAGCTGACGCTAAGGCAGCCGGTGCAGATTACATTGCTGATAATGACACAATCGCAAAGATCCAGGGCGGCTGGATGGACTTTGAGGTAGTTATCGCTACTCCCGATATGATGGGTGTTGTTGGTAGACTCGGTAAGGTTCTCGGTCCCCGTGGTCTTATGCCTAACCCTAAGGCCGGTACAGTAACTCCTGATGTTGCTAAGGCTGTTCAGGAAGCCAAGGCTGGTAAGATCGAGTATCGTCTTGATAAGGCAAACATCATTCACTGCCCTATCGGTAAGGCATCTTTCGGTGCTGAGAAGCTCGAGGAGAACTTCAATGCTCTTATGGAAGCAGTTGCTAAGGCTAAGCCCGCTGCTGCTAAGGGTCAGTATATCAAGAGCTGCACAGTTTCTTCTACAATGGGTCCCGGTGTTAAGGTTAACACAGTAAGATTCGGTAACTAATTTTACAAAGCAATATTCGCTCCCCTTTGGCTTTGCCTTTGGGGAGCTTTTGCTATTTAATGATGCAGCAAACAGAGAAAAAGAAAATCCCCGAAATCAGCTTTCGGGGATTTGTTAATTTGAATTGTTTTATTATTCAGTAGTGTAGTTATCGAAGTATCCCTGGATAAATACAATAGGAGTACCCTTGTCGCCGGAACCGGAGGTAAGGTCACACAGAGAACCGATGAGGTCTGTCAGACGTCTGGGTGTTGTACCCTCGGAAACCATCTGACCTACAAGGTTGCTGTCCTTTTCCTGGATCTTGTCCTTGATGGCGTTTTTAAGTGCTTCACCTGAAAGTTCAGAGAAGTCATTGTCTGCGAGGTATTTCAGTTTCAGCTCATTGGGAGTACCTTCAAGACCTGCTGTGTATGCGGGGGAAACAACGGGGTCTGCAAGTTCCCAGATCTTACCGATGGGATCCTTGAAAGCACCGTCGCCGTATACCATTACTTCAACATTCTTGCCTGTTGCGGCTTTAAGCTTTGCAGCGATAGCGTCAACAACGGGCTGACAATCTCTGGGGAACAGCTTTACCTGATCCTCTGTTGCCTTGTTAGAACCTAAAAGACCGTAGTTTTCATTATAACCGCTGCCGTCAACAGGAGCGTTCAGTATCTCGTCAAGACCGAGAACGATATCAGCACCTGCTGCTTTTAGGATACGCTTTGTTCTAGCACGGGTGTGGATATCACAGCAAAGAACATTCTTTGTATAATCAAGAACAGCCTTGGGATTGTTTGCGAAGATAATCTCGCACTCTGCGCCGCACTCACGGATAAGGTTCTCGTAGTATTCTACATAGTCAACGCCTGTAAAGGTGTGCTTTTCATAGCCGAAAAGCTCACGGTATTTTGCAAGAGTAAGCACGTCGGTATAGGGATTTACGCCCTTTTCATCAAGTGCGTCGAGGCTTACAAGGTGATTTCCGACCTCGTCAGAGGGGTAGGAAAGCATAAGAACTACCTTCTTTGCACCCTTAGCAATACCTCTGAGGCAGATAGCAAAACGGTTTCTGCTGAGAATGGGAAAGATAACGCCAACGGTTTCTCCGCCGAACTTTGCTTTTACATCTTTTGCAATATTATCAACAGAAGCGTAGTTGCCCTGTGCTCTTGCTACGATAGCTTCTGTCATTGCAACGATATCTCTGTCACGGATCTCAAAGCCGTCGTCCTTAGCTGCCTCGAGTATGGAATTTGTTACTATCTCTACAATATCGTCACCATTTCTGATGATGGGCGCTCTGACGCCCCTTGATACAGTACCGATCATTCTACTCATAATTACAACTCCTTAATTTATAAATACGACTGATCTTCACCAATCGCACCTAATATTTTAGCATATTTTAAGCTACTTTGCAATAGTTTTTGGCTATTTTTTGCGGTTTCATTAAATTTTACATACGATAAAATAGCTATTAGTAGTCATCTGTAAAATTTTCACAATCTATTCAAAAAAATTTTGCATAAATAAAAAAAGCTATTGAAAAAAAGGCTGAATTATGAGATAATAGATATTGTACAATATTATGACACAGTATACAGAAGGAGATATAAAATATGTCAAAAATCGTTGTATTTGATCACCCGCTCATTCAGCATAAGATAACACTGCTGCGTGATTGTACCACGGGTACACGTGATTTTCGTATATTGATAGAGGAGATCGCTACTCTTATGGGATATGAGGCACTTCGTGACCTTCCCGTTGAGATGAAGGAGATAAAGACCCCTATTGAAAATACAAATGCTCCTGTTATAACGGGCAAGACTATCGCAGTTGTTCCTATCCTCCGTGCAGGACTTGGAATGGTCAAGGGAATCCTTGCACTTGTTCCCACAGCAAAGGTTGGTCATATCGGTATCTATCGTGACCCTGAGACACATCAGCCTCACGAATATTACGCTAAGCTTCCCGAAAGCATTGAGGAGCGTACAGTTATGCTTCTTGACCCTATGCTTGCAACAGGCGGCTCTGCCATTGCAGCGGTGGACTTTCTCAAAAAGCAGGGCGTAAAGTCGATAAAGTTTATGTCTATTATCGCAGCTCCCGAGGGATTATCTGCACTTATACAGGCTCACCCCGACATTGAGATATACTGTGGTCACCTTGATGAAAAGCTTAACGAAAACAAGTATATAGTTCCCGGTCTTGGCGACGCAGGCGACCGTATCTTTGGAACTATCTGATATTTTGGCGATGAAGATATTATTTATCGGAGATGTTGTCGGTAAACGTGGCTGTGAGGCTCTGCAAAAGGAACTGTACAACATAAAGCGTGAGTACGGTGCGGATATCATTATCGTAAACGGCGAGAATTCCGCCGAGGGAAACGGTATCACTCCACATTCTGCGGGTATGATCTTTGACGCAGGTGCAGATGTCATCACCACAGGAAATCACTGCTTTCGTCAGAAGGGGATAGAGGAGGAGCTTGAACGTACCGACCGCATTATCCGTCCTGCAAACTACGGCGACGAGGTGTACGGCAAGGGTGTGTGTGAGCTTGACTGCGGCCCTTATAGTATTGCGGTGATAAATCTTATGGGTACGACCTATCTGCAACCGCTTGAAAATCCATTCAAGTATGCGGATAAGCTGCTTGAAAAGATAAATTCACGCATTATAATCGTGGATTTTCACGCAGAGGCGACCTCGGAAAAACGTGCAATGGGATATTATCTCAGCGGACGTATAACGGCGGTGCTTGGCACGCATACCCACGTTACAACTGCGGACGAGCAGGTGATAAACGGCACGGGTTACATTACAGATGTCGGAATGACAGGCCCGAAGGAATCTATCCTCGGGGTAGATAAAGATATAATTATAGAACGGTTTTTGACATATTATCCTAAGCGTCATATTTTTGCAGGCGGAGATATCGAGATAAACGGCGTCTGCCTTGATGTTGATACAAAGACGGGTAAATGTAATTCAATAGAGAGAATAAGAAAGACCGTAACAGTTATGTGAAAAAAGGACAAAAGGAAAGGGCTTGGCTCTGTCAGTAGCAGGGGCAGGCATTGGTGAATACTATGGAGATAGTAAAAGTATCGGCTCATTCTGTTCCGAAATCGGTAGCAGGAGCAATAGCAGCGGTAGTTCGTGAAAACGGCGAGGTAGAGGTTCAGGCGGTAGGTGCTGGTGCAGCAAATCAGGCTATAAAGTCTATCGTAATAGCAAGAAGCTATATGGCACTTGTGGGAATTGACCTTATCTGTATCCCTGCTTTTACAACTGTGGAGATAGACGGCGAGGAGCGTACCGCAATGAAGTTTGTTGTGGAGCCACGCTGATTCGGAAATGGATATATTACACGGGCGGATATATTCCGTCCGTTTTATTTTAAGAGGTTAAGACCTCAGTCAGGAGTTTTTTATGAACTGTATTGCAATATCTAAGCTCAATAACCTTGCACTTGACGCAGACTCGATGATAGCTGCGGGCGAAAATGCCTATGCAGATGAGCTTTCAAAGGCGGCAGAGCGTATATATAACGAAAGAGTGGAAAGACCCGTTATACTTATTTCAGGGCCGTCCGGTTCGGGAAAGACCACCTCTGCGTGCAGACTTGCGAGGATCTTAAAGGATAACGGCTGTGGTGCTCACACCATATCTATGGATAATTATTTCAAGACGCTTACCGAGGAGGAATTAAGATTAAGCGAAAGGGGCGAGTTTGATTTCGAGTCGCCCTATCGTGTGGATGTCGACCTTTTCCGTGAGCATATCGAAAAGCTTTCCCGTTGTGAGAAGATAGATGTTCCTGCATTTGATTTTGCAAAGCAGCAGAGTATTAAGGGTATGCCGCTTAAAATAGAAAGGGGCGACCTTGTTATCATTGAGGGAATACACGCATTAAATCCGCTTGTAACAGGCGACAGCGAGAGCTACACAAACTGTATTTATGTCAGCGTCCGTACAAGAATAGAGGCGGAGAACGGTGAGCTTCTGCACCCCTCAAAGATAAGACTTATGCGTAGGCTTATCCGTGATAAGCTGTACCGTGGAAGAGATCTGCCTGAAACCTTTGACTTTTTCCGCTCGGTAGAGAGGGGAGAAAACCAGTATATTATGCCGTACAAGGGCAGAGCGAATTTCGATATAGACACGTTTATTCCCTATGAGCCGCTTGTATACAGGGATATACTGCTTCCTGAGCTTGAAAAGGCGGCTAAGGTATATGCGGACTATGAGCGTTATGCGGATATCGAGAGATTTTTAAAGGAGCTTTCTTCCGTTGACAGAGAGCTTGTGCCTGAAAACTCTTTGATAAGAGAGTTTGTTGGGTGATTTTTTAGTGAAGCAAGATCACGGTCGCACCGACCGAGAAGAAAAAATGCAGTATTGACGACATTTTGTCGTCAATACGTGCAACTTTTTAGCACTTTAATTGGTTTTATTATCAGGAAACGGTAATAAAACCAATTTCTTTTTGCAAATAAAACACTGATGTTAATCAAACTGCGTTGAAAAGGAGTGCTGATATGAAAAGATATTTATCTGTTGCGTTGGTCGTTGCTATGCTTACAGCAACGGGCTGTGTATCTAAGAGCGTTGACGGTTCGTCGGTTGGTGTGGCACCTGCCGACAGTGTTATAAACTCTGTGCCTGCAATAGCAGAGGTAGACACGGAACTTGCTATCGAAACAGGAGTTGCGACAGAGCCTGAGATTATGAAGGAGCCTCCGCTATTGCGGATAGAGGCGGTTGATGAAATGGTAGCTTCGGCTATGGCTATGTGCAGGAGCGGTTACAGTTGGGAATACGACACAGGTAACGGCGAGATGTGTGCGGTGATCTCAGACAGCATAGGTCCTGAGGCGTGTGCTGAGCAGGGGCTTATCTCTGCAAAGATAGATCCTACTAAGGTAGTAAAGTCCCCAAAAGTTCTGCTTTCCTACGGCGGGGAGATAATCTCTGTGACCTGCTACAAGGACGGTGCTGTATCAGAGGTGGAATTCACGGCAGAGGGTGAGATAACTCTACCAAAGGATTTAGGAAACGCTGTATTTGATGTACAGGTGAAATTCCCACAGGGAAGATGTGGATATTTCTTTATGACTGAGATAAGGGAAGATGTTTCGGACGGTAGCGGTGGCAGTTCCGCTTCTGTACCGCCCTCCGAGGGGGCAGGTGTTCCAGGATATAATCCCGATGTGCAGACATCAGGCGGCTACGCTCCCTCGGCAGAGCCTGTGGAGCTTGTTTTCGGTGGTGAGTATGGTCTGTGGGATTGTCCTGCTAAGATATACCGTACCGACGGATATATTGACGGAAAGATATATCCCTGTACTGTGGTGATAAAGTCTGCGGAGGAATTATCCGAATATATTACAGGAGAGGGACAGATATATCAGCTTGGCAGTATGGATATATTAAAGTATGATGAAGAATTCTTTCAGGATAATGCACTGGTGCTGTCTGTTATAGAGGAGGGCAGCGGCTCTGTATCGCATACAGTACTTGGAATGTCAAAGGATCACGAGATATGGGTTGAGAGAAAAGTCCCCGAGATAGGTACTTGTGATATGGCAGAGTATCATATAGTTGTGGAGATACCCGCCGCTTTGGAGAATGAGGATTTCCGTATACATACGCTTAACAAAAATGAATGGGAGGAGAACACAGCAGGTGCAATAATGCCTGTGCCGTCCACGGATAATGCGGATATAGTTCTTCTGTACCGCTATACAAATTATGCCTGGGGAAAGCAGGATAGCGTAGCGGTGTATTTCAGCAACGGTTATGTGTATAGCATAGACCTGAGTGACAGTAATGTCGGCGATTTTGACGGTGAAATGGTTAATAAGCTTTATGAGCTTTGTGCGGCGAGTGAGCCTGTGGGATATGCTGACCCTGAGGAAATTGCGGTGTGCAGTGACATTGCTGATGATGTTAATGCGTCAGCAGAAATGGTTGAGATAAATGTCGGCTATGATATGGGACAGTATACGCTTTATGTCGTGAATGGCAGCGAGGTGATAGAACTTTGCTCAAAGGGTGACAATGAGCGGTGTCTTAAAGATACTTTCGCAATCCTTATTGAGGATATCCATTCAAATTTGAAAGTAACTCCTGCCGAGTGACAGTTATAATATTTATAAAGACGGTATTTTAAAAAATGCCGTCTTTTTTATTTTTCGGCTTTGCAGTTTTTTGCAGATAATGATAGGTTATTATTTGTTCAGCGGGAGAGAGAAAGAAATCTCCCCGTCGGAGGGCGACCTCCATAATGACAGAAAGGAGGGTAAGGACTTGGGACTTAGAAAATGGCTGTTTGGAAAAACGTCATCAGAAAGCAGCGGCTATGAGCTTATGAACAAATATGAGGATATCCGCCGCAGCCTTGACATTTACAATGGCGGCGGTGACTGGCGATATACCCGAAAGGGTGGTATCAATGGCGGCACAAGAAGAGTAGCCTCTCTCGGAGCGGCGAAGGCTGTGTGTGCAGAGCTTACAAGACTATGCTGTGCGGAGGGCTCTGCGATATGCTCAACTGACAGCGACACAGAACGCTTTGTAAGTAAAGTACTTGCGGAAAACTGCTTTAATGAGCGTTTCCCTGCATTCCTTGAAAAGATGTTCGCTCTTGGCGGCGGAGTTATCAAGGTCTACTGGGACAAGGGTGTAAAGCTTGACTTTATTACCGCTGACTGCTTTGTACCCACGAAATGGGACGGCAGAGGTGTATACGGCGGGGCGTTTGCCTCACGTGTGACAACAGGCGGAAAGAGCTATATCCTTGCGGAAACTCAGGAGCTTATCGGTGACGATCTTGTTGTTCAAAATCGTCTGTACAACGATATGGGCGGTGCGGCAAAGCTTTCCGATGTAATGCCTGAGCTGAGTGAAAAAAGCACTATCAAGGGTATCGGAAGAACATTGTTCGTTTATTTTGGTGTTAGAACTAATAACGATCCGCAGTGCAGTCTGCTGGGAAGCTCTGTATATGCCGGTGCGGAGGATACACTGAAAAACCTTGATATGGTGTTTGACAGCCTTGGGCGAGAGTTCGTTCTCGGTAAAAAGAGGATAATCGTTCCCTATTATGCTGTAAGGGGCGAGTATGACGAAAACGGTGATATCAGACGCTACTTTGATGTAAACGATGAGGTGTTTCAGGCAATGTCGGTGTCTGACGCAGAGGAGCTTAAAATCTCTGACAACACTGCTGAGCTGCGTGTGACAGAGCATAACGATGCACTGTCGTCACTGCTTGACCTTTTGTGTATGCAGGTTGGATTGTCGGAAGGGGCATTATCCTACAAGGACGGCACTATCAAGACAGCGACTGAGGTGGTCAGCCGTAACAGTCGAACCTATCGTACACAGACGTTTTATCGCAGGATCATTTCAGCGGCTTTGGAAAGAGTTGCGGAGAATATCTGTATTCTCGGTAAGATGAGCGGTGAGCTTTCAGACGAAGCCTCGGAAAAGGTATCAATAGTGTTTGCGGACGGTGCCGCCGAGGACGACAGCACACGCATCGACAGGGCTGTTGCTCTTTACGGTGCGGGACTTATATCGAGAGCGAGAGCAATATCTCAGATATATGGTATCCCGTTGGAGGAAGCAAAGACAATGGAAAGGACGGATTTTTATGAACAATGAGATGAACGAGCAGGAGATTGCTCTTGTTGAGGAGGTTGCTATTACAGAGGAGCAGCAGTCCGAGGAGCATACTCCCGAAAACGGTGCTGAATACGAAGAACTGAAAGCTGCTCTGCTTGAAGCGAAGATAAAACTTGCACTTCTTTTATGCGGTGCGGCAAAGGAAAAGCTGGACGAAAGTACAAAACTTGCTTACGGTCTTTGTAATGCAGGATATCCTCCCGAAGAAGCGGCGATAAAGGTGGTAGAGGAATATCCCCACTTAAAGCTGGTATTCCGCAGCATCCCTACCTTTGCGGCTCAGAGCGGCGGCACAGGTGATGGCTTTGCGGCAATAAGAAGTATCTTCGCAAAGCACTGATTACAGCAAAGAGGTGGGCGGAGGGTTGACATAAAACAGCACCCGAGCGACGGAAAGCAACGGGCTTACCGAAGGGAAGAGCTGTCAGCATAAAGGTGCTATACATTACTTAAAAAGCGATCGGACAATACGGTGCAGCTGGC
Source organism: Oscillospiraceae bacterium (assembly GCA_045606505.1). Lineage (GTDB taxonomy): Bacteria > Bacillota > Clostridia > Oscillospirales > Ruminococcaceae > CAG-115. Next base: position 68,618 of record JAZUSC010000023.1, read on the forward strand.
ACGCAGGTGCAAAGGGTTATATGGCACGGCAGTAACGTTTGATGCTAAGAAAAACAACTATTATCTATCAGAAAGGAAGTTTTAATTATGGCAAATACAGTAGAATATGCAAAGCTTTTTCAGAAGGAACTTGATAAGCAGATACTTGAAGGCTCTACATCCGGCTGGATGGAGGAGAATGCCTCTCAGGTAATTTACAGCGGTGGTGCTGAGATAAAGATGCCTAAGATGTCTTTACAGGGTCTTGGCACATACTCCCGTGACGAGGGTTATGTAAACGGAGCAGTAACCTACTCCTTTGAAACATTCACACTTACTCAGGACAGAGGCAGACGTTTCCGTATCGACGCTATCGATGTTGATGAGAGCGGCTTTGGTCTTGCGGCGGCAAATGTTGCCTCCGAATTTCAGCGTACAAGGGTAATTCCCGAAATTGACGCTTATCGTTATTCAAAACTTGCAAGTTATGCTGGTATTTCTGACAACTACACTCCCGACAAGTCCACTGTTATGAGTGAGCTGCTCACACAGCTCAGCGAGGTGCGTGACATCACAGGCGGCGAGGGTGACGTAGTTGTTATTATGTCCCGTCCTGTTTATGATAAGCTTATGCTTTCCAGTGAGCTTACATATTCCGTGGATACAGCTACATTTACTCAGGGCGAGGTGGATTTCACTGTAAAGACTCTTAACGGTGTTCCTGTTATTCCTGTACCCTCCGCAAGAATGAAGACAGAGTATGTGTTCTCCGCTGACGGTGAGGGCGGTTTTGCTCCCGCAGATACAGCTAAGGATATCAACTGGCTTATCTGTTATACTATTCAGTAAATTGCAGAAAATTGAATAACTCCGTAATCCGCACAGCAGAGCCGTTTGTGCGGCTTTTTTGTTGCATTGTGTGAAAATGTGTGCGAGGCGGTTTGAACGGTTTGTGTGGGCATGGTGGTGGCGAGGTGTGGGGCAGAGGTGGCAGTTGCGGAGTGGCGTTATCGCTACTATTTTTGAAAAGTAGCGATAAAAAGTAGCGACAAAATCAAGCGATAAATTTTTAGAGATAAACAAAGCCCACGATAAAAGGCGACAATAAAAACCGACGATAAATTGTTGTAACGAAAATTAATCAACTCTTTCATTTCTGCCCCCGACTGCATTGACATCGCCTCACAAATATGCTACACTTAAACCAACAACTCAGCGGAGGCGACTTATGCACAAGAACGGCAAATGGGCAAGGCAGATAATCGGATGGCAGGACGACGAGGGCAAGTGGGGCGACTATCACTCTCTCGCTGTTGCAGGAAATACGAAGATAACCACAGAGCAGGCTGTGCGCCGCCTTGAACGGCTCGGCTACACTATCGAGGATGAGTGCATACAGAAAGCCGTGCAGTATATGAGCGATTGCCTTGAGGGACGAAAGACCATTCCCGACAGAGTGGAAAAGTGCCACGACTGGAGCGTGTTCACCTCGCTGATACTCTCCGCCGCAATTCGCAGATTTACAAAAGAGAACGCCACCGCAAACCGAGTAGCCGAACAGTGGGCGGAGGTCGTCACCGAAGCCTTTGCAGATGGTACATACAGCCACGATGCGTACATAGCCGCCTACAAGCGTGTTCTGAAGCCTAACGGTGGACGGATAAACGGCATTGAAACATATTATCCCGTGTCGCTGCTGTGCGATATGCTGGACGAAAAGACCGAGTGCGCCTTTGTGGAGCATATCCTCAATTTCGACAGGGGAATTTATTATATCTACGGCGGCAGACTGAGCATATTGCCGCAGGAGTTTCAGAGCAAGGACGCAAGCTGTTATCTCGGAGCGATAGAGCTGCTTGCAAGGTACAAGAATGCTCGGCATAAGCTGGATTTCGTGGTGGAATGGCTGAACTCCAATCGCAACGAAAACGGCAGATGGGACATGGGTAAGTCGGTAAATGACAAGCTGTATTTTCCGCTTTCTGATGATTGGAGAAAAAGCTCCACCCGTGAAGCCGACTGCACCGAGCGCATAGAAAAGCTGCTTAAAGAACTGACAGAGGAGCATATAAAATGACCACCGAACTGCAACAGATATTCACCGAAAACCCGCACTACAAAGCCGCTTATGACGAGTTCCTTGAGCTTCACAAAAACGGCTACGGAAAGAACAGCACGCCCGAGGAGCTAGTCACATTCGAGGGGTATTACGCGCGGGATTTCCTGAACGGCTTGAAAGCGCCCGAGGACACCTCTGTGCTGATAAAGGGCGAGCGTCTGACTATCCGCAGGGCGAGCCTTGCGGACGCAGATTTTATGGAAAGCGTGGAGCTTGACGAGGACAATTCTCCGTGGGTGGGACACTGGCATAAAGGTGGGTCGCCGAGTGAACGCAGGCGTTCACCCTGCTCCCGATGTTCATCCTCGCCGACGGAGTGTCGGCGTTTTCCTACGGAAAAACGGACGAACCCGAAGGCTGGCGAATTGCGAAATTCGGGGATGGACATATGCTCCAGACTATCATTGAAAAAGCGGACGGAACACCCATCGGCATAATGATATTCTGTGATCTGATGAACTACGAAACAGAGCTTCAGCTAAAGCGTATCGCAATCCTTGAAAAGGGCAGGGGCTACGGCAAGGAAGCACTGTACTTCGCACAGAAATACGCCTTTGAGGTGCTGGGTACGAAGTGCCTCAGCCTCGGCACAAAGGAACATAACACAAGGGCGCAGAGCATTTACAAGGCGACAGGATTTACGCCCGATATGCCAGACCCCTGCACGCATTTTCACATTGTGGCAGAGGATTATTCTAAACGCACAGGAGGACAGCTTTAATGTATTTCGAAGACATAACCCTCGGCATGACGATAGAGATCGCACCTGCCATAATCGAAAAGGAAAAGATGCTGGATTTTGCACGCACCTACGACAACATCCCCTTGCACACCGACGAGGAATACGCAAAGACCACGCCATTCGGCAGGCTTATAGCCCCAGGCGTGATGAGCTTTATGGCGGTCTGGGCGAGGTATCTCGAGGTGGATATTTTCGGTGAGGAGCTTATCGCCGGCAAGTCCACAAAGATAGAGTGGATGAAGCCTGTTTTTGCCGAGGATGTCCTGACAGGCAGGGCTACCATCACCGCCTGCGTAGAGCGGAATCCCCGCAACGGACTTGTGGAGATAACCATCGAAGCGTACAATCAGCACGGCGAGCTTGTGCTGACCGATGTCACCGAGGCTATCGTGAAGCGCAGACCGCAATAAAAATCATTGGTGGAGGTGTGAAATGAGTACATATATATTGACAAGTATGTTCAATGATGGTTTTGATATACAAACTGCTGAAGTTTTTCGTCAAAAGATAAGTAAAAGAAATAAGTTTGCATTTGTTGCATCTGAGTTTGAAAAAATACACGAAAAGACAGATAAGTATTTTCATTTCTTTCTGAATATGTTTGAAAACGCTGGCATTCATTTTGGAGAAGCCTATGTTATAGATGGAAGAATGAGAGCTGATGAAGCACAGAAAAGGCTTGCGGAAGCTGATGTGGTCTGGCTTTCAGGTGGTGATACTCCCACACAGTTCCGCTATTTTAAAGAATATGGTTTAGATACAGTTATTAAACAACATGATGGAATTATCATAGGCATGAGTGCAGGCTCTATCAACATGGCAAAAACATCAATATGTACTTTGTCCTGTGGACACTTCAAACAGGAGATCTATGATGGGCTAGCTTGTGTAGATATTTCTGTAGAACCTCATTTTATCAGAGGTGAAGTATCAGATGAATTATTAGATTTGTCTAATCAATATACAATTTATGGGCTGTGTGATGATAGCTTCATTGTATGTTCAGGAGAAACGATCGAATTTTATGGAGAAATATATAAGCTCAGCCGTGGAAATATTGAACGGCTATGAGTGCTATAAATTACGATATGCCAAATTCCATATTTCAAGCCGTAACCATAGCAAAATTAAAATATAAAGCGGAGAATAAACAATGAAGATCTACGATATTTCCCAGGAAGTTTTCGGTTGTCAGGTATATCCCGGCGACCCTGCACCTGAAAAAAAGATGCTCAATTCAATCGAAAAAGGCGACTTGTATAATCTGACCACATTCAGCATGTGCGCTCATA
>JAZUSC010000024.1:0-28593 GCA_045606505.1 Oscillospiraceae bacterium
CCGCCGAAACATCCGCACTGCCCGCATAAGGAATAAGGCGATAGCCGTTTCCAGTACAGTTGTGCGGATAGAAGTGTTTTTTGGTGCGGCAAAGCCACACCAAAAAAAGATATTTAAAAAGCCCGCTTTGCGGGCAAAACATTGTTTTTCAACAAAATGAGCCGCCTGTTCAAACAGACGGCTCATCATTATGTATTTTATTTTCTTCTGTCAGAAACACCAACTATAATGGTATATCCCAACACTTTGCCCTTCGCACTGAGTTTTACTTCATAATCTTTTATGAACCCGTTTTCCTTGAAAAGATCCAGATATTTCTTAGCGATATTATTAACATCTTTGATAGTATGCAACCCTGACGGGGTATTGATGATCTCACTGAGCGAAGATTTTTTCTTTATCTTGTTAGTCACATACTCATCGTCAGACTCATCATCATTTTCGGACTTAGGCTCCGGATACCAGTCTATCTCTGTCAGCAGACCACTGTCACACTTGTCGTGGCGAACTGTTTTTGTAAAAATGCTGATAGAAAAACTGATATTTGAACCTTCCTTGGTCTGATCGTCGGGCTTTTTGCTGTTCTGCTTATCAGTCTGTTCACTGTTCTCCTCTTCGGACTTTTCGCCCTTCTGCTTGGAAGCCTGTTCGCTTTTCTGATCTCCGGGCTGTTTGTCCTTCTTTTTATACCTGTTTTCAGCCAAGTATTTTTTTCTGGCGATGTATTTTCCAACATCTATCTCGTGAAGCAGATAGTATTTGATAAGCAAAGCACGATCTGTGATCCTGTCCATTGGGTTGGCACAGAAAATATCCATAGGGATAGAGTTTACCTGATTGTTGATCTCACTGTACCTATACAAAACAGGCGTATTTTTTATCCTGTATTTGTATTTCACAACTTCTCTCTGCTCATCTTCTGCCTTTTTTTTCACAGTTATTTTCGTTTCTTCAAGATCGAGCAAAGGCTGATCTTTGAAGTTGAAATCTGATATTTCGACATCTCTCTGTTTGGCTTCCTCTTCACAGTAGATCGTTATCCTTGTATTCATCAGTTTTTCGAGCTCTTTTCTGTACAGCTCAATTCGGGACTGAGAAATAGAACCCGAGGAGGAACCTGTTATTACGTGGATCAGTTTATTGACAGTGAACTCATCATTGTAGACGATGTAGTTATTCAGGATATAATACACAGCGTCTATGATAAGAAAATCCAGTGAATTCAGCGGCTCTACCCCTTCATCTCTGTCTATGATAAATGATGTTTCCAGCTTTGTGACAACCTTTTTGTGGGTTTCCGAACCGTTTTTGTTTTTTATTACAACGGTTTCGGTTTTTTCGCCGACATTTATCCTGTAACCTTCCTCGCCGATATCATATCTACTGCCTTTTCGTTTAAGGCTGTTTGTAATGTTCGTATTATTGATGTAAAAATATTCTTCCATCAGCCTTTTCTCGCCTTAGGTTTCTGTGCAGTTTCCGCATTTGTTTCATCGGCGTTATCCTCAGCCGATTTTTTGACCCTTTTCACTTCCTCGAAATAGCTGAACTCAGGATAATATACCAGATTGACATACGCATCAGAACCGCATCTGCCGTATCTTTGTTTGAGAACGATAAGCTCTACCTCACGCTGTTCCTTGCCCTTTTCGGAGTCAGGATCAAATGCAACATTGTTACGCATAGCGGTACGAACAGCGGAGAACTGCATACCGAGTACGATATCAGAGGTATACTCGATACCGCCCGATTCTTTGAAGGAGCTGAACGAGATAGATTTGCTGTAACTGTCACGGTTTACCGAACTTATGACCATAACAGGTATCTGGTAAGTATTTGCGATATTCCAGAGTGCTTTGATATTCTCGTCAACTATCTGCTTGTCGGTCTTATGCGTTTTGTCTGTCTGGCTTATCAGTATTTGCAGATAGTCCACAAACACAATGGGCTTTTTGATGCTGTCTTCATCTTCTCCCGATTCTCTTGCCTTTTTCTTTTCGTTTTCTATGTAGTTTTCCACGTTTTTGCGGATAGCCTCAGCAGAAAACTCACCGAAAACATTAACATCGTTACGCTCGATGACAAAAAGATTTTCACACTCTTTCACACATTTTTCGCTGAACTCGTCCCTTTGTTTCTTTTGTTCTTCGGACAGGTCGGCGTACTTGCTTTTGATAACACCACGCATTTCATTTCTGAGGGCGACATACTCTTCATCGGAAAGCCTTTTGTTGGAGAATTCCTCTGTTTTCCGTTCCTTAAACGCATATCTGTCCAGTGATTTCAGTGATATTGCGTATCTGGGCATTTCAAGAGAAAAATACAGTACAGGATTATCATCATTTGCGATATTCTGTGCCAACTGCAAGTAAAACGTAGATTTACCAAGGCTCGAAATAGCACCAAGCACGGTAAGTCCGGGACTGATACCTCCGCCCAGCAGGTCGTCTAACCCTTTAAAGCCTGTGGAAAAATAATTCGGAGTATTCTTTTGAATATAATCAGCCGAAAAATCAAGCTTACACTTATCAAACTCTATCATCTGATAAGAAGCCCCGCTCTGTTTGTTTTGATTCTGATCGTTGGACATAATGAACTCTCCTTTATATATATTATAATAGTATACCGAAGTTATAAGATAACGGCGGTAGTTTCCTGCTTTACTGCTGTTTTCGACCGTTTTTCCTATCAAAGTCTTTGTTTCGACACTAAACTGATTATATTATATATCAATCAAATAATAAAGTCAATATCGTTTTCGGCAAAAAGGCGGCAGGGAAAACTCCGCTATGCCGTTTTCTTTCTCAAAACTGAGGCGGTAGCCTGTATTCTGATAATCCACTTTATAATCATAATCTGCACTTTTTCTGTTGACTTTTGCCCCCCTTTCCGCTATACTATATTAAAAGGGGTGATATTATGCCACGAAAAAGGATAGCGGTCATCACCGCAAGAGCAGATGATACCGAGCAGAAAGAGGTATTATGCGGAATAGCCGAGGCGGCATTCTCCGCTGATACGGACGTTGCCGTATACTCCAACATCTACAACCACTGGACAGACGACAAGCGGCTTACTTTCGAGAACATCATCTACTCTCTTTTTGAGCCGGGATATTTTGACGGTGTGCTGATAACCGCCGAGGCTTTCAGGGATATCTCCGTCCTTTCCGAAGTCATAGAAAAGATACAAAAAGCAAATCTGCCTGCCGTTGTAATAGGCGGAGAGCTTGACGGGTTCAAAAGCGTGTACTCCGACGACAGTGCGGATATGGAAAAGGTAGCCGAGCATCTTATAACAGAACACGGATATACGGATATAGATATACTTACAGGTGCGGAGGACGACCCTGTTTCCCGAAAAAGAGCGGAGGGGTGCATAAGAGCCTTCAAAAAGCACGGTATCCCCTTTGAGGAGGGAAAGCTTCATCACGGAAACTTCTGGAATGATTCGGGCGAGGCACTCGCAAAGCGGTATATCAGCGGAGAGCTTCCCTTCCCCGAGGCGGTGATATGCACCAACGACTTTATGGCATACGGTCTTTGCGATGAGCTTACAGCGGCGGGGATATCCATTCCCGAAAGGGTAGCCGTTGTCGGCTATGACTGTATCGGCGGCAGGATATATCACTATCCTCTGCTTACCTCGTACCGAAGAAACAGGCGGCAAATGGGTGCTGACGCTGTAAATGTCCTGCTTTCCACACAGTATCATTCAGCGGACAGTGACAGGCCGGTATACGGCGACACCTGTCCCTGCGGCACTCACAAGGAACAGCTCACAAGGGAGCTGTACACAGAGCGTATCGGACAGTTCCACACCGCTATGAGCAGTGTCGCACAGTTTTCAAGCCGCCTGACGATATGCCGCACCCTCGCTGAGTATACAGATGTCCTGTCGGAGTTCAGATATCTCCTCCACGGTGCAGAAAGGCTTTATCTCTGTCTTGATACGGCTTGGAGCGACGCGGATTTTTCGGGAGAGGAGTTCCTCTGCTGTGAGATAGGCAAGGACAATTCCCACATAAGATACAGGGAATTCCCCCCCGTTTTGGAGCAGGAGAGGGACAGACCCGAGATATTCTATTTCAGCCCGATATGTTTTCAGACAAGGCTTTTCGGCTACACGCTGATGTCGTACAGCTACCCCACGGGTTATGATTTCAGCTTCCGTGACCTGTGCAAGACGGTGGCGGATACGCTGGAATTTCTCCGTATGAAGAACGATATACACTATCTCAAACAGTGTCAGCGTGAGTCGTCGCTGTATGACGCACTGACGGGCTTCTACAATCTGAGGGAGTTTAAGCAGATAGCGGAAACGGTGGAAAAAAGCTGTTCGCTTATGGCGATAAAGCTGAGCTTTGCCGAAGATACGGATTTCATCTACGGGGAAAATCTACGCAGTGATATACTCTCCGCCTCGGCAAGGGCGGTAAAACAGGTATGCACAAAGCACGAGGTCTGCTGTCGTGCCGATGATGATATCTTCCTTATCCTGTGCAAGGGTGACAGCGATGTTTTCTCAGAAAGGGTACGGGTCGCACTGTACAACGCTCTGCTTGGGCTGTGCGACGAGCATCAGGTCGTGATAAGCTGTGCTGTTGGAGAGAACTCCATAGAAAAAGTCTGCAAAGCCGTAAACGAGGAAAGCGGACGTGCCGCCTCCTCCCTGTCCGAAAGGCAGTGCTTACAGCATTATAACGCACTGCTCGATATCCGAAAGGAGATAATGAAAGCTCCGCAGAAAGCACCCTCCCTGTCGCAGGCGGCAAAGCGGCTGTGCGTAAGCGAGGGGTATTTCCGCTCTGTCTATACGCAGTGCTTTAAGGTGAGCTACAATCAGGACTGCATAAACGCAAGGGTGATGAAAGCACGGTATCTCCTGTCCACCACCGCTATGAGCGTATATGCGGCGGCAGTTAGCTGTGGCTATGACGATGAGAAATACTTTTCAAGACAGTTCAAGCAGAATACGGGCTGTTCCCCCCTGCAATACAGGGGACGCTACGGGAACTCCGAATTATAACAAAACTGCCCGCAGGCTAAGACCTGTGGGCAGTCTTTATCTGTGATACAAAAGGGGGATATCATTCTCCCTGTTCATTCGGGTCGGGGATAGTGTTCTTCAAGGCACAAAGCAGTTTTCCGAGATCCTGTACCTGCCTTTTTACAGACATCATTACAGCGTTTACTTCCTGTATCTTTTCAGCGATTATCATTCCCTGTTCCTCAGCACTGAACTCAGGCACGAGCATCTCTTTAAGCTGTTTTATAGATATCCATTTCATTTTGTCGTTTGTTGTGGCGGAGGCGTTTTTCAGCGTCATCATACCCCTGTTGCTTTTCAGCCAGAAGCAAAGACAGGCAGGCAGTATCTTTTTTGGGTCTGCTGTTATCATATAGATATTTCCTGTGGCTACTATCTTTTCATTGCCGATATCTCCCACAAGCTCTATCTTATACGGCGTATCGTTCTTTGAAAGGAGTATCATATCCTTTTTTATGCAGAACTGATCCACATTCTTCCCGAGGGGAGCGGGGTCAAAATAGGGCAGAGTGCTGATATCAAGCTCTATATTCATACCGCTTTCAAGGGTCGCAAGGGTGATATATCTGTATCCCGTAGGCACAGCCGAATGACACTGTACCGTCTGCATCTTTGTAAGCTGGACACCACGGGTGATCTTCCTGCAATATGCACCGAAGGGTATGCCATAATGTTTTCTTATCGCCATAAAAAGCTCCTCCGAAAAAGGTTTTTTGAAATCTTTTTTTAAATGATAGCACAAATACCGCAAAAAGTCAACACATATACATTAGCCGCAGATATGTATGCCTCTGTGATATTTTTATATGCATCAGCGTTTGATAGTATAAGCATTGCCGAAACTGTGCCACAGCTTTTTTGCGGAAACGATTTAAGTTTATTTAAACTTTTTCTCCGAAAATCTATTGACAAACCGAGAGCAAGATGTTATCATAATCTTGTGTAACAAAAAACCAAAACCAAAAGGAGTACCAACTATGAAAACTACGCTTATAGGCATCGGAAATACCGGAGAAAAGGTGCTGAAAAAATGCAGTGACCTCCCCGATACGGTGTGTATCCCCTGCTCTGAAAACAATGCAGAGTTTTTACGCTCAAAACTCGGGAAGCAGAAAGGCCTGGTCATTTCCGTGTCAGAGGTGCTGTTCAACGAAAGCCCCTTTACCAAAGGCGGCCGCAGTGGTATCGCCACTTCATACTCCTATACGGATATCGGTCTAAGAAAAGCCCCCTCCTTTGACGGCAGTATGAACGTTGAGATAATGATACTCCCCTACCGGCAGATAAGTCTTATGTCTACGCTCCACGACCTGTTTGCTGACAGGAATATTGTGCTGGTGCCGAATATATCACCCGACGTATCAAATGAATCAGATTATCTCTCCTGCTGTATAAACAAAGCCGCAGACATTATCCGTTACCTTAAACAAATAGCCGATAACACCGACAACAGTCTGGAAAGGATATATAACATCTTCTGCACAGACAAAAACACCTATAAGGTAATAGGCTCAAAAAACGGCAGTCTGTATGAACTGAAACAAGGTATAGATCTCTTCATACACAGATATCTGAGAATAGCCCCCAAAAAAGTATTGTGCTATATCCGTACCCCCGTGGAGATAACCGATACAGAGAGTATAAAGTCCTCGTTCACTTACAGGGCTACCGACGATATCGAGCTTGATATAGTAATGGATAAAGACCTCAAAACGATAGAGTGTACATTTATAGTGGCATTTAACTGGTCGCCCGATGACGCCGGCATCTTTATGGCTATTCATAGTATGTAAACGGTATTCTGTACAAATTTGTATGAAATAAATTTCCGAGATGTGATATTATAAGCTTAGCAAAGGAAATAAAACAAAAAACGGAGGTACCGAATTATGATCTGCACTTATGACGAACTTTGTAACGACCGTGGCGTAAAGGTAATAGGCATCGGGTCGGAGGGCGGCCTTATCGCAAATACGATCTCCCTGTGCGAACTTCCCTATATCGAATCCATAGCCGTAAACACAGACCAGTGTATGAATGCCCTCTCGGATAAGCTTACAAGGATAGCAATTCCCGATAACATCGAGGACGTATTTCCGGACGAATACCACACGACCGCTATGTCCATAAAGGACGATATACTGAGAGAAACGGCAAACGGAAAGCTCATTATACTGGTAGCCGACCTCTTTGAAACAAAGGCGGCAGGTATCTCCGTTGCGTTGGCTGAGATACTGGCAGAATGCAAGATACCCGTGATCTTTTTTGCCGCAGTTTCCGATGACAGCGAGGACGCCGAAACAGCTCTGAGCAGACTTAAAGAGGTATGCAAAAACGTTGCAGTGTTCAGAGATGTTTACGAGGATACAGAGTACGATATACTTATCTCCTCTCTGGAATCTGCTTTGATAAGAATGTTGCAGTTTGACGGCGTTATCAATATCGACCTTGAAGACATTCTCAACTTCTTCGGGGGAACAAGCGAATATCTCATCTCCTATGCGGAGGTTGACGAGGAAAACATAAAGGACGACATTTCCGCACAGCTTTTCGATATTTCCGACGCAAAGAAGGTGCTGATGCTCGCAAACTGTTCCGTTAAAAGCCCACTTGAAGCGGTATCTGCTCTGCAAACCGAAGTACACGGGCTTACCGATAACGCAAGGATGCTTTTCGGACTTGATATGTGGGAAGTTCTGAACCGCAAGATGCTGGTGACTATCTTTTCCGATATAAACAGATAAGGAGGTATGTTATGTATACAGATAACTGGCACAGCGAGGGGCTGAAATATACAGCGGAATACAAGACCGACCTCAACGATGCGGTGACTATGCACTGTTACTACGCAGAGGACGACGGACGTATGCTTGGCGTGGGGCTTAAATTCAACTACGCCGACGATTATCACTACGAGCTTCTGCCGAATGACTGGAACAACTGGGTAAAGACCCTTTTCAACTGCGACGATTTCGAGCAGGGACTTGACCCCGTAAAGAAGTTCTTTATGGCACACAACACCGACAGCGTAGCGGATAAGTTCGCCTTTCAGGACAGCCTTGTCGAGCATAATATCCCCTATCAGAAGATAGCCTTTTACGATTTCGACGATTGCTTTATGTAGATCGTATCCTCCTTAGACCGCCGCACCCTCCGATATACCACGTCGGAGGGTGCGGTATTTTCACATCTGCCGTTATTATCGGGGAAAATTTACCGCTTTTTTCAAAAAATACTTGACAAAGACAGAAAAATACTTTATAATTTCTGATAGTAATGTATTTGGAAGGATATTTTCGGAGTCTTTCCAGCAATTATAGGTGACATCAGTCACATTATTGATTGAGTTAAAAGCTCAAATTTTATAAGTTGGTTACTTAATAACCGAAATATGCCGAAGAGCGGAAACGCTCGGTGCAGACTTGTGAAACGGTCAATAAGAGTAGTAAAAGTGATTGCTATATAGACTCTGACAAACCCTGATATTTTGCTTGGATACCGCTATGTGCAGGCTTGGCCTGTTTACTGCGGTTTATTATGGTAAAGTGTTATCACAAAGCTGTACTTCGGTACAGCTTTTTTGTGTTTAAGGAGATATCTGCTATGAACAATATTGCAGGAAAACACCTCGACCAGACCAGAGCACCTATCCACGAGGCTTTGGAGCAATTCAGACAGATGCGTGTAGTACCCTTTGACGTGCCGGGTCACAAGCGTGGCAGAGGCAACCCTGAGCTTACCGCATTCCTCGGACAGCAGTGCGTTGGTGTTGACGTAAACAGTATGAAGCCCCTCGATAATCTCTGTCACCCTATCTCGGTGATACAGGAGGCAGAGGAACTTGCCGCTGACGCATTCGGTGCGGCACACGCTTTTCTTATGGTGGGAGGTACAACAAGCTCGGTTCAGAGTATGGTGCTGTCCGCCTGTAAGCGTGGAGATGAGATAATCCTCCCGAGAAACGTACACCGAAGCGTTATCAATGCCCTTGTGCTTTGCGGTGCTGTGCCTGTGTATGTAAATCCCGAAGTTGACCAGCGGCTTGGTATCTCCCTCGGTATGCAGAGAGAACAGGTAGCAAAGGCTATCAAAGAACACCCAAACGCAGTTGCGGTGCTTGTGAACAATCCCACATATTACGGAATATGCAGTGACCTCCGTGCTATCGTTAAAATGGCCCACGAGGCAGGAATGCTGTGCCTTGCTGACGAGGCTCACGGTACTCACCTTTATTTCGGAAGCGGACTTCCCGTATCAGCTATGGCGGCGGGTGCGGATATGGCGGCGGTGTCAATGCATAAGAGCGGCGGAAGCCTTACCCAGTCCAGCCTTTTGCTTACAGGCCCCAACGTACAGGAGGGCTATGTACGTCAGATAATAAACCTCACCCAGACGACCAGTGCAAGTTATCTGCTTATGTCAAGCCTTGATATAAGCCGCCGAAACCTTGCGTTAAGGGGAAGAAAGGTGTTCCGTCAGGTAGTTGATATGGCGGACTACGCAAGAGAGGAGATAAACGAGATAGGCGGCTACTACGCTTTCGGCAAGGAGCTTATCAACGGAAACTCCGTGTTTGATTTCGATACAACAAAGCTGTCCGTCCACACCCTTGATATAGGTCTTGCGGGAATTGAGGTGTACGACATTCTCCGTGACGAGTACGATATACAGATAGAGTTCGGTGATATCGGAAATATCCTTGCTTACCTCTCTATGGGCGACCGCTCACAGGAGCTTGAAAGACTTGTTTCCGCACTTGCCGAGATACGCAGACGCTACTCCACAGACGGCACGGGACTGCTGAATCAGGAGTACATCGACCCCGAGGTAGTTATCAGTCCTCAGGAGGCTTTCTACTCGGAGAAAAAGAGCCTGCCGCTCCGTGAGAGCGTAGGTAAGGTATGCAGCGAGTTCGTAATGTGCTATCCCCCCGGAATACCGATACTCGCCCCCGGCGAGAGGATAACCTCGCAGATAATTGATTACATAGAGTACGCAAGGTCAAAGGGCTGTTCGATGACAGGCCCCGAGGACGAGGAGATAAGATACCTCAACGTGCTTTTATAAGGAGGAATATAAATGGAAATGTGGTTCAGCGAGCTTCACACACCCGATGTGAAGCACAGTATCCGTGTTGACCGCCACCTGTACTCACAGCAGAGTGCGTACCAGCGGATAGATATATTTGAAACTCCCGAATTCGGCAGGGTGCTTACCCTTGACGGCAACGTAATGCTCACCGAACGTGACGAGTTCATCTATGACGAGATGATAACCCACGTTCCTATGGCGGTACATCAGGGGATAAAGGATATCCTTGTTATCGGTGCGGGTGACGGCGGCGTTGTAAGAGAGCTTACACGCTACGACCGTGTGGAGCATATCGACCTTGTTGAAATGGATCCGCAGGTAGTGGAGGCGTGTCGTGCGTATCTTCCCGGAAATGCCTGCCGAATGGACGACTGCCGTGTACATATCTACTTTGAGAATGCACTGAAATTCATTCGCCGCTGTGAGAACAAATACGACCTTATCATCGTTGACTCCACCGACCCGTTCGGCCCGTCGGAGGGTCTGTTCACCCTCGAATTTTACGGAAACTGCTTTAATGCTCTTCGTGAGGACGGCATTATGGTGAACCAGCAGGGAAGCCCCTTCTACAAGCAGGACGCAGAGGCTATGCAGAGAAGCCACAAGCGTATCGTACAGACATTCCCCATAAGCAAGGTGTATCAGGCTCATATCCCGACATACGCGGCAGGATACTGGCTGTTCGGCTTTGCAAGTAAGAAATACCACCCCATAAACGACCTTGACGCAGAGGCGTGGAAAAAGCACAACCTCCGTACAAGATACTATACGACGCAGTTACACTCGGGTGCGTTCTATCTGCCCGCATTCCTTGAAGAGATGTTGAAGGAGGTAGAGGGATGAAGCCTAATATCGAAACCTTTATCGGCTGTGACGCAGACTATGAGGAGGCAAAGCTGGTGCTTTTCGGAGCACCCTTTGATTCCACCACAAGCTACCGCCCCGGTGCGAGATTCGGCCCCTCCGCTATCCGTCACGAAAGCTACGGCATAGAAACATATTCCCCCTATCAGGCCGAGGAACTGACAGAATACAGCGTATTCGACAGCGGAGATATAGAGCTTTGCTTCGGCTCGGCGGAGTCCGCACTTATCGACATTGAGAAAAGAACAGAGAAGATACTGTCAGACGAGAAGATACCTCTGCTTATCGGCGGTGAGCATTTAGTTACCCTCGGCTCTTTCCGTGCGGTGCAGAAAAAATATCCCGATATCCACATAATCCACTTTGACGCACACGCAGACCTCAGAGATGACTACCTTGGTGCAAAGCTCTCCCACGCCTGTGTTATACGCCGCTGTCACGACATCATCGGCGACGGACGTATCCACCAGTTCTGTATCAGGAGCGGCGACCGTGAGGAATTCCGCTTTGCGGCAGAGCATACGGATATGCACAAGTTCACCTTGGAGGGACTTACGGAAACTATCGAAAGCATCGGGGACAAGCCGATATATTTCACCATTGACCTCGACTGCATAGACCCTGCGTATTTCAGCGGCACGGGCACTCCCGAAGCAGGGGGAATAAGCTTTACCCAGCTTTTATCCGCTATCGAAACCGTGTGCAAGGGAAACATCGTTGCGGCAGATATAAACGAACTTGCACCTATGCTCGACCAGAGCGGAGCAAGTACCGCCCTTGCCTGCAAGACATTAAGAGAGCTTATCCTTGCGATACTGAAAAACAAGGGGTAAGAAAGTGGCGACATCAAAGGAATATATCAGCTTTGTACTTGAACAGCTTTCCCATATCGGTGATGTTTCCGCCCGTGCGATGATGGGCGAATATGTGCTGTATTATCGTGACAGGGTGATAGGCGGAGTTTACGACAACAGATTTCTTGTAAAGCCTGTAAAGTCCGCACTGGAACTTATGCCGGACGCTCCCCGTGAGCTTCCCTATGAGGGTGCAAAGGAGATGCTCCTTGTTGAGGAACTTGAAAACAGGGAGTTCACAGAAAAGCTGTTTAACAGTATGTATGAGGAGTTACCTGCTCCGAAGCCAAAGAAGAAAAAATAATATAACAAACAGGAGAAAATAAAATGAGCAGAGTTTTAATAATCGGCTGCGGCGGCGTAGCCAATGTAGCGATCAGAAAGTGCTGTCAGGTGAGCGAGGTGTTCACCGAGATATGCATAGCAAGTCGTACCGTGTCAAAGTGCGACGCACTTGCGGAAAAGCTTAGAGGTACTACCTCCACAGTGATAACCACTGCACAGGTGGACGCTGACAATGTTGAGGAGCTTATCGCACTGATAAACTCCTACAAGCCCGAGCTTGTAATGAATATCGCACTCCCCTATCAGGATCTCACCATTATGGACGCTTGTCTTGCCTGCGGTGTAAACTATATGGATACCGCAAACTATGAGCCTGAAAATATCGACAACCCCGAATGGCGTAAGGTCTACGACAAACGCTGCAAGGAGGAGGGCTTCTCCGCTTACTTCGATTACTCCTGGCAGTGGGCGTACAAGAAAAAGTTCGAGGAGGCAGGACTTACCGCACTGCTCGGCAGCGGCTTTGACCCCGGTGTTACACAGGCTTACTGTGCATACGCACTGAAACACGAATTTGACACTATCGACACCATTGATATCCTCGACTGCAACGGCGGTGACCACGGATATCCCTTTGCGACAAACTTCAACCCCGAGATAAACCTGCGTGAGGTATCCGCTCCCGGCAGCTACTGGGAAAACGGCAAGTGGGTGGAGATACCCGCTATGAGCATAAAGAGAGAATACAACTTTGAAGAAGTGGGCGACAAGGATATGTACCTGCTCCACCACGAGGAGATAGAGAGCCTTGCAAAGAATATCCCCGATGTAAAGCGTATCCGTTTCTTTATGACATTCGGACAGAGCTATCTCACACATATGAAGTGCCTTGAAAACGTGGGTATGCTCTCCACAGCTCCCATAAACTATGAGGGTCACGAGATAGTTCCTATCCAGTTCTTGAAGGCTCTGCTGCCCGACCCTGCTTCCCTCGGCCCCAGAACAAAGGGCAAGACAAATATCGGCTGTATCTTCACAGGTAAAAAGGACGGCAAGGAAAAGACCTACTACATCTATAACGTATGCGACCATCAGGAGTGCTACAAAGAGGTGGAGTCACAGGCTATCTCCTACACCACAGGCGTTCCCGCAATGTGCGGTGCTTTGATGCTGCTGACAGGCAAGTGGAACAAGGCAGGCGTGTACACCGTTGAGGAGTTCGATCCCGATCCCTACATCGAGGCTCTGGATAAGTACGGACTTCCCCACAGGGAGAGCCACGACCCCGTACTGGTTGACTGATTATGAGCGTACAGGAAAAAATACTTGCCTCGGGACTTCCCACTCCCTGCTATGTGCTGGACGAGGCAAAGCTAATCGCAAACGGCGAGATATTAAAGGGCGTACAGGACAGGACAGGGTGTAAGATACTTCTTGCACAAAAGGCATTCTCAAACTACGACCTGTATTCCGCTATCGCCCCGTATCTTGCGGGTACAGAGGCGAGCGGCCTGTTTGAGGCAAGGCTCGGTACACAGGAGATGCCCGACAAGGAGTGCCACGTTTTCTGTGCCGCCTACCGTGAGAGCGAGTTTACAGAGCTGCTGAAATATGCAGACCATATCGTGTTCAACAGTCCCTCACAGCTGAAAAAATTCGGTGCTGTCGCAAAGGCGGCAGGCAAGGAGATAGGACTAAGGATAAATCCCGAATGCTCCACGCAGGAGGGTCACGAGATATACGACCCCTGTGCCGCAGGCAGCAGGCTTGGAACGACCCTCGCACAATGGAATGAGCAGATGACAGATGAGCTTATCTCAATGCTTTCGGGACTGCATTTTCATACACTGTGTGAGCAGGACTCCGACGCACTGGAAACCACTCTTGCGGCGGTGGAAGAAAAGTTCGGAAAGTTCCTCCACGGTATGAAGTGGCTGAATATGGGCGGAGGACATCACATCACCCGTGAGGGCTACGATATTCCAAGGCTCGAACGCTGTATATGTACGATGCGTGACAGATACGATATCGGGATATACCTTGAACCGGGAGAGGCTGTCGCACTTAACGGGGGATATCTTCTGACAGAGGTGCTGGACACCCTGAAAAACGGCGAAACGGATATTGCGATACTTGATATGTCGGCGGCGTGTCACACCCCCGATGTTATCGAAATGCCCTATCGTCCGCCGCTGTACGGCTCGGGCGAAAGCGGTGAAAAGGCTCACACCTGCCGCCTCGGAGGGCCTACCTGTCTTGCGGGAGATATCGTGGGAGATTACAGCTTTGACTTACCCTTAAAAGAGGGGGACAGGCTGCTTTTCGAGGATATGGCGATATACTCCACCTGTAAGAACAACACCTTTAACGGTATGCCGCTGCCCGATATATGGCAGCTATGCACCGACGGAAACTTCAAGCTCCTTGCACGTTTCGGCTACGAGGATTTTAAATATCGTCTTGGAAGTAAAAAATAAGCAAAACAAAACCTGAGAAGGATACGCTCTTCTCAGGTTTTTGTATTTATCGTGTCAGTTCGTGCAAACGTGTACATAACTTTTCAAACGTTCCGTCATTCAGTGCGTCTGCGATACAGCCCTCACAAAAACGTTCGGTTCTTATCAGGAACGTTATATAGGTAAGTATCTCGTCACGGGTCAACGTGGATATATTCTTGTTCCGTACCGCCTTATAATTCTCTGTATAGTTGACATCGGCAAGTTTCAGCTCATTAAAAAGCTGTATCCACTCCTTGACTTCACTGCTGTAAACAGGGTATGCCATTGCTGTCTTTCCACCGCTGTTTTCTCCGCCCCTGTAATCCACACGTTGGGTACGCAGGATCCAAAGCTTCTGACACTTTTCGTCTGTAATCATTTTCGTCCTTTCCTGTGTTATGACAATGCTTTTGCAAGTACCCTTTCGCCGTCTGACAGGTCAATGCTGAGTATCTTTTCTCTTAGCGGAAGTATCCTCTGCGGAGTGACGGAGAATTTGTCTATTCCCATTGCAAGGAATATCTCCGTAAGCTCGGTATCCGCACCAAGACCGCCGCAGATACCTACCCAGGCACCGTTTCTGTGTGCGTTGTCCGTAACAAGCTTTATCATACGAAGCAAAGCCTTGTGGTGAGTATCGAACATATCCGATACATCAGCGTTCAGCCTGTCCACCGCAAGGGTATATGTCGTAAGGTCGTTTGCACCGATACTAAGGAAATCCACCTCTTTCGCAAGGATATCGCTTATCATAACGGCGGCGGGAGTATCTATCATAATGCCTATCTCCACATCGTCGCTGTACGGTATCTTTTCTGCGGAAAGCTCTGCCTTTACCTTTGCAAGTATCGCCTTGGTTTCAAGTATCTCATCAAGGGAGATTATCATCGGGAACATTATTCCAAGCTTTCCATAAGCAGAGGCTCTCATCAACGCCCTTAGCTGTGTTTTGAATATATCGGGACGGTTAAGGCATATCCTTATCGCCCTGTAACCGAGGGCAGGGTTGTCCTCCTTAGACAGATTGAAATAATCTATCTCCTTGTCCGCACCGATATCAAGCGTCCTGATTATGACCCTTTTATTTGTCATACGTTCAAGGATACGTCTGTATGTGCGGTACTGGAATTCCTCCGTGGGATAGTCACTGCTCTCCGTGTAAAGGAACTCACTTCTGAAAAGTCCTATGCCGCCGCAGTCGTTGGCAAGTGCCGCACCTATATCTCCGAGGTCTGTAACGTTTGCGTACACGCTTACACGGTAGCCGTCAAGCGTAATGTTCTCACGTCCCCTTAATCCTTGCAGACGCTCACGACTGCGTAATATATCCGCACGTTTTTGGAGCATCTCCTTTTTGGTTTTTACATCGGGATTTATGTACAGTATGCCTGTACTTCCGTCAACGATTATCTCGTCGCCGTCACGCAGGTCAAAGAACTCCTCGCCAAGTCCCGTAACGGCAGGAATACACATCGTCCTTGCAAGTATTGCGGTGTGTGAGCTTTGCGAACCGTGTGCCGTACAGAATGCAAGGACATTCTCCCTGTCTATCTGAACTGTTTCGGAGGGGGAAAGGTCGTCTGCACATATTATACAGCCGCCGCACTGACTTTGCTCGTCCTCGGGCTTGTTCATAAGACAGCGTATGATACGGTTTGCGATATCACGCACATCGGCGGAACGCTCACGCATATACTCGTCCTCCATTGCGGCGAACATCTCCGAGAAATTGTCCGAGGTAAGAGCCACCGCATACTCCGCATTTACATACTGACTGCGTATCATCATCTCCACCGACTCGTTAAAGTCGGGGTCTTCTATAAGCATACGATGTACATCAAATATCTGTGCGTCGTTTTCGCCCACCTCACGAAGAGCGTGTTCATACAGTCTGTCAAGCTGAGCTATCGCCCTTTGCTTTGCGATGTCATAACGGATAAGCTCACTGTCGGGGTCTTCAATACGCTCAGGGTCTGTGAAAAGCTCGTCCCTGTTGTAGAACTTCACCGTACCGAACGCTATTCCTCCCGAAACGCCTTTACCCTGCATAACTCTCATAGATGTACACCTCCTCTTTTGAACAAAGCTTTTTTAAAGCTGTGTAAGTAAACTGTCTATATCCTTTTTCTGTGCAAGTCCCTCGGAGAAAGCCGTAGCACCTCCGCAGGCTGTACCTAATTTAAGTGCGTACTCATAACCCCTGTCTATGCCTGCGATAAAGCCTGCAACCATTGAATCGCCCGCACCGACAGAGTTCACCACCTCTCCCCTGCACACGCCGAGGGTGTGGATATCTCCGTTTTCATCAAGCAGAAGAGAGCCGTCACCAGCCATAGATACAAGCACGTTCCTTGCACCCATTTCTTTAAGCTTTGCGGCATATTCCGCTATCTTTTCTGTGCTGTCAAGGGTCACTCCGAACATTTCCGAAAGCTCGATATTATTCGGCTTTACAAGAAAGGGTCTGTATTTCAGTACATTAAGCAGAAGATTTTTCGATGCGTCCACCACTGTGCGGAGTTTTTTTCCGCTTAGCCTTTCCAGTATCCTCTCGTAGATATCATCGGGGAGTGATGCGGGGATACTTCCCGCAAGTACCAGCGTGTCGCCGTCCTGTAACCTGTCAAGCTGTGAGTAGAGCTTATTTAACGATACCTCGTCGATATCGGGGCCTTGTCCGTTAAGCTCTGTTTCCTCGTCTGCTCTGAGCTTTACATTTATCCTCGACATACCCTGCGGAAGTCGGATAAACTCCGCCTCTACGCCTGCCTGTGCAATGCCCTGCTCTATCTCCGCACCTGTAAAGCCTGCGACAAATCCCAGTGCCTTTGACTTTACTCCAAGCTGTGCCAGTACAAGGGAAACGTTTATGCCCTTTCCGCCCAGAAATATCTTCTCGCTGTGCAGTTTGTTCACCGCACCGAGCTTTATGCTGTCCGCACCTGCCACATAGTCAAGTGCGGGGTTGAATGTCACCGTATATATCATCAGAAACTCCTGCTGTCCTAAGGATTTACTTTCAAAGCACAAAATAGACAGCTTTCTATAATCTAATCATACCATATTACCGAAGATTATTCAAGCCTTTGTCCGTGCCGTATTTTTATTTTGTCCGACCATACAGAAAAACCGCTTTAAGCTTGTATGTTTTAACAAAACGAAAGTCCCACAGCAGTTAAACTGTGGGACAGTTATTAAAATTATTCAGCGGTATCTTCTGCGGCAGGAGGGGTGATATCCCCTGTGCCCTTTGTCAGCACATACTCGTAAACAGTGCCGTCGATATCCACCTTGTAGGAGAGCGTGTCATCAGCACCGTTGTACTTGACGGACATCATTATATCGCCGCCCTCTGCGGTAAGCACCTCAAAGCCGTTTGCCTTGACGGAAATGGGATATGTCGCCACAGCATTTGCACTCCGGGAGGTGTACTGCGTATCTGTAACATTCGCATTTACAACTATCATATAAGGCTCTACGCCAAGTTCTGCGGCATATTCCTCCACGGTCTTGCCGTTTACCGTGGAGAGCGTCCAGTCGCCCTTTACCTTGCCGATATCTAAACCTGCACACGCTGTCATACACATCATCATAGCCACAGCGAGTATTACCGAAACTATCTTCTTCATTGTGATATCTCCTTTTGTCTGATTATGTCCCTGCGGAGTTGCCGCATTTCTTTAAAAACCATATCCCTCCGCTTTGGAGGGATATGAGATATTAAACATATTCGTAGGAATAATTGAAGGGATTTCCTGCCACGCCGTATACACGGGTCTCAAAGTGGAGGTGATTTCCCGTAGACCAGCCTGTCGTACCGACATAGCCGATAACGTCGCCCTTTCTTACCGTCTGTCCTGCAACCACCGTTGTGGAAACACAGTGGGCATACAGTGTGGAAAGTCCGCCGCCGTGATCGATAACTACATAGTTGCCGTAGCCGCCGTTCCAGCCGCTGTTGTTGTATGCGGTGATTACTGTACCGCTCTGTGCGGCGTAGATATTAGCACCGCCGATACCGTACTCCGCAATGTCGATGCCGTAATGGTTGCCGCTTCTCCAAGCGTCATATCCGAAGTATGTAGTGATGTTCTGATACTTTCTGTCAAGCGGCCAGCGGAATCCGTCGGAGCTGTACACAGGGCCGCCCGATGCCGCAAGTTGCTTTAAGCGGATAAGCTCCTCCACCTCTTTGTTTGCGGCGTCTATCTCCGCCTGTGTGGCGTTCATCTCGCTTCTGAGGGAGGTTATCTTGTATTTCAGGTTTTCGTTGTATGCGGTGTAGTCGTAAAGGTCTGCATATTTCTCATCGGAGATCGCCTGTACCTCTGCCTTTTCGCTTTCAAGTCTTGCAAGTTCCGCTTCAAGGTCTTCCTTTTCTTTCAGCAGATCGGACTTCTGATCGTTAAGCATTGCAATATCGGTTTTAAGCGTTTCGATAAGGTTCTCCTGCTCATTTATGTCGTCCAGAAGACGGTTCATAAAGGTGAGGTTCTGATCGCTTATATCCTTTACTATCTCGCCGTAGGTGAAGAAATCGTACCAGTCGTCAGAGCCGTTCAGGATAGGCAGTGAATCACTTGCGTCATTCATATATAAAGCACGGATAAGCTTTGCGAACTTTTTGAGGTTCTCCTTGTTCTTTATTTCAAGCTCGGCTATCATCTCCTGCTTTGCCTCTATCTCCTTTTCCTTGTCGGCTATGTCCTGCTCTTTAACAAGTATCTCGGTCTTTTTGCCGTTTATCTTATCCTGTGCGATAGTTATCTTTTCGCCGTAGGCGGCTATCTCAGCCGAAACGCCCTCTATCTGCTCGGTGATAAGCTCAATAGCCTGTTCGTTCTCTGCGATATCTCCCGTAAAGCCGTATATCTGCTCCTCACGGTCCTTGTTTTCCTTTTGCAGTTTTTCTATAAGCTTGTCCTGTTCCGCAATGAGAGAGTCATAGTCCGTTGCCTGAGCAGGCTGTCCTATGTCGGAAGAGGGTACGGCTACAACCGCAAGAGCCACAACAGCCGCCGCAGCCGTCCTGCCGATATATTTTACTATCTTATTTATCTTCCCCATTATTGTCCTTTCTGTATCGTGTGCCAAAGGAATAGTATGCTATTATTATACCGCTTTATTTCCATAGTGTCAAGTGGAAAATCCAGCCACAGCCCTCACTTTTACTGAGCGTTTTCCTGTCGGCTGTTGATAAGTTCCGCATAAAAACCGCCCTTTGCGATAAGCTCGGTATGTGTTCCCTGTTCCACGATATGACCCGACTTCATAACAAGTATGCAGTCTGCCTCACGGATAGTTGAGAGCCTGTGGGCAACCACAAAGCTTGTCCTTCCCTTCATCATACGGTCAAAGGCACTTTGTATCTTCATTTCCGTTCTTGTGTCGATACTGGAAGTAGCCTCGTCCAGTATCAGCATAGGCGGAAGCGTAAGCATTACCCTCGCTATGCTTAAAAGCTGTTTTTGTCCCTGTGAAAGGTCGCCGCCGTCTGTTATCACCGTATCGTATCCCTGCGGAAGTCTTTTGATAAAGCTGTGTACGTGTGCCGCCTTTGCCGCCTCTATCACCTCGTCAAGGGTTGCCTCGGGTCTGCCGTAGGCGATATTGTCACGGACAGTGCCTTTAAACAGCCACGTTTCCTGCAAAACGATACCGAAATTACTTCTCAAACTGTTTCGTGTAAGGGACATTACAGGGTCGCCGCTCACCCGTATCTCGCCGCCGACAACATCGTAAAATCTCATCAGCAGGTTTATAAGCGTGGTCTTGCCACAGCCTGTCGGCCCCACGATAGCGATATGCTGACCGCTCTTTACATTAAGGCTGAGGTTTTCTATAAGCGGCTTTTCGGGGATATAGCAGAATGAAACATCGTCAAGCTCTACCCTGCCGTCGCAGTCGGAAAGCACCTTGTTTCCCTCGTCGGAAGGCTCTGCCTTTTCGTCGATAAGCTCGAATATGCGTCCTGCGGAGGCTATCGCATTCTGCAACTCCGTAACAACGCCCGAAATCTCATTGAAAGGCTTTGTGTACTGGTTTGCGTACTGCAAAAAGCAGGAAAGTCCGCCCACGGAAAATCCGCCCGCAGAGGTGACTACTCTCAAAGCACCGAATACTCCCACTCCCGCATACACAAGGGAGTTTACAAACCTCGTGCAGGGATTTGTGAGTGCAGAGTAAAACTGTGCCCGTCTGCCGCAGACATTAAGACGCTCGTTGATATCGTCAAACTTCGCCTTTGCCTCATTCTCGTAGCCGAAAGCCTTTACAAGCTTCTGACCGCCGATATGCTCGTCGATACAGCCTGTAAGCTCACCCTTTAACTGTGACTGCTCTCTGAATTTGTTAAAGCACAGCTTTGAGATGACCGCCGCCACCACAAAGGAAACAGGAGTGAGTATGACCACCACAAGGGTTATTTCAAGATTCAGCGACAGCATAAAGCACAGCGTACCGATGATAGTCACAACGCCCGTGAAAAGCTGTTGAAATCCCTGCAAAAGTCCGTCTGAAACGGCGTCAACATCGTTTACCACACGGCTGATAATATCGCCGTGGGAGTTTACGTCTATATAGCTGAGCGGTATCTTCTGTATCCTTGCAAAAGCGTCTGTACGCAGAGCCTTTACCGTCCTGTGGGTGATAGCATTCGTGCTGAAATACATCAGCCACTGAAATCCTGCCACCAGCGGTATGATGACCGCTATCCGTATAAGGACAGGCGACATCTTAACGAAATCCGCACCCGTGTCGGTTATGCAGTCCACCGCCTCGCCCACAAGCACCGTGGTGTAGAGCGACAGCAGGACGCTCGCCGCCGCACATACCACCGCAACGGCAACAAGCCACAGCTGTGGCTTGACATATTTCAGGATACGCATAAGCGAGCCCTTTTTTGTCTTTTTATCAGCCAATGCTTATCCCTCCCTTTCCTGCTCTGCAAGTTCTTCCTCGCTGTACTGGGTAAGGCATATCTCACGGTATACCTCGCACTCACGGAGAAGCTGTGCGTGTGTGCCTATTCCTGCTACCTCGCCGTCATCAAGCACGATTATCTTATCAGCGTGACGGATACTGTTCGCCCTTTGCGACACGATAACGCAGGTCATACCGCTAAGCTCTTTCAGAGCCTTGCGTAGCTTTGCGTCTGTTGCGTAGTCCAACGCACTTGAACTGTCGTCAAGTATAAGTATCTCGGGGGATTTCGCAATGGCCCTTGCAATGGCAAGACGCTGTTTTTGTCCGCCCGAGAAGTTCTTTCCGCCCGAAAGCACCCTTGCAGAAAGACCGTCCTCCAAATTATCCGTGAACTCCTTAGCCTGTGCGGTTTCAAGAGCCTTCATTATGACCTCGTCCGTGATGTCCTCACGTCCCATTGTCATATTGTCACGAAGCGAGCCGCTCAGAAGCTCTGTTTTCTGCGGCACGATACCGATAACTCTGCGAAGCTCACAGTCGGTATAATCCTTTACGTTTACGCCCTTTATCAGCACCTCGCCCGATGTGGTATCGTAAAATCTCGCAATGAGATTTACAAGCGTAGTCTTGCCCGAGCCTGTCCCGCCGATAACGCCAAGCACCTCGCCCTTTCCGAGGGTGAAGCTAAGCTTTTCAAGGGAGTTCTCTCCGCCCTCGTCAAGGTAGGAGAAGCTTACATTTCTGAACTCCACAGCGGGAGCGTTTTCATCTGTTTCGGGCATTGTTTCAGCCCCCACAACGGAGGATTTCGTATCGAATACCTCGTTTATTCTGGCAGAGGAAGCCGCCGCCTTTGTAAAGATAGTAACAAGGTTTGCAACTACCACCAGTGCAAGGGATATCTGCGTCATATAGTTTACAAGTGCGATGACCTGTCCCTGTGTAAGTCCGTCCACAGATACCATAGAGCCGCCGAAATACACGATAAGCAGGTACGCCACATTCACCACGATAAAGATAGCGGGATTCAGCAGTGCGTTTATCCTGCCCGCTTTAAGGGCGAATCTGCGGTATTCCTCCGCATTCTCCTCGAAACGCTGTTTTTCGTACTCCTGTCTTGAAAAGGCACGGACAACACGAACGCCCGAAAGATTTTCACGGGTGATACGGGAGATACCGTCAAGACTTCTCTGCTGATTTTTGAACAGCTTTACGGTTATCTTCATAATAGGGAACATTATAAAGATAATAGCCACCATAGAGCCGAAGAAGATAAGAGATAATTTAAGGTCGATAGTCATTGCCATAACCGTCGCACCGACAACGAGAAAGGGTGCTCTGATAACAAGTCTTATCAGCATTGCAACGGCTGTCTGCACCTGATTTACGTCGTTTGCGATACGGGTCACCAGTGCCGATGTACCAAGCCTGTCTATCTCCTTATAGGAAAGGGTGTTGATGTGTGCGTACAGGTCACGTCTTAACATCGTGCCAACTCCCTGTGAGGCAACGGACGCCATATACTGGCACACCAGCGTAAAGGAAAGTCCGCACACCGCAAATATGATGAGCTTTAAGCCGCCCTGCCATATTATGCTCTCATCTCCTGCGGCTATGCCGTTGTCGATGATATCCGCCATTACAAGCGGCACGATAAGTTCAAATATCGCCTCGATAAGCTTACACGCAGGGCCAAGTGAAACGTGCAGTTTAAAGTGCTTTAAATATCTTGCAAGTCTTAGCAAAGTTACTCCTCCATATCCTACTGATATTATAGACGGAATTAAATCGTTTTTCTCTCTCAATGCATATAAAATCCTGCGGAATTATCCGCAGGATAGATCGTCAAAAAGACTGTTTCTCGAAAAGAGCCGAGCGAAGCGAGGAAAAAAGTTTTCGGTCAAACCTTTTTCAAAAGGTTTGGCGGGGGCAAGGGGCGGCAGCCCCTAGATCTCACTTCGGCTTTATTCCGATAAAAAACAAAAGCAGAACGAATTATGCGGTAACTCCCGCACCTTTCATTATTCCCTCCAAAACTGTGGGATATCTCCAAGTCATCAGTCTGCGGTCAAGCATACCGAATGTTTCGCCGCTTGAAAAAGCTCCGTTATCCCACCAGAAACAGGGAACACCTATCTCCTTGAACTTGCCGAAGTAATACTCTGCCCATTCCGTGCGGTATTCGTCATTTCCACGGCTCATAGCACCGCATTCGCCGATTATCACCGCTGTGCCGTTGCTGATGAAAAGCCTGTCCAGAACCTCCGCAAGGGTGTCTATATCCGCCGTCTGACGGTCTTTTATCCAACGCTTTGAGCCGTTCTGCTGTAATGCAAAACTGTACGGGATATATGCGTGTACCGAAACGATGAGCCTGTCGTCATCGGGGAGTTCCAGTGCTGTCAGTGTAGACTCACTGCAATTTGCGGCATAGGGGCATACCATAAGAAAACGCTGTTCGTTATTGCCGCCTGTGGCTCTTACTGCGTCAACGAACACCTGATTAAGGTGATTTACCACTGCTCTTCCCTCGTCGTTGCCGCCGTTCCACTCGAAAGAGGTGTTCTTCCAGCGAGGCTCGTTCATACCCTCGAAGATAAGCTTTTCATCATAGCCCTTGAAATGCTCCGCTATCTGCGTCCAGCACGCTTCAAGCTGTGCAGAGGCTGTTTCCTTGTTAGCCTCGTCGGGGTAGTACCATTCCTCGTGGTGCATATTAAGTATTACATACATATCGTTGCCGTATGCATAATCAACGACCTCCGCAACACGATCCATCCATTCGGGGTCGATGTTGTAGCTTTCGTCCATATGCTTTTCCCAGGTGGTGGGTATTCTAACGGCGTTAAATCCTGCCTCTTTTACGGTGAGTATCATCTCCTCCGTTGTAAGGGGATTGCCCCAGCAGGTTTCAGAGCTTAATCCCGAACCCGTTGCGTCAAGGGTGTTGCCGAGATTCCAGCCGACCTTTATCTGTGCGGTAAATTCAAGCGGAGTAAGCTCAGTTTCAATGGCGTCATTCACTGTATTCATCTCCACAGCGGGGGTGCTTTCGGCAGAGGCAGGGGTAGTATCACTGCTCTGCTCAGAGGTGTTACCGCCACAGCCCGTCATAATTCCTGTACACATTATCACTGCCGCAAAAAGCGACGCTATCTTCTTTAATCTCATATCGTGACCTCTCTATCCTTGTCCGAAATAATATAATAATATTATAGTATATATTGTCAGCCCCGTCAAGTATCAAACCCAAATCTTCCCCCTGTCAGAGGGCGTTCAAATTATCTTTTATGCAAAATTACCATATTAGCACTGCGAAATTCAGTTTTTAAGTCAAAAAATACTGTGATATCGTTTTCAATACTTGTAATTAAATCGGTTTTATATTATACTAGTATATAGCGGCATTGTTTTGCCGAAATACTTATTTTATTTTTTGCAGGGCTTCTTTATCCTTGCAAGGAAGGACGGTCACTAATGAAATTCGGTCATTTTGACGATACCAACCGCGAGTATGTCATTACCTCGCCCCGTACACCCTATCCGTGGATAAACTACCTCGGTACACAGGGATTTTTCTCACTTATCTCCAACACAGCAGGCGGTTACAGCTTCTATAAGGACGCAAGACTCCGCCGCATCACACGTTACCGCTACAACAACGTTCCCGTTGATATGGGCGGCAGATATTTCTACTTAAAGGACGGCGACACAGTATGGAACCCCGGCTGGTCACCCGTTAAGACAGAGCTTGACGCTTACGAGTGCCGCCACGGTATGGGCTACACCATTATCAGCGGTACAAAGAACGGCGTTAAGGCTACTGTAAAGTTCTTCGTTCCTCAGGATTTCAACGGCGAGATCCAGAAGGTAACTATCACAAACGAGAGCGGCGAAAAGAAGAGCTTAAAGCTGTTCAGCTTCCTCGAATGGTGCCTTTGGGACGCTAATGACGATACAACAAACTTCCAGAGAAACTTCAACACAGGCGAAGTTGAGATCGTTGGTTCTACTATCTACCACAAGACCGAGTATAAAGAGCGTCGTGACCACTACGCATTCTATACAGTAAACGCTCCTATTCAGGGATTTGACACAGACAGAGAAACATTCCTCGGTCTGTACAACGGCTTTGACAAGCCCGACGCTGTATTCGCTGACGGCAAGGCAAGAAACTCCGTTGCTGACGGCTGGTCACCTATCGCTTCCCACTATATCGAGATCGAGCTTAACCCCGGCGAGAGCAAGGAGCTTGTATTCTGCCTCGGTTATGTTGAGATGCCCCTCGAAGAGAAGTTCGACAAGAGCGGCAACTACGACGGTATCCTCGCTAGTTACACAGTAGACGGCCACGGCAACAAGAAGCCCCTCGCAAACGTTATCAACAAGGTAAAGGCACAGGAGATGATCTCTATGTGCGATACACCCGAAAAGGCTGACAAGCTGTTCGAGAGCCTTAAAAACTACTGGGATAAGCTTCTTACACAGTACAGCGTATCCTCTCCCGATGAAAAGCTCAACAGAATGGTAAACATCTGGAACCAGTACCAGTGTATGGTTACATTCAATATGTCCCGTTCCGCATCTTACTTCGAGAGCGGTATCGGCCGTGGTATGGGCTTCCGTGACTCCAACCAGGACCTCCTTGGCTTCGTACACCAGATCCCCGAGAGAGCAAGAGAAAGACTTATCGACCTCGCCGCTACAATGCTGGAAGACGGCGGTGCTTACCACCAGTACCAGCCTCTCACAAAGATGGGCAACCACGAGCTTGGCTCCAACTTCAACGACGACCCGCTGTGGATGATCCTTGCGGTTTCCGCATACATCAAGGAAACAGGCGACGTTTCCATTCTCGACGAAATGGTTCCCTATGAGAACAAGACAGAACTTGCAGATACAATGCTCGACCACGTTAAGAGAGCATTCTACCACGTTGTTAAGAAGGTCGGCCCCCACGGTCTGCCCCTCAGCGGACGTGCTGACTGGAACGACTGCCTTAACCTCTCCTGCTTCTCCAACAAGCCCGGTGAGAGCTTCCAGACATACAACAACAAGGAGATGTTCACTGAGCCTCCTTTCTACAGCCAGATCGCTGAGTCTGTAATGATCGCAGGTATGTTCTGCTTCATCGCTCCCGAGTATGCCGCTATGTGCCGCTTAAAGGGTGACGAGGAAGAGGCTAAGAAGGCTGAGGCTGAGATCGAGAAGATGAGAGAGCTTACCGTTAAGTACGGTTACGACGGCGAGTGGTTCCTCAGAGCTTACGATCACAACGGCAACAAGGTAGGCTCCAACGAGTGCGAAGAGGGTAAGATCTTCATCGAGCCTCAGGGCTGGTGCGTTCTCGCAGGTCTTGGCAAGGACAAGGGCTACGATATCAAGACTCTCGAAAGCATCGACAAGTACCTCAACTCCGACCACGGTATGGTACTCAACAACCCCGCATTCACAACATACAAGTACGAGTACGGCGAGATCTCCACATACCCCGGCGGTTACAAGGAGAACGCAGGTGTATTCTGTCATAACAACGCTTGGATAATCTGTGCAGAGGCTTTCGTTGGCCACGGCGACAAGGCTTACGAGTATTACAGCAAGATCGCTCCCGCATTCCGTGAGGAGAAGTCCGATCTCCACAGAACAGAGCCTTATGTATACGCTCAGATGATCGCAGGTAAGGACGCTAAGCGTCACGGTGAGGCTAAGAACTCCTGGCTGACAGGTACAGCCGCTTGGAACTTCGTAGCTGTTTCCCAGTACATTCTCGGTGTTAAGCCCCAGTACAACGGTCTTGCTATTGATCCTTCCATTCCTCACGAGTGGGACGGCTTCAAGGCTTCCAGACTGTTCAGAGGTGCTGTATACAACATCACCGTTAAGAACCCCGACCACGTTTGTGCAGGTGTTAAGTCTATGACCGTTGACGGCAAGGCTGTCGAGGGCAACATTATCCCCGCATTTGAGGGCGGCGAGCACGAGGTTGAAGTAATTCTCGGCTAATAGCTAAAATGACGGTCGGTGCGTTTCGTAATGGAACGCACCGACTTTTTGATTTACTTATAAGGGAGATACTATGGCATACGGAAAGATACTCTTGATCGAAAAGGACAAGGCTCTGCGTGAGCTTGTAGCCGCATACCTCTCAAAGGACGGAATGGAATGTATCCTTTCACAAAGTGTGGACGATACCGCCCTTAACGCCGCTTTGAAAGCCTCTGTCATAATACTTAGCTCATCACAGGACGACAATCCCTGCGACAGTATAACCGCACTCCGTGACGGAAGATACACTCCCCTTATCGTAATCACGGATATATGCGAATACGAGGACAAGATAATGTACCTCAGGCTTGGTGCTGACGATGTAATATCAAAGCCTTTCGACATTACAGAGCTTACATTGAAGATAAGAGCGATTATCCGCCGCTGTAAAGGTGCTGAAAACACGGCCTCCGACAGGCAGATATGCGGCGGACTTACCGTGGATATATCCTCATACGAGGTGACGGTCGATGGAAAGGAAGTACAGCTTTCCCCGAAAGAGATAGAGATGCTTTTTCTTATGATGTCCCACCCCGAATATACATTCAGCAGGGCGGAGCTTTCATCAAGGGTCTGGGGCAAGGTGCTTTCAGACACCCGCACGATAGCGGTGCATATCAACCGCATAAAGAAAAAGCTGGGCGAGTATGCCGATAACATAGTATCAGTCCGTGGAGTGGGCTATAAATTCACAAAAAACAAAAAGGGCAATTAAATGCCCTTTGAGACCGTCGAAAAAGTCCCGTTGGGACTTTTCCGCCGAAACATCCGCACTGCCCGCATAAGGAATAAGGCGATAGCCGTTTCCAGTACAGTTGTGCGGATAGAAGTGTTTTTTGGTGCGGCAAAACCACACCAAAAAAGTTATCAAAAAAGCCCGCTTTGCGGACAAAAACTTAGTTTTTCGACAGACTGAAAGGGCAATTAAATGCCCTTTTTTATTGTTCGGCTAACCGCTCCTCGATGAATTCCTCCACCTGATT
>JAZUSC010000025.1:0-33104 GCA_045606505.1 Oscillospiraceae bacterium
TTGTTGAAAACAGACTTGTTGGTATGAAGTCCAGAGGCGTTTACGAGACCCCCGGCGGTACTATCCTTTACCACGCTCACGAGGTTCTTGAAACTATCTGCCTTGATAAGGAAACTCAGCACTACAAGTACGGTCTTGCTCAGAAGTATGCTGATATCGTATACAACGGTCAGTGGTATACTCCCCTTCGTGAAGCTATGGACGCATTTGTTGACAAGACACAGGAAACTTGCACAGGCGAAGTTAAGCTGAAACTCTACAAGGGCAACATCATCAACGCAGGCGTTACATCTCCCTACACACTGTACAGCGAAGATTTCGCATCCTTCGGTGAGGACGATGTTTATGACCAGAAGGATTCCGCAGGCTTTATCAACCTGTTCGGTCTTCCCATCAAGGTCAAGGCTCTGCTTGACGCTGAGAGAAACAAGAAGTAATTCAGGCTAACAATTCTAAGGGCGGGAAAGCTGAAAGCCTTTCCGCCTTTACATTATTTTATTAGGTAAGAGGTTTTTATATGGCACAAATGATGTGGGCAGGAAGATCTTCAAAGGAAGTTGACAGCAAAGTAAACGACTTCAACTCCTCTATATCTTTCGACGGAAGAATGTACAGACACGATATCGAGGGCAGTATCGCACACGCTACTATGCTCGGTGAACAGGGCATTATCAGTATGAGCGATTCACTTGAAATTATCGGTGGACTTAAAGAAATACTTGCAGATATCGACAGCGGCAAACTGGAACTTGATATGAGTGCAGAGGATATCCATATGTTTATCGAGGCAGAGCTTACAAAGCGTCTTGGTGATGTGGGTAAGCGACTTCATACAGCTCGTTCCAGAAATGATCAGGTAGCTCTTGATATTCGTCTTTACCTAAGAGATGAAATCGAGGAAATATCGGGTATGGTTGCAAAGCTTGTTACAGTGCTGTGCAATATCGCCGAGGAAAACACCGAAACAATTATGCCAGGTTATACACATCTTCAACGTGCTCAGCCCATTACATTCGGTCAGCATATTATGGCTTATGCTCAGATGCTGCTGCGTGATATCGACCGCTTTAATGATATCGCACGCAGAATGAACGTCTGCCCTCTCGGCAGTGGTGCTTTGGCAGGAACTACATACAATATCAACCGCCACAGAACTGCTGAACTGCTTAAAATGTCAGAACCTATGGTAAACTCTCTTGACGGTGTTTCCGACAGAGATTCCTGTATTGAACTTGCTAATGCAATAGCTATTTGTATGATGCATCTGTCACGTTTCTCCGAAGAGATAATTATGTGGAGCAGCTGGGAGTTCAAATTCATTGAGCTTGATGACGCTTATTCCACCGGTTCCAGCATTATGCCGCAGAAGAAAAACCCCGATGTTACCGAACTTATCAGAGGAAAAACAGGCAGAGTTATCGGAGATAACGTTACTCTGCTTACAATGATGAAGGGTCTTCCCCTTGCATACAACAAGGATATGCAGGAGGATAAGGAAGCGATCTTTGACGCTGTTGACACAATTAAAATGTGCCTTATTCCCTTTATCCCTATGCTCGAAACAATGAAACTGTACAAGGACAATATGCGTAAGGCTGCTGCAAAGGGCTTTATCAACGCTACTGATTGTGCTGATTATCTCGTTAAGAAAGGTATGCCTTTCCGTGACGCATACAAGATAACAGGCGGTCTGGTGGCTCACTGCATAAGCCTTGATACAACCCTTGAAGAGCTTCCTCTTGAAGACTACAAAAAACAAACTGAACTATTTGATAACGATGTTTACGAGGCTATTAGCCTTAACACCTGTGTTATGGAGCGTAAATCCTACGGCGGTCCTGCTCCCGAAAGCGTAAGAACACAGATAGAAATTACCCGCAAGAAATTGGAGGAACTGTGCAATGGTTAAGGTATACATTGACGGTCAGGAAGGTACAACAGGTCTTAAAATATTAGAGCGTTTTGCAGGAAGAAATGATATCGAACTCCTTCGTATCGACGAGGACAAGCGTAAGGACACAGAGGAACGTAAAAAGCTTATAAACAGCTCTGATTTCACATTCCTTTGTCTGCCTGATGCCGCTTCCATAGAGGCTGTTTCTCTCGCAGATGACAAGGTGCGTATAATCGACGCTTCCACCGCTCACAGAACTAACCCTGACTGGGCATACGGTTTCCCTGAGCTTTCAGCGGATTTCAGAAATAAGATAAAGAATTCTAATAGAGTGGCTGTACCCGGTTGCTATGCAAGTGGTTTTGCGTCTATGGTGTATCCCCTTGTTAAGCTTGGCATTATGCCTACTGATTACCCTGTTTCTGTACACGCAGTTTCGGGATACAGTGGTGCAGGCAAAAAGGCTATCGCTGTTTACGAAGGTGTAGACCGTCCCGCAGATTTCGACAGTCCCAGACAGTACGCACTCCCCCAGATGCACAAGCATCTGCCCGAAATGCAGAAGATATGCGGACTTGAATATGCTCCTACTTTTAATCCGCTTATTTGTGACTATTTCAGCGGAATGGTCGTTTCCCTGCCCATACACACAAGACTGCTTACAAAGAAATATAGCGTAGCAGATGTGCGTAAGGCTCTTTCTGAATATTATGACGGCTCTGTATTTGTTAAGGTTATGAACGAGGGTGAGCCTGAGGATGGCTTCATCGGTGCTAATAACCTTGCCGGTACAAATAATATGGAACTATTCATTAACGGCAATGATGACAGAATGATCATCTGCTCACGTCTTGATAACCTCGGCAAGGGTGCAAGTGGAGCTGCTGTTCAGTGTCTTAATATAATGATGGGCGTTGACGAAACAACAGGTCTTATTTGAGCAGACGATTTGAAAGGATACAACAATGGTAAAGTTTGAAGGATATAATTTTATAGACGGCGGTATCTGTGCCGCTAAGGGCTTCAAGGCTTCCGGCGTTATTGCAGGTATCAAGGCAAGTAACAAGACAAAACGTGACCTTGCTCTTATATACTGCGAAGAAAAATGCAAGGCAGCCGCCCTCTATACAACAAATAAGGTAAAGGGTGCACCTATCATAGTTACAAAAAAGCACCTTGAAAACAGCACAGCACAGGCCGTCATCGTAAACAGCGGCAATGCTAATACCTGCAACGAAAACGGTATTGAGATCGCTGAGCAGATGTGTAATCTTGCGGCCGAGGCTCTTAAAATTGATGTGAATGATGTGCTTGTAGGCTCAACAGGAGTTATCGGTCAGCCTCTTTCTATCGAGCCTATCAAGGCTAAGATACCTGAGCTTGTAGAAGGGCTATCTGCTGAAAACAGTGCTTTCGCCTGTGAAGCTATTATGACAACTGATACCCGCAAGAAAGAACTTGCTGTTGAATTTGAGCTTGACGGTAAAAAGTGCCGCCTTGGTGGTATCTCTAAGGGAAGCGGTATGATCCACCCAAATATGGCTACAATGCTTGCGTTTATCACTACTGACGCTGCTATCTCCGCAGAAATGCTTGAAAAGGCTCTGCGTAAGGTAAATTCACTTACCTACAATATGGTGAGTGTTGACGGCGATACATCAACAAATGATACGCTGGTGCTTATGTCCTCAGGTCTCGCAGGAAATACAGAGATCGTATGTGAGGATAAAAATTATGAGATATTTGAAAATGCTCTCTATGCGGTAATGATGAACCTTGCCCGTGAAACTGCTCGTGACGGCGAGGGTGCTACAAAGCTGCTTGAATGTATCGTAAAGGGTGCTCCGACAGAGGAAACAGCAAAGATAGTTGCTAAATCAGTAGTATGTTCAAGTCTGTTAAAGGCTGCTATGTTTGCAGCTGACGCTAACTGGGGACGTATTCTCTGTGCTATCGGCTATGCGGAGGCTGATTTTGATATCAGCAAGGTTTCTGTTGAACTTGCAAGTGACAAGGGCAAGATAACTGTATGCGTAAACGGGGCAGGTATCAGCTTCTCGGAAGAAACCGCCGCAGAGATACTTTCCGAAGACGAGATACAGATACTCATAGACCTTAACGACGGCGACGGAAGTGCTATTGCCTGGGGCTGCGATCTTACATTTGAATATGTAAAGATCAACGCAGAATACCGTACTTAATAGGGAGGAAAATGAAATGCATATTGATTATGATGTAAGAGCCAACGTAATGATAGAGGCTCTCCCCTATCTGCAAAAGTATCACGATAAAGTCGTAGTTGTAAAATACGGCGGCAACGCTATGACAAACGACGCACTTAAACAGGCTGTTATGAGCGATATCGTTCTTCTCTCCCTTGTAGGTATAAAGATCGTTCTTGTACACGGCGGCGGTCCTGAGATCAATGCAATGCTCAAAAAGACCAACAAGGAAAGCAAGTTTGTGAACGGTCTGCGTTACACAGATGACGAAACTATCGACATAGTTCAGATGGTACTTGCAGGTAAGGTAAATAAAGACCTTGTTTCCCTGCTGCAAAGCCACGGCGGTAATGCAATAGGCTTCTGCGGTCTTGATGGAAATCTGCTTATGGCGGAGGAACTCAATCCCGATCTCGGCTATGTAGGAGAGATAACACAGGTAAACCCGGGAGTTATCAAAACGGCTCTCGATAACGGTTATATTCCCGTTATCTCCACTGTTGCCACAGGCGGTGACGGAAAGACAGTATACAATATCAACGCTGATACCGCCGCTGCAAGAATTGCCGCAGAAATGAAAGCTTCCAGCCTTATCCTTATGACGGACATTATCGGTCTGCTTGAAGATAAAGACGATGAAAATACTCTTATCCACACAGTCGGCGTAAGCGAGATTCCCTACCTTGAAAAGCAGGGTATTATCTCAGGCGGTATGATCCCTAAGATCGAATGCTGCGTTGAAGCTGTACGCCGTGGAGTTCCCAAGGCAAATATTATTGACGGACGTATCCCGCACTCTATACTTATTGAGCTTCTCACCGATCAGGGTGCGGGTACAATGATAGTTCCGTGATGAAATAAAGGAATAAAACGAAAATGAGTACAATAGAACAATTCAACAAATATGTTATGCCCTCCTACGGACGGTATAACTTAGTCCTCGACAAGGGCGAGGGTCAGTTTGCAACTGACGAAAACGGAAAACAATATATTGATTTCGGAAGCGGAATAGGTACAAACTCACTTGGCTATTGTAATGATGCTTGGGTCAAGGCGGTCTGTGAACAGGCTCACAAGATCCAGCACACCTCTAACTACTATTACACCAAGGTACAGGCAGATTTCGCTAAGGCACTGTGCGAAACAGCAGGCTACACCGATATGTTTTTCGGCAACAGCGGTGCGGAAGCAAATGAATGTGCAATCAAGATAGCAAGAAAATACAGCTTTGATAAATACGGAAAAGGACGTCACAACATCATCACACTAGTGAACTCTTTCCACGGAAGAACGATGTGTACACTCTCTGCCACAGGACAGGACGTGTTCCACAACTACTTCTTCCCTTTTGTTGAAGGCTTTATTTATGTTGAAGCTAACAACATTGATGACCTTCGTTCTAAGCTTGACGATACTGTATGTGCGGTTATGTTCGAGTATATTCAGGGCGAGGGCGGTGTAATGCCACTTGACACAGCATTTGTAGACGAGATATTCAAGCTGTGTGCAGAAAAAGACGTCCTCACTATTGCTGACGAAGTACAGACTGGCGTTGGAAGAACAGGTAAATTCCTTGCAGGCGACAACTACGGAAAGAAAGCTGACCTTACAACACTTGCAAAGGGTCTTGCAGGTGGCGTTCCTATCGGTGTTTGCCTTTCGGGAGAAAAATGTGCAACGGTACTTACAGCGGGAACTCACGGCTCCACATTCGGTGGTAATCCTATCTCCTGTGCTGGTGGTAATGCTGTTCTCAGCACTGTTACATCTGACGGTTTCCTTGATGAAGTAACCAAAAAAGGAGCATATATTAAGGAAAAACTCCTCTCCTGCCCTGAGGTCGTTTCTGTTGACGGAATGGGTCTTATGATAGGTATCCAGCTCAAAAGCAAGGTCGCAGGCGATATTGTAAAGGCGGCACTTGATAAGGGTCTGCTGTTACTTACAGCTAAAACAAAGGTAAGACTGCTCCCTCCCCTGACAATATCTTATGAGGAAATCGATAAGGGTCTTGAAATTTTGATTGGACTTCTCAATGAATAAATAACATTATATAAACGAAAGGAATAAGTTTAATGAACCATTTACTTAAAATGCTTGATCTCAGCACAGAAGAGATCATTGATATCTTAAACCTTGCTGATCAGCTCAAATATGAGCAGAAGCACGGTATTCCTCACCACATTTTAAAGGGTATGACACTCGGTATGATCTTCCAGAAGTCCTCCACACGTACACGTGTATCTTTTGAGGCTGGTATGTATCAGCTCGGCGGTAACGCACTGTTCCTGTCCTCCAAGGACTTACAGATCGGCAGAGGTGAGCCTGTACAGGATACTGCACGTGTTCTGTCACGCTACATCAACGGTATTATGATCCGTACATTCGAACAGAAAGAGGTTGAGGATCTCGCTGAATTCGGTAATATCCCGATCATCAATGGTCTGACTGACTTCTGTCACCCCTGTCAGGTTCTTGCTGACCTGCAAACAGTACGTGAGTACAAGGGTAAGCTTGACGGTCTTAAAATGTGCTATATCGGTGACGGAAACAATATGGCTAACTCCCTTACTGTTGGCTGTCTTAAAGTTGGTATGGACGTATCTCTTGCTTGTCCTGAGGGCTATCACCCCGACCAGCGTGTTCTTGATTTCGCTAAGGAATACAAGAACTTCAAGCTTGTAAGCGATCCGCTTGAAGCTGCTGCTGACGCTGATGTTCTGTTCACTGACGTATGGGCTTCTATGGGTCAGGAGGGCGAGTCCGAAAAGCGTAAGGCTGTATTTGCAGGCAAATATCAGATCAACGACGCTGTTATGGCTGTTGCAAAGGGCGACGCTATGGTACAGCACTGTCTCCCTGCTCACCGTGAGGAAGAGATCACCGCTAAGGTATTTGAGGCTCACGCTGCTGAGATATTCGATGAGGCTGAGAACAGACTCCACGCACAGAAGGCTGTTATGGTTCGTCTTATGGGTGAGAAGTAAAATATCTCTGCAATCGTAAGGAGTGATAAAATGAAGCTAAAAAGTTATATCTGTCCAAGCTGTGGTGCTGATCTGAATGTATCGCTCGGGGACACTGACGTAAAATGTGAATACTGCGGTCAGTCATTTGTAATTGAACAGAACGTTCAAGAGACCCCTGATGAACTCCTTGATGAATTGATCCAGATACATCAACAAAAGGATTCAGACAGCAATAAATCGAGCAAAACGGCAGTAGTTATATTCGTTTGCTTTATTGTAGGATTTATTACTATTACTACTTTTTTGATAAGTTTTATTGCTGTTATTGCAGGATAAATTTAAATGATTTTCTATTTCGAAATATTAGGCTAATATAAACACAACCCCCACCTATAAACAGCTAAAAAGCGGTAACAGGTGGGGGTTTTGGTACGCCTGATGCGATTCGAACGCACGACACATAGCGTCGGAGGCTATTGCTCTATCCAGCTGAGCTACAGACGCAAATATATTATAATTTTATCATAAAAAGATAAAAAAATCAATAATGTTTTGATCAGATTTTCAAAAAATGTTTGTATTTTTCGACACTTATCCACGAAATGACGTATTTTATCTTGCTATACTTATTTAATGTATAAATTTGCTTGACAATATCATCATAATATTTTATAATAATAAAGTATGCTTATGAAAAAAATGGTGCGAACTGAGGTATCATAATGGAAGAAACAAAAAAGAAAAAGAAAAGCAATAGGCTTAATCTGATAATATGCGGCATTGCATTTGTTGTAATGATAATATATTTACTTTTTGTAGACGGTGTTGACAAAATAGTTGAAGCAATATGTGATATAAATCCGATATTTATTATCATCTGTATTTTTTTTATGATCGGTTACTGGTTATGTGAAGCTGGAACTGTTCACATAATGCTTAAATCCCTGCACCCTAAAATTAAATTCTGGGACACCTGGCGTGTTACTATCATAGGTCAATATTTTAATTGCATCACTCCCTCTGCATCGGGCGGTCAGCCTATGCAGGCTTACTATCTTGTTAAGTTTGGCGTTCCGCTTGGTTCTGCTATGACGGCGTTGCTGTCGAGATTTATCGTTTATCAGTTTACGCTTACTTTGTACTCTATTTTTACTCTTATTGTTGGATTTAATGAATTTGCCGAGGACTTGAACCAAAAAGGCTTAATGATCTTTGTATTCATTGGATTTGTAATAAATACAGCCGTTATAGTCGTTCTGATAGGCATTGCCGTTTGGAGGAACGGAACTCTCAAAGCTGCAAACTGGTTCATATCTGTTCTTGTCAAGATGAAACTCTGCAAAAATCCTATGAAATGGCGTGTCTACATATCCCGTGAAGTGAATAAGTTCCATAAGAATTTTAACTTCCTTAAAAAGAATGTTGGAATAATCATTAAGTCCCTTATACTTAACATCATTCAGCTTACACTATATCTCAGCATTTCATATATGCTCTACCTCGGATTTGGTATGACAGAGGTAAGTCTTCTGCAAATAATCTCTTATCAGGCTTTTGTACTTATGATATCGTCGTTCATTCCACTCCCCGGAGCTATGGGCGGTGCCGAATTAGGCTATACAGGATTTTTCGGAGATATCTTTGGTACTTATGTAAATGTTTCGACAATGCTTTGGAGAATATTTACTTTCTATCTGCCGATAGTTGTCGGACTTGTTTTTACAATGACAATGAAGATAAACGGCGTCGAAGAACCCTCCGATATGGAATTAAAGCAAAACGTATATAATATGGAAAAAGAGTTAGATCTCTCGTCCGAAGAATAAAAAGGAAAGAAGAATTAAAATGGCTGACATTAAAAAAGAAATAGAAAAAAGACGCACATTTGCGATAATCTCTCACCCTGACGCAGGTAAAACAACACTTACAGAAAAATTCCTCCTTTACGGAGGTGCTATCTCCCTCGCAGGTGCGGTCAAGGGAAAGAAAAACAGCCGTCACGCAACATCAGACTGGATGGAGATAGAGAAACAGCGTGGTATTTCTGTAACCTCCTCGGTTATGCAGTTTAACTATAACGGCTACTGCATCAATACCCTTGATACCCCCGGACACCAGGACTTCTCCGAGGATACCTACCGTACTCTTATGGCGGCTGACAGTGCCGTAATGGTGATAGACGCCGCAAAGGGTGTAGAAAATCAGACAAGAAAGCTGTTCAAGGTTTGTGTTATGAGGAATATCCCCATATTCACATTCATAAACAAAATGGACAGAGATTCCAGAAATCCCTTTGACCTTCTTGATGAGATCGAAAATGAGCTTGGCATTAAAACATATCCCGTAAACTGGCCTATCGGCTCAGGAAAGGATTTCAGGGGCGTTTATGAGCGTTCAACAAGACGTATCATCTCTTTTGAGGCAAACAACGGCTCAAAGGAGGTTGCCGCTACCGAGGTAGACCTCAACGATTCCTCTCTGGCTGACATAATCGGTCAGAATAACTATGACGCTTTAAACGAAGACGTTGAGCTTCTTGACGGTGCAAGTGAAGAGTTCAATATCGACCTTATCAACAACGGTAAGCTTTCTCCTGTTTTCTTTGGTTCAGCATTGACAAACTTCGGTGTAGAGCCTTTCCTTGAACACTTCCTGCAAATGACATCTTCACCTCTCCCTCGTAAGACGGAGGATGGTGTTGTTGACCCATTTGATGAGGATTTCTCTGCGTTCGTATTCAAGATTCAGGCTAATATGAACAAGGCTCACCGTGACAGAATTGCATTTATGCGTATATGCAGTGGTAAGTTCGACAAGGATATGGAGGTACTTCACGTACAGAACGGCCGTACAATGCGTCTTTCACAGCCGCAGCAGATAATGGCAAGTGAGCGTGAGGTTATTTCAGAAGCTTATGCGGGAGATATTATGGGTGTATTTGACCCCGGAGTATTCTCGATAGGCGATACCTTGTGTTCCCCTAAAAAGAAGGTCAAGTTTGAGGGTATTCCTACATTTGCACCTGAGCATTTCGCAAGGATAAGACAAAAGGATACCCTAAAAAGAAAGCAGTTTATCAAGGGT
The DNA here is from genome assembly GCA_045606505.1 of Oscillospiraceae bacterium. GTDB lineage: Bacteria > Bacillota > Clostridia > Oscillospirales > Ruminococcaceae > CAG-115. Next base: position 10,170 of record JAZUSC010000025.1, read on the forward strand.
ACAACACAGATAGCACAGGAGGGTGCTATCCAGATATTCTCCGAGCCGCAGACAGGCTTTGAGGAGGTAATCGTAGGTGTTGTAGGTGTTCTCCAATTCGAGGTGCTTGAATACAGATTAAAGAATGAATACAACGTTGATATCATCAGAGAGGGACTCCCGTACCAGTTTATCCGTTGGATAACGAGCGAAAAGCATATCGCAGGAGGTATGGACGAACTTAACAAGCTTGTCCTCACATCTGATACAAAGCTTATTCAGGACGTAAAGGGAAATTATCTCCTTATATTCACAAGTGAGTGGAACATAAAATGGGCTTTGGATAAAAACGAGGGTCTTGAACTTGCAGAGTTCAACAGGGACTAAATCATAATAAACATCACACGGATAAAGGTTTCGACTTTATCCGTGTATTTTTTATGCACATCAGCAAAATGACTTATTCTTTACCGACAGCTTTTTGCTTTTATTTCTCGGTGCGTTTGCTATAATAAAGCTATATCAAACGGGGTGATGATAATGGTGATATATGTCGATGTGCTGCTTGTCTTAAATCTTTACATAAATTATTTTCTGATACGAGGTACAGCGATAATCACCCGTTTTGAGCTGTCTGTAAAAAGATGTCTTATATCATCTGGGGTGGGGGCTTTGTTCTCTATGGTGATATTATTCCCTGAACTGCCTTTTTGGATAACCGCTTTGGTCAAGCTTTCATCAGGTTGGGTAATTGTTTTCCTTGCTTTCGGGAGAAAGAAAAACCCCGATATGATAATAACAGTGCTGGTCTTTTTGATAATCAGCTTTCTGTATGCAGGTCTGATGCTTGGACTGTGGCTTTTTGTCGCACCCTTTGGAATGTTTTACAGAAACGGTACAGCTTATTTTGATATCCCCATAATAGCTATTGCAATATTTACCGCACTTGCTTATTTTGTAATAAGGGCGTTGAGCTACATATCAGACAAGCGTGGAAATTCAATAAAATATGCGGATATAGAGATAAAACTAAATGGTGAGCAAGTAAAACTTCGTGGATTATCCGATACAGGAAACTCCCTTATAGACCCTTTCAGCGGCAGGAATGTTATAATCTGCCCGACAGAGCCTATTTCTTCTATCATTCCCGATAATATAAAAGCGTATCTCTCTGAAAATGCAGGCGGTCAGATAGACAAAATAATGCTTATCCCCTGCCACACCATTGCGGGAGAAACGCTGATACCCATTTTTTCGGCAGAATCGATACGGATAGACAATAAACCTGTCAGAGCCGTCATAGGCGTGTGCCGTAAGGAGTTTGACGGTGCTGATTGTATATTCAATCCTAACTTAATACTATAAACGGAGGTCAATATGAAAAGATATTTCAAGCAGATACTTATAGAGGGGCTTTATGCATTTCTGCATTATTTTACAAAGGCGAATAGGGACTATGTGCATTATATCAACGGGTCGGACAGTCTGCCGCCGCCCCTCACACACGAAGAGGAGGAGGCCGCATTCAAGCTGCTGGAAACGGACTTTCAGGCGGCAAGAGATACCCTTATCGTGCATAATCTAAGGCTCGTGGTGTACATAGCAAAGAAATTTGAAAGCACAGGGATAGGTCTTGAAGACCTTGTTTCCATAGGCACGATAGGTCTTATCAAGGCGGTGAATACATTCAGCGTACATAAGAACATAAAACTAGCAACATACGCCTCACGCTGTATAGAGAATGAGATACTTATGTATCTGCGTAAAACAAGCCAACACAAAAACGAGGTTTCAATAGACGAGCCGCTTAATATCGACTGGGACGGAAACGAGCTGCTGCTTTCAGATGTGCTTGGCACTGACGCCGACTGCGTAAACGCACGGCTTGACAACGAGGTTGAAAAAAAGCTGCTGTATGACGCTATCAACAAGCTTTCGGCACGGGAAAAGCAGATTATGGAGATGCGTTTCGGGTTAAACGGAAAAAAGGAAAAGACCCAAAAGGAGGTTGCAGATGAGATAGGCATATCCCAAAGCTATATATCAAGGCTGGAAAAAAGGATAATAAAGCAGCTGCGTGATGAACTTGAAAAGGTGTGCAGCTAAAAAAGAGCATAATTATATCCCCACATTTTAAGTGTGGGGATTATAACTTATATCTTGTGATAACCTTGCATTAACAATCTTAATCGTATGTCCAGATTGATTCAAATTCCTTTTGTGTTATGTTAAAGCGTCCCCCTTCTTCTGCTCTACCGGCGTCAACAGCGGCATTTTGAGCATCTGCTATTGCTTTCTGCTCGGCTACGTAGTCAAGGTAGTCTTGTTCGGTGGCAAATGAGTGTGTGGGGACTTCTGTGGGGTGTCCGTAGCCGTAGTAATCAAGACACCTAGTACCACAAGCGTTAGCAAAAATCTTACTGGCAATTTTCTCTTCACTATCATCAGGGAAAATTTCTATATATTCGGGTCTATAACCAATAAAACCAAGATAAGGAAATGCCTCTGCGGCATTCTCTATTGTAATTTCAGAGTAAGGTATCTTTGACGGGTTGGAGTGTCTTCCTACACTGGCAACACGGTCTACATTCCAACTTGAACGATATTCAGTAACCTGTGGAGTAAGCGTACACTCACCGGGTTGACAAAGCTGTGTATATCTGCCGTCATCTCTCACGATATCGGTGGGGGCAAGTGTGTATTTGCCGTCGGCGGTCTTTATCTCCTCGGGTGCGGAAGATGTTTCTTCCTGCTCTGTGGTGGTTACAAGGGTGGTGTCGGACACGGCTTCCTCGGGTGTGCTTTCGGATATATCAGATGTGGTGTCTGTTGTTGTGGCTGTGCTTTCAACAGGCTGACTTTCGGTGGTAACAGTTGTTGCCGCTGTGGTGCTTTCTGTTGCGGCAGTGGTGGTCGTTGCTGTTGTTGTACTGTCGGGTGTGCTTACTGATGTGTCGTTTTCAGATACAACGCTCTCGGAAACGGAATTTTCCGAAACTACGCTTTCAGAAACCGTGTTTGATGAACAAGCAGTGGACAGTATCATCATTGAAACAACAAAAGCCGACAGGATATGTCTTTTTCTCATAGTCATTCTCTCCTTTATACAGTCGTTAGAATTATATCATATCTTCCGCAAAATGTCAATATAAAGTCATTCGCATTTTCTGTCGGTTTTTTCTGAATAAAAAAACTCCCTGCGACAATAATACTTGTACATCAAGTTTTGTTGTAACGGGAGTGGTTATTTTGTATTACAATAAGGTTGAGATAAGCGGTGTAAACACATCTAAATTAAAGATACTAAAAGAGGCTGAAAAAATGGAGCTTCTTAAAAAGGTAAAGCAGGGTGATATGGAGGCAAGGGAGACACTGATAAACGGTAATCTCCGTCTGGTGCTTAGTGTTATACAGAGGTTTTCGGGCAGAGGTGAAAATGCAGACGACCTGTTTCAGGTGGGCTGTATAGGTCTGATAAAGGCGATAGACAATTTTGATATTACTCAGCCTGTTAAATTCAGTACGTATGCTGTGCCAATGATTCAGGGCGAGCTGCGTAGATATCTGCGTGATAATACTCCTGTGCGTGTCAGCCGCTCTATCCGTGACCTTGCGTATCGTGCAATGCAGGCAAAGGAGGCACTCACCACAAAGCTGGGCAGTGAACCTACAATAGAGGCTATTGCCAAGGAAATAGGTGCGACCCGTCAAGAGGTGGTGATAGCCCTTGAAGCGATAAGTGAGCCGATATCACTGTATGAGCCTGTTTTCTCGGAGTCGGGAGATACTATCTATGTACTTGACCAGCTTGGCGACCATAACGACGACGAAAACTGGCTTGATGAGATATCTCTCCGTGAGGCAATGCACCAGCTCGGACAACGTGAAAAGCGGATTCTCGGTCTGAGGTTTTTCCGTGGTAAAACACAAGTTGAGGTCGCAAAGGAGATAGGGATAAGTCAAGCACAGGTGTCAAGGCTTGAAAAGGGAGCTTTGCAGAAGATAAAAAACAGGATATAAAATAAAAGCGGAGAAATTTCTCCGCTTTTCTCAGTTTTAATTATCTTCGCTCTTCCCTATCTTGTCAATAAGTGTGGAAAGAAGTATTCCTCCGATAAGTGCTACAAATCCGTATCCTGTTTGAAGATTAAAGCCAAAACCTACGGGAAGTATTGCATACACAGAGCCTATCACAAGACCCATAATAACGCTGTACATCATAAGGCTGTGCTTTTTTAACAGAGTTGATATAAGCCTTGCACCAAGCACTATACCAAGCACCGCACCGATAGCACAGGGAATTATTATGAAATCAAGTTCCTTAATAGCCGTTATTACTGTTGAATAAACTCCAAGCAGCATCATTACAAACGAGCCTGATACACCCGGGATTATCATTGCAACAGCAGCTATGAAAAGTGCCGCCATCATCGTAAGGAAAAAGCCCACGTCCATTGAGTAGCTTACAGAAAGCTCCATATCTTCAAATTTTATCTCACTTCCGAAATTGGTGTAGGTAAACGTATATTCACTGTGTGGAGCTATCTGTACTCCATCTTCGGAAACGATCGTGTTAAATCTATCGGGAACATCCACACCAAAGATCTGTTTGATCATCTCCATAGTCGAGTGATGTATCACTATGTTTGCACCTGAGGCCTCCTTGGCTATATCGTCAAAAAAAGTGTCACCTATAAGCTCTATAGACCACTTGTCGATCGTTCTGTCACTGTTGTTTTTTATCGTAACAGTGCCGCTATAATACATATTTTCAGCCTGTGTAGAATTAACAGTAAAGGAATATGGCTCTACCGTGCCTGCACCCTCAAGCATTGTAAGTCCTACAACAGCGGCAAGACCGATGATAAAAGGAATTATACAAAGAGGTTTTACCTTGTCCTTTACAGTGGCTGTCCGAACGATAAGCGGCACACTACCAAGAATAAGTCCGATGAAAAACATATTCGTCTGTACACCGAAATTCTCAAACAAATAGCTGATAACAAAGGCAAAGCCTAAGATACCTGTTCCTGCACCTGCGACAAAGCACAGGAGAAAGCCTATATTCTTTATGATAGCCTTAGGACCTGAAATAGCTTCCGTTAGCTTGTCATAAATTCCGAATACAACAAGCATCGTACCGCCGCTGACACCCGGAATAACATTTGCGATACCAAATGCCAGACCGCTTATAATAACTTTTATATATTGAACAAACTTACTCATTTTTGCTCCTTACTTGAATTGTATCAAAGATCTTATCAGCATATAGGCGATAGCGGGGATAATACCCGTAACAACTGAAATAAACATCGCCAAAAGATCTATTGCACAAAGACTAAATGCGGTATTGATGAATGGCAGATAGACTAAAACAATAGGGAGTAATGCTATTATTCCAAAGCTGATAAGAGTTGTTTTTTCAGCTGTGAAAATAGCTTTTACAGGTCGATTTGCTGATAATTTGAACAAACCAAAAAGTGAATAGCATATTCCAAAAGCAATCAGTGAGCAGCTGCGGGCAAACTCTGTATTTGAGCCGTTATACATAAACATATACGCAGCTATTGAAACAGCACCACACAAAAGACCTATGATAAGAGAACTTCCGAGGAAGCTGAAATTTATCTTTCTGTTTGCAACATAGCTTGACGGAGGCATCTCCCCTGTCATATCACGCTTATTTCCTATATAGGCAATTCCCGCAAGTGGCATAAAGATCATAGTTATCAAAGCAAGTAAAGGAGCGTTGAGCATAAGCTGTGCATTTCCAAACAAATTCAGAACATTAAGCACAAGCATTGCAGCATATCCCGATATTATCACTGAAACACTACGCTTTATATTTCGATGTATCTGACGTGCAGAGGATATCATATTTGAAATTGACGAAAGATCATCATCGTTCATAATTATATCAGCTGCTTCATAAGCACTTCCCGCAGTATGCTGAGAGATAGTTATACCAATGTCCGCAAGTTCAAGTGCCTCCGCATCAGTTGTACGTGTGCCTGTCATAGCCACTACATCGCCCTGTTTTTTCAGCCTATCAAGAATATATAGCTTTTGCTCGGGTGTGACCTTTGCATAGATGTCTGCGTCAAAGTTTATGTCACTTCCGTATTTTACGGATTGAGAAATCTGTTTTCCTGTGATAGTCTTTCCCGAAAGACCTATGGTCTTTGCAGTAGCCTCGGCTTCGTGGGGATTGTCCTCGGTAAGCATAACCACTTTAACACCTGACTTGGTAAGAGACTTGACCGCACCGGAAACTGAATCCCTTATCGGTGCTGAAAATGCTACAAATCCAACAAATACATAGGCAAATCCTGCTGTTGCATCACAGTCACGCTCGTCAGCCTCGGCAAAGGCAATAGCCATTACACGATAGCCAGCGGCATAATACTCCTCCTGCTTTTTCTGTACCTTAAAAAGCTGATCGCCTTTAAATTTACACATAGGAAGAATCTGCTCGGGAGAGCCCTTTATACAGTAAAGCCTTGAACCGCTTACTTCCCACAAAGCACCGTCCATTACACCGTTGCTGTCAGGTATCTTTTCAATCAGTTTATTGTTATTGTAAACATCAGCAATATTCTCATCGAAAAATGTCGCTTTTAAAAGCAAAGCACGTTCTGCCTCGTCAGTAGTATTTTTATCACAGGCAAGGACAGCTATTCTATATAAAAGCTCCTCGCTGCGGGTATATACGCTCCTGACTTCAAGTCTGCTCTTTGAAATAGCACCCTCTTTTTCAATGCAAAGCACACATACAGAATTAAGCTTCTCTATATCCGAAAGGGATTTTACAACAGCCGACCTTGAAATCATTGCCGCTGCACCCTTGATATAATAATAGCGGATTATCGTTGCAATTCCTGTGGGAACAAAGCAAAGACCCAGTGTAATTCCTCGTAGACCTGCATCTACAATACTGTTTCCTGTAATCGACCATATAATAATAGAAACAAAGGCCATAACCGCAGCAACAGCAGAGGTTATCGGAATCATTCCGTGTACTGTTCTCTCCATTCTTGTATAATAAGAACGCTCGGGTGTCTTTTCACCTATTTTAAGATAGTATTTTGTATCAACGCCTGTTGCACTGACCTTACATATCGCTATACCCGTCAGTATCGTCGTGCCGCTGTATACAAAGCTCTGACTAAGCTCAGTCTTGTTATCTGCACCCGGATATTTTGCAATAGCTTTATTTGAGCCTGTAAAGATACTCTCGTCAGCTGTGAGGTCACGGGATTCCTGTATGTATGCGTCAGCAGGTACTCTCTCCCCTGCTCCTACTACAAGTATATCCTCGGGAATTATGTACTCCTTTTCGATAAATTCAAGCTTTCCGTTGCGGATAACACGGAATTTCATAGCCGTTGACGCTTTTATGTCAAAAAGCTTTTTATCCGCCTCAATACCGAAATATATTTCGGTAAAAGTATATACAGCGGTAATGAGAAGAATAATCACACCTGAAAGAAAAAACGTTCCAAACAGGCTTAACACTCCTGCAATAAACATAAAAATAAACGAAGGCGATAATATCACTCTTATTGGAGAAAAGCCCTCGTGCTTTATATCGTTTTTGGTATAAACATTGTAGCCGTATAACTCTGTATTTCTTTCTATATCAACATCGGTCAGGCCGTAGTATTCACCTTTGAAATTAAAAAACTGTGCCATCCATATACACCTTTCGCATCTGTCAGAAATTGAGAATATATTTTTTGCAATATATATTATATTTTCTCATATTTTGCCGAAAAAATCAAGGGGTTTTTGAGATGTTTACACAATTTTAAGAAAACATTATTCCTGCACTGAAACGTCTTGCCTTTTCTTCATCTTCTGCCAGTTGACAAAACCGTATACGTCGTTTATCAAAAAGATAACAAAACATATAACCATAGTTATATACGAACTATCAACACACGATGCAAGTATCCATAAAATAATAAGAACTATATCGTTAGCGGCATAGGCAAGAGCATAATACGGACTTCTGAGAAAGGTTAGATATGAAGCAAGAAAACTTGTTGTTACTGAAATAGTACTGAACAGCAGATTTGCATTTCCTATCGCTTTCAGAATAAAGTAAAATATTACTGTTACAGCAATAGTCAATACGTTCATAAGAATAATCTGCTTCTTTGAAACCGTATTTACTTCAACCTCATTAGTGTCCTTATACGGGTGTTTTATCCAAGAAATAATAGACATTATAGCTATCGGAGAGGTCATACAGAGATATGTTATCATCTCTCCGTAGTAGCTGAAAAAGAAGGAGATTATTCCATAAAAAACAGCAAAAACAACTGTAAGCACCTGCCCAAGCACATAGCCTTTTGCAACAAAAATAAGTGCGGTTGCACCAAGCAGTGATGCTATCAACGATAGATAGTCCCCACCATTAGATATCAGAAAAGAAATGATAATTATAACGAGAGATCCTACCCACAGAATTCTTTCAAATATGCTGAGATCCTTAAATGGATTTTTTGTCATTTTAAGCCTCCAAAAAAAATAGCACTCACCTACACATCTTCAAAGACCTAACGATGTGTAAACGAATGCATAGCATTACTCTACCCGGTGGCAGATTATTAAACACTGGTATTATATCATATATCGCTTTTTTTGTCAAGAAAATATCGCCCCGTTTTTGGGGCGATATTCTTGTCAGATAGATTGTGCTGTGTAAAGCTTGTAGTAGTCGCCTTTCTTAGCCATTAACTCATCGTGAGTACCTGCCTCGGTAATTCCCTTGTTGGAAACATACATTATCCTGTCGCAGTTACGAATCGTAGAAAGACGATGTGCGATTATAAATGATGTTCTGCCTTTAAGCAGATGATTAAGACCGTTTTGCAGATAGCGTTCCGTCTTTGCGTCGATTGAAGATGTTGCCTCGTCAAGAACAAGTATCTTAGGATCAGATACTATCGTTCTTGCAAATGCAATGAGCTGCTTCTGCCCCTGTGAGAGTCCTGCACCTCGCTCGTTTACAACAGTATCGTAACCGTCCTTCAAGGAGCTGATGTAATCATCTATTCCAACTATGCGACAAGCATTACGCACCTGTTCCTCTGTTGCATTGAGATTGCCATATCTTATATTATCACGTATTGTTCCGCTGAATATAAAGCTGTCTTGCAGCATTATACCCATCTGAGAGCGTAATGACCTAAGCGTTACCTTTGAAATATCACTGTCGTCTATCCTTACAGTGCCGCCGTTTAAATTATAGAACCTTGATATAAGGTTTACAATAGTGGTCTTTCCTGCACCCGTAGGGCCTACCAAAGCTATACTCTCGCCTGCTTTGACATTGAAGGAAAAGTCTTCAAGAATATTGATACCCTCCTCATAGGCAAAGGTGACATTTTCAAAGTGGATATCACCCTTGATGTCGGGCATTTCTGTTGCGTCCTCTGCATCGTCAACTGTTATCGGCTCGTCCATCATCTCAAAAATACGTTCAAGATATGCAATGGCATTTATAAAGGTATTCATCAGATTGGACAGATTCATAAGAGGCTGCCAGAAACGTGCGGAATAATCTGTCATTGCAAGAATAGTACCAAGGGTGATAGTTCCTCCAAATCCAAGAAGGCCAACACCAAAGATACCTGCACGGACTGTTATAGAAATAATATCGGTAGTGGGCCATACAAGGTTTGAAAAGCTTACAGCCTTTATCCAAGCCTTCTTATAGCTTATTGCAAGACGGTCGTTTATCTCAGCATTTTCTTTTTCACGGGTGAATATCTGTGATATCTTTACACCTACTATACTTTCGTGAAGGTATGCGTTCATATTTGAGCTTTTGTTGGAAACGCTCTGCCAAGCCTTACGCTGATGATTCTTTATAACAAGCATTATTCCAGCAAAGATCGGAAGTCCTGCCATTGTGACAAGTGCAAGTTGCCAACTTACAAAGAACATAAATATGGTTATGAAAATAAGGTTGAATATTTCAAGAATAAAGTTTATCAGACCATTTGTCATAAGATCTGAAATAGAGTTGATATAGTTGATTATCCTTGTTAGTATCTTTCCGTGAGGACGGCTGTCGTAATACTCAAAAGAAAGCTTCTGCATATGCTCGAAAAGGTCTTTACGGATATCATATACTATATCCTGACCTACCTTTGTCATCATTGTAGAACGTATCTTTGCAAAAATCACACTGACAACGATACAAGCCAACACCGCAAGACCGCTTAGCAGTAAAAACGGTATCTTATCCTCTGATGTCATATAGTTATCAATAGCATTCTGTACTATAAGCGGAGAAAGAAGTCCTATGATAACACCTATCGCACTCAGAGTAAGGGATAGTGCAATACGCTTTTTATACTTTGCCGCATATACCAGTGAACGCTTTAAATGACGTATGTCAAATGGGGTTTCAAGCGTTTCGTCAATGTCAAATTTATTTCTTGCCATTTGCTATCCCTCCTTACTTTTGAAGATCAAACACTTCACGATAATAGCCATTTTGTTTGATAAGCTCATCGTGAGTACCCTGTTCAAGTATCCTGCCGTCTTTAAGAACTATTATCTTATCCGCATTTCTTGCGGTAGAGATACGCTGTGCAATAATTATCTTTGTGCAAGAGAAATCAAGAGAATTAAGTGCGTCCTGAATGTGCTTCTCTGTTTCAAGGTCAACAGCAGATGTCGTATCATCGAGTATCAGTATTGCAGGCTTTACAGCAAGTGCTCTTGCAAGAGAAATTCTCTGTTTCTGACCGCCTGAAAGACCAACACCTCTTTCACCGACTATCGTATCATAGCCGTCACTAAGTCTGCGGATAAATCCGTCTGCGTCCGCTGCCTTTGCGACCTTGTATACCTCCTCCTCAGGCATAGAGGTATTGCCAAAGCTTATATTACCGTCTATGGTATCAGAATAAAGGAGTACGTCTTGTGTTGCAACACCGATATTTCCACGAAGCTGTTCAAGTTTAAGGTTGACAACATTTATACCGTCTACCCTTACCTCGCCGGATTTTACATCATAAATACGTGGGATAAGGTCAACAAGGGTGGTCTTGCCCGAGCCTGTTTCACCCATAATCACGACGGTTTCACCGGGAGAAATTGAGAAGGAAACATCATCAAGAACCTTTGTATCCCCATAAGAAAAACTTACGTGGTCGAACTCTACTCTGCCCTCAAATCTTTCGGGCTTGTCCACCGCATCAGATCTGTTGAGGATTCGTGGACTGCCGTAGTATATCTCAATTATCTTATTTGCCGAGGCTGTAAATCTTTGCAGGTCATTCACGATATTTCCGAGAGTTCTCATAGGGTTTGAAAGCGTCCATATAAGACCAGAAAACGCCATATAATCTCCAAAGGATATTCTTCCGTTTATAACGAACAATCCGCCACAAACCAGCATTACAACAGACAGGGACTGTGCAGTAATTTCAAGATATGGGAAGAATTTCAACCACATAAATGCTGCATTTTTATTTGCTTGATTGTACTCCTTGGAGTACTTATCAAATTGCTCTATCTCATAATCCTCACGGGCAAAAGCCTTAATAACACGGTTTCCTGAGATATTCTCCTCTGCCGCCGTGTTCATTGCTGACAGCTTTTCACGGTTAGTTACCCACATAGGGCCGACTTTCTTTTTAAGCAGAGAGGTTATAAAAAGTATCACAGGTGTCAGTGCTATCAGACATACAGCCATAAGCCAATCTATGGAGAAGAAGAAAATGAGCGATGCGGAAAAAAGGACGATACACTCGACCATTGTCTTGATTATCCAGGCAATGGAATGACGAACCATTTCAAGGTCACCTGTAACTCTTGTCATAATGTCACCTGTACGGTACACATTATAGAAAAGGGCGTCCTGTTTTTCAATGTTGTCAAACAGTATCTTACGAACATTGTAGATGAGCTTTTGAGAGGAGTGCTCATACATAAGGTTACTGCTGTACTGTATCACACCTCTTAAAAGCGTGAATCCAACCATTGCTACAAGCATCCATATCAACAGCTCAGAATTGTTTTTCAGATTTTCAACAGCATTTTCGTTTACTATAAATGTATCGGTTATCTGCTGTGTAAAATACGGCGTAAGAATATACATTGATTGACATAGGATAGTCATAAAGAGTGCTACAATATATATAGCCCTGCAACCCTGCATATTCTTCCACAACCACCTGAAAAGAAACATTTTCTTCCCTCCTTTTGTAATCGTTTTCTCAAAAACGAGAAAAACAGTGCAAAATAAAAAATCACTGGTCTACAAATGATAAATTATGTAAACCAGTGTTTATTATATCAGAAAAAAAATATTTGTAAAGGGGGTATTTGGAAAAAATATAAACAAATTAGACGATGCTTTTTTGTACATATTTACCACTGTCATCTGCTATGTTTTTCTATCAAATAATAATGCTTATATAACTCCTGCACAGAATTTTCAAGGAAATAATAGTGCTTTATATACGGAACAAGCAGCACTAAGAACAAAACTGTCAGCACAAGCAGCCCTACCCCTCCTTTTATAAGGAACATAAAGAGTGCCATTAAAAAGAAAACGGCAAACGCAAGTGTAACAAGAAGGTGTATTAACCGCTCGTGCTGATAAAGCTCTATACGCTTTAAGAGGAGAGTTCTCTCACTTGCATACTCCTCCTGCGAATGTTCACTTTCCATAAAAGCACGGATATATGAAAGATATTCCTTTATCTGCTTAGTCATATATCAAATTCCTCCAAAGCAATTGAAGCCTCTTCCCATATAGCCATTGCCGCTTCCTGTTTTTTTCGCAGCTCCTCTATCTCGTTTGAAAGTTCCATTGCCTTCTGATAATCGGTCAAGCCTGAAAGCTCGTTGGTCTTTTCTTCTATAAGCGCGTCAAGCTCCTCTATCTCTTTTTCAGCACGGGATATCTTTGTGTTGAGCTTTCTGCGTTCGGATTCTCGTTCCTTTTTAAGCTTATAGTCGTTCACCTTTTCAGTCTTGACAGGCTTTACTAAGGCTGCCTGCTGTTCGACATTCTGTACTGTAAGGGTATATGCATCATAGCTGCCAACATATTCCTTTACTCCCTCAGGGGTAAGATAATATATCCTGTCTGCAAGTTTATTTATCAAATATCTGTCGTGGGAGATTATGAACATCGTTCCGTCGTAGTTCATCAGAGCGTTTTCCAAAGCCTCACAAGAGGTTATATCAAGGTGGTTTGTAGGCTCGTCCAGAAGCAGGAAGTTTGAGCCTGATAGCATAAGCTTTAATATCGCTATCCTTGCACGCTCACCACCGCTTAGCTCAGAAATATGCTTAAAGACCGCATCACCTTTAAACAGAAAAGAGCCTAACGCTGTCCTTACCTGCGTTTCAGTCATTCGGGGATAGGTATCCCATATCTCGTCAATAGCTGTCTTGCTTTCTGTAAGTCCTGCCTGTGCTTGATCAAAGTAGCCCATTTGGACTCTTGTGCCATAGTTGAAATCGCCGATATCAGCTTTATACTGACCATTGAACACCTTAAACAAAGAAGTCTTTCCACAGCCGTTACTGCCTAAAAGAAATACCCTCTCACCTTTTTTTATGTCGATATTCACATTTCTGAAAAGCTGTTTTCCGTCAAAGCCAAGTGCAATATTACTAGCGTGGAAAACGTCGTTTCCGCAACCGTCATTACTCTTGAAATTAAATTTCAGTGCCTCGGGTGCTTCCTCAGGTTTTACAAGAGTCGCTTCAAGTCTGTCGATAGACTTTTGCTTACTTGCGATAGTAACATAATTATGTGCCTGATTCCAACGCTTTTGCTGGTCAATTATTCCCTCGATACGCTTTATTTCCTTTACGGTACTGTCATATACCTTTTGTCGGCGTTCCATTTCCTCTGCTTTCAATTCAAGAAAACGGGTATAATTCCCCTTGTAGTCATCAAGTCTGCAATTTTCAAGTTCAATAGTTCGATGTGTGACCTTATCAAGAAAATATCGGTCGTGGGAGATAACGATATATGCCCCTCTGTATTCATTAAGGAACTTTTCAAGCCATTCAACAGATTTAATATCAAGGTGGTTTGTAGGCTCATCAAGTAAAAGAAGATTTGCGTTAGAAAGAAGAAGCTTTGCAAGTTGAAGCTTAGACTTTTGTCCGCCGCTTAACACACCAACAGACAGCTTGAAATCACTTTCTGAAAAGCCAAGTCCTATAAGAGCACTTGATGTACGGCTTTTATAGGTAAGTCCTCCGTCACGCTCAAATTTTTCGGTAAGCGTTGTCTGACGCTCGATTATTTCCTCGGAGTGATTACCACCGTCGATCTTGTCGTGAAGCTCTTCAAGTTCAAGCTCCATATCTTCAAGCCAATCAAAGACAGTTAAAGCCTCGTCAAAAACAGTTCTCTCGGCGTTTTTACAGGAGAACTGTTCCATAAAGCCCATTTTACAGGAGCCTGCAATGTGTATTCCACCCTCATCGGGTGTATGCTCGCCCTTCAAAAGGCGAAACAGAGTCGTTTTGCCGCAGCCGTTCACTCCGACAAAACCTATTCTGTCATCATCATAGACATCGAATGTCACTCCCGAAAAAAGCTCTCGGTCTGCAAATGACATTGCAACGTCGTTTAAACTCATAAGTAACATAATTCACCTTAGGAACAAAACTATATCCACTGAATAAAAGCAGTTTTGTCATTTCTGTTATAGCCTGCACGCTCATAGAAATTCAGCGTGCTTTCTTGTTTTGATCCTGTTAGCAGCATAAGCTTATAACAATTATTTCTTGCCGCAATATCCTTTGCATAATTAAGACACGCTGTCGCAAGACCTCTGCCTCTGTATTTTTCGTGAGTAACCACGTTTTCAACAAAAGCGTATGGCTGCTGACCGTGGGTAAGATTAGGAATGATAACGCATACACAGGAGGAAACGATTATCCCGTCCTCCTCCGCAACGATGATATGATGATCATTATCGTTCAGTATCCTGTCCCATAGCTGGTTAAGTGCCTGTGTATTCCTCGGAACAGGATTATTATGGAGATATGTGTAAAGCTCTAAAAGACCGCTAAGATCATTCTCTTTGATCTCTCTTATCATTTTTCCTCCTAAACCAACCATACCGCCCCCGCATTATGCGGGAACGGCAGGATACTTTTTTATTTTTCGTTAATTCCCTTTATCTTGTCGGGAGCATACTTAGTATCAACAAGGTAGCTGTCAAGCTCTACGGAATATCCGGCACTTGTTTCTTCAAGGAATGTTTCAAATTCCTCGCCTTTGAGCTTGTCAAGGATAGTGATCTTATTTGCACTCTTCCAGGAATCCTTTTTGGTAATGTCATCTCTTACAACAACATAGATAGATTCTTCTGTTTCATAAAGTGCTGCTTTGCCGTCGTCGGACAGATTCCAGATAAACTCTGTAAGCCCCTCGTCAAGGCTTGAAGAATCCTTGCTTATTGCATTTTCTAGTTCCTCGACAGTAGCTGCCTTTGTTGCGGTAGCTGAGTCAATGGCTTCCTGAATGGTAGTATCAAGATCCTTTTCGGACTCCTTTGTCCAGTTATCCTCTGCGTCAACAGCAGCTTTATTCTGTGCATTATAAAGGTCGTGCTCATATTTGATCTCGATATAGCTTTCGCCACCGTTAAGTCTGTCAGCGTAGCTTTGTGCTGTATCCTTTACAGCCTGTATGTCAGCCTCTTCTTTCAGATTAAGACCATACTTATCATCAAAAGAAAGCTCGATATACTTGTAATTAGCATAGTTCTCTTTAAGATAGGTGTTAAACTCATCGTCAGTTACAGCCTTTTCCCCGTTTGTATCATAGATAGCAAGGAAAAGCTTTTCTTCCATAAGGTTGTTGGTCTGTATCTCTTTAATAGAATCCTTGCCAATACCTACGGAATCGTAATACTCGCCCATAGTGTCTGTGCCGTAGATATATTGAGCGTACATATCGCTCTCGTCCCATATTGCATTGACGTTATCATTAGCTGCTTTCTGTTCCTCGGCTGTGAGAGAAAGACCCTTTTCCTCAAACAGTCGCTGTACAGCAACATATCTCTTGATCTGTCTGAGAGCGTCCTCCTTTACCCACTGCTTTGCGTCCTTACCGTCGATAGTTTCCACGAAAAGATCAGCGATCTCTGAGGTATCTCCTGCTTCGGAATTTGTCTCGCTTACCTCTGTATATCCGTTGCTGTAAGAGGACATAAGGCAGGAAAGATATACACCGTTGCGTATCTCCACTCCGTCGATCTTTCCGATAAAACCGGAGTCCATACAGCCACACATAGATACAGTGCATATTATTGCTGCGGCTGCCGCAACTGTCCTTTTAAAACTGAATGACATTTATTTTCCTCCTAAAACTTGCCAACTTAGGTTCTCAGAACGATGTTCTGTTCTGCAAGAGCTTTAAGCACACGATTTACAGAGCTGTCAGCCTCTTCATCGGTCATAGTGCCGTCCTTACGCAGTACCATTTTATAGGAAAGGCTCTTCTTACCTGCGGGAACCTGCTCGCCCTTGTACATATCAAAGATAGAAACGCTTTCAAGGAACTTTGCATTTGCCTTGATGATATCTATAATAGTATCGGAAGTTACCTCATCATCGCAAAGCAGACTAAGGTCACGGGACATTGCAGGGTACTTAGGCAGAGGCTTATACTTACGCTCTTCACCCATAGCAGCAAACATCTTGTCCATATAAAGCTCTGCTGCATATACTCGACAAGAAACATCATACTTTTCTGCAACCGCAGGGTGAAGCTCACCTACCGTACCGATAACAACATCACCGTTTACGATATTCGCACATCTTCCGGGGTGGAATGTCTTGTTATCTGTAACGGGAACGAACTTTGCGTTTATAACAAGGTCAGAGAATATCTCCTCGATAACACCCTTGATAGTGTAGAAATCTTCATCTGCTCCGTAAGCACACAGACCAAGAACATCTTCTTCAACAGGAAGTCTTTCATCTGTGGGAGTAAATACTCTGCCTATCTCAAACAGACGAGCGGAAAGATTTCTACTTGCAACGTTTGTGGAAACAACGCCCATCATTGAAGGAAGCATAGATGTTCTCATAACGCTTGTGTCTTCACCGAGAGGATTTGTAAGAACAACGCTGTTCTTCTTGTTTTCACAGAAGTTCAGCTTTTCATAGCTCTTTGGAGAGATAAAGCTGAATGTCATCGTTTCGTAGAAGCCCTGAGAAACCATAATATCCACGATACGCTTTTCAAAATGCTGGATAGGTGTTATCTTACTGTTGGAGGACAGCTTAGGTACAGTAGACGGAATACGATTATATCCGTATATTCTTGCTACTTCCTCTGCAAGGTCACACTGACGCTCAATGTCGATTCGTGTATTGGGAACGATAACGTTACCGTCTTCATAACCAAAGCCAAGCTTTTTGAATATAGCGATCTGTTCGCTCTCAGCAATCTCTATACCAAGATGATCGCTTATCCACTTTGCGTCGTGTTTAAGCTTTGCGGGAGTCTTGTTTGCATTATCTACATCAATATACTCACGAACTACCTCGCCGCAACCAAGCATCTCAACAAGTTGAAGTGCTCTCATAAGAGCTGCCTTTGCATTGATAGGGTCAATACCCTTTTCAAATCTGGAAGAAGCGTCTGTACGCTTGTTTATCTTCTTAGCTGTCATTCTTACGGAAACGCCGTCAAAACAAGCAGCCTCGAAAACTACGTCCTTTGTGTCTTCCATAATGCCGCTGAATTCACCACCCATTACACCTGCAACAGCGATAGGCTTCTTTTCATCAGCGATAACGAGCATTTCAGGACTGAGTGCGACCTCTGTGCCGTCAAGTATCGTGATCTTCTCATTTTCTTCTGCATTTCTGACTACGATCTTGCCGCCGTCTACATAACGCAGGTCAAAAGCGTGCATAGGGTGACCGTATTCAAGCATTACGAAGTTTGTGATATCTACAAAATTGTTGATAGCACGAACACCACTTGCATTAAGACGCTCTACCATCCAACGGGGAGAAGGACCGATCTTAACATTCTTTACGATCGCAGCCATATAACGTGAGCAAAGTGCGGCGTTCTTTACATCTACATTGATGTAATCTGTCGCTTTGCCCTCTACACCTGTAAAGGTAGGCTCTGTGTAATTGAAAGGCAGGTCAAAAGTAGCGGAAGCTTCTCTTGCAAGACCAATCACAGAAAGGCAGTCGGGTCTGTTGTTGGTTATCTCAAACTCAACGGTTGTATCGTTGAAACCAAGAGCATCGTGAATATCCATACCAATGGTCATCTTATCAAACTCAGGGTCATTGTTGAGAATAAGGATACCCTCATTAGAGGAATAAGGAACATCGGCAAGGGTAAGGTTGAGTTCCTCGTAAGAGCACATCATACCCTCACTGCGAACACCACGCATATTTCCCTTTTTGATCTTCATAAAGCTCATATCCTTGTGGTTATAGCAGGTTGCACCGTGCAGTGCCACAGGAATTACAGCGTCTACGAACATATTCTGTGCAGATGTTACTATCTGAATAGGCTCAGCCTGACCAACATCGACCTTACATATCCAAAGCGAATCTGCGTCGGGGTGCTTTTCCATTGCAAGGCACTTTCCGACAACTACATTTGTAATATCCGCTCCCTGAACTGAATAAGTTTCGACCTTGCTTCCACTCATTGTCATTCCGTCGCAGAATTCTTTAATAGGCATATCGGCTTTAACGTAATCGTTAAGCCATTTCATTGATAAATCCACTTTATTATATCTCCTTATGTCACTCGTATATAAATCAGAACTGCTTTAAGAAACGCATATCGTTTTCATACAGCAGACGCATATCCTCGATCTCATATCTAAGCATCGTTATACGCTCAATGCCTATACCGAAAGCAAAGCCGCTGTATTCCTCGGGGTCGATACCACAGTTTTCAAGAACCTGAGGGTGAACTACACCCGCACCGAGTATCTCTATCCAACCCTCGCCCTTACAAAGAGGACAACCCTTACCGCCACAGCGGAAGCACTGGAAGTCTATCTCACAGCTGGGCTCTGTATACGGGAAGTGGTGAGGTCTGAACTTTAAGTTCATACCCTCGCCGTAAAGACGCTTTGCAAATTCTTCAAGAGTGCCTTTAAGGTCGGCAAAAGTAATATTCTTATCAATTACAAGACCCTCGCACTGGTGGAATATAGGAGAGTGTGTGCCGTCAACCTCATCACGTCTGTAAACACGACCGGGGCTGATGATCGCAATAGGAGGCTTCTCCTTTAACATCTGTCTGATCTGTACAGAAGATGTCTGGGTTCTGAGAAGCACCTCATCTGTAATATAGAAAGTATCCTGAGGATCACGAGCGGGGTGTCCCTCGAAAGTGTTGAGCATATCGAATACATACTTTGTTTCCTCGACCTCAGGGCCGTCAACAACTGTATATCCCATTCCACGGAATATCTCTTTAAGCTCATCAAGAACTATATTCATAGGGTGACGTCTGCCGTTTGCAAATCTCTTGCCGGGCATTGTAACGTCAAGATACTCTGACTTTAATCTGAGATCTGTTTCTGCGGATTTCAGCTCATCCGACTTATCCTTGATAGAGTTTTCGATACAAGCTCTTACCTCATTTGCAAGTTGACCGATAACGGGTCTTTCCTCCGCAGACAGTCCGCCCATCTGCTTTAAGATCGCTGTAAGCTCACCCTTTTTACCGAGGAACTTTACACGAAGTGCGTCAAGCTCTTTAAGGTCGGCACAGGAGGAAATTGCAGCAATGGCTGTTTCCTTGATACTTTGTAACTGTTCTTTCATTTTTCTGTCCAATCCTTCCTAAACGGAATTATTTATTGCCCTTAGGCATTATTTACTTTTTATCGTTCTGTCAGCTTTCTGATGTTTCGGGAACATAATCAGAAAAACGTACAGACATCAAGGTGTTTTTACCGTCCCAGCGGTTTATGGTATATTCCATATACTTTTCGGGAACAACCTCCATACCGCTTATGCCCGTTACCGTAGCAAGGGCGGGAGGAAGATATCCAACGATAAGCGTGTATGTATCATCAGATTCAGACATCTCTACGACCTGTGGAGCGTATGTCAGATATCTGATACTGTTTTCAGCACTGTAACAGTGATTTTCTGCATCATAAGCAAAACGCATCTCACCGATACCTACGGACTGATGTTCCATTGTGGCAGTGCTACCGAATAACTCCTTTAACGATACCATTACATCATACTCGGGAATTTTCAGGTCGCCGCCTCTTACCTCTTCGTAAGGGGTCGTGTCCTTTGTTATAAGTATATTCCAAATTGAGCAGGTAACCTTTGAGGTGTTCGGTATATCTTCCACCTTTTCAAAGGGAGCGATATCATTTACTACAACAGGGAAAATAAACTGAGCAAACTCATTTCTAAGAGATGTATTATCCAACAAACGTCCCGTTATATCAACGACTGCTCTTACGGTAGAGAATACACCTATTATAGCCATAATTATAACCACTATCGCAAATCCGAAGAAAAATCTTTTTTTCTTGACAGGCTCGGGTATCTCAGGCTCAACCGCCGCTCCGTCCGTACCGAGATCGGCAATATCACTTTCGATATCATTTTCCTCTTCAAGAGAGCCGAAAAGTTGATTTATTACCTTATCGCCCGTTTGCTGTTGGTTTTGTTTATTTTGCGAATTTCGTTTTCTTCTCGCCATATAACTTCCTTTCGATCAACCTCTTATCTGACCGTCACCGTTGATGAGATATTTATATGTGGTAAGTGCTTCAAGTCCCATAGGGCCTCTTGCGTGGAGCTTCTGTGTGGAAATGCCTATCTCAGCACCAAGACCGAACTCAAAGCCGTCGGTAAAGCGTGTACTTGCGTTGACATATACAGCCGCAGCATCAATCATCTTCTGGAACATTTCAGCATTTTTAAGATCAGAGGTCACTATGCACTCGCTATGCTTTGTACCAAAACGATTTATGTGGTCGATACCCTCTTCAACGCCCGAAACCACCTTTGCAGAAAGCTTATAGTCAAGGAATTCAGTGGCATAATCATTGTCATCAGCTATCTTCTCTACACTTATAAGCTTAGAGGTAGCCTCGTCACCGATTATTGTAACCTTATCCTGCCATATCTTGCTGAGCTTTTCAAAGAAAGCGGGAGCGATATCCTTGTGAACAAGAATATTCTCAATAGCGTTGCAGACAGAGGGACGCTGTGTCTTAGCGTTATCAACAATGCGTACAGCCATATCAAGGTCTGCCGATGCATCGACGTAAACGTGGCAGTTGCCCTCTCCTGTCTGAATTACAGGGATAGTTGCATTTTCAATTACCGCACGGATAAGACCGCCACCGCCTCTCGGAATGAGAAGGTCGATATACTTATTAAGCTTCATCATAGCGTTTGCAACGGTGCGTGATGTATCCTCAACAAGCTGAACCGCATTTTCATCAAAGCCACAGTCCTTTATTGCACCTCTCATAAGGGAAACCAACGCTTTGTTGGAGTTTATAGCGTCACTGCCGCCTCTGAGAATTACGGTGTTACCCGCCTTAAAGCAAAGAGCAGCAGCATCAACGGTAACATTTGGACGTGACTCGAAAATTATACCGATAGTTCCGATAGGAACACGCTTTTTCACTACACGAAGTCCGTTTGCAAGTTCATTTCCGCCGATAACTGCACCGACAGGGTCGGGTAATGCGATAACCTTGTCAACTCCGTCAGCCATACCCTCTATTCTTGCCTCGGTCAGAGTTAGTCTGTCGATGAGTGACTTTGACATTCCGTTCTTTTCAGCGGCTGCAATGTCGAGAGCGTTAGCCTCAATAAGAGCTGCACTATCACGACGTAAACGCTTAGCTATCTCAGATAAAACAGCATTTTTTTCAGAAACCTTTAAGGAGATTATAGCAGGCTCAGCCTTTTTGGCGTTAAAGCCCAGTTCTTCAATATATTCCATATCTGTTACCTCAAATTTCCTTAGCTTTAAAATATGTACATACAGCTTCGCCCTCAAAAAGGTCATAAAGCTTCAAAGGGCTGTCGCCGTTGATGATTACCGTATCAATACCTGCCTCAGTGGCTATTTTTGCAGCCTCTATCTTTGTAAGCATACCGCCCGAGCCAAGATTACTTCCTGCACCCTGTGCAACGGAAATTATCTCGGGAGTAATGTTATCGACCTCACGGATAAGCTTTGAACCCTCTAACTTCGGGTCGCCGTCATAAAGTCCGTCAACGTCTGTCAGCATAATAAGCAGGTCAGCCTCACAAAGCGATGCAACGATTGCGGAAAGCGTATCATTCTCATCAAAGTCAAGCTGCTTTATAGATACAGCGTCGTTAGCATTTATAATAGGTATGATACCCATTTCAAAAAGCTTGTCAAATGTGTTTACAACATTAAATTTACGCTCTTTGTTGGATATAACATCACGGGTCAGCAGTATCTGTGCGACCTTATGATTGAATTTTCCGAAATTCTCACTGTAAAAAGTCATCAGCTCAGACTGACCGATAGCAGCACAAGCCTGCTTTGACGGCATATCTGTCGGCTTTTTGGGAAGTCCTGCCCTTGCAGCACCGACACCCTGTGCTCCTGATGTTACAAATACTATCTCTCGACCTGAATTCTTAATATCAGACATTACCTCTATAAGCTCGTAACATTTTCTGATGTTAAGATGTCCCGTAGGATATGCCAGAGTGGAGCTGCCAACTTTTATTACAATTCGCTTTTTATCAGCAAAACAAGGCATAAATATACCCCTTTTCAATATAATTCTTCGTATAAACGTACTATTTTATTATATCAAATTCAATAAAAAAAAGCAATACTATTTATTATTTATCACCTAATTTTTATTTGTCAATGATTTTTCAACAAGAAATATAAAAAAATTTATGCGAATTACATAAAAAAGCTATTGA
>JAZUSC010000026.1:0-211939 GCA_045606505.1 Oscillospiraceae bacterium
TGTACAGTTTCGATGTGGTAGGGATCGGTCGTTCTTACATAGCGGTCGTACTTTACGCCCATGAAGCTCCACAGCCGCTTGAAGTTCTCCACGATATCATCAACGTATTCCTGAGGTGTCTTGCCTGCCTTTTCAGCATTCTGCTGGATCTTCGCACCGTGTTCGTCTGTACCTGTCAGGAACATTACATCGTAGCCCTGCATCCTTTTGAAACGTGCGATAGCGTCACACGCAACGGTAGTGTAGCAGTGTCCGATATGGGGATTACCCGAGGGGTAATATATCGGAGTGGTTATATAGAACTTTTCTCTCTCGCAATTACACATAGTATAATTTACCTCTTTTTCTACAAAATTTAATGTTTTTAAGGATAAAAATACCACTTTAAAACATATCTATTCCAGTATATTATATTACTTTTCACGCCATTTTTCAAGTAACACTAAAAAAAACTAGAAACTTTTACATATTACATAAAAAAGACTTGATTTTTTTGTTTTTTTTTAGTACAATAGAGAGTAGGGCAGTGTTGCATAATGCAGACTGTCAAAAGAACACCAAAATGTGACCTCGTACTGCGGTGCAGTACCAAAGCTTACACAGGACAATATGCAGACGGCATTTGCAGCAAGTCTGACCCAGAGGGGTCCTGCGAAAAGGACGAGCAGGGATCCGTCGCAACATTACAGAAAGAGGTAAAGAAAATGTCAAACAGGTTGTTTCAGGGTATCGTTCATCAGATGAAAGACGCAGTAAACAGAGTTATCGGCGTTATCGACGAAAACGGAACTATCATTGCGTGCAGTGATCTCACAAGAGTAGGCGGCGGCAACGACTTCTTCTCCATTGAGCTTGGAGATTCCCACGAGTCTTTCATTCGTGACGGCTATACCTATAAGCCCTTTGGTCTACATATCAAGCCCGACTACGCTGTATTTGTGGAAGGCACAGACGAGCCTGCCGCAAAATACGCAAGTGTTATCGCTATCTCTCTGTCAGGCATCAAGCAGTATTATGACGAAAAATACGACAGAAACAACTTTGTAAAAAATATCATTCTGGACAACGTACTCCCTGGAGATATCAGCCTCAAAGCTCGTGAGCTTCACTTCAACGCCGATATAAGCAGGGTAGTATTCCTCATCAGTGTTATCAGCTCCAACGATGTTTCCGCTTATGATGTTATCCAGAATCTCTTCCCCGACAAGAACAAGGATTTCGTATTCAACATTACAGAGTCCGATATCGTTCTCGTTAAGGAAGTAAAGAACAACATTGATGTGCGTGACCTTGAAAAACTTGCACGTTCCATTTCCGATACGCTTTCCAGCGAATTCTTCACAAAGGTAAACGTTGGTATCGGTACACCTGTTATGGGCGTAAAGGATCTTGCACGTTCCTTCAAGGAGGCTCAGACCGCACTTGAAGTCGGAAAGGTATTCGACACCGACAAGAATATCGTAAGCTACGATAATCTCGGTATTGCAAGACTTATCTATCATCTGCCCACAACACTGTGCGAAACTTTCTTAAAGGAAGTATTCAAGAAGAACTCTATCGAGTCCCTCGACCACGAAACACTGTTCACTATACAAAAATTCTTTGAGAACAGCCTCAACGTTTCCGAAACATCAAGAAAGCTGTTCGTACACAGAAATACACTCGTGTATCGTCTTGACAAGATAAAGAAGCTGACAGGTCTTGACCTGCGTGAATTCGACCACGCTATCATCTTCAAGATCGCACTTATGGTAAAGAAATACCTTGCAGCAAATCCGACAAAATTCTAATCGATCCTAATTAAAAGAGCTGCCCCGAATTCTGTTCGGGACAGCTTTCGAATGTATTAACACCGTGCATAAGATAATAAAACAGTGCGGTGCGGGGAATAATTCAGGGAGAATAATCTATGGTAGAGCTTAAAAACGTAAACGTCCACTATTCCAGCGGCGTTACAAGCGGCACCGACGCACTTCAAGATATAAACCTGAGGATAAACGACGGTGAATTCGTTTTTATAGTAGGCGACAGCGGTGCGGGTAAATCCACACTTATGAAGCTGCTCCTTCGTGAGGTAGTGCCTACCTCAGGCAGAGTATTCGTAAACGGCTATAATCTGTCTAAGCTTAAAGGCAACAAGATCGCAAAATTCCGCCGTTCCATCGGCGTTGTTTTTCAGGATTTCCGCCTTATTCAGGAACTTAACGTATATGAAAATATAGCGTTCGTTCTGCGTATTGCGGATCAGCCTATGAAATTCATCAAGCAGCGTGTTCCTTATGTACTTAACCTTGTAGACCTTGCTCACAAGGCAAAAAGCAGACCTAAGGAGCTTTCGGGCGGCGAGCAGCAGCGTGTGGCTATCGCACGTGCACTCGCAAACGACCCGGGACTCATCATCGCAGACGAGCCTACGGGAAATATCGACCCCAAGCTCAAATACGAAATAGTGGAGCTGCTGAAAGAGATAAACCGCTGCGGTACAACTGTAATAATGGTAACCCACGAGCACGACCTTGTAAAATACTTCGGAGGTAGAATAATCAACCTCAGCGGCGGCACCATAACGTTTGATGAGAATATCGGAGGTCAGAATGAAGACGAGTAATGTCACATACCTTATCAGAAAAGGCGTATCTTCGGTATGGAAGAACTTCGTTATGTCCTTTGCAAGTTTCAGCATATTGATGGTCAGTCTGCTGCTTGTAAGCTGTGCCGCACTTCTTATGGTAAACGTAAACATCGTAATGAGCAACATCGAGGACACCAACGAGATAGCCATTTATCTTGAAGAGGGTGTTACAGACGCTCAGGTCGCACACATCAGAGATGTACTGGAAAAGAACAGCGACCTTACCGATGTTCAGTATTCCTCTAAGGAGGAGGCGTTGGAAGATTTCCGACAGGATATGGACGAGTATGCAGAACTGCTCGACTACCTTGAAGAAAACCCTATGCCCGAAACATTTATGGTGCGTGTTACAGACCTCACCAAAATTCGTCACGTCGTAAATGTAATATCCAGTATCGACGGTGTGGAAAAAGTAAAAGCTCCTTATGATTTTGCAGGCGTACTGGTAAATATCCGTGATACATTCACATTTATCGCCTCTGCGGTGCTTATAACACTGGTGATAGTCAGCGTAGTTATCGTATCCAACTCTATCCGTACAAGCGTTTTCGCACGTCGCAACGAGATAAATATTATGAAATATGTGGGTGCGACCAACACCTTTATTAAAATACCGTTCTTTGTAGAGGGTATGTTTATCGGCATACTTGCGGGAGCAGCCTCCTGGGGACTTACCTGGGTGATATACGACGCTGTATTCTCCCTTTTTGGCGATGACCTCACCCTTTGGCAGATGTTCGGATTTTTCGACCTCATACCATTTAAAGATATTATGTGGTGGGTTCTCGGAATAAACTGTGTAGCCGGACTTATCCTCGGTGCAGTGGGTACGGTAATAAGCACAGGAAAACATCTTAAAGTGTAGACACAACTGAAAGGATACTATGAACAAAAAGATCTCTTTGGGCGTAGCGATAAGCCTTGTTGCTATCGGCTGTGCCATAACCTTTGTTCTGACCTGGGCGGTATCGCTCAATATATACAACTCGAAACTCGGAAATTCCGATAAATACGAGGGTATATATGCAAAACTGCGTGAGATTGACGCAGCTGTCAGAACCAACTATATCGGCAATTTCAACGAGGAAGCTATTGAACAGGGCGTTATCAACGGCTATATGACAGGTATAGGCGATAAATACGCAAGTTATATGAGCAGCTCCTCATACTATGAAATAAAGCAGACAAACGACGGCGTTGTCCTCGGTGCAGGTTTCGAGGCAGAGGATGACGGCAGCGGCTATCTCAAAATCACCAGCGTTTACTCAGGAAGCTCCGCTGAGCTTAACGGCATCTTAGCAGGTGATGTTATCACAGAGATAGACGGAAAAAGTCTGCTCTCTATGGAAAAAGGCACAGCAATAGACAAGCTTTCGGGCGAAGTCGGTACAAGAATATCCTTAAAGCTGCTGAGAAACGGTGAGGAACTTTCGGTAAACCTTATGCGTCAGCAGATCGAAATTCTTTCCGTAACGGGTGAAATGCTGAATAACGGCATAGGATATATAAGGATCTCTGCGTTCAATGCAAAGACAGCTGAGCAATTTTCCGAAGCTCTGAATAAGCTTACCAATGCCGATGCCAAGGCACTGATAATAGATGTCAGACAGAATGGCGGCGGACTTGTAAGTGCATTGAAGCCGATACTTAACCGTTTCGTTACCGCAGGCACTATTGCTACCGCGGAGTACGCAGACGGCAGCCGAAAGGTGATCATCGAAACCGAGGCTGAAACCTCATCGGTAGACCTTCCTATGGCTATCCTTGTTGACGGTGGCACAGCCTCCGCAGCAGAGCTTTTTGCAGGGGCTCTACGTGATGAATGCGGTGCAATTCTCGTTGGTACACAGACCTTAGGCAAGGCGGTAATGCAGAACACATACGAATTCTCTGACGGAAGTGCTATCACGATATCCACTGCAAAGATATATCTTAGAGAATCGGGCAGTTGGAATGAAACAGGTATCAAGCCTGATTATATTTCCGAGCTTACCGTGGGAACTCTCCCCGAGAATCTTACCCACGATATAGACTCTCAGCTGCAAAAAGCTATTGAGATAATCAAAGCCACACTCCCAACCGAAACGGAATAACGCATTTTCACGGTAAACTACCGTATAACAATAATATTTATACAGACGGAGGACAACTTAATGAACAAGCCTATTACAGTATTAACCAAAGACGGTGTAGCAAAGCTTGAAGCGGAGCTTGAAAATCTCAAAACCGTAAAACGCCGTGAGGTTGCAGAAAAGATCAAGGTCGCACTTTCTTTCGGTGACCTTTCAGAAAACAGTGAGTACGATGAAGCTAAAAACGAACAGGGTATCATAGAATCCCGTATCGCTGATATCGAAGCTACCCTCGCACACGCACAGATCATTGACGAAGACGAAATCACCACAGAAAAGGTCGGTATCGGTAACGTAGTAAAGTTCCTTGACAAGGAAATGAATGAAGTGCTTGAATTCCAGATCGTTGGTACAAGCGAGGCAAACATTGCTATCGGTCAGATGTCTGATGAATCCCCTATCGGTGCGGCACTTATAGGTCATAAGATCGGCGAAACCGTTGAGGTTGAAACCCCCTCCGGTATACTGGCATTTGAGATTCTCGACATCAGAAAGAAGGAGGAAGACTAATAATGGCAGACGAACAGCTTGAAATAACAGATATCTCCGCAGAGGAGCTTGACGAACAGCATCGCATAAGACTTGAAAAGCTCAACGCTCTTAAAGATGCGGGAAAAGATCCTTATAAGATAACAAAATATGATGTTTCTATCTATAACAAGGAGATCCGTGACCGCTTTGAGGAGCTTGAAAATACAGACGTTGCCATTGCGGGCAGAATGATGACCCGCCGTATTATGGGCAAGGCAAGTTTTATGGATATCCGTGACGGCTCTGACAGAATGCAGATATACGTTCGTAAAGACGATGTCGGCGAAGAGGTATATGCAGAATTTAAAAAGTGGGATCTCGGTGATATCATCGGTATAAAGGGTACAGTATTCCGCACTAAGATGGGAGAGATATCCGTACACGCAAAGGAGATAACTCTCCTGTCGAAGTCCCTGCTGCCCCTCCCTGAGAAGTGGCACGGCTTAAAGGACAAGGAGGAGCGTTACAGAAAACGTTATCTTGACCTTATTGCTAACCCTGAAAACAAGGATACATTTGTAAAGCGTTCCCTCATTCTCCGTGAGATAAGAAACTTCCTTGACTCCCACGGTTATATTGAGGTAGATACACCTGTCCTCCACACATTGGAGATCGGTGCTGCTGCTAGACCTTTCAAGACACACCACAACGCTCTTGATATCGATATGTATATGCGTATAGAAACAGAGCTGTACTTAAAGCGTCTTATCGTAGGCGGTTTTGACAAGGTATACGAGGTAGGACGTATCTTCCGCAACGAGGGTATGGACGCTACACATAACCCTGAGTTCACCTCTATCGAGATGTATCAGGCATACATTGACTACTTCGGAATGATGAATCTTATCGAGGATCTGTACAGAACTGTTACCCTCAAAGTATGCGGCACAGATACAGTTCCCTATATGGGTCACGAGATCGCAGTAGGAAAACCCTGGGAGCGTCTTACAATGATCGAAGCTGTAAAGAAGTACGCAGGCGTTGACTACTTTGACTGGGCAGACGATGCTGCCGCAAGAGCTTGTGCAAAGGAACACCACATTGAGGACGAGCTGGACGACAACTCCACAAAGGGTCACGTTCTTATCGCATTCTTTGAGGCTTTTGTTGAGGACAAGCTTATCCAGCCTACTATCATTTATGATTACCCCGTTGAAAACTCTCCCCTCGCTAAGAGAAAGCCCGATTTCCCCGCTTTCACAGAGCGTTTTGAGTACTTCATCAACGGTACAGAGTTCGGAAACGCATTCTCCGAGCTTAACGATCCTATCGACCAGCGTGATCGTTTTGTTAAGCAGGTTGCTGCAAAACGTGCACAGGGCGGTAACGACGCACAGGTAGACGAGGACTTTATCACAGCCCTCGAATACGGTCTGCCCCCCACAGGTGGTCTGGGATTCGGCTTTGACAGACTCGTTATGCTGCTGACAGACTCCGCAAGTATTAGAGATGTTCTGCTGTTCCCCACAATGAAACCTATCGTTTAATGCCAGTCGGCTTAACTAAAAACAACATAAGCCGCCGAAATCAACGGCGGCTTATTGATTACAAGTAAAAATTAGGGAAAGAATATTTCCCGCTTCCACCTTGGAGGAAATATGGCAAATAATTTTGACGAGGAGCAGAAGGCTCTTCAAGAAAAAAGAGAGATACTGAAACTCAAACAGGGCATAATAGACGTTGAGGACAGCGAAATAATAGAAGAACATTCAAGAGAACCTTACGAGGAGCTCCACGGTATGAAAAAAGTGGAGAACTTCTTCTATCATTACAAAGTGCCGTTTATCGTGATAACACTTGCAGTCCTTGCAATCGGATATATGATCTTCGATACCGTAACAAAAGAGAGAGAGGATCTGTATGTCCTCGCTATCTCCACGACAAATGAAAGCGGTATTTACGCTAAGCAGTTTGATATCGAAAAAGCACTGGAACAATATTGTC
This sequence comes from Oscillospiraceae bacterium, assembly GCA_045606505.1. GTDB lineage: Bacteria > Bacillota > Clostridia > Oscillospirales > Ruminococcaceae > CAG-115. The sequence goes on from JAZUSC010000026.1 coordinate 7,240, forward strand.
CTGACTTTGACGGAAACGGCTATGTCCACGTTGCCGTGAACTTCATAAACCTGTCCGAAGAGGCGGGCGTAAGCCAGTATGCAGACTCCGAAAATTACAAATTCACATCTGAATTATTTACGGGTGACAGTCAGCTTTACTTTACAGACGAGGGAATAATCCCCCTTATCAATGAGGTTGCAAACAACGAGGTAGATTTCTTCATCGACTTTTCCGAAAGCTACCCCGAGTCCACACTTTACGAGGGAAGAGGCTTACAGCTGAACACCACAAACTTTACCGAATCCGCACGTTGGACAAGCTGTCCCGATATGGTCGGTATATATGTCAGAAACGAATTTGTGGATATGACAGGAAACACCGAGGACGCAAAGATCCAGCGTGACCGTGCAAAAGAGGTATTCAACAATATCGCCACAGGAAACATAGTAAATCCTGCAAAGAAATAAGCTACGCAAGGAATAACCTATCTGCTTTCGGTGATGTGCTGACAGGCTTTACAAGACCATTTGTTCCGTTTTTCAGAAAAACATCACAGGATAAATATTCGCTCACAGATATTTTTTCAGTCTGTCACAATAATCCTGTTCCCTTTTTAACAGCTTGTCCGCCTCGCTGCGGATACGCTCCTCCGCCTTTGAAGAACGGTTCAATGCGTGCTGCATATCAATAATGCCCATTGTCGTTCCTCTGACCATAAGCTCTGCAAGTTTTTGCGTAGAGGGATCCTGTAAGGTCTTCATCTCAATACCCATTTTTGCCATTGCCTTTGCATAAGGCGGGTATGGCTTTGGAACAGAACCCCTTCTGACAAGCTCTGCCCTTGCCTGTGAGGCAACGCTGCGGTATCTTTCAAGCTGCGATGATATCTCATCGTGCAGTTTTTGGTTCTTACAGTGTACCAATACATCTCCGCTTGACTTATATGCCATATCGGCATTTTTGTATACGCTTTGGAGGATCTCGGCACTCTGCCTGTTTTTAAAATCATTCATTGTAACAACTCCTATCTGCCGCTCTGCGGCGTTCGACAATTATATTATTGCACGGAACCCTTAGGATATTACACCAATACTCGTGCTGTACCGAAAGGAAAAAAATGAAAAGACAATCCTTTATTATGCTTCTGATAAGAGGAATAGGATATATAATCCTCGGAAATGTTATGTGCCTTTTTATGACAATGGGTCTTGCAATGTTCGGAGGTAACCTTTTTACAGATATCCTGTCGATAATATGCGGAACTGCGATATTTTTTATGCTGATATTCACCGTTGCCTGGAAGGACGGCACAGCAGAACGCAGCCTTATCAAAAATCACAGAGTTGATTCTCCGCTGAAATACCGTTGGCTGATTATAGGCCTTCTGATGTTCGTTATTGCGGCAGCTCCCACTATCATATTACTGCTGAACAAACTGTTCTTCCCACAGGAAGATACGCTTTATCTGTACCGTTTTATAAGCGGAAGTGCATTTCCGTTCCTTATGACATTCGTGCCGAATGTTGTTACTGAGAGCGAAGCTTGGATGCCTACGACATTAAGACAAATAGACCTTATGTCGCCGATGTTCCCTGCATTGATGCTGATCTTCTATGCATTGATACCTATCGTTACACATCTTGGATACTGGGCCGGATTTAATGACAAGCTCAACACTGATAAAATTATGTACAAATAAGCTGAAAGACCTGTGATTTTGCAGGTCTTTCTTTATTTATATCATATTCTTTCTGTAATAAAAAGGAAACTTGCTTATGTATATACTCGCATTTGAATTTTTTATGACAAATTTATAGTAAATTTAGCTAAATCAGACATAAAAAAAATAGCAATAAACATAAATTATCAACAAAACTATTGAAATAAAATGGTTATTGTGATACAATAATAACAAGGAATTATAATCTTGTATTATGATTTTTGGCAATTTTGTGAAAATTGTTTCATTAAAAAGGCAAATAGCTCCGTTTTCGTTCGGGGTTATTAAAATACTATCTTGGGAGGTAATGTAAATGGCAATCGTTGTACCCGACAAGTACAATGTTCCGCTGTATCTTTTCCATCAGGGTGAGAACTCGCACGCATACGAGTTCTTCGGTTCACATAAAATGACCTTAGACGGCAAGAACGGCGTTGTGTTCAGAGTATGGGCACCAAACGCAAAAACAGTGTGCGTTGTTGGTGACTTCAATCACTGGGACAGAACCAAAAACTATATGAACAAGATAAGCGACGGCGGTATCTGGGAGCTGTTTATCGAGGGCATCAAGCAGTATGATAATTACAAATACAGCATCGAAAGCTACGACGGACTTATAAAGCTCAAAGCTGACCCTTACGGATATCATATGGAGCTTCGTCCCAACACTGCGACCAAGTTCTACGAGCTTGACGGGTTCAAATGGACTGACGGCGACTATCTTGATAAACTTGCAAAAAAGAATATTTACGAAAGTGCTGCCAATATTTACGAGGTAAATATCGGCTCTTGGAAAAAGGACGGCGAGAACTATTATAATTATCACCGCCTTGCAGATGAGCTTATCCCTTATGTTAAGGAAATGGGCTACACCCACGTTGAGCTTATGCCTATTGCAGAGTTCCCGTATGACGGTTCTTGGGGCTATCAGCAGATAGGTTATTTTGCTCCCACCTCCCGTTTCGGTACTCCGTTTGATTTTATGGAGTTCGTAAACAAATGCCACAACGCAGGCATCGGTGTAATCGTTGACTGGGTACCCGCTCACTTCCCCAAGGACGCAGCAGGTCTGTACGAGTTTGACGGTACAAGCTGTTACGAATATGATGACCCCCTCAAACGTGAGCATAAGAACTGGGGTACTCACATTTTCGACTGGGGCAAACCTGAGGTACAGTCTTTCCTTGTTTCCAATGCAAATTACTGGATCGAAAAGTATCACATAGACGGTCTGCGTGTTGACGCTGTTGCGTCAATGCTGTACTTAGATTACGACAGACAGGGTGGCGAGTGGCGGCCCAATATGTATGGCGGCCACGAAAACCTTGAAGCTGTTGCATTCTTACAGAAGCTGAATGCGGCACTGTTCAAGGAACACCCCAATATTATGATGATCGCTGAGGAATCCTCCGCTTGGCCTATGGTAACAAAGCCTGCTGATATAGGCGGTCTTGGATTTAACTTCAAGTGGAATATGGGCTGGATGAACGATATGCTCCGCTATATGTCTATGGATCCTCTTTCCAGACCCTATAATCATAATCTTGTCACATTCTCGTTCTATTATGCATTCTCTGAGAACTTTATTCTCCCTATCTCCCACGACGAGGTAGTATACGGAAAATGCTCTATGCTCGATAAGATGGGCGGTCCGAGAGAATATCGTTTCAACTCTATGAGAACATTCCTCGGCTATATGACAGCTCACCCCGGTAAAAAGCTGATGTTTATGGGACAGGAGTTTGCTCAATACAAGGAGTGGAATTTCCAGACAGGTCTTGACTGGGAAGTACTCGAATTTGATCCCCATTACAAGCTTCACGAGTATGTGAAGGATCTGAACAAGCTGTATAAGGAACTCCCCGCATTCTGGGAGTGTGATACAAGCTGGGAAGGTTTCCACTGGATATCCAGCGAGGACAACGCAAACAGCGTTATTGCATTCAGACGTATCGCACGTAACAAGGACGAGGTCATCTGCGTATGCAATTTCCAGCCTGTTCGTCACGAGGTATATGATATCGGTGTTCCCTACTATGCTGATTATGTTGAAGTATTCAACTCCGACAACGAGAAGTACGGAGGTTCAGGCATCACAAACGGTACGGTTTCTGCAAGAGAAGAACCTCTCCACGGTGAGGCATACAGGATCACCATTGATCTGCCGCCTATGTCCGTAATGTACTTCACTATGAAGAACAAACGCAAGACTCCAAGCGAAGTTGCAGCCGAAATGGCAGAGGCAGAAGCTAAGGCAGCAGAAGAAAAAACCGAAAAGCCTGTAACCAAGGCTGCTAAAAAAGCAGAAACAAAAGCCACCCCCGCAGAAGAGAAGAAAGCTTAACTGCGTAAAAATAGTATTAAATCACGGCAATATTGTCGGGACAGGAGGAAATATATGAATCACATCAAAAAAGAGTGCGTAGCTATGCTGCTTGCCGGTGGACAGGGCAGCCGTCTGTACGCACTGACACAGGATATGGCAAAGCCTGCCGTTCCTTACGGCGGTAAGTACAGAATAATCGACTTCCCGCTTTCCAACTGCGTAAACTCAGGCATCGACACAGTCGGTGTTCTTACACAGTACCAGCCCCTCGTTCTTAACGAGTACATAGGCAACGGTCAGCCCTGGGGTCTTGACAGAGCTCACGGCGGCGTACACGTTCTCCCCCCTTACGAAACAGCAGCAGGCAAGGCTTGGTACTCCGGTACAGCTAATGCTATCTATCAGAATATCGGCTTTGTTGACAGATACAATCCCGAATACGTTGTTATCCTCTCAGGTGACCACATCTACAAGATGGACTACTCCAAGATGCTGGATTACCATAAGGAAACAGGTGCTGACGCTACAATCGCAGTTCTTGAAGTTCCGTGGGAAGAAGCTCCCCGTTTTGGTATTATGAGTGCTAACCCCGACGGCACTATCTATGAGTTCGCAGAGAAACCCGCAGAGCCTAAGTCCAACCTTGCATCTATGGGTATCTACGTATTCACTTGGTCCAAGCTCAGAAAGCACCTCATCGACAACGAAAATGACGAGGGTGCTACAAAGGACTTCGGTAAGAACATCATTCCTATGATGCTCGCTAACAACGAAAAGATGGTTGCATACCACTTCGACGGCTACTGGAAGGACGTTGGTACTATCGACTCCCTCTGGGAAGCAAATATGGACGTGCTTGATCCTAATGTTCCCCTTGATCTGCTCGATGACAGCTGGAAGATCTATTCCAGAAACCCTGTTATGCCTCCCCACTACACAGGTGAGAACAGCAAAATCGAAAACTCTATGGTTGCAGAGGGTTGTGAGATCTACGGTACAGTAGACTTCTCCGTACTGTTTGCAGGTGTTACCATTGAAGAAGGTGCTGTTGTTACAGACAGTATCATTATGCCCGGTTCTGTTATCAAGAAGGGTGCAGTTGTAGAATACGCTATCGTAGGCGAAAACTGTGTTATTGGCGAGGGTGCTCATATAGGCGACCGTCCCGAAAGAATTGAGGACAAATCAAGTTGGGGCGTTGCAGTTATCGGACATAACGTTAACGTATCTCCCAATGCTGTTGCCGCACCTAAGGCAATGATCTCTCAGGATATTTAAGACTAGGAAAGGATGTTTTTGATATGGCAAGTATGGCTAATGTTTTAGGACTTATTTTTGCTAATATGCACGAAGCAAACCTTCCCGAGCTGACAAAGGGCAGAGCAATGGCGAGCGTTCCTTTCGGAGCAAGATATCGTCTTATTGACTTCCCCCTCTCCAATATGGTAAACTCGGGAATTACTCAGGTTGGTATCATCACCAAGCAGAATTACTACTCCCTTATGGATCACCTCGGAATGGGCAGCGAGTGGGACCTCGCAAGAAAGACTGGCGGTCTGCATATTCTCCCTCCTTACAGAAGTGAAGGTAGCGGTATCTACCGTGGCAGACTTGAAGCTCTTGCAGGTGCTGCTGAGTTCATTCGTGAGTCTGACGCTGACTATGTAATTATGGCTGACTCCAATGTTATCGCTAATATGGATCTCAAACCTATGGTTGACTTCCACGAGAAGAGCGGTGCAGACATCACCTGTGTTTACGGCAGAGGCGTTTACTCCACCGAAAGAGCTATGACAAAGACGGTTCTCTCTATTGACGAGGACAACAAGGTTTATGACGTTCTGGCAAGACCTGCTATCAGCGGCGAGATGAACGTTGCTCTTGATATCTTTGTTATGAAAAGACAGTTCCTCGAAGACCTCATCAGAGAGTCTGAGTGCCGTGGTCTGTACAGCTTTGAAACAGATGTACTCCTCCACAAGCTCCACGATTACAAGATTATGGGCTACAAGTATGAGAACTATTACGAGATCATCGACAATATGAAGACCTACTACAAGGCTAATGCTGATATGATGAACCGTGATATCTGCCACGAGGTATTCAACCTTGAACGTCCTATCTACACCAAGATCCGTGACGTTGCTCCCGCTAAGTATGGTATCGACGCTAACGTTAGGGGCTCTCTTATCGCTGACGGCTGCATTATCGAGGGTACAGTTGAGAACAGTATCCTGTTCAGAGGCGTAGTTGTTCAGAAGGGTGCTGTTGTTAAGAACAGTATCGTAATGCAGGGTTCCGTTATCGAAGAAAAGGCAAACTTCATCAACGTGATTGCTGATAAGGACGTTACTCTCACAAAGAATCGTACAATTACAGGCTCTGCTGATTATCCTGTATTCGTATCCAAGGGTGCTTCCGTATAACACCTGTTTGAATGATTAAAACTATCCCTCCTATGCTCGTCTTAGGAGGGATTTTGCTATGTCTATAAGAATTTATATAATATAAAAAACCGACACCGTTTTAATTGGTGTCGGTTCATAACTTTGTGTTTTATGTTTTACATTATCAGATGAATGCGTAATTAGACTTACCGTTCTTCTTAACGGAGTACATCGCATCGTCTGCCTTACCGATAAGGAACTCAACACGGGTGTTGTAGTCGTCCTTGATAAGTGCAATACCGATACTTACGCTCACCTTCAAACGGTCGCCGCTGTCGCAGTCAAAGCCGTTATCAAGTCTTGTGATTATCTCCTGTGCAGCTCTTGCGGGATCGTTGATCTCAGCGTTTCTGATACAAGCGATAAACTCATCACCGCCGTAACGTCCTGCAAATCCGTACTCTCCGATAACGCTTTGAAGCGTTCTTGCAACAAATTTAAGTACCTGGTCGCCTGTTGCGTGGCTGTACTGGTCGTTAAAGTGTTTGAAGTCATCTACGTCAACGAAAAGAACTGCCATTTCAGACTTTCTTGCCTCAGAAAGTGCGATCTCATTATCGATCTGACCCTCAACAGTTTCTCTGTTGTAAAGCTCTGTAAGAGCGTCGTAACTTGCACGTTCTGTAAGCTGCTGCTCACTCTTCTTAGCACGGTCGATATCTACCATAACTCCGACGATTTTAAGAGGATTACCGTCCTTATCACGGAGTGTTGCTGTTCTCATAAGCACCCAGATAAAGTCACCGTAGATGTTCTTAATTCTGTACTCGTTACCCTTGAACTCCTCGCCGTTGCCGAGCTTTTCAAGGTCTTCCTTGTAGCGGTCTGCGTCATCACCGTGAAGCTTTGCTTTAAGCAGGAAGCTGTCTGCAAAGTGATCGGAGGGGGCACGGTAGCTGAACTTCTTATTAAAGTTGTTGGAGAAGAATACCTCGTTGGACTTGAAGTTCCACTCAAAGATGATGTTATCGGACATCTCTGTAATAGTTCTGTATCTGTCCTCACTTACAACGATCTCATCAACAAGGTTATTGAATCGACGGGATATCTGACCATACTCGTTGTTGCTTACAGCAGCAATACGTGCATCGTGATCACCACGACGAATTCTTATAAGAGTTTCCTCAATAGCCTTCAAAGGCTTTGTAACCGCAAAGGATACAAAGATAGCTGCTGCACCAAAGAGAATAGAGAGGATAACAACAACTACTACAACAGAAGATGTTGCAGAGCCGGAAATGATACCGGACATATTTTCGTGGCAACTTGCGATGATAACGAAACCGTTCTCGCCGCCTGCACGACCTACAACCGCTGCCTTCTTTTCAATGGCTGTGATACCATTCTGTTCAGCGTTATAGCTGATAACATCGGAAACCTGTCCGTCTGCGATAGTTTCGATCTGTGTTACAACTGCGTCTGTGTACTCACCGATCAGATTTGTACCGTTACCGGTATCGCTGATCCAGTTGTTGCGGGAGTCAACTATTCTGAGCATACCCTTGTTATAGAATGCACTGTTTGCAGGGATCTTACAAAGGAATGTGTCAGCCTCGATCTTGTAGAATACAACGAGGTTGCACTTGCCCAGCTTGGACTTGATAAACAGCTTCTTAGCACTTGTTTCGCCTATGTAAAGAACATCGTTTTCGTAGTCACTGAGTTTGGAAAGGTCAACAGCATTAACAGCAGGAACCTTACCGCAAACCACGTCGCCCTTTGAATCAACAAGCACGATAGCATCGATATCTGCATTCTCTGCAACTGTACGCACCAGCAGATCATTGGCAAGATCGATATCCTCGCCGCTGTTTGCAGCATTTTTAAGTACATTGACATTTTTCAGGAATGAAACCTCATTCTCTACACTGTTGATGTAAGACTCTATTGTCTGCTGCTGGTTTTTTACAAGGTCTGTCATCTGACGATGGAACTCGTCTGTGCCGTTTGCCGAAACTGTGATGTTGGTATATACCGCGAAAATAATCATCGGTATGATAGCAAAACATATTGCGGCGATCATAATCATCGTTCTGGTCTTCATTATATATACTCCCCATTTCCACCCGTGTTACCACGGATTATAGATAATGATACATAATAATAGTATTCTTATACTTTATGATTATAGCATATTTTTTCAGTTCTGTAAACACATCAGTCATAAAACTGACCCCATATTTATAATTTTCATTAAAATTTACCAAAACCCCAAAAAGAGATTTGGGCAGAATATCATACCGAAAAAATAATACAAAAACTGTGGGTATTAACTATTGAATAAATGAAAAAAATATGGTACAATTAAGTATATATATTCTTGTATTACTGTCAAAAGCTCAATGCTTTAACATACACTCCGGAGGGTAGAATATGGGATCTATCGTAAAATTCAACACTTACAGGCTGGTCGATAACCATTCGTTTGAACTGCCTGTACCTTTTGTATTCCAGATCTTAAAAAAAGATTGTCCTATCGCAGATTATAAGATAGAAGGAGAAACTGTAAGCTACACTATTCTTACTAAGTTTAAGGAGGATATGCTTACAACCTTACACAGACCGATAAATATCGACGACATATATTATCTGCTTTCCTGTCGAGTGTTCCAGAACTACACCCCATATACATACCATATGCTCAAAAGTGTAGGTCTTGAAAAATACAACGTAATGGATATACTTAACAAGACGCACGGTGTTATCCCTTACGACGATTATTGGCTGAAATTTGACGGAGAAGATGATCTGAACTACGAACAGGTCAGCGAACAGTTCAAAAAAATGATGGAAGCTCCTATCGTTCCCGAAAAGACTGTTTTACCTGTCGCTCCGGACAATCCTCTCAATCCCAGCCTTGACGAGATACTTAGTCAGCACACTATTGATATCAGTGGCATAGTTGCAAAGGACGGTGTTCCGTTACCTACTACTCCCGAAGATGCTGAAAACATGCTCAGAAGAGCCGTTGCTTTCTCCATTCCTGCCGAACAGGAAGAAGAGCTTGTTAATAACAAAATGAGCGAAAGCGAGATCGAGAGTCTTCTCGTAAAAGCGGGCATTTCAGAAGAACCCGCTCCATCCAACGATACGGGTATGATGTCCGAAGAAGCTATTGCAGCTCTCCTTGCTGCAAACTCTGCTCCTGCTGAACCCGAGCCTGCTCCCGTCGAGGACGCAAGTCCAAGCGGCGGTATGATGTCCGAAGAGGCTATTGCAGCTCTCCTTGCTGCAAATTCCGCTCCTGCCGAGCCTGAGCCTACTCCCGTCGAAGAAGCAAGTTCAAGCGGCGGTATGATGTCCGAAGAGGCTATTGCAGCTCTCCTTGCTGCAAATTCCGCTCCTGCCGAGCCTAAGCCTGCTCCCGTTGAGGACACTAGTCCGAGTGGCGGTATGATGTCCGAAGAGGCTATTGCAGCTCTCCTTGCTGCAAATTCCGCTCCTGCCGAGCCTGAACCTGCTCCCGTTGAGGAAGCACCCGCAAGTGGCGGAAAGATGTCACAGGAAGCTATCGAAGCTCTCCTTGCTGCAAATTCCGCTCCTGCCGAGCCTGAGTCTGCTCCTGCTCCCGTTGAAGAAGCTCCCGCAAGTGGTGGCAAAATGTCGCAGGAAGCTATCGAAGCTCTCCTTGCTGCAAACTCCACTCCTGCCGAGCCCGAGCCTACTCCCGCTCCCATTGAGGAAGCTCCCGCAAGTGGTGGTAAGATGTCACAGGAAGCTATTGAGGCTCTCCTTGCCGCAAACTCCGCTCCTGCCGAGCCTGAGCCTGCTCCCGCTCCCATTGAGGAAGCTCCCGCAAGTGGTGGTAAGATGTCGCAGGAAGCTATCGAAGCTCTCCTTGCTGCAAACTCTACTCCTGCCGAGCCTGAACCTGCTCCTGCTCCCATTGAGGAAGCACCTGCAAGTGGCGGTAAAATGTCACAGGAAGCTATTGAGGCTCTCCTTGCCGCAAACTCTGCTCCTGCCGAGCCTGAGCCTGCTCCCGTTGAGGAAGCTCCCGCAAGCGGCGGTAAGATGTCGCAAGAAGCTATCGAGGCTCTCCTTGCTGCAAACTCCGCTCCTGCCGAGCCTGAACCTGCTCCTGTTGAGGAAGCTCCCGCAAGTGGCGGTAAGATGTCGCAGGAAGCTATTGAGGCTCTCCTTGCCGCAAACTCTGCTCCTGCCGAGCCTGAACCTGCTCCCGTTGAGGAAGCTCCCGCAAGTGGCGGTAAGATGTCACAGGCTGATATTGAAGCCCTGCTGAATAGTATGGCAGAGGAAGCTAACAAATAAAAACAAGACCATTCTATGACACGCTAGTATCACAGAATGGTCTTTTTTATCATACATAAAGAATACCCTCTTGAACACCAAGAGGGTATAATTATTTCTATCAAATACTTGCAGAATAGTTGGGAGCTTCCTTTGTAATATAGATATCGTGAGGGTGGGACTCTTTAAGACCTGCACCTGTGATACGTACAAATTCAGCACGCTCCTGTAACTCAGGAATTGTAGGACAACCGCAGTAACCCATACCGCTGCGAATACCACCAACAAGTTGGAAGATAGTATCAGCAACTGCTCCCTTGTAAGGAACACGTCCTTCAACGCCCTCGGGAACGAGCTTCTTGTTCTTATCCTGGAAGTATCTGTCCGCAGAGCCCTTCTTCATTGCTGCGAGAGAGCCCATACCACGGTATACCTTGAACTGACGACCCTGGTAGATCTCAACATCGCCGGGAGCTTCCTCACAACCTGCAAGGAGAGATCCGAGCATTACAGTATTAGCACCTGCTGCGAGAGCCTTTACGATATCACCGGAATACTTGATACCACCGTCAGCGATGATCGGAACACCATACTTAGCTGCTGCACAAGCACAGTCATAAACTGCGGTGATCTGAGGTACGCCGATACCTGCAACCACACGTGTTGTACAGATAGAACCGGGGCCGATACCTACCTTTACAGCGTCTGCACCTGCCTTGATAAGATCCTCTGTTGCCGCACCTGTTGCAACGTTACCTGCGATGATCACAGCCTCGGGATAAGCATTCTTGATGCTGTCGAGAGCCTTCATAATATTTGCACTGTGACCGTGTGCAGAGTCAAGAACCAACACGTCAGCCTGTGCTTTAAGAAGTGCACCTGCTCTGTCCAGAACATCGGGAGTGATACCGATAGCCGCACCACAAAGAAGTCTGCCGCCCTTATCACGTGCAGTATTGGGATACTGAACGCTCTTTTCGATATCCTTTATAGTGATAAGACCTTTAAGGTTGTTCTCCTCATCAACGATTGGGAGCTTTTCGATCTTGTGCTTTCTAAGTATTACCTGTGCCTGTGCAAGTGTTGTACCTACGGGAGCGGTAACAAGATTCTCCTTTGTCATAACCTCGCCGATAGGCTGATTGGGATCGGAGATAAAACGAAGGTCACGGTTAGTGAAGATACCAACAAGCTTGCCCTCCTCAACGATCGGCACACCTGAGATCTTGTACTTGCCCATAAGCGCGTCAGCGTCCTGTACGTTGTCACGGGGAGAAAGGAAGAAAGGATTTACGATAACGCCGTTCTCAGAACGCTTTACCTTATCTACCTCGTCTACCTGCATTTCGATAGGCATATTCTTGTGAATGATACCAATACCGCCCTCACGTGCAATAGCAATAGCCATCTTGGACTCTGTAACAGTATCCATAGCCGATGTCATAATGGGTGTGTTGAGTGTGATAGTTTTAGTGAGATTTGTTTTAAGATTTATCATATTGGGAGTAACGTCGCTCTTTGCGGGTATGAGCAGTACGTCGTCGAAGGTAAGTCCTTCCTTAACGAATTTTTCGTTATAATTGCAGTTCAGCATATTTCTCCTCACTTCCTCTGCACTCGGCAGCATTTATTGAAGCATTGTTTTATCAAAAAACTGTAAACAATTCCCCATATACTCAAAAAAGCCTTGCAAACTGTGACGTGTACGTGGCTTTTTTTAATATATGGGTGTCTAAGCTTTTTGCAGCTTCCTTGATGTATAGTGATATTATTATAACACCTAAAACGAGATTTTTCAAGAAAAAACGAAAATAAAAATAACCAAATATATTTGTGAAATGTGTCGGTATTTGGGGAGTTTTCACGCTATTGCAAAAAAATGCGAAAAAAAACGATTAAGCTATTGACTTGAAAAGATATTTATTATAGAATAGTACTATATGGGTCAATTACAAGGGGATAGCTATACCCTCCACTGACCCGCAATTTGACAGAAAAGGATATGGAATATATTATGATCAAGACATCAGCATCACTGCTTGCCAGCAATCTGGCACAGCTCGCACTGGAAATAAGCAAATGTAAGAAAGCAGGAGTGGATTGGGTACACTTCGATGTAATGGACGGCGTTTTCGTTGATCAGATCTCCTACGGAAGCCCCGTATTAAAGTCATTGAGTGTTTTTGATGTGACCCTTGATGTTCACCTTATGGTAGAAGATCCCACTAAGCAGATCGCTCTTTTCGCTGATGCGGGTGCAGACCTCATCACTATCCACATTGAAAGCTACTGCAACACCTCCGAAGTGTTGAAGGACATCAAAAAGAAAGGTATGAAGGCAGGCCTTGCATTAAAGCCCGGCACTCCTATCGAAAGTGTTTACCCCTACCTCCACCTGTGCGATATGGTACTTGTAATGACTGTTGAGCCCGGTTACGGTGGACAGGCATTTATCCCCGAAACACTCAAAAAGATCGAGGCTCTGCGTAAAACTGCAAATAATCTGGGACTTATGGCACTTGACATTCAGGTAGATGGCGGTATAAACGAAAAAACTGCCGCTCAGGTAAAGAAAGCCGGAGCGAATGTTCTTGTTGCAGGCACCAGCCTGTTCAAAGCAGAGAATATGAAGGCTGTCAACGATGAACTGAAAAAAGCAGCCGAATAACAGCTAAAACAGTTTGTTTATAAATTCTGCCGCTTCGGCGGCAGCTATTTCGGTAAGGTATTCCCTTGTCTGTGCCGCAAAAAGCGGAGTTATCTCGCAGTACTCCCCGAACTCGCTGCATATATGTCGTATAATGATGTCGGGATCAGAGAATATTATCCTGTAACTATCGGGGTGGCTGCCGCAGTATATACTGCATTCCGCACCGTTTACAGATAATGCACGACATAATCTTCGCAGATTGTCTACTCCCGAAAGGTCACAGGCAAAAAGCTGAGTATTTTGTTTGCTGCTTTCAAGCGGAGAAATGAAAAAAACACAGCTCCCGTCAGACCTCATAAATGCCTCGACAAGTAATCTGCCGTTTGGTATACGAAGCTTACACTCATCATCTAACCGCTTTATCATACTGCGTATAAACTCGTTCATCTCGTAAGAACTGCCGCAGACAGGCACTTCCTTTGCCTCGGTTTTATCAAGTGTGATCTTGTAGGTCGATCCTCCCAGAGCTTCCGTCTGCATAGCGATACCTCCCGTTCTGTTTTTCTGTTTCTTCCGCTGATTTTTGCAGCGGAATAAAAGCGAAAGGATTTTTTATAGATGGCTTCTGTTATTGCACGTGATCCGTGCAAGCTATATTTTGAAAGATTTATATTTATGGCGGCACTGCTGATACCCGCAGTATTCCTAATGGGTTGGAGAGCACTTGCCGTTACTGTTGTATGCCTTTCAGTCAGCTTACTTACCGACTGGGTATGTTGTAAAGTCCGCAAAATAAAATATGATATCAAGGACACCAGCGTACTGTTCTGGGGACTTGCTCTTGCAATGCTTATGCCGTCCAGTATTCCGTATGTATATGCGGGCCTTGGCTCGGTTATATGCATTCTGATCGGCAAACATCTTTTTGGCGGCAGAGAAAACGTGGTATTCTCACCCCCTGCTCTCGCTGCGGCATTTTTAATTATATGCTATCCCTCCGAGATGTTATACTACCCTAAAACAGGTCAGATAATGCCGATGCTTATGGACGATTTCGGTGGTCTGCTTTCCAGAGGACTGGACAACACCTTAAAGCTCGGAAATATTCCCAGCCAATCCGTGTTCGATATCCTTATGGGAAATATCCCCGGTGCTATCGGTGCGGTAAGCATAATGGTCGTTCTCGTATGCGGTATATGTATGCTCATTCGCCGCAGCACCAGTATATGTGCTTTCGTGTCCTGTATCGGAATGGTAAGCCTGCTTGCATTCATCTACCCAAGAATAGATGTAAGCGGATTTGAGTCGATATTCTATGAGCTTTGCAGCGGCTATATGCTGTTTGGTATGGTCTTCCTTGCAGCGGAGCCTTATATAGTACCCGAACGCAGAGCCGCAAGAGTGCTTTATGGTATCGTGCTTGGATATACGGTTATGATGTTCCGTTATTTTGGTCAGACAGAAGGCTGCTTTGTGTTTGCTCTGCTGATAACCAATGCACTGACAAACGGCTTTGATACTATCATTGATAACCTGTCTTACTGGAAGAAGAATTATATAGTATCCTTTGAGCATAACAAGAATGCCGCCCAAAAGGGAAATATCAAGCTTACCGACACACAGGAGATACAGCTCCCCGAAAAATACCGCTATAACACTCCGCCTATTGACGGTAAGATAAAGAAACACAGAAGAAAGAAAAAGAGCAAGGGGGCATCAAAGGATGAGTAACAAAAAAGCCCCTCCTATATGCTTTGACGGTCTTTTCCGTCAGAACATCGTGCTTACAAGCGGTCTTGTTACCGCTCCCATAATCGTTGCAGCTACCACCGCAGAACGTGCTGCAATATTATCACTGAGCTTTTTTATGATTACCTATCTGTCTATACTGATTTGTAGGATAATTCCCCGAAAGCTCGTGTATACAGTCCGTATAATATTATATGCACTGGTAGCGGCAATGGTGTTTATTCCTACCGCTATCACTGTGGATACGCTGTTTCCCGATACAGCACCATCAGTGCTGCTTTATGTAGAGATAACTGTGGTGAACTCCCTGCTGCTTGCAAAAACAGAGAGCCGCTTTTACCTTATTCCCTATGCATCTATGGCAATAGATTCACTGGTATATATCGTAGGATATGCTATGGCCGCTTTTGTTGTGGGGATTATTAGAGAGCTGCTCACCTATGGTACGTTTTTCGGAGCACACATCTGCGATGCACTTATGCCCGCAGCAAAATCTCCGTTCTTCGGCTTTCTACTTGTGGGTATTTTTGCGGCAACGTGCAGAGCCTACTACAACAGAAAAAGACGTCTTGCCGAGCAGGAGCCCGAGGTTCTCAGGAAAGGAGCTGAGGGATAATGGAGATATTGACAGCTATAATTTCCGCAGCGATGATATCGATATTTGTACAGAATGCTATTTTTGAACGTGCATTCGGCTCTAATGTCGTGATCTATGCCTCCCGAAAGGAGTCCCACGTCATAGGCTTTACTATCGGTATCACCCTGATGACCACGATATCAAGCATTATTACATACTTCCTTGACGGAATAATTATCCCTATGGAGTATGGTTGGTTATTTCTGCCGCTTATATATGTAGGTATCATCAGTGTATTGTACATCATTGCTCTTCTGTTTATGTGGAGAGTATTCCCTAAGCTTTTTTCAAAGGTGAAAAAATATGCACACCTCACTGTATTTAACTGTACGGTAATAGGTGCATTGTTCCTTAACAACAACTACGGCAGCGATATCTATTCCTACATCGGTTATGGATTCGGCACGGGTATAGGTTTTTTCCTTGCCTGTCTGCTGCTGAATATTGCACACGAAAAGCTTGATTCCGACAAGATACCCAAGGCATTCCGTGGATATCCCATAATGCTCATCTATATCGGCATCATTTCCCTGTCATTTTACGCACTGGTCGGATATACAGTGGATTTCTGACAACAATAATGAATATACTTATTTAATGATCTCGGCAGAAAGGGGAAGAAATGAAAAGCAAGAATATAAAGATAAAGCACCGCAAATATAATCTTTACAATAAAAAGAAAAGCAAGGGCAGACAAGCTCTTACTATAATACTTACTATCGTTATAGTACTTGCTCTCGGTGTTATCGGCTTTGGACTTGGCAGACCGCTTATGGAATATTTCCAAGGTCAGAGCGGCAATAATTCTTCAAGCAGCAATATGTCATCTTCGATCCCCGACAGCTCATCTTCCTCTGATACTGTCACCACTACCGAAAGTAAGACCGAAACATCTGAGCCTGTCGAAAGCACTCCCGATGAGGAGAAAGACCCAAATCTGCTTATGCTGACGACCACTCAGCTTAAAAGCACCGAATCATTGAAAGCCGCTGTATCAGCTGCTAAAACCAAAGGCTACACAGGTGTTGTTGCAACGCTTAAAAATAACAGAGGCGAGATACTGTACAAAACAGATATTGCCGGTATAAAGGATTCAGACGCTGTTTCGGGAACTCTCACAGCAAAGCAGGTAGTTGATGCTATAACCTCTGCGGGTCTTACTCCTTATGCACGTATCTATACCCTAAGAGATCCTGTTTCGGGTGCTTATATACCCGACTCAAAATACACCACAAGCGACGGCTTCGGTTGGCTTGACGACGCTCCCGCAAGTGGAGGCAAGTCGTGGCTCTGTCCATTTAACAACGAGGCTGTCCAGTATATCGCAGACATCACAAAGGAACTTACAGCAGCAGGTTTTAAGAGGGTTGTTCTCGCAGATACGATGTACCCCTCATTCCACGCTATCGATTACACCTACCTTTCACATCTTCCTATAAGCGACGAAAAGGCAAGAGCTGAGGCACTTTGGAATGTAATAGATGCCAATAAAACTGCCGCAAAGACAAACAATGCGGACGTTCTTATTGAACTTAATGCAACTGACATTGACTTAGCAGACAGGCAATCCACCACAGCGGAGCTTATGAACGACCGTGACAAGCTCAAAAACGTAGAACTGCTGATATCCTACACCCCTGATAACGCAAACGCATACTCATCTGCAAAGTCCTTTGTTGGTAAGATGAAGGGTGTATACAGTAATGTTCAGTTCAGCGTACTGGTCAAAGGTGTACCAGCAAACCCTGCTGTACAGGACGCAATAAAGGCATTTACAGAGTTTGAAATAACCGTCTTTTCTGAATAATTTGTGAAATAGAAGTTTTTTACTTGATTTATTCTTAAAATAAGGTTATAATAATAAAGTATTTTATAAACAAAAACGGAGGACAACTATGAATTTAACAGAGTTTTTAACAACTGCCGCAGCAGCCACCCCTCAGAATATGGGTATGGGAAGTATGCTGACCATGCTTATCCCCCTCGGTCTGCTGGTGGTATTCTTCTACTTCTTCCTTATCCGCCCCGAAAAGAAGCGTAACAAGGAAATGCAGGATATGCTGAACAACCTTCAAGTAGCTGATGAGGTAATCACAAACGGCGGAATCATCGGCCGTGTTCTTTCCGTAAAGGAAGATACAGTGCTTATCGAGACAGGCAGCGACAGAACAAAGATCCGTGTTCTGAAAAACGCTATCGCAAAGAACAACACCGTTCACGAAGCACCTGCCGAGGCTGCTCCCGCTCCCAAAAAGAAGAACAAAGACAAGCCCACAGAGATCAAGTAATGATTACAGAAACGGCATTTACGTGCCGTTTCTTTTTATCCCTCAATTTGTTTAATATCCACTAAAACAGGCTCGCAAAATACAACAAACTGTTCAAAATTGATAAAACGCACTAGACAAGATAGCATAGCAGTGGTATAATATATATCAGAAAGCACGGCAAGGAGGCTGTGCAAAATTTTTTCAAAGGGGCAGTGATTATGGAGCTGAAAAAACTGATCTCCGATGGGGATAAGGTACAGGTTTATGAGTGCGATGGATATGCAGTAAAGGTATTCAAAGACCCGCACGAACCTAAAAGCGTTATCCTGTACGAGGCATTGACCCACACCCGTGTTGAGGAAACAGGATATCCACGCATTCCCTCCCTTGAAGAGGTGCGTAAGATAGACGGCAAATGGGCTGTGGTTTATAAGTTCATTAAGGGAAAGACCCTTGCGGAGCTTATTAAGGAACACCCTGAAAAAGCCGATGAGTATCTCTCTACAATGGCTGACCTACATATTGAGATCAACTCAAAACGCTCCGCCAAGATAAGTAAGCTCAAAGACTATCTCAAACGCTCTATTGAGGGTCTTGATATGATAGACGATGTAAAGAAGTATGAGCTTCTCACTAGGCTTGAAGCTATGCCCAAGCACGTAAAACTGTGTCACGGTGACCTTACTCCTGACAACATCATAATAAATGACGAGGGAACATTTGTCGTGGACTGGCTGAAAGCAAAGCAGGGCAACGCCTCCGCTGACGTTGCAAAGACATATCTTCGTTTCTGTCTGTCCCACCAGACAGAGTATGCGGAGAAGTACTTAAAGCTCTACTGCACAAAAACAGGCACCGCCGTAAAGTATGTACAGGACTGGCTGCCTATCGTAGCCGCTGCTCAGCTTAAATTCAAGCGTCCTGAGGAACGTGAGCTTCTCCTCACTTGGATAGATATTGCTGATTACAGCTAAATTTGAACCTAAGTTCTTCTAAGAACTCTGAATATCGGGCAAAAAAGCAGACCAAATCGGTCTGCTTTTTTAGTAATTTAAAAGCGGCAGTTTTCTGCCGCTTTCGTTTTATTTAATAGTGTCCTGTGTAAGACCTGTATACGCACCGCCGTAAATTCCCACAACCATAAGCGACAGGAAACGATAGTCATTCATAAGGTCTACCTCTTCGCCTGACTGCTGTCCTACTATTCTTATAACAGGACGGAGAACATTCTGATTCTGCTTGATAACAACACCGTGTCTGCCATCAGAAATACTTACCATAGTACCTACTGGATAGGGATTAAAGGCTCTCATAAATGCCGCTGTTACTTCATAATCAAAGTGACTTCCACACGCACCGAGAATATACTCCTCAGCCTCAGCCACCGACCAAGGACGTCTGTATGGGCGGTTTGATGTAAGTGCGTCAAACACATCACATACCGTGATTATTCTTGCGATAAGCGGAATATCACGCCCCTTTATTCCTGTCGGATAGCCTGTACCGTCATACTTCTCCTGATGAAAAAGCACTCCCGAAAGAATATTTGAGCTAAACGTATCGTTGCCGCTGTTTTTAAGGATATTATATCCTATATGAGGGTGACGTTTTATCTCCTCAAACTCAGCATCAGTAAGTTTACTTGGCTTGATGATGATATCGTGGTCAATATTAGATTTGCCAATATCGTGGAGCAGTGCAGATACAATGACCTCCTTTGTGTCCTCTTTTGAAAGACCCAATTCTCCTGCAACACTGGTCGCAAGCATTGATACACGTAGACAGTGCTTGTAGGTATAGTCATCGTAATTTTGGAGAGCTATCATCTGGTTGCCGAGGTAGGTGGAGTCATTACCGATATCCACAAGGATATCATCGGCAATGCTGTTTACCTTTTTTACAGCCTCCTGTGAAAGCTCCTGTATCTCACCGTTGCCCTCAAATATCTCATTCAGATGTGATAAAGCCTTACCTATATGCTGATTTGTTATTGCCTCGCTGTCCTGATGACTTTGCGGTGTATCGGTAATCTTATCGACAACCTCAGTAGGTATGGCAGCAGGCGTTTCTGCCGCCGGCTTATGAGGTATCCGCTCATACGTCGGGAATGAGTTTGTTATCTCGTCGCCTATGATATTTACCGATTTTATACCCTTGTCACGGAGCATCGTTATCATTTCCTGCGTGAGATATGTACCACGCATAAGCAGTGTACGATACTCCCTTGCAGAAGTAGACGCAACATCCTTCGCAAGAACCATTCCTTCTATAAGCTTTTCAACCGGTACGATAATCATACTTTTTCACTCCAATATGAATTTAAGGTCTTAGGGGGATATCAATATTACCAAAGAGGATTTTTATATATTCCAGTCTTGACATTGTTTATAATCGTCAGTTTTGCCTGTTCAACGTCAGCAGCGTATGTGATTCCAAACCACTTGCTGTCAGTGGTGAGATTTCTCATAGTATAGCCGTTATGACGTATCTCAGCGTCAACTGCGTCTGCTATTGTAAGCTCTGCCTTTGGCTCGTCCTTTTCAAGACTATCAAGGAATTCGCTGAACCTTGCTTCAAGCTTTGGCATAAAATCCGCACCAAAGCCCCACATACTCATAGATACGGTATCGTACTCATCAAGAACACGTTCTTTTCCCTTGTACATACCTGTTATCACACCGTTTGAGCTGCGTTTTATCTCACGGGTCTCCTCAACACTGCACAGAAGTCCCATATCGTTTGCCTTGCAAACACCTCTGTTTACGCTGCCGAAATCGGAAAGCGTATTTTTCAGCATAAATCCGACAGAACAACCGTCTGCATCGAAGTTTGAAAGAAATCCTCCAAGACGAAGGAATGCATCTCTGCCGTAGAAATCATCTGCATTTATTACCGCAAAAGGTCCGTCGATAACGTCCTTACAGCACCAAAGAGCGTGTGCTGTTCCCCAGGGCTTTGTTCGGCTCGGGAAATCGCCTTTTCTTACAGGCAAGTCATTAGTTGACTGGAAAACATACTCCACGGGAATATGCTGAGCAGTCCTTTCACCGATAGTACTCTTAAAAAGCTGCTCGATATCCTTTCTGATGATAAAAACCACTCTGTCAAAACCCGCCTTGATAGCATCGTAAACGGAGTAGTCTATCAGAAGCTCTCCTGAGGGACCAAGAGGTTCTAACTGTTTTATCCTGTCGCCGAAACGGGAACCCATTCCCGCCGCCAGTACCACCAATGTAAGCTTAGCCATATCCGCACTCCTTTCGTACAGTGCCGTATCACTATCCGTGTCGGGCGGAATGCTCCGCCCTTAACGGTGTATTTTTTACTTTAATCCTGCAATAGACTCGTTGATCTTTGCCATCTTTTCCTCAGCCTTTGCAAGTTTTGCACGCTCGTTTTCGATCTGCTGAGCAGGTGCCTTTGCAAGGAAGCCGGGGTTGTTGAGCTTCTTAGAAAGGAATTCGATATCCTTTTCTGCCGCCTTCTTTTCCTTTTCAAGACGGGCAAGTTCCTTTTCCTTGTCAACAAGCTCACCCATAGGCATAAATACTCTTGCACTGTCTGTAACAACAGTCATCATACCGTCTGTATTTTCAACCTTTTCAGATACAGTGAATTCTCCCGCACCTGCAAGTTTTTCAAAGAATGCCTTACAGCCATTGAAAAGCTCTGTGAACTTTGTTTCAACAAGCATCGTTACCTTCTTTGAAGGAGGTACGTTAAGCTCGTTACGCTGTACACGGATAGCCTTGATAGTATCAACTATCTTAGAGAATTCCTCCTGCTCCTTTTCAAAGTGGAGCTTTTCGTCATACTCGCACCAAGCGGAGATCATAATGCTCTCTGTTTCCGCACCGGGCATAGAAGACCATATCTCCTCTGTGATATAGGGCATAAAGGGGTGAAGCAGCTTTAAGATACCCTGCATTACATATACAAGAACATTCTGAGCTGCAAGGGCAGTTTCACCGCCTGCTGCAATTCTCGGTTTTGTAAGCTCGATATACCAGTCGCAGTATACGTCCCAGATAAAGTCGGTAAGGTTCTGTACAGCGATACCAAGCTCATAGCTTTCGAGGTTTGCTGTAACATTCTTTACAACATCGTTGTAAAGGGAGAGTACCCACTTATCCTCAATGGGAAGATTTTCGGGAAGTACCGCCTTGTCGAAATCCTCAGGCAGATTCATAAGGATATATCTTGACGCATTCCAGAGCTTGTTTGCAAAGTTTCTGGAATTTGTTACCTTTGTTTCTGTCCAACGCATATCGTTACCGGGTGCGTTACCTGTAACCAGTGTAAGACGAAGAGCGTCTGCACCGTATTTGTCGATGATTTCAAGCGGGTCAACGCCGTTGCCGAGGGATTTGGACATCTTGCGTCCAAGCTCATCACGAACAAGACCGTGGATAAGTACGTCCTTGAAGGGCTTCGTGCCTGTATGTTCAAGACCGCTGAATATCATTCTTGCTACCCAGAAAGGAATAATATCATAGCCTGTTACAAGTGTGGTCGTAGGATAGAAATAATCCATTTCGGATGTCTTTTCAGGCCAACCGAGAGTAGAGAAAGGCCAAAGTGCAGAGGAGAACCAGGTATCGAGGGTGTCCTCGTCCTGCTTCATAGCAGCACCGCACTTAGGACATACAGAAATACCGTCAAGTGTTATCTCTGTGTGACCGCAGTCCTTGTTCTGGCAGTAGTATGCGGGAATTCTGTGTCCCCACCAAAGCTGACGGGAGATACACCAGTCACGGATATTCTCCATCCAGTAGAGATAGCCGTTCTCAAAACGCTTGGGAACATATCTCAGCTCGCCGCTCTTTACTACATCGATAGCGGGCTGTGCAAGTTCCTTCATAGCTACGAACCACTGATAACTTGCTCTTGGCTCAACGGTTGTGCCGCAACGCTGACAGCAGCCAACATTATGCTTGTGAGGTTCAACCTTAACAAGAAGTCCCTGTGCTTCAAGATCAGCTACCATAGCCTTTCTTGCAGCATATCTTTCCATACCTGCATACTTGCCGCCTACGTCCTCACGGATAGTTGCGTCATCGTTCATCATATGGATAAGTTCAAGACCGTGACGCTTACCAACCTCAAAGTCGTTGGGGTCGTGTGCAGGAGTGATCTTTACACAGCCTGTACCGAACTCCTTATCAACATACTCGTCGGCAACGATCGGGATCTCTCTGTCGGTCAGAGGAAGCTTTAACATCTTGCCAACAAGGTGTGTGTAACGCTCGTCCTCGGGGTGAACTGCTACTGCTGTATCGCCGAGAAGTGTTTCGGGACGGGTAGTAGCGATTTCAAGGTAACCGCTGCCGTCTGCGAGGGGGTAGTTAATGTGCCAGAAGAATCCGTCCTGCTCCTCGTACTCGCACTCGATATCAGAGATAGATGTCTTACAGTTGGGGCACCAGTTGATGATACGCTCACCGTGGTAGATAAGTCCCTTGTTGTACAGGTCGATAAATACCTTCTGTACAGCCTTGGAGCAGCCCTCGTCCAGAGTGAAACGCTCACGCTCCCAGTCACAGGAAGAACCCAGCTTTTTGAGCTGCTCTACGATACGGCCGCCGTAAACTCTCTTCCATTCCCAGGCTCTTTCAAGGAAGCCGTCACGTCCGATGTCGTCCTTTGTTTCGCCGTCCTCTTTCATAGCGGTAACTATCTTAGCCTCTGTTGCGATAGATGCGTGGTCTGTACCGGGCAGCCACAGAGCGGAATAACCCTGCATTCTTCTCCAACGGATAAGGATATCTTGAAGAGTGTTATCCAGTGCGTGTCCCATATGGAGCTGACCTGTGATGTTGGGTGGGGGGATAACGATAGTATAAGGCTTTTTCTTAGGGTCTATCTCAGCGTGGAAGTAGCCCTTTGCCTCCCAGTTTTTATAGATACGATCCTCAAATTCCTTGGGAGCGTATGTTTTTGCCAGTTCTTTTCTCATTGGATTTATGTCCTTTCGATTTGTCTTTATATAATGTTTTGCATTATTTCGTTTTTAGTGAATTTACAAGCTCCTCATCGGGAGCTACGAACAGTGTCCTGTTGTTCGTAAAGATGACCATACCCGGTTTTGCACCGGCAGGCTTTTTCACGAATTTCACCGCCACATAGTCAACAGGCACCTGCGAGGATGTCCGTCCCTTTGAGTGGTAAGCCGCAAGCTGTGCCGCCTCAAACAGGGTCTGCTCGGGGACTTCTTTGCCCTCCGTCCTTATTATAACGTGAGAGCCTGCAATGCCCTGTGTATGCAGCCATATATCAGTCGCCTTTGCTGTTTTCAGAGTAAGGCGGTCATTCTGGACGTTATTTCGTCCGACTAAGATATCAAAGCCCTCAGTTGAGCGGTATTTCAGCGGTTCGGACTGTTTTTTGCTCTTTTCATCAGGTCGTACACCGCCACGGAGATATCCCTGTTCACGTAATTCTCTACGTATCTCAGCAAGTTCCGTTTCGCCCTCAGTACGGCTTACTGCGTCAAAAACGCTGTCGATATAGATAAGCTCGTCCTGACCCTTTGCAATAAGCTCGGTGAGCATCTTTTCGGCGGTGTCAAGCTTTCTGTACTCGTTATAGTACTTTTGAGCATTCTGTGCGGGAGTGAGCCTTGCATCTAGCTGAATGACCCGTGTTTCTCCCGTGTAGAAATCCTCTAATTCCACTTTTGTCTGACCTTTTTCGAGCCTGTAAATATTCGCATTCAGCAGGTCGCCGCAGACTCGGAATACCTCTCTTTCGGAACATTCCGAAAGTTCTTTTTTCTGTAATTCTATCTTTCTTGAAGTACGCTCATAAGCGTTCATCAGAAGTTTAAGTAGATCGTGTGCCCTCTGCTTGGTACGCTCAGACCTGTCTGCCGCTGCAAAAAAGCTGTCAAGCAGCTCATTTGCACTGTCACAGTGAGAGGTGAGCATTCCCGTGGAATACTGCTCTATATTTATAAAGCAGAAGTCCTTTTTCTTGCCGTTAAGCTCTGAAACAACGGTAAACTCAGCCTCGCCGCAAAGTGCCTTTTTAGCCTTTGCAAGAATGAATTTAAGCCTGTCCTTTGCACTATCGGAAAGTTCGTTACAAGCTACATCAACGTCCTTTGCGGAGTAGTATGCACACTCCCTTGCGAATATCGGTGAAACGCCTTCAAGTACTGCCGTCAGCTTTTTGCAAAGCCGCTCGGGACCGCCCTCTATCTCTGCGAGGATTTCCTCGGGAGCTACCTCCAAAAGATTTAATCTCTCGCTGCGGGGCGGAGTTTCATAGGGGATATTCGGCAGTATCCGTCTTACCGAGGAAATATCATCAGTAATACGCTTTATACTGTCAACCACCCGTCCGTCACGCACAAGGATTATATTGCTATGCCGTCCCATTATCTCGGCGATAAGGGTGTTTGTCACGATATCGCCTATCTCATTTACACACTCAAAATCAAGGTATAAAATTCTTTCCAAGCCGTCCTGCCTTATATTGATAAGACGTCCGCTGCCGAGATGCTTTCTCATAAGCATACACAACATAGGCGGCTGGGAGGGGTTTTCAAACGCTGCGTTGGTGATATTCACCCTTGCCGAAACACTGTTGGCGGATAGGATGAGCTTTTTCGCACCGCTGTGAAGTGTGCGGAGAGATATAACTATCTCTTCCCTTGACGGCTGGTAGACTTTATCCACACGGCTGCCGATAAGCGGCATAAGCTCGTTTTTAACTATGTGCAGAAACGCACCGTCCAGCGACACGAAACCTCACTCCTTCCTATATGAATTTTGCTTTATTTATACATAAGCACAGGGGTTTGTGTCATTATCTGCTGCAAATACAGGTATCCCGCCGAAATTACGGCTAAGCAGCATAGCAAGTCTGTGAGATGCACATCTTTCTGTGCCGTAATGACCTGCATCGATAAGGGCGATCCCAAGGCTCTGTGCGTCTATCCATACATTGTGCTTGATATCGCCTGTAATAAGAGCCTCGCAGCCTTTTTTTGCCGCCTCGTTAAGCATACTGCCGCCCGAGCCTGAGCATACCGCAACACGATGTATCTCGTCCTTTGAGTTGCTGCTGTAACGCACACATTCAAGGTCAAGAGCCTTTTTACAATGCTCCGCAAGACCCTTTGCAGTAAAACCAAAATGAACATCGCACACCGCACCGAAGCCAAGTCCGTTAGCGTGTACGACTTCCAGCACCTCGCTGCTTTCGAAACCGAGAAGCTCTAACAGAGCGTCGTTGACGCCGCCCTCCGACATATCGAAATTTGTATGCAGAGCAATAGCACTTATCCCGTTTTGTATGAGATTATATACAACAGAACCTGCCCTCACGCTTTTCAGCGGGTCGAATATGACAGGGTGATGCGATACTATAAGGTTTGCGTTTTTTGCAACAGCCTCGTTTATTATTTCGTTTGTTATATCAAGGCAGGTGCAGATACCGATTACCTCTTCGTTTGCATTTCCTACAAGAAGTCCCACGTTGTCGTATTTTTCCGCAGTACACAGCGGAGATATGGTATTGAGATAGTTTAGTATATCCTTTACTGTCACGCTGTTCCCTCCGCTTTATCAAGTATTTTCTGAGCCAAAGCACGAAGCTCCCGCTCTTCGCTTTCTGTGTTTGCAGACCTGCTCATACGGTCAGCGTTTTTAAGCAGCTTTTCGGCCGTCAGCCTCAGGAATTTCGGGTCGGTGACCTTTCCTGTAAGTGCAGTAAGCTTATCTATGTCCCTTTTCTCGCCTGTATATGCGGCAAGTATCAGAACATAAGCACGCTTACCGTCGTAGGCGGTACGCTCCTCAATTATGTCAAAGCCGTCTGCGTACAGCCGTCTGCGTAAAAGCTCCGCCTTTGTCATAGGTTGAAGAATAAACCGTGTATTCTCTGTCAGAAAGCGGCAGCCTGAAATAATGTCGGCGATAAGCTCGCCGCCCATACCGCAGATGATAACATCGTCGGCATAGTCTATCTGCTGTAAGCCGTCAGATTTAAGCACCTGTACATTTGTAACACCCGTCTGCTCTACCGTCTTTCGTGCTGAATCGAGCGGCCCGTCGTTTATATCAGACGCTATAACCGACTTTGCACCGTTTAGTGCAAGGTGACAGGCAAGCAGTGCGTGGTCTGTGCCCACATCGCAGACAGTAACACCTTTTCGGCACATTGCCGCCGCCGTTTTCAACCTGTTGTCAAGGGATATCACAATATCAGTTGCCGAGTGCTTCGTTGAGCTTTGCTACGATATCCTCAGCGTCCACGCCGTGTACCATACAAGCCTGCTCTATGCTCTCACCTCTTGCGGAGGGGCAGCCAAGGCAGTGCATACCCATACCAAAGAAGATGGGAGCTGCTGCCTCTGCGTTAATGTCAAGAATATCGCCGATGATTGTATCCTTTGTGATAGTCATAATAATTAAGTTCCTTTCTTTTATTGCGGAAACACTCCGCCCATTGTATAAATATACATATTATATTATAGCATAATACAGAGTGTTTGTCCAGTAGTATTTGCTGAATTTCTCCTAATAACCCATTGTGAAAAATTCATTTATTATATATTTTTTTGCAAAACCCCTTGACAAAAAAGCAAAAACAGTATATACTGTATATACAACACATAAACACCTTAGAAAGGAGGTCAGGGTTTGAAAATATTACAGAACTCCGATATACCGATATACCGCCAGATAGCAAGTCAATTTAAGGAGGACATTATGAACGGCAGGCTTTCCGAGGGCGAATATCTCCCGTCTATAAGAGGACTTGCGAAAGATCTTAAAATAAGCGTTATCACCACTATGAAAGCGTATGAGCAGCTTACGGAGGAGGGTCTTATTGCCCCTGTACAGGGCAAGGGCTACATCGTAAACCCACAGGACAGGGAAATGGTAAAGGAGCAGCATTTAAGACTGCTTGAACAGCATTTGCAGAACGCTATCGAATCCGCAAAGCTTGCAGGCACATCGAGAGAAGAACTTATAAATATGATAAATATACTTTACGATATTGATTGAGAGGTAATATAAAATGATTATTTTTGCACAGGACAGAAAAACACTGATAGACGTCAGTATGGTAACAATAAACAAAAATATCGGCGGCAAAAAAGATGAGAAATACTTCCTTGTCGGCTGGGGAACAGGCGTCAGCAGCGCCCTTTCAACCCCCACACTCGGCAAGTATCCCGACGAAAAAACAGCTATGGACGAGCTTGAAAAGATATACGCCGCATTTGAAGCGGGTGCAAAAACATATAGCATCAAGTAATTATATGACAGGAGAATATTATGGACAGTATTCTGACAGCTAAAAAACTTACCAAGAAATACAGCAAGTTCACTCTGGGAGAGCTTGACTTTGAAATACCCAAGGGCTTTGCGACCGCCCTTATCGGTGCTAACGGTGCAGGCAAGACAACACTTATAGATATGCTCTGCGGTGTTATCCTCACCACCTCAGGAGAGGTCACATACTTCGGCGGAAATAAGAGTATAGATGACGCAGATATCCGTGAAAGGATAGGCTACTGTGCAAGTAACGCATTCTTTCCGCAGGGCTGGACAGCAAAGGATATCGCAATATCAATGGAGATAGCCTTCAAGAGCTTTGACCGCAAAAAATTCGCTTCTCTCTGTGAAAAGCTGGAAGTAGACAGCGAAAACACAAAAAAGCCAAAGCCTATGTATAAGCAATCTGACGGCAATCGTATGAGAACAAGTCTTGCCGCTGTTTTCGCAAGGGAAACAGACCTGCTTGTACTTGACGAGCCCGGCTCTTCCCTTGACCCGCTTATGCGTGACAGACTCTGCGACAGAATGAGAGAGTACCTTGACGACGGCAACGGCGAGAAATCTATACTTTTCTCCACGCACAATATCGCCGATATGGAGAATGCCGCTGACTACGCTATCTTTATGGACAACGGAAAGATAATAGAGCAGGGCTTTGTTGAGGACTTAAAGGAAAAATACATAATCGCAAGGGGCGAGGCACAGGATTACGAAAAAGCAAAGGATATGCTGCTGTCCCACAGCAAAAACCGCACAGTTTTCGACGGCCTTGCACTTAGCGACAATGCGGAGGAGCTTGCAAAGCTCGGCGTTGACAGCGAAGCTCCCACTTTGCAGCAGCTCAGTATCGGTCTGCTTAAATATGCGGAGGAGATAAGATGAAAGATATCTTAAAGTCACTGCGTATTTTTACTGCACAGCATACTATAACGACCCTGATGCAGGTGATCGGTATATTTATAGGAAGCTATGTGGCTATTGCACTTGTAGGAACAGGTGTAATGCTTATCGAAAAGGCAGAGCCTGAAAGTTTTTTTGCAGGCTTTTTGGCAGGCTTCATACCCGGATTTACGGTTATAATCCCTGCGGCGGGTGTATTTTTCCTCAGTGCTGTATACAATTACAATATGCCTATAACCCCCGGCTATAAGTATTTCCACAGTCTGCACAACAGCGATGAGCATTTCAGACGTGCCATTATCGGCAGTAATATATTCGCACTGCTTATAGGCGCTTTGGGTACAGGTATAAATGCAGTTATGCAGCTGTTCATACCTGAGATATACCCTATCATAGCATCCCCTGCGATATGTCTGCTTGGTGCAGGACTTATGAATTTCTCGGGACATATAAAAAACAGTACTGCAAGATTTATTATCATTATGCCGATGTTTATGGGCGTGGGATTTCTTGCAGGCTTTACCGCCTCGGCAGAGGAGGACGGAGATACTATCCCCGAAGCAGTTTATATCATCGCTATCCTCGCTGCGGCTGCAATATATATTGCGGGACTTACTTTCTCACTGCTTAAATGCAGAAAATTCTGGAGGGCTGACAAATGAGAAGTCTAAAATATCTTTTCATCAGAGGATTCAGACCTGTGCGTCTGATAATATCCGCAGCCGTTACGGTGGCAATGCTGGTGCTGGTAATGGTATTCCACGAGAATGCGTCCTCCGAAGATTACCTTATTAGTAAACTATGCCTTAATTTCGGCGGCATACTTTCAGTTATGATAATCGAGATATTCCTTTGTTCTGAGCTTACAGGAAACCGTCTTTTACGCTCTGCTCCCATTTCGAAGGAGATGCGTACCTTTGGTATACCTATGTTCAGTACACTGCTAGGTCTTGGGGTATCGCTTGTAAGTATCGTTCCGTATTCGGTATTTATCGCAGTATCTGGATTTCCCGCATCTCACCTGTCGGATACTCTTTTAGTTTCTGCGGCACTGCTGTTCTTATATATCGTGATGGGCACTATCGCAATGAATATACGTTACGGTATGATACTGCTGATATATTTCTATTTCCCGTTCGGAGGACTGTGTTTCTTGATAAGTGACGAACAGTGGAACAACGGTTTTGGAATTGAACTCCCCCTGTCCGTACTTATATTTATCGGAACGCTGATAGTATCTGTGGCTATCGCCTTTGCAGTAAGCCATATATTCTACAAGAAAATGGATTTCAAGGCTTATCAGCAGGCAATGACAGCTTCAATGTAAGGAGGAGAATATGAGGGTACTCGGAATGGTGCTTATTGTCATAGGAGCAATGGGCGTTATAGACGCACTTATACACCTTTTCAGTGAGCATTTCTATAAAAAACACCCTGAAAACGAGCGTTCGTACCGCTTTGAGCTGCTTGACGTTTTGTACAGACATAAGTATTCACGTGTGCTGTCTATTACTTTGGGTGTTGTGTGCTGTATACAGGGTGTATTGTTATTTTAAGCAACAAATGTGCAATATCTTCACAAAATTTTCACATAACGCACTTTTAGAATACATACACCGTAGTTATAATATAGACACTGGATGAAAAACTTACATCCAGCTTTAACAAGACACCGATCCCTTTTCATATAATTACCAACCAAACCAGCATTAAACCCCTGTGAGCGATCACAGGGGTTTAATGTTTTTTGTTTATTCAGTAGCTTGTGCCTTTTTTGGTATGGGAGCATAACTGTTCTCTACGGTTATAACACAATAATATTCCGGGTGGTTAAGCTGAACAAAGCGACATATTTCCGCTTTAAGCTCGTCCTCACTCATAGAAAATCTATGCGGCACTACACAGTCAAAGATAACATTTGTATGCGTAGGGCCGGGAACTAATCTAAGGTCGTGTATAGACAGCCTTTCGTCTATCTTTGTTGCTATTTCGGATATCTCGTGTCTGATATCCCCTACTGCGGAATCATTTGTTACGATAGGATCAAAATGAACGACTATATTCAGTCCCTCGCTAAGAAAATCCCTCTCGATATTATCAATTACATCGTGGCTTTCAAGCACGTCACGTTCTGCCGCCATTTCAACGTGTACACTTGCAAATATTCTTCCCGGACCGTAGTCATGCACCATAAGATCGTGTGTACCAAGCACTCCCTCATAGGACATCACCTTGTCACGGATATGCTCCACCATTTCGGGATCGGGTGCTTTTCCAAGCAGAGGACTCATAGCCTCCCTTACAAGTCCTATACCGCTGTACAAAATAAACGCCGCTACAAGAATACCCATCCAGCCGTCAAGCTGAACAGATGTAAAATGCGATACAAGTGCGGCAACAAGCACAACAAAGGTAGAAATACAGTCATTCCTGCTGTCTGCGGCAGTAGCTTCAAGAGCCTGTGAACTTATCAGCTTACCTATCTTCATATTAAACAGCATCATCCAAAGCTTTACAAGTATGGAGGCTGCAAGAACTCCGATAGATATCCAGGAAAATTCAACGGGCGATAGATTTACCGCCTTTTCTATACTGCCCTTTAACAGCTCAAAGCCTATCACCAACACCATTACAGCAATGATAAATCCCGAAAGATATTCATACCTTGCGTGACCGTAAGGATGCTCCTCGTCGGCAGATTTTTCTGCAAGTTTAAAGCCAAGCAGACTTATTATACTGGAAGATGCGTCCGCCAAATTATTTGCAGCGTCTGCGGTTATAGAAACACTGCCCGAGATAAAGCCGACCAAAAACTTTCCGGCACAAAGGAGAATATTGCAAACTATTCCTACCCAGCCCGAAAGCTTTCCGTAAGAAGTTCGCACCTTTGCATTTTGTATATTTTCGCGATTTTTTACAAAAAGTTTAATAAGTAACCCTGTCATAATATCACCACGTCAAAAAAATAGGACTGAGATCCTCAGTCCTACTTAGTATATCACTCCTATATGCGGTTAGTCAAGCCAAATCAAGATAGTATCGCTCTAATTCCTTTGCCGCTGTGTGTATATCATATCCTGCACCGCTAACCTGCTCTGCACCGTTCTCATTTCTTAGCTTTGCACAGCAGAGAGCCGCACACGCCCAGTCCTCCGCACTGGTTTTTAAGCTGAGATACTGCACACCATCGGATATCTTTGCCTCTCTTGTCACTTTGTCCGAAAACAGACAGTAAAGTCCTGCACTCTGAGCCTCAACCCCCACTACGGGAAGTCCCTCATAGTTTGAGGGAAGCAAAAAGCAGTCAAAAGCACTGTACAGCTTATCCGTGTCAGCTCTTTGACCGGTAAAGATGACCTTTCCGTTAAGCCCCGCCGCTATTACCCTTGCCTGTAACAGCTCTTTGTCCTTGCCGTTGCCAACAAGAAGCAATGCAGAATTTTTATGCTTTTTCAGTATTTCAATGAATATGTCCAAAAGGAACATCTGATTTTTCTGCGGACAAAATCTGCCTATATGCCCGAATACCAGAGTCTTGCTTGGTATCTTGAACTCTCCCCTTAGCTCTGAGCGTTTTTTCTCGTTATAGCGAAATCTTTCTGTATCCACAGCATTACGCATTATTCGTACTACCTTTACGGGAGGAGCAGGCTCATTTAAAGATAATATAGGCTTTGCACCATACATCCACCTTGCGGCAAGTTCAGAACAAGCAAGGTATTCCGTTGCGTATCTTCTTGCTATCGGCTTGAAAAAAGCCTTTGCCATATTGCGGAGCAGCTCTCTCTTTCCTCCTGAGGTACTATGGTTATGCAGTATACGGACAGAAATCCCTGCTTTCTTTGCCGCCCTTAGTGCAGGAAATGCAAGAGTACTTAAATGACAGTGAACTATTTTATATTCGTTTTCTTTCAGTAGTCTTTTCAGCGTTTTCATATATCTGAAAGGGTGTTTGAACGTCGGCAATACGAATAATCTGCCGCCCATTGCCTTTATCTCTTCAGCAGGAACACAATTAGAGCCTTTAAATATATAAAAATCAAACTGTACTTGCTCACGGTCTATGGCAGAATAATAGTTCATCACCATTTGCTCGGCACCTCCGCCGTTCATCTTGCCAAGTATCTGTGCTATCCGTATCAACTCCGCACCTCCGAAATATTGATACATTGATTGTATCATATTTTGATAAAAACCGCAATATGCTCTGTCTTTTTTCTCGAAAAGCTTATTTACTGTATATTTCCTCAAAAAACAGGCAAAAATATCTACACGATCCTGCAAGGATGAGCCTTGTGGGTCTGTCCATATTATATAATATGAAAGGAATACCGCAATGAGAAAAGACAGATCAAAAAAATCATTCCCCACAGGAAAGGGTATGGCGATCGCTGTTGTACTGGGTGTCGCAGCAGTAAGCGTTGCCTCTCTTACCGCATACAACCGTACAATGAGCCGCCTGACCCCCACAGAATCCGACACGCCCTCTCAGAACACCTGGGTATTTGAGCCTTCCGAAAGCGAAAACAGCTCTGATATCCCCGCAAGCAATTCACAGGACAATGTTCCTAAGGAAAACACCCCGTCCGCTCCGCAGACAGAAGCGGCAGAAGTAAACTCCCCCGATGATGCTCCCGCAGAACAGGTAAACAAGCCTGTTGTTTCCTCCGCCCGAAACATTATGCCTGTTGAGGGCGAGATCTCCCACCCATTCAGCGGAGGCGAACTTGTCAAGTCTGAAACGCTTGGCGTCTGGAAGACCCACGACGGCTGTGATATCCTTTGCACGATCGGTACAGACGTAAAATCTATGTCGGAGGGTGTTGTAAAAGAGATCACAGATGATCCTCTATGGGGCATTACCGTTGTAATTGACCAGACCAACGGACTTGAAGTCCACTACTGCGGTCTTGCAAAGGAACTTAGCATCAAAACGGGACAGAATGTGCGTGAGGGCGAAGTGATCGGCAAAACCTCTGACACCTGTCAGGCTGAAATACTCCAACAGCCGCACCTTCATCTCGCTGTAAAACAGGGCGGAAAATGGATAGATCCTATGTCCGTTATTGAGAATGCCGAAACTGTAAACGAAGATTAAAAGCTGCCCTCTTCCTAAAAAAGGAAGCAGGGCTTTACATAATATTTACAATCTTTTCGCCAAAGAAAAAACTATTCATAAAAGTGACAGAAAAAGCAATAGTTTGTCTGGGATAAATTATAAATAATGCGGAAAAATAAAGATTTTGTAAAAACCACTGTACATTTATCGAAAAATCCTGTATAATAAATTTGATTGCGAATGTTAAAAACAAAGCAATAAAGAAAGATTGCTATAAGACATATCGGGTATAGACCGAATGTCAAGGACACAAACGACACAGGAGAAAAGAAATGGACTTATTTGACGTTTTATCTCTCATTGGCGGTCTTGCATTATTCCTTTTCGGAATGAACACGCTGAGTGCCGCACTTGAAAAGCTTGCAGGCGGTAAGCTTGAAAAACTTCTTGAAAAAATGACATCAAACCCTATCAAAGGCGTACTTCTCGGTGCAGGCGTTACTGCTGTTATCCAGTCGTCCTCTGCTACAACGGTTATGCTTGTCGGCTTTGTAAACTCGGGTATTATGAAACTCAGACAGGTTATCGGTGTTATTATGGGTGCTAATATAGGTACTACAATGACAGCGTGGCTGCTGAGCCTTACATCGCTTGACGGTGACAACATATTTATTCAGCTTTTAAAACCAAGCTCATTTACACCTATCCTCGCTATAATCGGTACGGGAATGATTATGTTCTCAAAATCCGATAAAAAACACAATATCGCAACTATCCTTCTTGGCTTTGCGGTGCTGATGTTTGGTATGGACACTATGTCTGCCGCTGTAAGCGGACTTAAAGACGAGCCTGCATTCGGCGAGATGATGGTTATGTTCTCAAACCCCATTCTCGGCGTTATTGCCGGTGCTGTTCTTACAGCGGTTATTCAGTCCTCGTCAGCATCAGTAGGTATACTCCAAGCAGTATCTACCTCAACAGGAGCAGTCACACACGGCACTGCACTCCCTATTCTGCTCGGTCAGAATATCGGTACCTGCGTTACCGCACTTATCTCCTCTATCGGTGCAAACAAGTCCGCTAAACGTGTAGCGGTAGTTCACTTACTGTTCAATGTGCTTGGAACTGTTGTATTCCTGTCGCTGTTCTATCTGCTCAATGCGTTTTTACAGTTCCAGTTCCTTAACGAACCGCTTGTCGGCACAAGCATTCCGATAATCCATACCGCATTCAACGTACTGGCAACACTTCTCTTCCTGCCTTTTACAAAACAGGTCGAAAAACTTGCTTGTCTTATCATTCGTGATAACCCCAACGAAGAAGAGGGCGAGATGCCTATGCTGGACGAGCGTCTGCTGCTTACTCCCTCTGTTGCTATCGAGCAGTGCCGCAGCGTTGCTATCAGAATGGCAAATCTCACACGCAAAACAATAAATCAATCCCTCGATGTTCTTGCCGCATATGATCCAAAGCTATCGGCAGAGGTTGTCGAGAATGAAAATACTATCGATATCTACGAGGATAAGATAGGCTCTTATCTTCTGAAAATCAGTTCAAAAGATCTGTCCGAGCACGACAGTAAGGTAGTATCAAAGTTGCTGCATACTATCGGAGACCTTGAACGTATCTCCGACCACGCAGTAAACGTTGTAGAGGCTGCCGAGGAAATGTATCAGAAGAAGATAAAGTTCTCCGAGGAAGCATTCAGCGAGATAGAAGTCATCAAGGGTGCTGTTACCGAGATACTGGACAAGGCTATCGAAGCATTTGTTAATTCCGACATTAGTCTTGCAAAACAGGTAGAGCCGCTTGAAGATGTAATCGACCAACTCCGCACCGACTTAAAGAGCCGCCACATCGAGCGTCTGCGTGTCGGCAAATGTACTATTGAGCTTGGATTTATCCTGTCCGACCTGCTCACAAACCTCGAACGTGTATCCGATCACTGCTCTAACATTGCAGTATGTATGATCCAGGTAAAGGAAAACAATATGGATACCCACGAATATATGAATGAGCTTAAACGTGACAGCGACACTGAATTTAAAGCAAAATTCAATGAATACAAGAAGAAATATACGCTTCCTGTGTCAGATAATCTATAAACAGAGCGGTATCGTCGTATTTTTGACGATACCGCTTTTCATGTTGACTAATTGCCGTATCTATGGTACAATATAATTTATAGAAAGATAATTTGGGGGTTTTGCAATGAAAGAGGTTTTTGTTGCTGCTATCGACGGCTATGAGCTGTCGCTGCGTGATTATGATATACAAACACCAAAAGCTGTAATACAGATAGCTCACGGTATGGAGGAGCATCAGCTCCGTTACGAAGGACTTGCATATTTTCTTAATGAACAAGGCTTTGCTGTTGTTACCGCAGATATGAGAGGTCACGGACCGAATGCGGAAACACTCGGGTTTTTTGCCGAGAAAGACGGTCACAGATTGCTTGTTTCAGATATGCTGTCTGTACGCAGCTATATAGACGAAGAATACAGCGGAGTTCCTGTTTATCTCATTGCTCATTCAATGGGTACCATAATAAGCAGAGTGCTGCTGCAAAAACATTCCGATAAGTATGAAAAGGTCGTGCTTATGGGTTATCCTAGCTATCAGGCGTGTGCTTGTTTTGGTATAACCCTTGCAAAGCTAATAATGACAACTAGGGGTAAGATGTCCCGTTCAAAGACGCTGCAACATATAACCACAGGGGCTTTCAACAAAAAGATAAAGTCACCCCGAACAAGCGTGGATTGGATATGTAAAAACACTGACAGCGTAGACGCTTATCTTGCCGATCCCCTATGCGGATTTGGATTTACAAGCTCAGCTTACAGCGACCTGTATGCCCTTGTAGAGCTTATGCACCACCACAATCACTATGTAAACGTGAATTCTGAGCTTAGAATTCTTATGCTGCGTGGTACAGAGGATTTCTGCACAGGCGGAAAAAAGGGTGCGGCGGACTCCCGTAAGGTACTGCTGAAAGCAGGATTTAACAAACTTGCCTACAAAGATTACAACGGTGTACGCCACGAGATCATCAACGAATGTGTTCGTGATGAAGTATTCAGCGATATTGCGGAATTCTTTAATTCATAAACGCTCCCCCTAGTGTGACTAGGGGGATTTTTGTTGGTTTTGACAATTTCTACATCAGAAATCAGCAAAGAATTAGCTGTTGTGACAGAATTTCTGTAAACAAATTATTAAAAAGCAACACAAAAGCAACGCTTTGCCCCTTTTGGGGCTTAATGGTGCGAAATGTCCATTGAAAAGAATTGCTTTATTATAGTATAATATATTACGGTAATGCAGAAAAGCATTATATTACACGGTTTGCCGTAGGTTGAGGAGGGTACGATGGATAAGCAGGACAACACTTTAAAGCAATCCCTGTGGGGGAAATTCTTTCAGGGTGTTATAAAATGTACAGCGTACCTCCTTTTCAGACCTAAGGTGATGTGGGAGGACAAAACACTTAAACGATCCCTCAAAGGCAGACCGCTGATATTTGTGGCAAACCACACCAGCCACTTTGACGGTGCCTTTGTCGGGGCAGTGCTTGGACGATATAAGCCATATATACTGGTCGTAAAACGCTGGTATGAAAAAAAGACCGTCGGCACTATGATAAAATGGTGCAGATGTATGCCTATCGACCTTTCAGGCACAGATGCAGAATGGTATATGAAAGCAGAGGAACTGCTTAAAAACGGCGGCTCTATGATAATCTTCCCTGAGGGCGGCATTGCCCGTGAGGGAAAAATGCAGGAATTCAAGGCTGGTGCAACACTTCTGTCGGCAGCCACGGGTGCAGCGATAGTCCCCTGTGCAGTATACGGAGAGTACAAAATGCTGTTCGGAAAAAGACAGAAGATATACATAGGCAATCCCATTGAAAGCGACTGTCCTCAGGATATGCGTCGTTCAAAATATGCAAAGCAACTTGCACTTCAAGCGGAAAACGAGGTCAAACGTCTTTACGGCATAATGGAGGAGGAGTACGGCAGACTTCCCGTGTATTCCGAAGAAAGCTACTCCACAAGGTAAACAAGCGGATATTCCGCAGGAAATATATTTAATGAGAGGTATTTATTATGAACACAGAAATCGCAGAAAAGATCAAGGGTATGTTAGTTGAAAATCTCCGTATCCCCGCAGACGAGTTGGAATACACATCTGAGCTGTTCGGCGACGATATTGGTCTTGACTCTATCGACTCTATCGAGATCATTGCAGGTATCGATAACCTGTTCGGCGTTCAGATGACAGGTGCGGCAAGAGAGAACTTCCAGACTATCGAGACCCTCACAAAGTTTGTTGAGGAGAATATGGGAGAATAATTCTATGACGGACAACAGAAGATGTGTCGTTACAGGACTTGGTCTTGTATGTGCCCTCGGCGACAGCACAGATAAATGTTGGAGTGCCGCTATAAACGGCATTACAGGTATCCGTGAAGTTACTTCCGTTGATACCACAGACTGTTACGCAAACAAGGGTGCAGAGGTTGGCGTTAAATCAGAAGATCTTTCCTCTGAGGACTATGACCGTTCCTCTTTGCTTTGTATCAAGGCTGCGGCAGAGGCTCTTGCAGACGCAGGTTACAGCACGGATAAGTTCAATGCAGACCGTGTGGGTGTTATCGTAGGTAACTGCGTAGGCGGTGCGGCAAGTATCGACAAATACTATACCGACGAGATCAAAAATGGCGGCGGAAAAGCCTCCGATATACTCAAAATGCCCGCTGCCGCTATCGCAAACAACGTTGCAAAGCACTTTGCATTAAACGGCGTTACAGCAAATATCGTAAATGCCTGTGCAGCTGGTACGATGAGCCTTTCATATGCCTGCGACCTTATCCGCAGCGGTAAGGCTGACGCTTTTGTAGCAGGTGGCTCTGACAGCTTTTCAAGTCTTGCTTTCAGCGGCTTCCACGCACTGCACGCACTTGCAGCTGACGCTTGTTCCCCCTTTAACCAGAGTAACGGTATCACTCTCGGCGAGGGTGCAGGTATACTTATTATCGAAAGCTACGAACACGCTGTTGCAAGAGGTGCAAAGATATATTGCGAGGTCCTCGGCAGCGGTGTAAGCTCCGACGCACATCACATCACCGCTCCCCGTCCCGACGGCGAGGGTCAGATGAGTGCTATCAAACGTGCTATCAAAAATTCTGGTCTTGAATTTACAGATATCGACTACATAAATGCTCACGGTACAGGTACAGCAAAGAACGACGAGGCTGAATTCCTCTCTCTGCACACCCTGTTCGACGGAAACAACCACGTTTCTGTAAGCTCCACAAAGTCTATGACAGGTCACTGTCTGGGTGCGGCAGGCTCTATCGAGGCTGTATTCACTGTTAAGGCTGTGTGCGAGGACGTTATCCCTCCGACGATAGGCTACGCAGAAGAACATCTTGACCAGCTAAAAGAAAAGGCGGGAGATATCGACTTCGTACCCAACAAAAAGAGAGAAAAGCCTGTTAATTATGCGGTGTCCAACTCCTTTGCATTCGGTGGAAACAACGCAAGTATCGTATTTGCAAAGAATGCCCACGATATCCCCGACAACACCAACAAGCAGCGTGTATTCGTTACAGGTATAGGTGAACTTATCGGCAAGAATGACTCCGAAGGCAAAGGCCTTCGCTGTGATATTACAGGCGATGACTATAAAGAGCACGGCATTAAAATGGCATTCTACCGCAAGCTTGACCGTTTCAGTCAGTTACAGCTCATTAGTGGTATGAGAGCGTTAAAAGACGCCAATATAACCATTGACGAAACAAACGAGAATGACATCGGTATCATAATCGGCACAGCAGACGGTCCTATGACCGAAATAGTAGGTTTCCAGAAGAATACTATCGAAAACGGCACAGCAAACGGCAGTGCATTCAGCTTCCCTAATACCGTATACAATGCGGCAGGTGGTTATTTCAGCATCTTTGCGGGAATAAAGGGCTACAACGTAACCGTTGCAAACAGCATACAGGCAGGTATTCAGAGCGTGTGCTACGCTGTCGATGTACTCCGTAACGGTGAGGAAAGCATTATGGTTGCATCCGGTACAGACGAAAACACCGATATAACATATGAGCTTTATGATAAGCTTGGTTATGTCAGCGGCGATAACAGCTTTGCCCTTGGCGAGGGTTCTGTTTCCCTTATCATCGAAACAGAAACCAATGCAAATAATCGTAACGCTGAAAAGTATGCCGAGATAGTCGGTTGCTCTGCAACTCACAAGGCTGTGGAATTCGGTACACTGACAGGTTCGGATGACGCTATGAAACGTGCAATCGAAGAAGCCTGTGCCGAAGCAGATATTTCTCCCAATGAGCTTTCCGCCGTTTGCGGATTTGCAAACGGAAACAAGTCCATTGATGGTATCGAGCTTTCCGTATTCAAGCAGCTTTTCACAAAGGATATCCCTGTGCTCAGCGTAAGGACAGATATGGGCGAGGCAAGAGCGGCAGCTGCAACAGAGCAGACTGCATACGCAGCTAAGCTGCTGAAAAACGACAGCGAGGGAAAATATCAGTATATCCTTGCAGTAGCTGAGGGTGTAGGCGGCTCTTACTCTGCTGTTATTCTTAAAAAAGTATGATGTAAATATCAGATGTATAACGCTAGACCGCACGCTTGATGTACACAGGTACTCTTGCGGTGCGGTCTGCTGATATATGCAGAATACCGTAAATATAGGAGGTTAGATTTGGATAAGGTTGCAATAGTAACAGGTGCTTCCCGTGGAATAGGAAAAGCCTGTGCGATAAAGCTCGCCGAGTGCGGCTACGATGTTGCAGTAAACTACGTAAGCAACGACGTTAAGGCACAGGAGGTGGTTTCCACTATCGAGGCTCTCGGCAGAAAAGCCATTGCAGTAAAGGCAGACACCGCCGATCTAAAACAAGTACAGGGAATGTTTCGTGAAGTACACAAGGTCTTCGGCAGACTTGATGTACTTGTAAATAATGCAGGCGTCGTAGACGACGCATATCTGCTGATGATAAACGAGGACTCCCTTTCAAGAAGTCTTGATATAAACATAAAGGGTTATTTCCACTGTGCTCAGCAGGCGGCTTTAAAAATGATAAAAACAGGCGGCAGAATAATCAACGTTTCCTCTGTAAGCTCCGTTCTTGCAGTAGAGGGACAGGGTGTGTACTCCGCCACAAAGGGAGCGGTAAACTCTATGACAGCTACCCTTGCAAAGGAACTCGCTCCACGCAATATCCTTGTCAATGCAGTCGCCCCAGGTTTTATTGAAACCGAGATGATGGACGCTATCCCTGAGGATAAAAAGGAAGCTTACCTTTCCGCTATACCTATGCACAAGTATGGCACCGCTGACGATGTTGCAAATGTAGTCGCACAGCTCTGCTCCGATAATTTCGCATATATGTCAGGACAGGTCATTGTGCTTGACGGAGGTCTTAGCTTATGACAATGAATTTAATGGAGATAAATCAGCGTATCAAACAGCGTCCTCCCTTTCAGATGATAGAGCGTGTTATAGAGCTTGAACCAGGTGTATCTGCAAAAGGTATAAAAAATGTTTCAGTAAACGAACCGCATTTTATGGGACACTTCCCAGACGCTCCCATTATGCCTGGAGTGCTGCTTATCGAAAGTGCGGCACAGCTCTGCTCTCTGGTCATCGCTCCCGATGACGCTGCCGCAGACGAAGAAAAGCTGTATGTGCTATTAAAGGTAAAGGATTTTAAATTCCTGCGTCCCGTTATCCCTGGCGACCAGCTTACGATAGAAGTAAAGTCTACTATGGCAGCGGGCGGTGCGCATGAATTCTCCGCCGTTATCTCCGTGGACGGCACAGTAAAAGCAAAGGGCAGTATGCTGTTTACCTCTATGGATAAGAGTGCAGTGTATGGATAAGCATATCATAGACTTTTCGGCCTGTATCGTTTCGGGAGGCGAAAACCTACGTCCCCGTGTAGAGGAAGCAAGACAGAATTACTCCCCTATGAGCGAGGAATATTTTAACGGTATTCTTGCAAAGGAGGGGCAAAAGCTGTCTGAAAGTCTTTGTGGATTTCTACTGCTTGATAATCTGCTTGTTAAAAACGGTATTGACCGCAGCGGACTTGTTATCTCCCGAAATGCTGACGGACGACCCTCAGTGATAAACCGCCGTGATTTAGATTTCAGCATCTCCCACTCCGAGGGTGCCGCCTGCTGTGCTGTCATAATTGGCAGCGAAGTAAAAATAGGCTGCGATATACAACGTGCAAGAAAATATCCCCAGCAGAAAATGTCCGAACTTGCCGAGATATTTATGTGTGCAAGAGATTATAAGGAATTCCTTAAAACCGAGGACGAGCGGCTATTCTACACGATATGGACTCGGCGTGAGGCTTTTATAAAGGCAAACGGCGGAGATGTTTTCGCTGATATGCGTGATATGAATTTCAACACAGATGATTTCACCACCGCTGAGATCTACGCTATGGGCGAGAGATATTATTACAGTATCTGTACAGGATAATTATAAATCATAACAAGGAGAATAAATGAAAGTATTAGTTCTTAACGGAAGTCCCAAATCCGAACGCAGCAATACGCTGAATATAACAGAAGCTTTTCTTAACGGCTTTCCCAAGGACACCGAGGTAGAGTATGTAAACCTCTACAAGATGAATATCAAGCCTTGCGTAGGCTGTTTCTCCTGTTGGAGCAAGACCCCGGGAAAATGTGTTATAAAAGACGATATGGGCGAGATATACGAGAAAATCGAGGCTGCGGATATAGTTATTGAAAGCTTTCCGCTCTACTTTTTCGGAATGCCCTCCCAGCTTAAATGTATGACAGACCGCTGTCTGCCGTTTATGCTACCATATATGGGAAATCTTGTGGAGGACAAGAACGCTTCTTTCCACGAGCTTCGTGATGAAAGTATGCACGAAAAAAGACTTGTTGTAATCACCACCTGCGGATATGTGGACGCAAAGCCTATGTACCCCGCACTATTAAAGCAGCTTGACCTTATCTGCGGCGACGGACATTACACCTCTATCCTCTGTCCCGAGGGAGAGCTATTTATCGCAGAAAAGGCAAAACGTCAGCGTGAGGGCTACCTTGCCGAGATAACAAAGGCTGGTGCGGAATTTGCACAAAACCGCTGCCTTTGTGAGGAAACAAAACAGCGTGTAGCAAAGCCTATTTTGTCACCACAGGGCTTCGAGGCAATTACACTTGCTCACTGGAAAATGAACAGCTGAATAAAAACCAAAAGGGCGAACTTAACTGTTCGCCCTTTTATGTTTTAACTTATAGCCAGTGCCGAAACGTAGAATTGTCCGCTCTTTCCGCTGTCCAAAGGAACTATCTTTACGGTATGCTTACCTGTTTCCGCAAAGGAGCTTATCTCAACAAACTCAACATAATTTCCCCAACCGTTAGAGAAATTTGCATTTATCGTCTTTACAAGCTCATCGTCTACATACACACTCACCATACCTGCATTAGCACTTGTGAGCTTACCGTAAAGTACGCCTATATTCTTAGCCTCTACCTCAAAAATGATAGCCGCCGCATCGGGGTCTGCAAGATCCTCAGACTTATATCTTCCTCTCCAAGGATCCGAAAGATTTCCGAATGATGTTCCTGTCATAGGATCGAACACACCTGTTGACTTACAAGCGTCACTTGTCGCACGGATAAGCGTTGCATTCTCAAACTTATCACCGTCTGCGTTAGGCTCGGGAAGAACAGGATCGTTGCTTGTGTCGATACTGTCAACATCATCAACAACAGTGCTGATATAATGTGTTATCATCTTTGTAAGAACAGCGTGACCGGGAATATTAGGGTGGATATCATCATCAGAGATATCGTCCCACTCGATATATCCCTTATCAATAACATCAAGTATAGCATTGCGATAGGAAATCATCGGTA
The DNA here is from genome assembly GCA_045606505.1 of Oscillospiraceae bacterium. Classification (GTDB taxonomy): domain Bacteria; phylum Bacillota; class Clostridia; order Oscillospirales; family Ruminococcaceae; genus CAG-115. The sequence continues at coordinate 51,458 of JAZUSC010000026.1, forward strand.
TTCCGTATTTTGCCGCAATTTCATAGTGGGCATCCTGTACGCTTGTTCCATTCTCCTGTGTCATAGCAATGGTGATTATTGCAGGAGATGTACTGTGCTTCCATATCTTTCTGATAAGGCTCTCGTATGTTGCCTTATTTGTTGTCAGCCTGTCTGACGTATCATTTACGGAAAAATCAATAAATACAAGGTCGGGATCGTGAGCGAGTATCTGCTCGTCACAGCGATGTACACCTATATATGAGCCTGTTGCACCTATACCTGCATTTACATAGTTTATCTTAGCATCGGGGAACTGTTCCATAAGCCAGTCTGTTGTAAGCCGTGCATAGCAAAGCTCATTGCCTGCGGAACTTCCCTGTGTGATAGAGCCGCCAAGATAAGCTACTGTTACCTCGTCACCGGCTTGAAGCTTTTTTATCACTCCGGCAAGGCGGGTAAGGTCGCCCTTGTTGAGTACAGAATTCGCTATCATAGTAGGTGTAAGCTCTCCGCCAAGCTCGTAGGGTATCTCCTCTATAACAACGCTTTCTTCTCCAGAAGGCTCTCCTCCCTCTGTCGATACATTGGCAGAGCCACTATCAACAGGTGCGGAGCTGCTGTCATTGTTTCCTCCGCAGGCTGTCATAGAAAGCAGCATAGCCGCAGCAAATGCAAGTGACAAATATCTTTTCATAGTTGTTATCTCCTTTTATGTTACATCAATTATTTCGGGAGCTTCCTCGGTATCGTCCATATACTCTATCCCATAGGTGTACATATCGGGAAGCTCATCACGGGTAATACATATACGACTATTGTACACATCGCTGATCCTCTGCCAGCTTGTATACTGTTCAGATAACGCTCCGCTCTCGTCTATTATATACTTTCCGCTTGCGGGAGCTATCCACAGCCACATAGCATTATCACGTTTAAGGAAATCGGTATTTTGCAGCGTATCACATACTGTCATCGCAACAGGCTTTGTGTCGGTCTCCGACAGATGAGCAACCGCCTGAAATCTCGCTGCATAAGAAGCCGAGCTGCCCTCGAAAAGGCTCTGACCATAAATATCACAAAGATCATCTCCCGGATAAAAATCGGGGTCAGTGCCATTCCATACCCATATCAAATTGTTAAGTTTGTGGTGTTCATTCATACGGCGGAACATAAGGTCCCAGAGCCATTTGTAGTTCTCCGCATTGCCACCCCACCAGTACATATCCGAGTCGCCGTCGGGAATAGGCTGCCACACCACAGTAAGCTGCTCCTCCCTGAAACGCTGCAAGACAGTCGCCATATTGTCTATGTCCTTTATGATTGCAAGACAGCTTTCGGATATCATACCGCTGTCATACATTCCCTGTATCTCCTCGATACTTGCCGTTGAGATATCACGGTCAGTTACAGCCTCTGTAAGTTCAAACAGTGTTTCGGACTTGTATATATCAGAGCCATATTCAAGTGGTGAGAGCCAATGCCAACCCATTGAGATGATGCCGCCGTTTTTGCCCCAATCAAGGGCAAGTGATATCTCGTCCTCTGCTGTCTTAGAATTCTCATCTTTCCTGTATAGAGAGGAATAGATAAGATCGCCGCACCGTATAGCAGGATATCGTCCTGTTTCTTCGTATATTGCGTCAATCTCCGCATTTGTACCCGGTGTCACATTCTGTCCGACAAGTATCCTGTTGCCGTAGCTATCGGAAAGAAACTTCATCGTACTTATGGTGTGAATACCCGTATTCTTTCCCACAACAGAAACTGCGGTCTTATAGCAGTTATTCTCTGCTCCTGTACTGTTTTCCAACAGGATATAGTCAAGGGAAACGCTTCCCTTATCAACAACAAAGGTCAGAAACGACTGTCCCTCTGTCAAATAAACGCTGTCAACGGCATAAAGGGAAAATTCCATATTTTCCGTGGCGGGAATATAGTAAGTTCCTACTTTTCCCTCATCGGTACTTATGCTTACCGCTGCATCTCCGTAGGAATGTGCCGCAAGTATCACACGATAATGCTGTGATGACGGCAGCTCTGCTATGTGCAGCAGCCTCATACCCTCGTCAAGGACAAGATAACCGCTGCCGTCGTATTCTCCCTCGCTGCGGACTACTCCGTCAAACACACCGCCCTCTGCATTAAGCTTTATCAGTGTGTCCTGTTTTTCAATGGGATAACTTACGGTGTCCCTTTCTTCGTGTATTGCAGGTGCCTCGGAGCTTTCACCCGTTTCTCCTGCCTCGTCTGTCACCTCTGATGTTTCAGGCAGAGGCTTATCAGGTATTCTTGAACAGCCGCCCAACATAGCAGCAGCTATAAAAATGTGCAGCAGCCTTTTTAGAAATCTACTCATAATTATTCTATTATTATCTCATCGCCGTCGTGTACTACATCGCCAAGACGTGCGACCTTTCCGTTAATGGTGGTTGTTGTTGCGTGTGCAAGAAGTGCTGTCGGATTTTCTGAAAAAGCCGCCAACAAATCAAGGAAGATAGGCTCTCTCCTGTGATCGATGACAGGAAATTTTGCAGGCTCTCCGTTAAAGATGATATGTATCTCATCTGAGGGATCAGTAGACTGTAACGGCTCTGCTGTTTTTTCGGGAATTACAGGCTCAGCCGCAGGTGTGGGTTCTGCTGCTTTTATTATAACGGTTACCGTATCGCCGTCTGCAAGTGCAGTGTAGGGTGCTACCTTTTTACCGTTAAGCAGAGCATATTCTGCCGCTATCTCCTCTGCTGTGCAAAGTTCGCCAAGTGTACGGAGGTTTACAGTTTCAATAGCACAGCCGTTTTCTATCTCTGCGTCTGTCGTTACGATATCTCCGTTTATCCTGAGATATTTTCCTACAGTCTTTTTCTCGTCCATAACCGTTATCTCCGCAACGAACATCTCATTCATACTGAATCTGTCCGAAAGAAGTGCCACTGCGTCCTCGCCGTGCTTTGCAGGAACAATGATGACCTCGTCGCCCTTTCTGACAGTAGCATTGAGCGAAGCAGGTTTTCCGTTTACGGATATCTCCGCAGGAGTCATTGGTGTGCCACGAAGCACCACCTTCTGCCCGTCAACGGTAAATGTCAAAGCAGCACCCGAGCGTCCCATAAGCTTATCAGGCTTAAATCCTGCCAGTGTCGTAAGCTCAAACACTGTAAGACGGTTAGTATCAAGTGTGCGTACTTTTTTACCGTTAAAGGTAATAGTCGTAAAGTCGTACTTTACACCCTCAGAGGTAGTTATCGCAATACCGAGAGGAGTTGCGTGTTCAGTACCTACTTCTAACTTATCGGGGATAGTCACGCCTCTCATAAGCTCGCTTCTGCCTGTAACAACAAGGCTCTCGCTCATACCAAGACCCTTTGCAACAAGTGTTGTAAGTCCCTTTAACTTACTGCCGCCGCCCACAAGAAATACCGCCTGCGGTGCTGCTCCGTTTGCCGCAATTATCTCCTTACAGATAGTATCCGCAAGTTTTTCTGCACAGGGACTAAGCAATTCTTCTACTTGCTTTGCTGTTATCGTATGTTTCATCAGCAGGATATCTGTATATTCCGTTTCGGGCAGAGCACTTGTTTTTATCATTTCAGCGGTATTGAAGTCGATAAGCAGCTTTTTCATAAGCTCCTCGGTCATCTCATCACCCGCAATAGTAGCCATTCCGTAAGCCACAACACTGCCGTCACGTGATACAGCGATATCCGAAGTACCCGCACCGATATCACACAAAGCAATATTTATAAGTCTAAGTTCAGGCGGCACGATTATATTCATTGCTGCAATAGGCTCTAACGTAAGACCCGACACCTGTAACCCTGCACTGTCCACTGCCGCACAAAGGCTCTCTACCACATAAGCGGGGAGAAAGGCTGCGATTATCTCCGTTTCAAGCTTTTCGCCACGATGTCCTTCGGGCTTCTGCACCTTGTACCCATCAAGTGTAAGCTCTATAACGCTGTGTCCGACACAATAGAACGCCGACCTCTCCTGTCCTTCGGAGAACTTTTCCTCGGTTTCACGGACAGCTTCAAGCTCTGCTGCCTTTATGTCCTCGGCGGATAAAGCACGTTTATCCGACACATCGCACACAGACTTGTTCCGCATTGTTTTCAACGCACGGCCTGCCGCCGCTATACAAACGTTGGAAAGTCGTACAGCGTGACGTTTTTCAAGTTCTGCCTTTACGGTCTTGATAACTCCTGCTACCGCCTCGATATCCTCTATCTGACCGTCGGTCATAGACCGTTTTTCGTGATACACGGTCTGCATATCAATGACCTTATAGCCGCTGTCAGTCTTTTCTGCGAGGATACCTACAACTGTGCGTGTACCGATATCAAGAGCAAAGATAGTGTCGCCCTGCTTTCTGCGGGTACGCTGAGGCACACCGCCCTTTTTTCCTGTGCTTTTTGACTTACCCTGTTTCTGTTTGCTGTTCTGTGCCATATTCTCGCCTCTTTTCTAAATAGTCTGATTTTTTATTTTAAGTGCCTTTCTAAGCTCTTTTTCCTCTTTACCAAGTGTCACCACAAGCAGGATATCGCCGCTTTTAAGCGTTGTCTGTCCACGTGGGATTATCGCTCTTCCACTTCGGTTGATACAAGCTATATTACAATCAAGCGGCAGCTTTATATCAAGAAGAGCAGTGCCGTCAAGAGCATAATCCTCAGGGAGAGTTATTTCAAGCAAGGACGCCTCATCCTTACCCAGATGAATAAGTTCCTTTATAGTACTTATATCCACCTCACGTTCAAGCTCACGAATGATATTATCCGTAGCGGATATCACAATATCGATACCAAGTTTTTTCATTGCCTCGGAATTTTTAGGGTTATTCACCTTTGCAATGGTCTTTTTCACTCCGAAAAGCTTTTTCGACATCTGACAGCATACAAGGTTGTTTTCGTCCTGTCCCATAACTGCTATGACTGCGTCTGAATTTTCAGCGTCAGCCGACCGCAGCACATCACCTGATGTACCGTCGCCGCATACTATCTCCGCTTCAAGGCTGTTTGCACAATATCTGCACTGTTCCCTGTCGTTTTCAATTATCGTTATCGAATAACCGTGTTCAAGCAGCGTTTTCGCAAGATAAAAACCTATCTTACCGCCGCCGACTATTATCGCTTTCATACTTTTCGCCCCCGTCAAGCATTACTGTTTCTTTGCAAAGATAAGCCTGTCGCCCTCTTTGAATTCCATACGGCTCTGTCGCTCAAAAAATATCATCTCACCGTCACGAATTACCGCAAACAGTATCTCGCCCGACTCGTATATGATATCCTCGGGAGCTCCTCCGATAAGGTGGTCAGGCAACTCATGAGTGGAAAAGCTTACAAAATGATCATCAAAATTAAGTGTCGATGTTTCCGTGCTGCTTTCCTCCAAAGCCTCCTTTGCCGCATTTACAACAAGCTTTGTGGGACATACGGTATGTATTCCAAGTGCCTCGAATATCTCTCCCTTGCTTATCTCTCTGATCCTGGCAAAGACCTTTTTCACGCCAAATATATCACTCGCAAGTTCTGCAACCATTATGTTTACATTATCACTACCCGTGACCGCACAAAGAGCGTCACAGCTCTCTATTCCTGCACGTCGCAGCACATCAAGGTCTATGGCTATGCCTGTTGTTGTAAAACCGCTGAAATCACCGGGAAGCGACTCAAAACTACCCTCGTCCTTATCTATCACCGAAACATCGTGCGACAGTTTATCAAGTTCAGCCGCAAGTTCACTTCCGACCATTCCGCAACCGATTATCAATATATTCATAATAACCTCTTTATGGCACTTTTTGATATATTACTTACCCACACAGAATCTCTTAAACACCTCTGCAATTACCTCTTCACTTGCTTTTTTGCCGGAAAGCTCATATACAGCATCAAGAGCCTGTTCAAGCATTACACCTACCGCATCAGGAGTAAGTCCAAGCACAACAGCGTCAGCTGCCTGCTGTGCCGCCTCTGCCGCACGGATAACACAGGCTCTCTGTCGTTCGTTTGCAAGAAATCCCGCCTGTGCGTCAAGCTTGTCAAGGTCAAGCCTTGTCTTTATCTCCGCCGCAAGGACATCCGCACTGTCTGCTGTTTTTGCCGAGATATATACCGCACTGCCTAGTTTCTTTTCAAGCGTTACCGTATCAAGGGTAAGCTGCAAATCACACTTGTTTACAACAGGTATCACCTGTTTTCCCTGTAAACGGTCGAGCAGAGTAAGGTCGTCCTCCTCTAAGGGGCGTGAGCTGTCGAATACCGCAAGTACAAGGTCAGCTGCATTCAGTCTTTTCAGCATTATCTCAACGCCTATCTTTTCAACTGCATCATCGGTTTCCCTTATTCCCGCACAATCCGCAATACGAAGCACCACATCACCGAGGGTCACGGTTTCCTCCACGACATCACGGGTAGTACCTGCAATATCCGAAACTATACTGCGTTCGCTGCCTGACATAAGGTTCATAAGCGTGGATTTTCCCACATTCGGCTTTCCGACTATCGCACAGGAAATTCCCTCTCGTATCATTCTGCCTGTATCGTAGCCGTCCAGCAGCTTTTTAAACTCTGTATTTACAGCAGAAAGCTTTTCCGTAAGCCATTCATTCGTAACAACAGGAGTATCGTCATCGGGATAATCTATCCAAGCGGATATCTGAGAAGATATCTCCATTATCATATCCGCTATCCTTTCGGTGCGGCGGTACAATGCTCCCTCTCTCTGAGAGTTTGAGCAGCTGAGCAGTTGTCCGCTCTGTGCAGAGATGATATCCGTTACAGCCTCCGCCTCCGTCAGCGACATCTTGCCGTTAAGCAGTGCCCTCTTTGTGAACTCACCTGCGGCGGCAGGCTCTGCACCTGCTTTTATACAGGCGGTAAGCACCCTGCGTGTAACATAGATACCTCCGTGGCAGGATATCTCTGCAACGTCCTCTCCTGTATAGCTATGCGGAGCACGGAACATAAGCAGCACTCCGTCATCAAGGCGTTCCTCTCCGTCGTATATCTTTCCATAGGCGGCACGGTAGCCTTCAAGCTCTGATACAGGCTTTCCCGAAGCTGTCTTAAATACCTTTTCTGCGATATCAGCGGCATTCTCACCCGATATCCTTATTACCGAAATACCTCCCGCAGCAGCGGGGGTAGCTATTGCACAAACGGTTGACATTTTAATTTTCCTTTATTTCTTTTTCCCGAAGAGAGAAGAGAAAAAACCTTTTTTCTTCTTTTCGGGTACATCATTTTCTTCAATAATATCCTCGTCCTCATCAGGTACATCATCGGGGATATACTCCTCAGAGAAGATATTCATAAGAATAGGCTTTGTTTTGAATTCCTCGCCGCCATCGTCAAGCAGATATGTGTAGGTCTTGCTGGGCATAGGCACTTCGTATTCATCAAGAGAATCACATCTGACCAGTGCCTCTAACCTCTCCGCCATACGCTCAGGAATACTGTCAGCGGCACTGTCGTAATACTCCTCACAGGCGATGTTGTATTCCTCTGCCGGATTTCTTCCTGCCACCTGAGTAAGGTGTATACCCTCTTTCAGATATGCAGTATAGTCAAGATAATCGCACCAGAATTCATTAAGCAGAGAAGCAAGAATCAAATTCTGCTTTTTCTGTAATTCTTCCTCGCCGAATTTCTCCACCCCCTGCTCATACAGGTCGGGAGCATAGCTCTGCCACTGGTCGGAATTGTAGCTTCCGTCAAGAAGAGCTGTTCTTCTTCTGAATGTAAGCTCACGGTGTTTTTCGCCTATCATCGTGTATTTCATAAGGTTCATACGCTCGTCAAAGGTATCGCCCTCTGAGATACGCTGAACTCTCTCCGCCTCTTTCAGCAGGGTCTTATCGTCTATCGCTCCGCTTATCCTTTGTGAGGGATAGTGTCTGCCTGCTAGTTTTTTTAGCTCAAAGCGAGTCATTATGCTGTCGTCAAGGGCAGCAAAAAATCGACTCTCGCCAACGTCACCCTGACGTCCCGCACGACCACGAAGCTGTCTTGTAATTCGTGAACTTTCCCTCATAGAAGTCGCAAGTACCAGTAAGCCGCCCGCTTCTGTTACAAAGTCCTTTTCACGGCAGTCCTCACCGCCAAGCTTTATATCTACGCCACGTCCAGCCATATTCGTGGAAATGGTGACCGCACCCTTTTCTCCTGCACGGGAGATTATAGCAGCCTCCTCTGTATCATTCTTTGCGTTTAGCACAGAACAGGAAACACCCTTTTCTCTCAGCATTCCAGAAAGAGTTTCAGACTCCTCTATGCTTTCCGTACCCACAAGCACAGGACGTTGCTTCTCTGCCGCCTCACATATTGCGGAAATTATAGCGGCATATTTTTCCTCTTTGTCGTAATACATTTCAAGAGGCTTGTCCTCTCGCATACAAGGAAGTCTTGTCGGAATAACGTCCGTTGTAAGGGCATACAGCTTTTCAAATTCCTCCCTTGCGAGCTCTGCGGTACCTGTCATACCAGCTATCTTCGGGTAAAGTCTTGCAAAATATTGCAGTGCGATATTTCCCATAATTCGACCACGGGAGGTTATTTTCAGCCCGTGCTTTGCCTCAACTGCGGGTTGAAGGTCGCCCGGGAATACTCTGCCCACTGCGGCTCTGCCTGTAAACTCATCTATAAGCAGGATACTTCCGTCCTTGACGATGTAGTCCTTATCTTCTTTCAGCACTGCTCTTGCCTTTAAACAGGCACATATCTTCGCAAGAAGTCCCGCATTATCCTCGCCGTATATATCACAGCCGAATATATCCTCCGCAAGGTCTGCACCCTCGTCCGTCAGATATACATTGCGGCTCTCGTCGTCTATTTCAAAATGCTCTTCTGCAAAATCTGCCGTCTTTTTATAGACCTCAGCCACCTCAGAGCTGTCCTCTGCGGCAAGGTCGCCCGCAATAACAAGAGGTATCCTCGCCTCGTCGATAAGTATACTGTCAGCCTCGTCAACGATAGCGTAATTCAGCTTTTCGGGGAATACCATTTCATCGGGTTCAAAACATACAAAGTCACGCAGGTAGTCAAAGCCTGCCTCCTTTGCGGTGATGTACAGCACCTGCTTTTTGTAAAGCTCCTTACGCTCGGTGCGGTCAGTCTTTTCGGTGATATATCCCACTGAAACGCCCATTTCATCATAAACAGGCTTCATCCACTCGCAGTCACGCTTTGCAAGATAATCATTAAAGGTCAGCACGTGAACGCTTCCGCCGTTTATTGCCTCCATACAGGCAGCAAATACAGCAGACAGAGTTTTTCCCTCACCTGTCTGCATCTGCACCATTTTTCCCTCGTACAAAGAGATCGCTGCTGATAATTGCTCATCAAATGGGGTTATGCCAAGCGTCCTTTTTACTGCGTTATAGCAACGGGCGAATACGCTTTCAAGCTCTTTTCCGTCTGTATTTCCGTTTTCTGCAAGAGATTTTATTTTAACAATAGCTGCTTTCTTATCCAAGGTTTCCTCCAAATCAGCGTTTGCTGTTTTTTATCCTGTCAATACGTGAGCAGATGTCCTCTCTACGCATATCCAGCCATTTCGCCACTGTCCTTGTGGTCTGACCGCTGTGAACCATTTCTTCAAGTCGCTCAAAGCTCACCCATTTTGCGGCACAGACCTCTGCGGATTGCAGGGCTATCCGTTCTAACGGCACTTCCTTGTTTACCATATAGAAATCACGCAGCATACTGTCAGTAGTAAGACTCCATTCAAGGGATATCTCTTCGTCAGTAGCACGTATACCCGTTTCCTCAAAAAGCTCACGGATTGCCGCCGCACGGCTGGTTTCTCCGCTTATCGCACAACCGCCTGAGCATTCCCACCTGCCGCCGCTGGTCTTTTCCGGTACACGCTGGGTAAGAAGTATCTCGCCCTTATCGTTCACGGTCATTATCTGCACAACGATGTGGTACTCTCCCCTCGGGATAGGAGCACCTCTTTGTATCTTCCTGCCGAGCGGTCTTCTGTCAGCAGTATACAGATCAAAATATTCACTCATATCTTCTTTTCTCCACCGAGATTTTTTGCGATAAGCTCACATCTCTGTTTTACGCAGTCTGCCGAACGCAGCGGATCTGCGGGAGTATTGAAGGTATAGTCCATAAGCTTTTCGATAGTAGTAGACGCAACGTGAAGTCTTGTGTCAGATGACGCATAGTAAATATAAACATCTCCGTTTTCACGAACGATAGCACCGTTTGTAAAGGTAACATTTGAAACGTCGCCCACACGCTCATCACCCTGAGGACAGATGAATAATCCTGAGGGAGAAGCGATAAGCTTTCTGGGGTCGTTAAGGTCTGTTGCAAAAACATAAATGACATAACGCAGACCTGCCGCTGTATTTCTTACGCCGTGGGCAATGTGTATCCAACCTTTGGGAGTCTTTATCGGAACTGCACCCGCACCGTTCTTTACCTCAGTTATGGTATGATATACTCTGGGACTAATAACTACCTCTTCGGTGCAAAGTACAGGGTTTGTAATATCCTCGCACAGTGCAAAGCATACTCCACCGCCTGAACCAGTGGAAATAAAGTCGTCCTGAGGACGAGTATAGAATGCATATTTGCCGTCAACAAATTCGGGGTGAAGCACAACATTTCTCTGCTGAGGTGATTTTGATATAAGATTAGGCAGTCTTTCCCACTTGACCAGATTCTTTGTACGGACTATACCTGCCTGTGCAATAGCCGCAGACAGATCATTTGAGGAAGTATCCTTGCTCTCGGAACAGAAAACACCGTATATCCAGCCGTCCTCATGCTGTGTAAGACGCATATCATAAACATTAGTCTCGTCGGGACAGGTATCGGGAAGTATCACAGGATAGTCCTTAAAGCGGAAACCCTCAGTAGGCTTGTCACTCTCCGCAACTGCGAAAAAACTCTTGCGGTCGTTACCCTCAACACGGGCAACAAGGCAGTATTTACCGTTAAGATAGATCGCTCCGCTGTTCATTACTGCGTTTACACCTAAACGCTCCATAAGATTGGGATTATCATCGTAGGACAGGTCGTATCTCCATATAATTGGGGCGTGTGCCGCTGTCAGCACGGGATTTTCGTAGCGGTCGTAGATACCGTTGTATTCACCGCTTTTGCGATTAGGTCGGGAGAGAAGCTCTTCCTGTGCCTTGATAAGCTTTGTAAGCTGCTGGTCAAACTCTTTTTTAGTCAACATAATCTAATATGTTCCTTTCTGAAAACTATATACTTTATAATTATATCATACTTTATAGTATATTTCAAGTTGACAGAGCCGATTTTGCGGTGTATAATGTAAATATTATTTAAGGCATACACAAGAAAGGAAACATAAATGAAATTAACTAAATATGATTGGATACAGCTTGGCTTTAATATACTGCTCATCATAGCGACTGTACTGAATGCTATGTACCTTATGGGTATCGTGCCGCAGTGGTTTACACTGATAGGCTTCGGACTTGCAATAATCGGCTGTGTAATGACAAACGTTACCGCCACAGGAAACAAAAGCGGTATGCGTGCCGAGGTAAAGGGAAACAAGTTCTTAGCAGGTCTAACCTATGTAACAGGTGTGCTGTGGGTAGTCAGCTACGGAATCACGGTATTCCTCAGAATAGATATGGGTGGCCGATAATGTATAAGCTTGTAATTTTTGACCTTGACGGCACTTTGCTCAACACTCTGGGCGACCTTGCCGACGCTGGAAACTTCGCCCTCACACAAATGGGATTTCCTGTCTACCCCGTTGACGCTTACCGCCATTTTGTCGGAAACGGCATACCAAATCTGATACACCGTATCCTGCCCGACAACCATACAGACGAACAGCACAAGCAGTGCTATGATATCTTTACAGAATATTATTCTCTGCACAAAGCCGATAAAACCGCTCCCTACGACGGAATAAAAGATCTTCTTCACAAACTGAACGAACAGGGTATACTATGCTGTGTAAACACAAACAAGGCTCACGAATTTTCCTGTGAGCTTATAAAAGCCGCTTTTGGCGATGATATCCGTGATGTTATAGGCTACGGCATAGGCTTTCCCGCAAAGCCGGATCCCTCTGCTGCCTGCGAATTCATCAACCGCTATAAGGTAAGCAAAGCAGATGTTCTTTACGTCGGCGACAGCAACGTAGATATGAAAACAGCAAGAGCCGCAGAGATAGACAACTGTGCGGTACTCTGGGGCTTCCGTGACTACGAAGAGCTTTCTGCCTGTTCGCCAAAGCATATAGTAAACACAGCCTCTGAGCTGTATAATGTCATAACGAAATAAACTAAGCGGCGGTTTTGCCGCTTTTTTATTGTTAAAATGCTCAACACAGAAAAAGCAATGTTGTGATATCAAACAAAAATTTATGTTTTCTTGAAAAAATATTGTGAAATATAGTGACAAATCTTTTTGGATATGCTAAAATATAATCAGAAAAAAGAGGTGTGAGATATCACCTGAAATCAGGGGGTGCTATTATGGCAAAAAAGATAATCACTATTACCAGACAATACGGCAGCGGCGGACGTGAGATAGGCGAGCGTCTTGCACAGTCTTTGGGAATCGAATTCTACGATAACAGACTTTTGGAGATAGCTGCAAAGGACAGCGGCATCCACAAAAATCACTTTGAAGAGAACGACGAAAAACGTACTAACAGCTTTTTATATCTGCTCTCCACCACATACGGACAGGGCGGTATTCCCTTTGACGACACTTTATTCTTCGCACAGCTAAACGCTATACAAAAGGTAGCGTCGGAGCACGCTTGCGTCATCATCGGAAGATGTGCGGATTATGCCCTGCGTGACTTCAACAATGTAATAAACCTCTTTATCTCCGCTCCCTTCGATTACCGCGTAAGACGTGCTGTGGAAGTGTACGGTATAGAGGAAAAACACGCTGCGGAATATGTAAAGCGTATCGACAAGCAGCGTACATCCTACTACAACTACTACACCGACAAACGCTGGGGGCAGCCGCAGAATTATGAGCTTTGCGTCGACAGTGCCGCACTTGGTATTGATGGCTCTGTAAAGCTTATCGAGGATTTCATCAAGATGTACTACGAGAAATAATTGTTTAAATAAAAAAAGGGAGTTTCGGCTTCCTTTTTTTATTTACTGATATATTGAAAAAAATCCAAAAATGTGATATCATATATTTGATTATTATTGTATGGAGGACGAAAATGTACGTATTTATATCACATTCATCAAAGGATGTTGAAGTTGCAAACGATGTATGCTCTATGATAGAAAAAAACGGACACAAATGTTTTCTCGCTCCAAGAGATATCCGCTCAGGTTATGAATATGCCGAGGAAATAGTTACAGGTATAGATAATTCTCAGGTGATGATACTTCTGCTATCCGCGGAAGCAAACAATTCTCCACACGTGTTAAGAGAAATTGAAAGAGCCGTTAGCAAAAAGATTCCTATCATTGTTTACAAGATGGAAGAAGTAACGCTCAGCAAATCTATGGAATACTTCCTTATGACGCACCAATGGATAAACTTTAAATCGGGCGGACACTACAAGGAGATAGTGGATTCCATAAACAAATATGACGAAAATCCAGGAAAAACAGCATCTACATCTGACGCAGTAAAAACAACCCCTATCACCATCAAGTCAAACAAACGAAACACCATAATAGCTGTTGTCATAGCAGCTATTGCTTTGCTCTGTGTCGCAGGCGTTGCCACAGGTATCGCACTGTCCTCAGAAAGGGATAAAAGACCTGTCGATTTAGACAACGTAAACTCCGAAAGTATATCCGTCACCGAAAACACTGCCTCATCGTCTGCCCAGAGCACAACCACAAATGCCACTACTAAGCCTCAGACGACTTCTGTCACCACAGAACCTACATCAGCAACAACAGAACCCACATCATCCACGACGAAAACCACAACAGAAACTACACTCGCCACAACAACACAAAGCACCACGTTGGCCACAACAACTTCCACAACAACTCTGCCTCCCGTCGTAAGCGAACCCTCCCCTACTATATCAGTGGAGCTTGGCGACTCCATAACAATGGGTACATACAATGGTGAGCCGATACTTTGGCGTGTGCTTAAACTCTCCGATGACGGGAAGAAAGCTGTGATACTTTCGGATAAGATCATCTCAATGAAAGCCTTTGATTCCTGTGAAGGCGGCAGATTCAATTATTGCGACGGAGAATATTACTACGATACACCCAGCAGTGAGATGACGCCTGAATTTGAACGTGATATCCGCGGCGACAACAGATGGGAGTTTTCCAATATACGCACCTGGCTAAATTCCAATAAAACGAATGTTGTATACCAGGACAATCCGCCCGTTGCAACCGCAATGTGCGAAAAAACTAATGGCTACAACACCGAAGCGGGATTTCTTAAAAGCTTTACCGACGAAGAGCTTTCCGCTATCCTTACGACACAAGTAGAAACCAACGGAATAGTAACAGAAGACAAAGTATTCCTATTGTCGCTTGAAGAATACAAATGGCTGATAGACGCAGATATTGCCAAATACGCAACACCTACCGATGCAGCGGTCGAAAAGGATAGCTCAAACTGGTACAAACTTAACGTCAACGAGTTCGGTATAACAGACCATTATTGGTGGCTGAGAGATGCCGATACCACCACTGCAAGTAAAGTATACTTCGTCAATTACAGTTACTCCGGCGAAGAGTTAGAAACAGAACCTGCCTCTTTGGAGGGATACGGTATCCGCCCTGCTATGACGATAGACCTTACCTCCGAACATATAAACGTTAATTAAACGGGAGAAAAAAATGATTTTATCAGATCTGGACAAATTCAGCGATATAGTTATACAGGTACATGATAATCCCGATGCCGACGCTGTCGGTTCAGGCTTCGCGATGTACAAGTATTTTAAGAGCAAAAATAAAAAAGTACGGCTCGTATACGGCGGCAAGAACGAGATAAGCAAAAGCAATATGAAGCTTATGATATCCGAGCTTGATATACCGATAGAGCATATCAGTGAGCTGTCCCCGCCCGAGTTACTGCTTACAGTAGATTGTCAATATGGCGAGGGAAACGTACAGCGTTTTGAGGCTCAGAATATCGCTATGATAGACCACCATAACACAGGAAAACTCTCCGATGAAACAGCCGAGATACGTAGCCACCTCGCAAGTTGCTCCACAATATGCTACGCTATGCTGAGAGATGTAGGATTTGACGTAAACGAAGATATACAGCTTTCTACCGCCCTGTACTACGGACTTTATATGGACAGCAATCAGTTGTCTGAAATTTGCCACCCTCTGGACAGAGATATGGTAGATTTTCTGGTTCGTGATAAGGCTTTTATAACCCGTCTTAAATATGCAAATTTCAGCATTTCCGAGCTTGAAACGGCTGGTATTGCAATAACACATAACAGCTATATTGAAAAGCACCGCACTGCAATAGTAAGCTCCGAACCCTGCGACCCCAATATTTTAGGTGTGATAGGTGATTTCGTAATACAGGTAGACACTATCGATGTATGCGTGATCTTCAACGAATGTTCGGGAGGATATAAGCTTTCTGTAAGAAGCTGTGCCGTAGATGTCACTGCAAACGAATTGGCGGCATTTCTCACACAGAGCATAGGAAACGGCGGCGGACATCTCAATAAAGCAGGCGGATTTATCAGTTCTACAAAGTTTAAGGAAAATTACCCCGATAAGAATATAGAGCAGTATTTTCGCGAAAAAATGGACGAATACTACGAAAGTTATGATGTAGTAAACTATGCACAGGATTTACCGGACATTGAAAGTCTGACAAGATACAGAAAAAAGCAGGGTGAATTCGGCTACATAAAAACAACAGACCTATTCCCCGAGGGTACTGACTGCAAGATAAGAACACTTGAAGGCGATGTTTTTGTTACCGCAAAGGAAGATATCTACATAATGATAGGTATCACCGGAAACGCTTATCCCGTGGAAAAAAAGGTGTTCGAAAGCAAATACACCCCCCTTGACGAGCCTTTCATAAAAGAATACGAATACGCTCCCGCAGTAATAAACCTTGCCGAGGGAAGGTCATACGGAATAATGCCACTTGCACATAAGTGTATTTCAGGCATAGGTGCTCCCATATTCGCAAAGGAGCTGAAAAAATACACAAAGGTATTCACCCGTTGGGATTACGAGGGTTATATGGTTGGTACAAAGGGCGATATGCTTTGCTATACCGACGGTGACAGCAGAGATGTCTATGTTGTCAAGCGTGAAATATTCGACATCACCTATGAAAAAGTATAAAGACAGACCGCACAAGATATTTGGCTTGTGCGGTTTTTTTACGCTCTAAGGACAATTTTTTCTCTCAATTTTCACACGGCACGGGGATTTCTAGTTGAAATTATGCACATTATATGGTATACTTAATAATGTATATTTATATCAAAATGTTGTTTTAGATATATTTGAGAAAGGAAAATAAATGTCAAGATTTACAGACAAGCTGTGTCCCGTATGTAAAACCGCTTTTTTGGAAAGCGATGATATAGTAGTATGTCCCGACTGCGGAACTCCGCACCATAGGGACTGTTATAAAGCACTGGATCACTGTGGCATTCAGGAATACCACGCAAAGGGCTTTGTATGGAACGGCAGACTCCCTGACGAAAAAGAGCCTGAACCTGAGATCCAGAAAAGCGAACAGCCCCAGCAGTTCAGCGACCCTCACTGTGCGGAGTATCCCTCAGGCACACCTATGCAGAACTCGGATCACGCTGATTATGGCAACGACATAAACAAAGATATGCCCGAAATGGATGCAATGAGCGAAATACCCGACCCGTATCAGAGTGCATACCGCACCATACGCAGCATAACAGAGGACGAAACCAGAGGTGAAGACGGAGTATCAAGCAAGGAACTGTGCTATTTTGCAGGAAAGTCTATAATACACTACGCTCAGGCGTTCAACGCTTTCAGAAAAGGTGTTATGAAAAACGGAAAGCTCACTCCTGTAAAGCTGTTTATGAATTTCTGTGCAGGACTCTTTTCCCCTATTCACCAGTTCTACCGCAGAATGGATATCCTCGGTGTCGGACTGCTTATAGCTGCAATGCTGACATCTATCCCCAACGTGCTTATATATTATAACGAACTTTCCGCAATAAAGATGGATAATTCTACCCTGTCTATGCTTGGCAGTTTATCCGTTATATGCACTGTCATAAACTTTGCAATAACCGTAGTGATGTGCATTTTCGGGGATTACATCTATTACAAGTTCTGTGTAAAACGCATAAAAAGGATACGTACAAGCTTCGACGACGGCAAAGCTGACGGCTACTATGCCGCTCTCACCGAAAACGGAACGCCTTCAAAACTCCGTGCAGTGATCGGCATACTTGCGTATGTGCTTGCTATGGAGTTTGCAGTGCGTTTACCCGCACTTCTCATTTAATTCATTTAGAACGGACAGATAAAAATGAAGCTGATCATTCAGATACCCTGCTATAACGAGGCAGAAACACTTGCTGTTACAATAAATGATCTTCCACGGCATATCGACGGAATAGACGATATCGAATATCTGATAATAAATGACGGCAGCACCGACAACACCGTACAGTGTGCAAAAGAACTGGGTGTTCACCATATCGTCAGCTTTACGCATAACCGGGGACTTGCAAAAGGCTTTATGGCAGGGATAGACGCTTGTCTGAGGCTTGGTGCGGATATAATAGTCAACACTGACGCAGATAATCAGTACAGCGGTCACGACATAGAAAAACTCGTTCGGCCTCTGCTTGAAGGCAAAGCCACAATGGTCATCGGCAACCGCCGCACTGATACGATACAGCATTTCTCTCCACTGAAAAAAAGACTGCAAAAGCTTGGCAGCGGTGTGGTGAGAAAAGCCAGTGGTACAGATGTCATAGATACGACAAGCGGCTTTCGCTCCTACACAAGAGAGGCGGCTATGCGGCTAAATGTCCTGTCTGACTACACATACACCCTTGAAACTATCATTACCGCGGGAGCAGACAAATCCAAGATACTCTCCGTAGATATAGACACAAACCCCGAGCTTCGCAAAAGCAGACTCTTCAAATCAATGTGGGGATACATCAAACGGTCAAGCGGCACGATAATCCGCAACTATGTTATGCGAAAGCCGTTAAAAACTTTCCTTAGCATTGCCGCTGTCTTTCTTGCTGCTGCACTTGCTCTGGGAATACGATTCATCGTATATATGTGCCTCGGCGAGGGCAACGGTCACGTACAGTCGTTGGTGCTTACAGCGATACTTGCCATAATCGGAATTCAAATGGGTATATTCGGGCTTATTGCCGACGCTATCTCAGGCTGCCGCAAAGTTATGGACGAAACCCTCTTCCACGTAAAGAGGATAGAATACAATAATACAGACTGCAAAAACTACAACGTATGCAGTTACTCCAAAGAGGAAATAACCAAACTATGATAAAAAGATTTGAGCGGTTTTACTCTGCTTTTGGCGACAGGGGAATAATGTTTATCCTGTTTGCATTCTCAGTGGTAACTCACGCACTTCTGGCAATAAATATGGAACTGCCCGCCGTAAACCCCGACGAATTTGGTACGGCAAGTATTGCCGCATTTTATGTCGGCAAGGACTGGTCTGACCTTATGAGCAGCATCGGTTATTACTACGGTTATATACAGGCATTGTTCTACATTCCGCTTTCGCTGGTATTTAGCTCTCCATACGCACTGTATAAGGCTATGTTGGTTATGAACGGCGTACTTATCAGCTTTATCCCTATGATAGCGTATCACCTTGCCTCAAAGATAGGAATACCACACGTATGGCAAAAGGTTACGATAGCATTCTGCTGCGGATTTTACATTACTTATATCGCACACTCAAAATTTATATGGAACGAAGCAATAAGCAGCCTTCTCCCGTGGCTTTTAGTCTGGTGTGTTTTTATGGCGTGGGACAGAAAAAACAAGTACTCCCGCTTTACATTTTCCGTGATAACAGGCTTTCTGTGTGCGGTGTGCTATGCTGCACACTCCCGACTTATCGCCGTGGTGATAGCACTTGTTCTCACGCTGATCATCGCAAGATTTGTTTTTAAAGAAAAGATCCTTAATCTTCCCTCGTTTTTTGTAACGCTGATCGTTTCATTTACGACAGAATATTTTTGCCGTGAAACGATAAAAAATGTCGTATGGCACGGCAACGCCCGTCTGAACACAGTAGACAGCGGATTGCAACGCATACAGGGTCTTTCGGAATCAGGAGGCTTTGACAGGTTGCTCGCAACATTGTTCGGTCATCTGTATACTTTTTTTACATCTACGGTAGGATTTGGTGCAATAGCTATTGCTGTGTTTATCATTATTTGTACTAAACGCTGCTACGAATGGTATTTAAATCGCCGCAAACCGCACGAGGACGGCACAAAGGTCTATGAACCTGTAAAACACAAATACAGCCTTCGCATAACATTCTTCGGATTGTATGGATTTCTTGCAGTTGGCGGTTCGTTGCTGCTTTCGGTACTGTACAAATTCAATTCCGGACAATTCGGCAAAATAAAAGACCTTATCATTTTTGGAAGATATACAGACTGCACTGCACCTATGGCGATATTTTTAGTACTTGCTTTTATCTTCCTGTATGGATATACTATAAAGATGATCATAGGCAGTGCCGCAATATACGGTTATGTATGCCTAGGTTTTACTCTTACAGCATATCCATATTTACAGCAGACCGGCTCATACCGTGAGTCCCCTATACTTGGACTATTGCCTTGGAGAATTGCAGAGGACTTCACAGCCGACTTCTCCCCTATCAGCTTTATTATAATGTCGTCAATGACATTTGGAATATTTGCACTGATGATAGTTTTCGCAGCCTGTACACGCCGTTTTAAGCAGCAGCTTGCCGCTATCGCATCCTGCTGTATCTTTGTGTATACAACAGTATTCGCAGGAGTAGGCTATCTTCCTATGCGTGCGGAGCAAAACAAACAATATACCACCCCTGCAAAAGAAGTGTCTGAGTTACTCTATAACGACACACTCTCACCGCAGATAGTTGCCTATGGACTTTCTTCAAGGACAGCAGGACTTATACAATTCCTCAATCCCAACACCAACGTTGTAAGGGTGAGCCGCAAAGAGGCTCTTCCCGAAACAGGTATTGCTATCTTTGAAAACGGCAGCGAGATACCCTTTTATCCCGAACAATACGACGAGTTAGGCTCAACAGAGGAATACACCGTACTTGCATACGGACAGGGAGCAAGGGACTATATAAAATACAAAGCAAACTCCCAGTGATATCCATATAATGGAGATAATTATGAACGACACCTCGCCCTCACATCACGCTATACGTAAACTACGGATAAGTTGCGACGGCATAATTATAATGTGCCTGTACCTAGTCGCCTTTGCAGTACATACGCTTATGGCCCAGTGTGTTACTATATTCAACCTGACCCCTGACGAGTACAGTGTTACAGCTATCGCTGCATACGCAAATGGACTCGACTGGTCGTCTACCGTTTCGACAGGCGGCTACTACGGGTATTTTCAGGGACTTCTGTATACGCCGATTTTTTGGATAACAGATGACCCCTATCTCCGCTACAAGCTTATGATAGTGCTGAATGGTGCAATTATGAGCTTTGTCCCCGTGATAATATATCACCTAAGCAGAAAAAGTTTTGATATAAACAAGCCGTTATCCGTGTTGTTTTCGTTAGTATGCGGAGCATATCCCTGTTATATGCTGCTGACGAAATTCACCTGGAACGAAACAATGTGTAACACCCTGCCGTGGGTATTTCTATTACTTGTGTATGCAGCTTTCAAATGCGAAAACACTGTAAAAAAGCAGATACTTTCCGTACTGGGAGGACTCACGCTCATTTCAGCCTACGCTACTCACGGACGTATGTTAGCTCTGCTTGTTGCAGGTATCGCACTGGTGATAGCGATATTCTGCCTTACAAAAAAACGGATATTCTGCTTTACAGGCTTTTTTATAAGTATTGCTGTGGGATTTATCGGCGACAAGCTGCTGAAAAGCTTTTTTCAAAACGCCCTGTGGCTGACAGGCGAAACAAGTTCCGCCCCTGCAAATACCATTGAAAAGATGACCTCCCGTCTTTCTGCTATGGACGGAGATATGATAGCAGACTTCTTCAAGGCACTTATAGGACACCTGTTCTATTTTATCTCTTCCACTTGGGGCTTTGGTGCAATATGTATGACACTTATCATCGGCGGAACGATATTATACATCAAACGCCGCTATAACATTACAGCCGCAGTCAAAGCAAAAACAGATATCCCGGAAGAATACCTTTCCGATAACTACGCCGTGTTGGCGATCTTCGCTCTGCTTGTTATGGGAGCGGCATTTGTTGTAAGCGTTTTGTTCAAAGGCTCTTCAAACGTTCTTACGCAACGCTGTGATACGCTTATATACGGACGATATACCGAGGGCTACTACCCCATTGCAATATTCATATCTTTACTGCTTATAAGCCGCAAAAAGCTTACAATAATACATTCTTTTTCCGCCCTTGCCTGTGCCGCTGTCATAAACGTGCTGACCCTTATATTTGTCGCACCGGTAGTCACAAACGGCACAAGAATGACTTCGGGTATGATACTGGGCATTGCCCCTATCCGCTGGGGAGAAAAAATAAAAGACCTCCCCACAAATGCTACCTTTACAAAGATAATAATCACTGTTATGCTGTTATTGATAGCGTTTATTGTTGCACATACATTTCTGAAAAACAAAAAATACCCTGCTCTTATATTTGCCCTGCCACTTGCGGGACTTCTCACATATACTAATATCTATTGCTATATAAACTATAATGTAAAACAGGCTCAGAATGCCGAAGTCGGTGCAAAGAATATGCAGGAAGTCCTGTCAATACTAGACGGAAGCGGATTTGACTCTGTGTGTTGCTTTGATATAGCAAAAGAAAAATATGTAAAGGGACAATTTCTTTTCCCAGAAAGGGAATTTATCATAGCGGATAATTTTTCCGAGCTTACGGTTCTCAGCGAAACACCTGACTTTATCATCTCTGACAAAGAAGATAATCTTGACCTTTGGATAGAGGACGTTTATCTGGTAGGAGATATCAACAGGGCTATTCACCTTTATGCCTGCACCGATATCGCAAAACAATGGGCGGCAGAGCAGGGACATACCCTCTCTGAGGGCGGAAAAATACACTACGATACGCCCACGATTCCTACGACCGCAACTGTCGAAAATATGGGGGAAGCTCTTAAACTTCCACGAAACAGTGCTGTGTATACAAACTATATGCTGCTATATAAAGCAGGAACGTATTATATCACCGCAAAAGGAAATGAGCTTGACAGCGACGCTGTAACGCTTACACTCACATCGGATAAAGGTGCCGAAAAGCTCCCCTACACTATAATAGAGCAAAGCTCCGATACTCTGAAGCTTTCGTTTGCCTTAGATAGGAAAACACAGAACGTGAGATTTAAGATAAGCAACAATAACAGCTTTCCCATAAATGTAAGCGAACTTACCATAGAAAAAAGCGAGGACATATCCTCATACAACTTATAAAAACAAGAAGGGAGCAAGACTATGCCGATATTCAAAAAAAGCACAAAACGGCTTTCCCCCGCACGAACATTAGTACTTGGATTCCTTATTATCATAGCTGTCGGTGCTTTGCTCCTGTGTCTGCCGATATCATCAAAGAGCAGAAGCTTCACTCCCTTTTTCGACTGTCTTTTTACCTCCACATCAGCCACTTGTGTTACAGGGCTTGTCATATATGACACTTTCTCACAGTGGAGCCTTTTCGGGCAGATAGTTATTGCCCTGCTTATACAGGTTGGCGGTCTTGGATTTGTAACTATAATCACATTTTTCAATATTGCCGTTGGCAAAAAGCTCGGCTTTCGTACTCTCGCAAACGCCGCTGACGGACTTACAGAAAACAACTTCGTAGGCGGAAGGAAGATATTCATAAGCATTATGAAGTATTCGCTGATACTCGAGCTTATCGGTGCTACGGTTCTTGCTATTGTCTTTGTGCCGAAATACGGTATATACGGCATATGGGTCAGCGTTTTTATGAGTATTACCGCCTTTTGCAATGCAGGATTTGACCTTATGGGACAGGAAGAAGCATTTTCAAGCCTAATTCATTATCAAGACAATCCAATAGTGCTGATAACAATAGCTTTGCTTATTATTTTAGGCGGTCTTGGATTTATAGTGTGGGAAAATTTTCTTAACATAAAGAAAATGAAAAAGCTTAGTCTTCACAGCTGTGCTGTTCTTCTTATGACAGCAGCACTTGTGATAGGCGGAACGGTGTTCTATCTCGCTGCTGAGTGGAATAATCCCGCAACGATGAAAGATATGAACTTTGGCGAAAAGTTGCTAAACGCCTTTTTCTCAAGCGTAACCGCCAGAACCGCAGGATATAACTCCATACCAATAGAGGGTATGACGGATTTCTCGCAGTTGGGTACGATATTGCTGATGTTTATCGGTGCATCGCCTGCCTCCACAGGAGGAGGTATAAAGGTAACTACCCTGCTTGTTCTTGTTATGACAGTTGTGTCATATATACAAAACAAAAATGATGTTGAAATATTCAGACATAAGATAGATAAGCTGCTTGTATACCGCACACTGGTAATTGCGGTGCTGTCTATGCTTGCCGTTGGTATATGCTTTACTGTCCTGTATTGTTCTATGCCTGTTTCGGACGGGTCAGCAGGGTCAGATGCTATGCAGTGCCTGTTTGAGTCGGTATCTGCCTTTTCAACCACAGGACTTTCGGCAGGAACCACCGCCGCCGCAAGCGTTACAGGCAGGGTTATACTTATCATAACAATGTTTATCGGTAGAGTCGGTCCCGTATCACTGATAATGTCCCTTGTGCTTAGCAGCAGCAAAAGAAAAAATGTAGTTGTCCCGGACGGACAGATAATAATAGGATAATACGGTATATATTTTAAGGAAAGGAAAAGACAGATATGGAATTTGAGACCTTTGCCCTAGGCAAACTTACTATGTATGTATCTGACGACCATCGTTTCGGCACTGACGCATTTCTCCTTGCGTATTATGCGGGAGTAAGGCCCAACGATGTGGTATGCGACCTGTGTACAGGCTGCGGAATAATCCCGCTTATATTCTGCAAGAATGTAATGCCTCACCTTATCTATGCAATAGATATACAGGAGGAGGCTATAACACTCCTGCAAAAATCCGTGGAGAAAAATCATCTTGAAAACACTGTGCAGCCTATCCGCACAGACCTTAGAGAGCTTAACCAACAACTGCTTGCATTTGAAAGCGTTGACGTAGTGACCGCAAATCCGCCCTATATGACCAGTGGCTCAGGCTTTGAAAAGATGTCACGTCCGCAGGCTATCGCCCGTCACGAACTTATGTGTACAGTTGACGATGTGTGCAAGGCGGCAGGTAAGTTGCTGAAATACGGCGGCACTCTCAAAATGTGTCACCGCCCCGAGCGTCTTTCAGATGTTATCAACTCTATGAGAGAAAACAAGATCGAGCCTAAGAGCATCACCTTTGTACACAACAGCATTCTCGACAAGCCGTGGCTTTTCCTTATCACAGGAAAGAAGGGTGCAAAATCGGGTATGATAGTGGAGAAGCCTATGATTCTTCGCAACGATGACAAATCCTATACAGAGGAGTATTCACGCCTTTATGAATGATACGGGAAAGCTGTATGTTGTCGGTACACCGATAGGAAATCTTTCGGATTTCAGCCCCAGAGGTATTGACACCCTAGAAAAAGCTGATTATATCGCCGCAGAGGACACACGTGTTTCGCTTCGGTTAATGACGCATTTCGGGATAAAAAAGCCTATGCTCAGCTACTACAAGCCTCACGAAGCTGAAAAAAGTGCAAAAATACTTGAACTTCTCGCCGAAGGAAACAATGTGGCACTTGTATCAGACGCAGGAATGCCCTGCATAAGCGACCCCGGTGTGTACCTTGTACAGAAATGCTACGAAACGGGAATCCCTGTGGAAGTTATCCCCTCCTGTAATGCTGCTATTGCGGCAGTGGCAATAAGCGGAATAGACACGCTCCGATTTGCGTTTGAAGGCTTTTTGCCTGTAAACAAAAAAGAACGTGCTGAGCGACTTTCGGAGATAAAAGCACTTCCCCATACGCTTATCTTCTATGAAGCTCCCCACAAGCTGTGCAAGACCTTGGAGGATATGGCGGAAGCTTTCGGCGAAGAACGATATGCCGCCCTTTGCAGAGAGCTTACCAAAATACACGAGGAAGTCATCAGAGGCACACTTTCCGAGCTTTGTGCATATTACAAAACCACCGAGCCGAGAGGCGAGTATGTTATAGTTATTGAGGGTGCAAAGGAAACGGAAAAGCAGCAGCTAACGATAGAACAGGCTGCGGAACTTGCAAAACAGCTTATCCTCGGCGGCGAGAAGATGTCCGATGCCTGCAAAAAAGCAGCTAAGGAAACAGGTTTCTCAAAACAGGAGATATACAAGCTGGTGCTGAACGATGAATAACAGCACTGTAAAAATAAAATATATTTCAGAAAGGAATAAATATTATGAACAAGAAAAATCTCAGCCCCTTTGTAAAGACAACTCTCCCCATTATCGGAGCGGTTCTTCTGGTAGCGGGTGCTATCGCATACATCTGCCTTAAACTTGCAGACGAATTCCGTTATAACGAAAAGTGGAAAGACTATGACGAGTGCGGTTGGCACTAATCAGACTTAAATTGACACAAACGATTTTTTGTGCTACAATTAGATTATCAGATTTTTTAAAAAAGGAGGAACGCTTATGATATGCGGAAGATGTGGCCGTGAATTTGACAGCAAAACACAGGATTTCTGCGGCTACTGCAAGACCGTCCACACAAAGGACGGAGAACCTATCCGTGATATCGTGGGTGTTCTTGGCTATATTGCAGAGCGTTTCGGTGCGGAAACTTTGCTGAATATCCGCAGGACAGATTCACTGGTTGCGGATATTTTTCCAAAGGAAAATGCAATACGCAGACTTATCTACGTTGCACTGTACGACGGCTGTGCAAGAAAGCTTATCGGCGTTCGCGGAAAACCCTTTGAGGTTCGCTGTGCAGCGGCTGCGAGATGTGTAAAATCCCTGCGTGACGAGGTCGGTTTAAAAGGCAAGGCTGCCGCTGACGCTGTCGAGGCTGTCGGTCAGGCACTCGGATGTGAAATAGCATTCAAGCGTCCCGTCGAAACACCCGTTTCTGCTACCGAAAGCAAAAAGAACATAACCGATGCCGCAGAACAGTACAGTCTTGGCAGACACTTTGACCGAATAAAGGACTACGAACGAGCTATGTACTGGTTTCAGCAGTCAGCTTTACAGGACTTCGGAGAGGCTCAGTACTATGTGGGATTTTACCGTCTTGAAGGCAGAGGCTGTACTCAGGACGTTGAACAGGCTTGGGAATGGTTTCTGCGTGGTGCGGAAAACGGCATACCTGCCGCTCAGTATATGACAGGCATATTCCTCGCCGAGGGCATCTCCTGTCAGCGTAACGAGGACAAAGCATTCGATTGGTTTGTAGAGTCAGCCCGTGCAGGTTACGAGGACTCTGTAAACGTAGTCGCCCTGTGCTACGAAAACGGCGTACACGTTCAGCAGAACCTTGTCACCGCCGCTTTATGGAGAAGCGGAAAGGGTGCAGCTCCCGAAGATTACACCGACGAATTTGCAGAGCAACCTCAGCCGCTCCCCGACGACGGAGAGGCACTGTACCAGTCTGCACGCCGCTGCCTTGCAGAGCACGACCACGAAGGTGCGGCTGTATTCTATAAACGTGCTGCGGAAGCAGGTCATATACGGGCTCAGTGCAGCTACGGAAAGTGTCTGTATCTCGGCAGCGGAGTTCCTCAGAACACAGCAGAGGCGTTCAAATGGTTCAGCTATGCCGCTGCAAAAAATCTCGACATCGCACAATATAATCTAGGCATAATGTACTTAAAAGGCGTTCACGTTGAAAAAGACCGTGATATGGCAATCAAATATTTCACTCTCGCCGCAAAGAACGGCCACGAGGAAGCGGCAAATATACTCGAAAAATTAAAATAATATAAAACGGAGGTAACCACAGTGATCACAGCAGCAGTTATTCTCACAAAATGCAAACAGGAGCATAAGCTCTTTGGAATACGCACAGAGCAGCGTGACGACGGTGCTTGGTACGCTACCTGGGCATTCAAGGTATCCGAGCAGACAGCAAACCGTGAAAAGTTCGGCGATACCAAGATAAGCGGTAACATCTACGTTACAACAGAATATCCCACCTGTCCGTATTGCAGCAGCAAGGGATTTTTCCAGTGTGCTGATTGCGGCAAGACCACCTGCTGGAACGGCGAAGCCGAAACTGTATGCGAGTGGTGCGGCAACTCCGCAGAAACTGCGGCAGAGGAGAAGTTTGACTCCATCAGCGGAGGCGGATTCTGATGATAAAAGTCGGTGACAATATACCGCTGGAACTTGGCGGCTATGCCGAAATAAAGGCTGTACTCGGTTCAGGCGGACAGGGTACGGTCTATCGTGCAGTATACCGCGACAAGGAATACGCACTTAAAATGTATTTCAAAAACAAGCTTAAACGTCCGGAAATGTTCAGGGACAACCTTGTCGCTCTCACAGACAGCACCGGGGTAAGTCCTTCATTCGTTATGCCGCTTATGCTTACCGAAAACACCTGTGACGGCTTTGGATTTCTTATGGAACTTATCCCCGAGGGTTATGCTCCGTTTTCGGATATTCTCAATGCAAGGGTAAAGTTTTCAGGACTTTATTCCATAGTAAACGCTGCGATACGCATTACTATGGCCTTCCGTGAGCTGCATAACAGCGGAAAAAGCTATCAGGATCTAAACGACGGTGGCTTTTTCATTCGTCCCACTGACGGTGACATAAGGATATGCGACTGCGACAATATTGCTCCCTACGGAGAGCATCTTGGTATTGCAGGTAAACCCGGATATATGGCTCCCGAGATAGTAAGAGGAGAAAAAGCTCCCGACAAACTTACTGACCGATACTCTCTTGCGGTGCTGCTTTTCCGTCTTCTGTTAAGAGGTGATCCATTGGAGGGCAGCCGTGTCCTTAAAAGCGTCTGCCTCACAGAGGAGGCTGAACGCCGCCACTACGGTTTTGATCCTATGTTCGTTTACGACCCCGACAACGATGCAAACCGTCCTGTAAGAGGTGTCCACAACAATATAATCAAATTCTGGCGAATTATGCCCGAATATATCAGAGAGGCTTTCACCTACTCGTTTACCGTGGGACTTCACCAGCCCGAAAAACGTCTTATCGAAAAACAGTGGCTTGATCTTCTGATAAAGCTCAGAGGTGATATCTGTGCCTGCACCTGCGGTGCTCAAAGTTTCTTCGGCTCATACGAGCGTGATGAAGAAAACAAACTGATCTGTTTCTGTGGTACGCACTTTGCACCTCCGCTGGAAATATCAGACGGCAAAAACCGTATCCTTTTATCCGAGGGAACAAAGATCTATAACGACGATCTTAAAACCACTGCGGAAGTTGTCCGTAATAAAGTAAATCCCGGTCTTTGGGGGCTTAAAAACCTTACAGATGACGCTTGGAGCTGTACTCTTCCTAACGGACAGGAAAAGGAGATACAAAGCGGCTCAGCAGCACCTATATTTAAAGACACCGCAATTACTATCGGCGGCATAAACTATCGTATAAAAGAAAGTGAATAGTATATAATGATTTGACCCTCCCGAATTTCGGGAGGGTCAAAATTATTTGTTTTTTTAGTTGTTCAGCGATAACGTTCAGTTGCTTATATCATCTTTCAATATCAAGGTCACTTGTTTCGATATCGGTTCTGGGGACAACAAATGTATCAAGATCCACATTTACACCCTTTACATACCAATCCATTGCATATACTTCGGAGGGCTGCATTGCCTTATTCTGAAGAATGACCACATTTCCGTTTATATCCTTTATCTCTCCTGCGAAAATATTCGCCTGTCCGCCTGATATCTTCGGTACAAGTGCGGAAATAATATCCTGAGTGCCTGCCTTTGCTGCTGTAAGAGCCGTAGAAACGTTCACAACACCGTTTGAAAGAGTACCTACATACTCCTCAGGTTCCCAGTTTTCAAGCTGGATCATCTTGGTCTGTGCAAGATAGTAGCTTCCGTGGTCAGCGTAGAAATACATTATCATATTTTCGTAATCAGCCGCCTTGTCGCCGTAGTTAAGATTTCCCACGAACTTTATGCCCTTTGAATTGCAGTAAGATGCGGTTTCAGGCGACTCTGTGTAACTGATGATAACATCACAACCCATATTTACAAGAGCGTCAACAGCACTATGTATCTCTCCGTTTTCCGCCGCAAACGCAGCAACGGTTTCAGCATCCTTATAAACAAGCTGAGCCCCAAGCTGTGCTGCATTTATTACAGCTCTTGAATATATCATACTTGGGTCAACAACGATACCTACCTTTTCATTCTCGGAGTTATACGCTGCTGCCATACCCGCAACATAAGCACCCTCATACATCTGATCGGTATACGCCGAAACATTTACGTTGCGTATCCTTGCACCGTGACTGACAAAGTTGAGGTTCATATTCTTTCCTGCCACCTCTGTCAACATATTATGATACTGCCAATTGCCCGATACGATATATGTACAGCCTATATCACTAAGCATCTCTACCGCTTTGGGGAAATCAGTGATATTAACATTGTCGATATAGTACGATTCCACATCAGAATGCTTTGAAGCACCAAGACGAAAATCATTCGCATCAGATGAATAACCACCAAGGTCTACTTCACCTTTGAATATATATCCTACCTTGATAGCAGGCTCTTCTACTTCTGATGTCACAGCCTCTCCTGTTTCCGCTGTGCCACCGTCTGATTCTGTGTCGCCGCTGCAACCCGAAAAACTGCCAAGCATAACAGCCAACGCAAGCAGAGCAGACGTCTTTTTTAACCAGCTAGTTGCCATTGTCAATTACCTCCTGTTATATTGACCTTGCATCATACTGAAAGTAATATTTCACCCTCAATATAAGCAAAGAAAACCACTTCAAAAATAACTATGTTTTTATTATAGCACACTTTATTGAAAAAAACATCATTTTTTCAGAAATATTTCATACTATATTTAATTTTTCTGTTTCTTTTTATGAAAAGTTGTGCTATAATGGTATATGTATAATTGGGAGAAGTGTTTTCTCTTGGAAAAGAAAGGAATTTCAATGAAAGTAAAGAAAATAATCAGTCTTATAGCGGCTGCCGCAGTATCTCTGTCGCTTGCAGGCTGCTCAATAGAATTCGGCACAAAAAACAAGACCTTTGCAGACACTGCAATCACCTCTGTAAAGCTTAATGACGATCATATACTCGCAAAACCTGTTGGCGAAAATACCACAGGCGGCACAGTAGACTACCTCTCTTTCAAAAAAGAGTATCTTTATTGGCTTATGTCCAACGGAATAACTGATGACAGCGAGGAATCCGTTGAACAAGCAGCAGCAAGTCAACGTTACAATATAATCAACTATCTTGTAAATGAACAGGTTATCCTCGCAAAGGCAAAGGAACTCGGGCTGGATACTTTCACAGCAGAAGAGCTTGACGCTATTGAAAAATCTTATCAGGAAAAAATCGATGAAAATATTCAATACTTTATGAAAAATACCGATTTTTCCTCCGAAAGCGAGTCTGAGCTTTCAGAAGAAGAAAAGCTCATACTTTGCGAAGAAAAATTCGATAATTACCTTAAAAATTCTCTTCTGACAAGAGATGACCTGTTAAACTGGGAACGCTCTGCTTTGCTCACACAAAAGGTCACAGAAGAAATAACAAAGGATATTCAGATAGACCGCAGCGAAGCTGTGGACGCTCTGAACAACTACGCTGAATCTGTCAAAAAGATGTACACCGATGATCCCGCCTCCTATGAGCAAAATACAGAACTTGCAACTTTCTGGATACCCGAAGGCACAAGAAATATCAAGCATATACTCATCGGCATAAACGAGATAGACAGTGACGAGATATCGGCTATGCGTAAAAGCGGCGACGAAGAGGGTGCTGATGCCCTTCGCACCGAAAAACTTGCCGAGATAGAACAGAAGGCAATAGAAGTAAAAAATATGCTGGACAACGGTGCTGATTTCGACGAACTTATCGCCGAATACAGTGCAGATGCAACAGGTTCAAAATATAATCCCGACGGATATATGGTCATTCCAAACTCCACAATGTATGTAAAAGAGTTTGTTGAAGCTGCTTTCTCTATCGAGAATATCGGAGAATATATCCTCACTGCCTCCGATTACGGTTGGCACATCGTTATGTATGCGTCAGATACAGCGATATCCAAGGAGGACACAGAGGATTATATCAACTATCTCCACGAAACCCTTATAGAAACCGCAAAAGAACAAAAACGTACAGAAGCAATGAAACAGTGGCACGAAGAATACAAATACGAAATAGACTTCGAAGCCCTTGGAATAGTAGAACTTGCACAAGCCGAAACAGACGGCACATAAAGAAAGGAAATACCAATAAATGAATAAAAAAAGTTTTATAGCAGCTGCCGCAGCTATGGTAATGCTGCTGTCACTTACCGCCTGTAACAACAGCGGAACTACCTCGGATACAAGCAGCTCAGATACAAATTCAAGCACTGTATCAGGAACAACTTCGCAAACTACACCCACAGGATCTTCTGTGCTGACAGCTGACACCTCATACGACACCGTCGTTGCAACAGTCAAATCAGCAGACGGCAAGGAATATACAATAAGCTTCGGCGACTTTATGAAGGAATACAAGTATTACCTCGCCGCTTATAACATCGCCGATGATACACAGGAAATGTACGCCTCTACTCTTACATCAAGACGAGAGTATATCGTGAATTATCTTATAAACGACAAGGTAATGGAAACTGAGTTTGAAAAGCTCGGACTTGCTCTTACCGATGAAGACAATGCTCAGATAGACGCAGACACCGAAACAGGTGCAAACAGCATAAAGGAAACACTCAAAAGCCAGATCAGTACCGCTAGTCCGGAGGCTCAGCTTCTTACTGAAGCAGAGCTTAACGCTAAGGCAGACGAGGCATTTAATAAACTGCTTTCTGATTGTGGTCTTAGCTTTGACGATTTCAGAAACTGGCAAAAAAGCACAGTGATACAGGCAAAGCTTTCAGATCATTTAAACAAAGATGTTTCCGTAGACCGCTCCGAGGCTGTTTCTCAGGCAGAAACCCTTATCGAAAAAACAAAAACAGAATATCAGAACGATCCCTCCTCCTACGACCCTGACACAATGGGCGTTCTTTGGTTACCCGAGGGGACAAGGAATATACAGCATATCCTTATAAAGTTCCCCGATGAAACCGTTACCGAGATAATGACGCTCCGTGCCGAAGGAAAGGACGCTGATGCAGATAAGCTTCGTGAGGAAAAGCTTTCCGAACTTCAAGCTGAAATAACAGAGGTAGAGGACAAGCTTACAGCCGGCGAGGACTTCTCCGCACTTATGAAAGAATACAGCGACGACGGCGACACCTCGGCTGTATATGTAATAAACCCAGGCACAGAAAAATATATGGACGGCTTTGCGGAGTGTGCTCTCTCTATACCTGCAATCGGCGATACAGATACCGTAGTAACAGACTATGGATATCATATTATAAAATACATCTCTGATGCTGTTGTCGATACTGCCACATACGAAAAGCATATCGACGGCATACATCAGTATATTATCGAGGCAACAAAATCCGTAAATCTTTCCAACGCAATGAAAGAATGGCGTGATTCCTACACCATAGAGATAGACCGTGATGTGCTGCTTCTCGGCGAGGAAAACACAAACTGAAAAAAATAAAAGGATAAGCGGGATACACCGCTCGGGAGTAATTATATGAATATGACAACACCTATCCACGATTTTCTCGAAAAATATTCTAAAACCGCCCCCCTTCGTCTGCATATGCCGGGACATAACGGCGAAGTTCCCCACGACATTACCGAAATAGAAGGTGCAGACAGCCTTTTCGATGCAACGGAAACATCGAAAGGAATAATCGCCAAAAGCGAAAAAAATGCCGCAGAGGTATTCGGCACCGACAGGACTTGCTACTCCTGTGGCGGAAGCACCCTTGCAATTCAGGCGGCATTGGGAATTTTAAAGGCACAAGGCTGCAAGACCATTGCCGCATCTCGCTATTCCCACAAGAGCCTTATCACTGCCGCAACACTTCTTCGACTTAACATCAAATGGCTGTATCCCGAAGAATATCTGCACGCTGATGTAGATTTCGGCGGCGACGCACTTAACGGTGCAGACGCTGTATTTACAACAAACGTGGACTATCTCGGCGGCACTTGTCGTATCCCCGACACGAAACTCCCTGTCGTGGTAGATAATGCCCACGGTGCTTATCTTAAATTTGTTAACAAAGAAAAATTCGGCAGAAAATATCTCCACCCAACAGAGTTTGGTATTCCCGTTATAAGTGCGGAATCCGCCCACAAGACCCTGCCTGTACTGACAGGCGGTGCATATCTTCATTTTGCGGGCGGTACTGATTTCAGCCGTGCAAAGGAAATGATGGCTATGTTCGGCTCGTCAAGTCCCTCCTATCTTATTATGGAGAGCCTTGACAACTGCAACAAGCTGCTGTATAACCACCCCGACCTTGTAAACCACGCCTGTGCCGCTGTGGCTCAGCTTAAAGAACAGCTTGCCGCATTTGAGATACCGATACTTGAAAGCGACCCGCTGCGTGTAGTTGTAAAGGCTTGGGAATACGGTTACAACGGTTTCAACTACTCCGACAAACTTCGTGCAAACGGTGTTGAGTGTGAACTTGCAGACCGTAACCACGTTGTATTGCTTTTCTCGGCGGCTACCACTGTAAAGGACTGTCAGAGAGCTCTCACAGCTATGACGCTTATCCCAAAGAAAAAACCTATCTTCAAAGCACAGTATCCCGTAGTAAAGCCAAAAGCGGCTCTGCCTATATATGACGCTGTGTTTATGCCTCAAAAGAAAGTCCCGCTTGCTAAGGCCGTTGGATTTGTCTGCGGCGAAATAAAAGCACCCTGTCCTCCCTGTATCCCTGTGGTAATGCCGGGCGAGATAATCGATGACAGCACAGCAGAGTCTCTGCGTCTGTACAACGTAAAGGAAATATCGGTAATTACAAAAGTCCGCTGACAACACGGTAAAATATATTTCTGATCCGTATTCTGACTCTACCGATAATATAAAAAGAAACATCGCACATTCCCGAAAACCGCTGAAACACATTTCGGTCAATGCGACGATACACCTCGTTTTTTTCAGATAAGAGAACTGTATAAAGTCTTGTCCCCCTGCGTGAGCGACAGAACAAAACACCTCCGCCGATATATATTCCGCTGCGGTACATATAAATCGCAAATACAGTGCAGTACCATATACACAGCACAAGTCCTCCCCACAGGAGGGAACGTAATATCGGTGCTTCCCCATAAATATAAACAAGTACCAGTGCCGTCAGATCGGCTACCCCCCAACCAAACGGCACTGCAATATGCCCGAAAAGAGCCTTTTTAGGCGGCCTTACTGAGAATCTCTCGGGCGGTGATACGGAAAGCAATACCCGCAATGCACTTTTTTGCTTTTTTCGTTTCAATGGAGGCAGCAGCATCATTCCATAGCAATAAACAGGGGCTGCGTCAAAAAGCATCATAACTGCCGTATCACGGATAATTACAGCATTCAGAGAATTTGGTACAACCACCCTCTCATATAATGTAACTATACCGTGAGTTATAACTACGTTATCATTTCGACAGACTTTAAATCGTGACAGCCTCGCAATGTTTCTGAAAAACGCAAACAGCCACGCAGTTGATACAAATACCGCTATTACTGCAGTTATGCGTGGCACAGCTATATGAAAAGCGTCCAGCAGGGCACTTATATTTCCTGCGGTACGGTCTATCATATTAACAATACCGTCATAATAGCCGCTGCCGAATACACTTCCTATACGGGCAAGAGTTACCGAAAAAAGTATTACTCCGCTCAAAGCCCGTGTTTCGGCAAATGCTCCTAGCAAAACAGAGGAGAATTTCGGACAGAATATTCTCCCTCCCTGATTTGTTTGAAAAAAAGGTATCGGCTCATTTTTATGAAGATAAAAGCTCACCTTTCCCGACAGTGTGAAAAGGGTGACTTTTTTCCCCCGAAAAAACCGTAATAACAATGTGCGTTTTATTTCAAACGCAGTCACTGCGGATATCGGGATATCATATACACGACGGAAAAGTAAACCTTTGGAAAGCAGTATTCCGTCACTATCCATTTTAAACTTAACAAAAAAACGACGAAAAATAAAATATAAAACAAATTCCATATCAAGAAGGGTTGGTCATTAAATGAAAACAGGCTGTATTATTCTTGCGGGCGGTGCAGGAAAAAGAATGAAATCTGAACGCCCGAAAGTCCTTGCCGAGGTGCTTTGTAAACCTATGCTCGGCTGGGTACTGGACACCGCAAAAGCTTTTGGTTTTGACAAGACTGCTGTCGTAACAGGCTACAAGGCAGAGCTTACAGAGGAATACATAAAGACAAGGGACGAGGATATCCTCACATTTTTACAGAAAGAACAAAAAGGCACAGGTGATGCTGCGAAATGTGCGGCAGATGTCATCAGCAGCACCGACTTCGTATGTGTGCTTAACGGCGACGCTCCTTTTATAGACGCTGAAACACTGAAAGCCTCATTAAAACAGCATACCGAAAGCGGTTCTGACGTAACTGTAATAACCGCCGAGATATCTGACCCGACAGGCTACGGCAGAATTATCCGCAAGAACGGAACATTCTCTGCAATACGTGAACAAAAGGATTGTTCCCCCGAAGAAGTCAAAATATCCGAAGTAAACAGCGGTGCATATTGGTTCAGCTCAAAAAAACTTGCCGAGGCACTGCCTAAGCTCTCCACTAATAATGCAGCAGGAGAATACTACCTCACTGATTGCGTAGAGCTTATGGAAAAACGCAGTGCGTTCATCTCCGAAAATCCTGCTATCGTACTTGGTGCTAATACAAGAAAAGCTCTTTTCGAGCTTAACACCACCGCAAGAAATATGGTGATCGACCGCCTTATGGACAACGGCGTAAGCTTTGTGTCCCTTGACGGTGTGATCATCGGTACAGATGTAAAGATAGGCTGTGATACAACCATTATGCCGAATACTGTTATACTTGGCAATACCGAGATAGGCAGCGGCTGTATGATAGGTACAGGCTGTCACATAGAAAACTGCAAGATAGGGAATAATGTAATATTCGACAACGTATTTGCTTACGACTCTGTTGTTGAAGAAAATGTAAAGATAGGTCCGTTTGCACATCTCCGCCCCGGAACGGTTATCCATAAGGGAGTTAAAATAGGCAACTTTGTAGAGATAAAGAACTCCGAGATAGGAGAAAACACCTGTGCGGCACACCTTACCTATGTCGGCGACAGTGAAGTCGGCAGAGGAGTAAACTTCGGCTGTGGCAGTATCACAGCAAACTACGACGGAATAAACAAATACCGTACCAAAATAGGCGACCACGCATTCATCGGTAGTAATACAAACCTCATCGCCCCTGTGGAGATAGGCGAGAATGCCACTACCGCAGCAGGCTCAACTATAACAAAAAATGTTCCTGCAAATGCACTTGCCGTTGAGCGTGGCACTACCCGTGTAAAGGAAAACTGGGAAAAGAATTTCAAGAGAAAGAAAAAATAACACCCTTATATAAAAGAAAAAAATCATCTGAAAGGGATCGGGAAAATGATAAACGAACAAAACTGCTCTATGCTATGTGACTTCTACCAGCTTACAATGGGAAACGGTTACTATAAAACCAAACACGCAGAGCGTATCGCATATTTCGATATGTTCTTCCGCCGCATACCCGACGGGGGAGGCTATGCCGTGTGTGCAGGCCTTGAACAGGTAGTTCGCTATATTGAGGGGCTACACTTTACTGATGAAGATATAGCTTTCCTCCGTGCAAAGGGTATTTTTGACGAGTGCTTTCTTGATTATCTTCGTAACTTCCGTTTTTCAGGTGATATATGGGCGATCCCCGAGGGCACTCCCGTATTCCCGAACGAGCCGCTGCTCACCGTAAGAGCTCCCGCCATTGAAGCCCAGCTTATTGAAACAATGGTGCTGCTGCTTGTAAATCACCAATCCCTTATTGCTACAAAAGCAAGTAGAATAGTAAGAGCCGCTGACGGCAGAGCCATTTCCGAGTTCGGTTCAAGACGTGCACAGGGTACAAGCGGTGCTTTGCTTGGTGCAAGGGCGGCATATATTGCAGGTTGCACAGGCACCGCCTGTGTACTTGCGGATAAGCTGTACAATGTTCCGTCAACGGGTACTATGGCACACTCCTGGGTGCAGATGTTCGACACCGAGCTTGAAGCCTTTGAGGAATACTGCCGCACCTATCCCGACAGTACCACTCTGCTTGTGGATACCTACAATGTACTGAAAAGCGGCGTTCCCAATGCTATCAAAGCATTCGACAACATATTAAAACCCCTCGGTGCAAGACCCAAGGGTATAAGACTTGACTCGGGAGATATTGCATATCTTTCTATCGAGGCAAGGAAAATGCTGGACGAGGCAGGTTATCCCGATTGTAAGATAGTAGCCTCCAACAGCCTTGATGAATATATCATTTCCGACCTGCTGAAACAGGGGGCAAAGATAGACCTTTTCGGTGTTGGCGAACGTCTTATCACCGCAAGGAGCGAGCCTGTTTTCGGCGGTGTGTACAAGCTTGTTGCTACCGAAGAAAACGGAGAGATAACCCCGAAAATAAAAATATCCGAAAATGTCGCCAAGATAACCAATCCGCACTACAAAAAGCTGTACCGTCTATACGACAACGAAACGGGCAAGGCTATCGCCGACCAGCTTTGCGTATATGACGAAAGCATAACAGAGGACGAGCTTACAATATTCGACCCCGACTACACCTGGAAGAAAAAGCACATCACAAACTTCACCGCAAGAGAATTGCAGGTGCCTGTATTCAAAAATGGTGAACTTGTTTATGATCTTCCCTCTATCGAAGATATCCGAAGCTATTGTGCAGAGCAAATGAATACGCTGTGGAGCGAGATAAAACGCTTTGAAAATCCGCATAAGTATTATGTAGACCTCTCACAAAAGCTATGGACGATAAAGTACGGTCTGCTTAACAGGGAGGATCGCTGATGCTTGAAACTGTAAACGACTTCGGCAGAAAGGTCACCGCCTTTTTCAAACCGAGAGAATACTGCACCTTCGCACCGCCTGAGGAAACACTGGGATTTATCGACACATCGGGTGAGCGTGACGGCAGCCGTGGAATTGCATTTCTGTGCGACGAGATACGCACTAATTTCGACGGTATCATTATGCGGGCGGGATACAGAAAAATAACCTCTGTCACTATTCTCAGAAGCTACGAAACCACCTTTGACGACGAGCTTGAAATAGATATGCCAGGCACCTGTATGAGAATATCCGACTGCTCTCTTAATAAGTTCTTTTTAAAGCAGCTCATAAACAACCTCTGCCGTCTGTATTATACTATGCCCGAACCAAAACTTGCAGAGCTGCACGAACATTGCACCGCAAGGGCAATGGAGCATTTTGCGGGAAATATCCCTCAGATAATTGTTGATATTCCCTCACTTGACGAGCAGCCCACCGTTGAAACAGCAGAGGAAGAGCCGCCCGAAATTCCCGACAGCAGAATAGTATGGATATCGGGCAAAAAGCCCACAAAAGAAGAAGCCTCCGATACCGAGCCTCTGCCCGAAGATATGAGCCACGACGAGGTAATAGACTATCTCAAAAACTCCATAAGCGAGATAAATTCCCTTGACGACGATGATGACGACAAGGAACTTACCGTAGACGAGGAACTGGACGCTCTCGAAGAGAGCTGGGTAAAGCAGGCACAGGAACATTCTCCGCTAAAACCAATCGTTCCCGGTCTTACCGAAGAGCCTGAGTCTGACGACATCTACATAAAAGCAAGTCGTAGGATCCGCATATACTGTGCAGAGGGCAGACTTTCAATGGCAGAGATAGAAAACGAAGTCAAGGAAAATATGGTCACCGTTGCGGAAAACTATACTAAAATATCTTCTGAGGGTACGATACCGCCTGTTCTTGTTGACCGTATCTCCAAGCTTAAAAATGCATCGGACAACCTTACACAGTATTTTGCACTGGGAGAAGATATAGCCGCAAGAGTAATGTTCTTTATGCTGTATCAGATGCTGTCCTACGCTGACAGAATAGCCGAGCAGGAAGAAACCAAAGAGCGTCTGAACGACTTTTTCAAGCGTTTTGGCTCTGCTGGAATGGCACTGTCCCTTTTAGACAGCGGAATATAAAACTATCCGAGGTGATAAAATGCCGCCAAGGCTTATTATAGTAATACCCTGCTACAACGAGCAGGAGGTACTTCCCGTTACCGCACCTATGTTCCTTGAAAAGTTGAACGACCTTATCTCAGCAGAGATAATTGCCGAAAACAGCCGCATTATGTTTGTAAACGACGGCAGTAAGGACTCTACGTGGGATATCATTGAAAAATTCTCAAAAGAGGACGAGCATTATATCGGT
The DNA here is from genome assembly GCA_045606505.1 of Oscillospiraceae bacterium. Taxonomy (GTDB): domain Bacteria; phylum Bacillota; class Clostridia; order Oscillospirales; family Ruminococcaceae; genus CAG-115. The sequence goes on from JAZUSC010000026.1 coordinate 91,214, forward strand.
ATATCCCAAAGCCGCAACAGAGGTCACCAGAATGCGGTACTTGCAGGTCTTATGGAAGCAAAGGATATCTGCGATATCACGATAAGTATCGACTGCGACGGTCAGGACGATATAAACGCTATGGATAAAATGGTAGACGAGTATCTGGGCGGCTGTGAGATAGTCTACGGAGTACGTTCCAGCAGAAAGACCGACACTTTTTTCAAACGTACCACAGCACAGGGCTTCTACAAGCTGCTTAACTCAATGGGTGCAGAGGTCGTGTACAACCACGCAGACTACCGTCTTGTAAGCAGCAGAGTACTGAAAGAATTTGCAAACTACAAGGAAGTAAACCTGTTTTTGAGAGGAATGTTCCCTCTTGTAGGCTTTAAAAGCACCAGCGTTTCCTACGAAAGAAACGAGCGTCTTGCAGGAAAGAGCCACTACCCGCTCAGCAAGATGCTAAACCTCGCCTTTGACGGTATAACAAGCCTTTCCATTAAGCCTATCAAAATGATAATGGGGCTTGGTGTGATAATCGCCATACTCAGTTTTATCGGGGTGATATGGGCGGTGATAACCCATCTTCTCGGCAGTGCTGTCAGCGGCTGGGCGTCTACTATCTGCATACTGTGCTTTTTCAGCGGTGTGCAGCTTATATCTATCGGCGTTATCGGCGAGTATATCGGCAAGATATATATGGAGGTAAAGCAAAGACCAAGATATATCATCAGTGAGAGGACGTACGAAAAAGAGGAAAACTCCTATGAGTGATTTTTCAATCAGTGAAATGCTGTCTATGCAAAAACAGCTTCAAGATAAATACAAGGACAAGTGGGAAGCTATCTCCCCCGAAGCCGGAAAACACAAGCTGCTATGGCTGATAGGCGAAATAGGTGAAGTGATTGATATAATAAAGAAAAACGGCGGTACAAAAGCCTGTGAAAACGATGATCTCAGAAAAGAACTTGTCGAGGAAATGGCAGACGTACTGATGTATTATAATGATGTTCTTCTTTGCTATGGCATTACTCCCGAAGAACTGAAACAGTCTTATACAGAGAAATTTGAAAAAAATATGAAACGTTGGTAAACACGAATATCCGCACAAACTTTACTTTGTGCGGATATCTTATTCAAAAAGTGACTCCATCGACAAGCCGAGTTCTGTCGTGTATGACCATCTATCTAGCCTTGCCGTCACCGACAGCACTGTGTAGCATTCTAAAATTACCGAGTGTCAAAATTATATATTTTATCTATTGAATCAATAAATGATATATGCTATAATTGAGACATAATGAATATGAAAAAGTTCTTGTTTGTATTTTGTCTTATGCTGTCTGCAAACATTTTAACAGCTACTCTGATCAGTGCCAGCTGCACAGATGCAAGATTGTGTACAGCAGACGGCATACCGCTGGACTCGGTAATAGATACGTTTTTTACACAGGGTACAGTAACCAAAGGCACATCGGTCATAAAAATCAAATCAAACGGTCATACATACGCTAAGGAATAAGCTGAGGAGGAGTTGCTATGTTGCAGTCAATTTTCAAAAACAATCGGATAAAGTTTGTGGCAATCGTTGTTGTCATTGCCGCAGCGATAATCGTGGGCATCGTAATGGCGTGCAGTGAACACAGCAGTGCCAATGCACAGGAAGAGTCTCCCCAAAGGATCGATGTGGAGATACCCGTCGGTCGATATTATCCTGACGGAAATGACAGCAGTGCTCTTTATATAGAAATATTGGAGAGACAAAAATTTCAGATAGTAAGCCCCGATCTGGAAGGGCTTTTGCGTGAATATGTAGGGGAGTCTTTCCCGAACGATGATACAGAAACACTGGACAAGGCAGTAGAACACGCTATGAACGATTACGCAGGCATAAGAGATTACAGGGCTGTACATTTTCCTGCGTTGAATCAAACGGTGATATGTGTAAAATGGTCTGAAGACGAGGACGGATTTTCGGGACACGGTTTCACCTATACACAGGACAACGCCATACAGTGGAGTGTCGTAGAACAGGATTTTGTACTTGTTCAGCAATAAAAACAATCCGCACAGCTTAAAACTGTGCGGATATCTTATTCAAAAAAGTGACTCCATCGATAAGCCGAGTTCTGTCGTGTATGACCATCTATCTAGCCCTGCCGTCGCCGACAGGATCAAGCCACCTTACAACGGGGCACGCCGAGCAGACGCGTTATCCCCCGCACCAATCGGTGTTGCATCGGATAGGGTTTACATAGCAATGCAGTCACCTGCACCCTGGTGAGCTCTTACCTCGCCTTTCCACCCTTACAGGAGTGCGATGCTCCTGCGGTATATCTCTGTTGCACTAGCCCTAAGGTCGCCCTCGGCTGACGTTATCAGCTACCCTGCTCTGTGATGCTCGGACTTTCCTCATTACCCTTGCGGGTCCCGCGGTCATATAATGAAGTCACGAAGATTAGTATATCATACTTTTTCCGAAAAATCAAGGCAGATTATACAAAGAGGATAAATATTTTTCAGAAAAATGACCCGTTCCCACTTGACAAATACTTTAAAGCGTTGTATAATCAAAGCATAACCTATAAAAATGCGTTGATGGGTGCGGTCTATCCGCTGTGTACTCAACCACCCTTTTCAGAGAGCTGCCGTTCGGTGCGAGGCAGTAAGGACAGTGTACATAATCCACCCGTAGCAGATTGCCCGAAATATGGCCTTTGGCTCAGTAGGGCGATACGGATTTCCACCGTTAAAGGGAAGTGCATTGCTGGATGTACAGAGGCTGAGTTTAAAGTGTATATCACCGCCCTCTCTGTATTCGAGAGGGCTTTTTGTATAATATGAACTTAATGCCGTTTTCACGGTACGGAAATATATATTCAGAAAGGAACTGATTTTATGGACTACAACATTAAGGAAGTATCTGACAGACTTCGTGCCACAAGAGAGGCGCTTGACCTAACTCCCGAATATATGGCAGAGCGTACACAGATCTCTGTCGAAGAATACAATGTTCTTGAAAACGGCGAAAAGGATTTTTCACTATCTTTCCTAAACAACTGTGCAGAAGCTCTCGGTGTTGAGCTTATCGCACTGCTGACAGGTGTATCACCTAAGCTTTCTACCTATACTATCGTAAGAAAGGGCGAGGGGCTAAAAATAGAACGCCGTGAGCGTTTTGAATACTACCACCTTGCATATATGTTCAAAGATAAAAAGCTTGAACCTATGCTGGTAACAGCACCTTATTTAGAGGAACAACAGAACGCACCCATTAAACTCTCGTCCCACGAAGGACAGGAGTATGACTACATACTCTCAGGGTATCTGAAATGCCTCATCAACGGCCACGAAGAGGTCATAGGCCCCGGCGACAGCCTTTACTTTGACAGTAAATGCCCCCACGGTATGATCGCTGTCGGCGGAGAGGACTGTACATTTATTGCAATTCTTGTATCGTAATATATACAAAAAGAAAGGACACTAAACCAAAATGGATATCCCATCTTATCATCTTAATTTCGTAAAAGAGGGTTATGACGAGAACGGAATACTCAACAAGTTTGAGGTAACATATCCCGAAAACTTCAATTTCAGCTATGATATCATCGACAAGTATGCAGAAATAGAGCCTGACCGCCGTGCGTTGCTCTGGGTAGACCTCGAAGGCAACGAACGTATGTTTACTTTCAGTGACCTGTCCAGGCTTTCCACAAAGGCTGCTAATATGTTCCTTGATATGGGCATCAAAAAGGGCGACCACGTTATGCTGGTACTGAAAAGAAACTATCAGTTCTGGTATGTTATTATGGCTCTGCTTAAAATCGGTGCTATCGCTATCCCCGCTACACATCTCCTTACAACAAAGGACTTTGTATACCGCTTTGAGGCAGCTGACGTTAAGGCTGTTATTGCAACTAGCCACGCCGATGTTTCTCACTATGTAGAAGAAGCAGATGAAAAGCTTGGCAGTTGCCTTACACAGAAGTTCATTGTAAACGGCACCCGTGAGGGTTGGGTAAACTTCGACGAAATGATCGAAAAATATCCCGATACAATGGAACGTATTCCCACAAAGTGGGACGAAACTTTCCTGCTGTATTTCACATCGGGTACAACAGGCTATCCTAAAATGGTAATCCACGACCACACCTATGCACTGGTTCACATCCAGACCGCTAAGCACTGGCATAATGTAGACCCCAACGGTATCCACCTCTCCATTTCCGACACAGGCTGGGGCAAGGCTGCCTGGGGCAAACTGTACGGTCAGATGATTATGGGAACTTGCGTATTTGTATACGACTTCGACAAGTTCATTCCCGAAAATATGCTGTCGATAATGGAAAAGTATAAAATTACTACATTTTGTGCTCCTCCCACTATGTTCCGTTTCTTTATCAAGACAGGTCTCGAAAACTACGATCTCTCCAGCCTGAAATACTGCACTATCGCAGGCGAGGCTTTAAATCCCGAGGTATACAACAAGTGGCTTGAATACACAGGTATCAAGCTTATGGAGGGCTTCGGTCAGACAGAAACTACTCTCGTTCTTGCAAATACTATCGGTATGACACCAAAGCCAGGTTCTATGGGCAAACCCACACCTCTCTACGATGTAATACTGGTCGATGCAGACGGCGAGGAAGTACCCGTGGGTGAAACAGGCGAGATCTGTATCCGTGGCGAGTACACCAACTCCCGTGGTCTGTTCCGTGGCTATTACCGCAACAAGGAAATAACTGACGAAGCGTGGAATGATGGTCTTTACCACACAGGCGACACCGCTTGGCGTGACGAGGACGGATACTACTGGTACGTTGGCAGAAACGATGACGTTATCAAGGCAAGTGGCTACCGTATCGGCCCGTTCGAGATCGAAAGTGTGCTTATCGCTCACCCCGCTGTACTGGAATGTGCTGTAACAGGAGCACCTCACCCTATCAGAGGTATGGTAGTAAAGGCGACTATCGTACTCGCAAAGGGTTATACAGGAAGTGAGGAACTTGTAAAAGAGCTTCAAACACACGTTAAGAAGAACACCGCTCCCTATAAGTACCCCAGAATCATCGAATTCGTAAACGAACTCCCCAAGACAATAAGCGGCAAGATCAGACGTACAGAGATCAGAAAGCGTGATATGGAAAAGTATAACGCTGAAAATCCGCTGTAATCATACAAAAAAATTATCAAACATAAAGGAGAAAAAACAATGGTTGTTATAGAAATGGAAAACGGCAAGAAAATCAAACTGGAACTTTACCCCGACAAGGCACCCATAACTGTTGAAAACTTTTTAAAGCTTGTTGGCGAGGGCTTTTACGATGGCCTTATCTTCCACCGTGTAATAAAAGACTTTATGATACAGGGCGGCGACCCCACAGGTACAGGTATGGGCGGTGCTAAGGACAAGATCAAGGGCGAATTCCTTATGAATGGAGTTCCCAACAGCCTTTCTCACGAGCGTGGTGTACTGTCTATGGCAAGAGCACAGAACCCCAACTCCGCAAGTTCACAGTTCTTTATCTGCCACAAGGACTCCACTTTCCTTGACGGTCAGTATGCGGCTTTCGGCAAGGTAGTCGAGGGTATGGACGCAGTTGACGAGATCGCAGAAACCGCAACTGATATGAACGACCGACCCAAGTCCGATATCAAAATGAAAAAAGTGTACATCGAAGAATAATGATCAAATCACACATTTCGCTACTTCGGAATGTGTGATTTTTTGTTTTGATCGCATTATGCACATTACACAAAAACCAAGGTGCGTTTTAATCACATTGTGTCTATTTTTGGTTTGAAAGCCACCTTTTGGCTTCCTTTGGTATTGACAAAAATACTATTTTATAGTATCATTAAAGAATAAGAGTATTAGGCGAAGTATGCCTTTTTTCAGATAAATCAAAAAGAGGTCAAATAATGCGATTTGGAAGTGTAGCATTTTTTAAAGTGCTTATAAAAACGATCCTCTGTATAGCGTTCTTTGTACCACTAGTTCTCTGCGTGATATTCGCAGTTGTTTTGTGGAACAAAAGTGCCGACCTTGAGGATGTGAAATACGAAAACGAAAAGCTCGCTTATAAGGTAGAGGTTCTCAGCGGCAGAATAGAATCCGCAGAGGATTTCTACAAGCTGTATACCGACAGCGGCTTATCCGATAAGGAACTTTTGGAGCTTATCAACAAAGACGACAGCGGTAGTTCCGATAACAAGCCTAGTCAACCCTCGGGTCTTGAAACTATCGAGGAAGGCGAAGATGTTTCTTCAAACGACACAAGCAGCAAAGAGAACACAGAAAACAATGATGATCCTGTACCCTCAAAGCCTGATGAAGAAGATCTTCCTAACGAGTCCGAAAATGTTCCCACAGCAGAGCCGGCCACCCCATATGAGGATATCCACCCCAATATGACGGTGCGTGTCCCCGCTACATTCGTCCGTGAAGAGGGTACTGTCTACCTTACATTTGACGACGGCCCTTCCACAAATACATATTCTGTGCTGCATTATCTGAAACAGTACAACGTAAAAGCCACATTCTTCGTAGTTCCTCAGCGTACAGCTGAATGCTACGACCTTATGCGTCAGATTGTGGACAGTGGTCACGCAATAGGCGTACACAGTGCCTCCCACGTTTACGAGGATATATATTCCTCTGTCGAAGCTTATCTCGATGATTTCTATGAAGCGTGGACAATGATATACGAGGCAACAGGAGTAAAGACGGAAATATTCCGTTTCCCCGGCGGCAGTAAAAATGACTTTAACGGCGATACCCGTGACGATATAATCGAGGAAATGACCCGCAGAGGTTTCCGTTTCTACGATTGGAATGTAGACAGTAACGACTCCGACGGTGCCACTTGGACAGAAATGTACAACTCAATTCCTCAGGATATCGGCGAAAATTATCGTTCCGTAGTGCTTATGCACGATTCCGCCAACAGAACCAATACTGTATATGTGCTTGAAGATATCCTCAAAGTACTGATAAACGAGGGCTACAAGCTCGACAAGATCAATAACGACACGCAGCCCGTTCAATTTATCGGACCGTATGCGTAATATGCGATAGAAAGGATCACTACGATGAGTATTAAAGATAATTTTTCACAGGCGGTTAAAGAGCTGTGGAAAAAGGACGGTATGGAGGAAGGCTCCGAAATACCCTCTGCCCCTCAGGCAAACCCCTCGCAGCTTGACCGCTACCTCTCTCAGCAGGAGGAACAGACTCCCGCAATGCCCACACAGCCTCAGACGGCAGCAGCACCTGTACAGCCTCAGGTTCAGCAGCCCGCTTTAAATCAGGGTATCCCTGCCGCTCCTACAGCTTACAGCGGTTCAGCGGAAGTAAACGCAGCGGGTGTACCTCTTGAAACACCATATTATCCCTCACAGATGCCTACACAGCAAACTGTACAGCAGCCCACACAGTCCGTTCAGCAGTCTGCTATAAATCAGAATATTCCCGCAGCTGCCCCTGTCCAGCCACAGGCAAATCCTAATATGGCAAATGCTCAGGAGGGATACGGAAGCGGTTTCGGTGCAAATACAGGCTTTAACAATGCAAATAATGCCAACAATGGTTTCGGTGGTGGATTTGTTCCGCCCACATCGGGAAATGCGAACGCAAACCGTGCAGCGGGTGTTACTGACGAAGTGACCGTTATCTCCAAGAACACCGTTATTGACGGAAATGTACGTTCCCTCGCAAATATGCAGGTAGACGGCAACATCAAGGGTAACGTAGATACCACCCGTGATATCGAAATGACAGGCAAGGTAGTCGGCGACATCAAGTGCAACAACGCAAATATGAACTCTGCCGCTATGCAGGGCAATCTTACCATTAAGGGTAAAATGCGTATGGACAGAGATACTATACTTATCGGCGACCTCACATCGCAGTATGCCGATGTAAATGGTCGTATCAGAGGAAAGCTTGAAATAGCAGGAAAAGCGGAGCTGAAACGTGACGCTATAGTTTTCGGCGACATCAACGCTTCCACTATTGCCGTTACCGACGGTGCTATCATTCAGGGTTATGTAAATACTACATTCCTCTCCAAGGAGGACAGCAGAAATGCATTCCCCGAAGCTATTTCCCTTGACACCGCAAAGGATATCGGTGCAAAGTAACCCCATATCGAAAGGTTTTTAAATGAGCAAACAGAAAACTTCTCTTGTGCCACTCATCTCAACTATTATCGTAGCAGTTCTGGCTATAATACTGGCTGTGGTTGCGGTAATACTGATGACAAGCGGCAATAATAACAACGAAACTTCAAACAGCACTCCCGACTCTTCTGTCGTTCAGGAGGAATTCCGTCCTACGCAGGAGCTTGTTGACCAATGTACCTATGCCGCCCACGACCTTGTAGCAGGAAACTACAAGATAGTAGGCCTGTTCATAACTAACGGTCTTCCCCGCTATGATGAACCATACGGAAACAAGCCCGAAGACGGACTCTACACCGTAAACAGTGACGAATATACATCTTTGAAACAGATAGAAGATCTGGTGAAATCTATCTATACAGAACAGGAAGCTAACAGGATACTCACAAATGTTGACGGAAACGGTCTTGCGGTATATCAGAACCGTGAAGTGCTTGTTCTTGTTGAAGAACCTGTTTCCGAAACAGCTGAGGCTGACAGCAGTCCTAAATATGAAACCGAATACGTCCTTGGTATCAGCGAAAACTTTGTTCCCGCAACTGACTACACAAAGGATTGGTCCAGCGTAAGAATTGGTGTTGTTCCTGTAACAGCCGAAGAGTGTAAGCTGACTATTTATCTTGACGGTGTCGATCCTGAAACAGCAGATGTAAATTCCGATTCCGTTCTCAGCCTTTCAATGGTAAAGACCGAAAACGGTTGGCGTCTGACAAAGTTTGTATACTGATATGGCTAAAAAGGAAAATCCGCTTTCCGTTTATGCTATTGTAAGCCAACTAGCCTTTGCAATACTGACCCCACTTCTTGTATTTATCGTGGGAGGATACTTTGCAAGTAACCACTTCGGTTGGCCGGATTGGGCTATGGGTATATGCGTTGCTCTCGGTATAGTATTTATGCTGAGCGGCGGAATCTCGTACCTTGGAAAGCTTATGCGTATCTACGGCAAGGACAACAAGGAAGCTCCCCGCTCCTATAACAGTCCAAGCGACAACGATTATTACGACGATTACAAAGACCTTCATAAATAATGTCAAAAAACAAAGAACCTATTATAGAGGAAATGCAGTCCCTACTACCGTACTACCTTGTTACGAATGCAGTATTTTTTGCGGTTTTGATCGTGCTTTTCTTCGCTTTTCACTTTGATTATTCTATCCTTATCGGCGGAATATATGGTAATCTGATATGTGTGCTTAATTTCTTTATTCTTGGAAAGACTGCACAAATAGCGATACAAAAAGGGGCAAAAGCAGCACAGACCTATATGAATGCTATGTACTGTATTCGATATATCGGATTGTTCCTCGCTATGACCATTGCGGCACTTGTGCCGTTTATAAATCTTTTTGCTGCAATAATTCCGTTGCTTTTTCCAAAGATCACGATAACAATACGTGCTTTCAAAGAAAAACAATAATTTTTCGGATATTCTCCCGCAGATATGCGGGTACTATATCGGGTCTACCCCGCTGTGGTATTCCCATCAATAAAAGGAGGACTGATGCAAAATGTCAACCGCACTTCTTATGGCGTCGGAAGCAGGCTTTACCATAAACGGCCCGCTTGTTGTCGCAAGCTGGGAAATGTTCGGAATGACGTGGAATCTCACCGAATCAGTCATAGTTCAGTGGATCGTAATGGTGTTTCTCGCAATACTATTCATTGTACTTGGCAGAGGTCTCAAAGTCGTGCCTACAACACGGCGGCAGGCACTTGCGGAGATGCTTGTTACCTTCGTTATCGATATGGTAGACGGAAGTATGGGCGAGAAATACAAGTCATACAGACCATATATAGGTTCGTTGATCGTCTATGTTGTTGTATGCAACCTGATCGGTCTGCTTGGTCTTAGATCTCCCACTGCTGATGTGTCCGTCACTGCTACACTTGCTATCATAACATTCTTTATGACGCAGTATAACCGTGCAAAGACAGGCGGAGCAAAGGGCTACTTCAAGGCGTATATCGATCCGTTGCCTTTTATGCTGCCATCAAACATCATCGGCGAAATATCAAACCCTGTATCTATGGCACTTCGTCTATTTGGTAATATGGTCGCAGGTATGGTTATCGGCGGACTTATTTACTTCGCACTGGGCAATTTCGCAATATTCATTCCCGCCGTAGCGTCACTGTATTTTGATATTTTCTCTGGCGTGATCCAGGCATACATTTTCACAATGCTCACAATGTCGTATATCTCTAACGCAGAATGTGAGTAAAAAACAGGATATATTCTCTTATTTGAGAATAATATACAAGCAAATAAATATTCACGGAGGATATTACAATGACAGACATGGAAATTCTGGCAAATGCCATCGTACTTGGTTCATCTGCTCTCGGTGCAGGTGCTGCAATGATCGCAGGTATCGGCCCTGGTATCGGTGAGGGTTACTGCGGTGGTAAGGCAGTTGAAGCAATCGGCAGACAGCCCGAGGCTTCCGGTGCAGTAACAAGAACAATGATCATCGGTGACGCTATCGCCGAGACAACAGGTATCTACGCACTGGTAGTAGCACTGCTGCTCCTTTATGCTAACCCCATCTTCGGCTCTCTCCAGAGTGTACTGGGTGCATAAGACGAAAAGAGAGAAAAAAGCATAATGGGAGGAGTTGGGCAATAAATGCTGAATATGATCAGCGAAGCTGCGGGAACAGTTGAAACAGCAGCGTCCCCTGCGTGGTACGAAGCACTGGTTTCGATCAATCCTACAACTATAATTTTTACCCTTATTAACGCACTCATCATCTTCCTTCTTTTCAGGATCTTCCTGTACAAGCCCGTGTGCAACATTCTGGATCAGCGTAAGGAGATCGCCGCAAAGGAGATCGCCGAAGCACAGGCTGCAAAGGAGTCCGCACAAAAAGCCGAACAGGAATACCTCGAAAGACTTGCCGATGCTAAGAGCGAGGCTGCTGAAATTATGAAGCAGGCTACCGCAAGAGCACAAGCACGTGAAGAGGAGATCATTTCTGAAGCAACTCAGAAGGCCGCAGACATCAAGGTCAAGGCAGAGGAAGCAATCGAGCGTGATAAGAAGCGTGCATTGAATGAGATAAAGGACGAGATCTCCGATATCGTTATCCTTGCCGCTGAAAAGGTTGTCGGAAAAGAAATTTCGGCAAAAGACAACGAGGAAATTATCTCTAATTTCTTAGTAAACGTGGGTACAGAGGAATGATCCTCGCCCGAGATCTGCGTAAGAACGGAGATTTATAATGAACGAAAAGGCTGAAAAGGTATACGGCGAAGCGTTTTTCCAGCTGTGTATTGAGGACTGCCCCAACGATCTTAAAAAGGTTTTCGAAGAACTCAGCACACTAAGCGGCATATTCTCCGAAAACCCTGAACTAGTAAAGATTATGGGTACTCCTACGATATCAGTTGAAGAAAAGGTGTCGCTTACCAAAGAGATCGTCAGCAGCGGAAATATTTCGGAATACACCGGAAACCTGCTCTGCGTCCTCGCAGAAAGAGGAAGATTTTCCTGCTTTGACGGTATAACAAAGCACTTCCGTGCAATGTATAACGAGCATTTCAAGATTGCCGAAATAATCGTCACCACCAGTGAGCCTCTTTCGGACGCAATGCGTGATAAGATCACTGCAAAGATGTCCGAGATCACAGGAAAGAGCATCTCTATCCGTGAAAAGCTCGACCCTGCTATCATCGGCGGTATCGTGATAGATTACGGCAGCACACGCTATGACGGAAGCGTCAGAGCAAGACTTAACGCACTTAAGAGCGAGCTCGGCTCTATCATTGCGTAAGCAAAACAAATACTAACAAGAAAGGGATGTATTTAATGGATTTACGCCCCGATGAAATAACGGGTCTTATCAAGTCCCGTATCAAGAATTACAACGCAAAGATCCAGCTCGGCGACATCGGTACAGTTGTCACCGTGGGCGACGGTATCGTTCGTATCCACGGTCTTGAAAAGTGTATGATCAACGAGCTTCTCGAATTTGAGAACGGCGTACACTGTATGGCTCTCAACCTCGAACAGGACTTTGTCGGTGCAGTAATGCTCGGCTCTGATGCGGGCATTAAAGAGGGCGATACAGTAAAGCGTACAGGCAATATCGTATCCGTTCCCGTAGGCGAAGAGCTTCTTGGCCGTGTAGTAAACGCTCTCGGTCAGCCCATTGACGGCAAAGGCCCTATCCTCACAAAGGAGACCCGCCCTATCGAGAAGATCGCCTCGGGTATCATCACAAGAGAGCCTGTAAACGTACCTCTGCAAACAGGTATCAAGGCTATCGACAGTATGATCCCTATCGGAAGAGGTCAGCGTGAGCTTATCATCGGCGACAGACAGACAGGTAAGACAGCTATCGCTATCGATACTATCATCAATCAGCAGGGCAAGGACGTAATATGTATCTACGTTGCTATCGGTCAGAAAAACTCTACCGTTGCAGGTGTAGTTGAACAGCTTCGTGCAAACAACGCACTGGATTACACCATCGTTGTTTCCGCTACCGCGTCTGAACTTGCTCCCTTGCAGTACATCGCTCCCTACTCAGGCTGTACTATGGGTGAGTACTTTATGGACAAGGGCAAGGACGTTCTCGTAGTATACGATGACCTGTCCAAGCACGCTGTTGCTTACAGAACACTCTCCCTGCTCCTTAAAAGGCCCCCGGGACGTGAGGCGTTCCCCGGCGACGTATTCTATCTGCACTCCAGACTTCTTGAACGTGCAGCACGTCTTAACAAAGACTACGGCGGAGGCTCTCTCACTGCACTGCCTATCATTGAAACACAGGCAGGCGACGTTTCCGCTTATATTCCCACAAACGTTATCTCCATTACAGACGGTCAGATATACCTTGAATCCGAGCTGTTCAACGCAGGTGTCCGTCCCGCAGTTAACCCCGGTATCTCCGTATCCCGTGTAGGTGGTAACGCTCAGATCAAGGCTATGAAAAAGGTTTCCGGTACTCTTAAACTGGACTACTCTCAGTACAGAGAGCTTCAATCCTTCGCACAGTTCGGTTCCGACCTTGATCAGGATACCAAGAACCGTCTTGCAAAGGGCGAACGTATCGTAGAAGTATTAAAGCAGGATCAGAACTCCCCCCTCGCAGTAGAGGAACAGGTAGTTATCATCTATGCGGTAATCAATAATTACCTCGCTTCTATTGATATCGAAAAGATCAAGCAGTATCAGAAGGATCTTATCGACCACATCAAGGCAAGCAAGCCCGAAATATTCGAGAGCATCAGAACTGAAAAGGCTATGTCTCCCGAAATCGAGGAGGCTGTAAAGTCTGTACTTACAAGCTTTGCGGCAACCTATGCGGGCTGATACCGAAAGGAGTAGCACTATGAAACAGGCTTCTTTTGTACTCAGCATTGTGGCAACCACTATCGCAGTAGTTACTGCCTTAGCCGTTGCTTGGCTGTATCTTGAAAAAAAAGTTAAGTATATCACGACCGAGGAAAACGAGATCGGCTGATATGCCCCAACACCCCAATCCTAATATGGAGGTGATATATCATAGCAACGGGTAATATGAAAGATATCAAACGCCGTATAAAATCTGTCGGATCTACACGACAGATAACAAAGGCAATGGAGCTGGTATCTTCAAGTAAGCTGCGTAAGGCTAAATCCCGTGCAGAGCAGGCACGACCCTATTTCAACGAGCTGTATAGGTCTATGTGTGAAATAGCATCAGCTAATATAGATTTCTCCACCGTATTCACTCAGAAAAGAGAGGTCAAGAACCGTCTTTTCATCGTAATAGCAGGTGACAGAGGTCTTGCAGGCGGTTATAACTCCAATGTGCTGAAAATGGTTGCGGCAGCTCACGCAAACGACGCAGAAAAGCCAAAAATAATTGCGATAGGCAGAAAAGCGATCGAATATTTCTCCAAGCGTAACTATGAAATGGTGGGAACCTTCCCCAACATAGCGGAGGATATCAAGCCTAGCATAGCTCAGGAGATCGCAGATATCGCAATAAATATGTTCCGCAGCGGTGAGGTAGACGACGTACAGCTGTTCTTTACGATGTTCGTTTCCTCTCTCACACAGGAGCCGCAGCAGATGGCTGTACTCCCTATGCAGACACAAAAGCTGGAGAACTACGGTACTATGACCTACGACCCCTCTCCCGAGGCAGTGTTCAACCGTATCGTTCCCCGTTACACCGCAAGTCTTCTCCAATGTGCCGTTGTTGAGGCTTATGCCTCAGAGCAGGGTGCCCGCAGAACTGCGATGGAATCCGCTACTGACAACGCTGATGAGATGATAGCAAGTCTATCTCTTCTGTACAACCGTGCAAGACAGGCAAGTATCACTCAGGAGCTGACAGAGATCGTCGGCGGTGCAAATGCATTAGAATAACACATCACGATTTCCAACTAACGGAAAGGAAAAGTTAGAAAATGACAAATCAGAACATAGGCACTATTGTTCAGGTTATCGGTGCGGTACTGGATATCAGATTCCCCGCTGAAAACCTGCCTAATCTGCTTAATGCCATTGAGATCGACAACAACGGACAGAAACTCGTTGTTGAGGTCGCTCAGCATATCGGCGACGATATCGTTCGCTGTATTGCTATGGGTGCAACAGACGGTCTTGTAAGAGGTATGCAGGCAGTTGACACAGGTGCATCTATCAAGGTTCCTGTCGGAAAGGAAACACTGGGACGTATCTTCAACCTCCTCGGTGACGCAGTAGATAACAAGCCCCAGCCCGAAACAGAAGAAAAGTGGGAGATCCACCGTCCCGCTCCTACATTCGAGGAGCAGGAAGCTTCCAACGAAGTTCTTGAAACAGGTATCAAGGTCGTAGACCTTATCGCCCCCTACCTTAAAGGTGGTAAGATCGGTCTGTTCGGCGGTGCCGGCGTTGGTAAGACAGTCCTTATTATGGAGCTTATCAACAACGTTGCTAAGCAGCACGGCGGTATCTCCGTATTCACAGGCGTAGGTGAGCGTACCCGTGAAGGTAACGACCTCTACCTCGAAATGACAGAGTCCGGCGTTATCAACAAGACCGCACTTGTATACGGTCAGATGAACGAGCCGCCGGGAGCAAGAATGAGAGTAGCCCTCTCAGGTCTTACTATGGCAGAATACTTCCGTGACAAGGAAGGTCAGGATGTACTGCTCTTTATCGATAACATATTCAGATTTACACAGGCAGGTTCTGAGGTTTCCGCTCTGCTGGGTCGTATGCCCTCTGCCGTAGGTTACCAGCCCACACTGTCCACAGAGATGGGTGCTCTCCAAGAGCGTATTACCTCTACAAAGAAGGGCTCTATCACATCGGTACAGGCTGTATACGTTCCTGCTGATGACCTTACTGACCCTGCACCTGCTACCACATTCGCACATCTGGACGCTACTACCGTACTTTCCAGAAACATTGCGTCTATGGGTATCTACCCCGCAGTTGACCCGCTGGAATCCACGTCCAGAATCCTGACACCCGAGATCGTAGGTCAGGAACACTACGAGGTTTCCCGTGCTGTTCAGTCTATTCTGCAACGTTATAACGAGCTTCAGGATATCATCGCTATCCTTGGTATGGATGAACTTTCCGACGAAGATAAACTCACAGTATCCCGTGCAAGAAAGATCCAGCGTTTCCTGTCCCAGCCGTTCTCTGTTGCTGAGCAGTTTACAGGTATGGAGGGTAAGTACGTTCCTCTTAAAGAAACTATCCGTGGCTTTAAGGAGATCATCGAGGGCAAACACGACGACCTGCCCGAGTCTGCTTTCCTGTTTGTCGGCACGATCGACGAGGCAGTAGAGAAGGCTAAGAAGGGATAATTTCTGTCACAGTAAGACAGAGTTAGAAAGGAAGATTCGATGACTCCGTTTAAGCTTGAAATCATCACGCCCGAAAAGAAATTTTTCGACGGTGAAACAGAGCAGATCATTGTGCGTACCACCGTCGGCGACGTGGGTATCCTTAACGGACACGAGCCGTACTGTGCAGCACTCGGTATAGGTCAGATGCGTATAATGATAGACGGAAACTTCCGTCACGCTGCCACCTCAGGCGGAATTATCAAAGTAAACCGTGAAAAAACAGTTATTCTTGTTGATTCCTGTGAGTGGGCAGATGAAATCGACATTAAACGTGCAGAACACGCAAAAGAGATCGCAGAAGACCGCATAAAATCAGCCGAAAGCGACCGCCACATCAGAATGGCAGAGATGAAGCTGAAACGTGCTCTCAACCGTATCGACACGGCGAGATACAAATAAACATTATGACCCGAAGCAATATGTTTCGGGTCTTTTGTTTTCCGTAAATTTCCTTAGAAAATGTTGCAAAAACATTTGACAAACAGAAAAAAATATGCGACAATATAAATATAAAAACTTAGGGAAAATATCTGCGACAAAAAGACGGAGTGTGTTAAAATGTCCATACTGAAAAAAGCTACATCATTTATGCTTGCCGCAATAATTACAGCATCGGCTTCGATATCGGCATACGCTGACAACAATGAAACCACGATTATTCAGGCAAATACAAGCGAAACCATTATAACAAATCCTGCAAACGAAAGCAGTACATCAAAAACTGAAACCAAGATCACTGACCCTGTCAATGAAAACGGTACGGCAAAGCCCGAAACCTCTATCGTTGAGTCAGAAGAATTAGACAACACATCTGACAGCGGTGTTGACCTTTCGGATATAGACTATACTCCGATAGATATCAGCAATTACATTCAGTGGAACGGAAAGACTGCAATGACAGCAGGTCAGAATTACTATGTAAAAGGAAAAGTTGATCTGCTGAAAAGCTTTGTTGTCCCCGAAAATACTCAGCTTGTAATTACTCCCGGCTCCAAAATAACGCTATACAAGGGCTATTTTCTAAACGTTAAGGGCAGTATGGTGGTAGAACCTAAATCTGAGCTTATCTATTCCGGCGATTTCTACCTTGCCAAAAACGCAAGTCTTGAAAACTACGGTGCTGTCAAAGCTACATTAAGCTCAGCCACCCATATCAGCGGCGAATATATCGTTCGTCACGACTCAGAAGTTACATATTCAGGCAAGATGAACGTTTATAAAGACGGTGTGTACCTTAACTATGGTACAACAACGATCACCAAAAACGGTAAGATAATGAACACCGGTGATTTTCAGACACCCGAAAGCGGTCGTTTCCTTGTAAACGGTAACTTTACAGTAACTATCAGCGGTCGTGCCTCATTTGCTGGTAAACTGTATCTATATGGCGAAATTGTAAACAGCGGCGTATTCGTACTGGAAAAGAATGTGCAGTATTACAAAGCAAAAGGCACTAGATTTGCAGTATCAAAAAGCAGCCGTCTTATCGACTACCGTTACTATCGTCCCGGAATAAACGCAACCGATATGGGCAAAAAGGGTATAGACGTATCCTATGCTCAGGGTGCGATCGACTGGGACAAGGTAAAACTTGCAGGTATAAATTTCGCAATAATCCGAGCTTCAAGAGGTGCGGCAAGTGAAACCAAGCCTATGAAGGTCGATACAACATTTGAATATAACATCACTCAGGCAACAGCACTTGATATTGATGTCGGTGTATATCACTACCTGTACGCAGACACCGTAGAAGAAGCTATAAAGGAAGCACAGTTCTTCCTTAAAACCATAGAACCATACAAGATAACCTACCCTGTCGTTCTCGACGTTGAGGAACAGTATCAGGCAGACCTCGGCAAGGAAAAGCTGACCGCTATATGCAAGGCATTCCTCGAAGAGATCGAGGCTGCGGGCTACTATGCTATGATCTACGCAAACAAGGCTTGGCTCACGAACCACCTTGATATGAAACAACTTGCGGATTACGATGTATGGCTCGCACAATGGAACACTGTTCCTACGTATAGTGGCGATTTTGGTATGTGGCAGTACAGCAGCAAGGGTATCGTTTCAGGTATAGACGGCTACGTTGACCTTAACATCGCATATAAGGACTATGCAAAAACTATCCGTCAGAACGGTCTTAACAATTTAAACAAGACAAAAGAAAATAATGCAGCATAAAATTATTCGGAGAGGTAAAAGCCTCTCCGAATTGCTTTATAACAAAAAAGTGCACCCGTGAAAATTGGAGAAAAACACGAGTGCATAATGTAATCTGGTGAAACATATCGAAACCGCTTGTCGGCCGATGTCTATATAATAAACCGTAAATTTGATATATTTATAAAGAAAATGTGAAAATAACAAGAAAACCTGTAAGATCAAAATTTATCATTTGGCTTTACATTATTGATTTAGTGTGGTATAATTATATAGATACGTATATTTGCGTTTCTCTTATATAAAAGTTATCCTAATATTAAATAAACAGGAGAAAAAACTATGCTTAAACCATTTTCCGACAGAGTATCAAGCTTACAGCCCTCGGCAATAAGAGAGATACTCAAATTCACCGCTGACCCTTCTGTAATAAGCTTTGCCGCAGGCAATCCCGCCCCAGAAGCTTTCCCTGTTGACGTTATTTCCAAGATATCCGCCGACATATTTGCAGAAGAGCCTATAAATGCACTTCAATATTCCATAACAGAGGGTTACACACCTCTGCGTGATTGGCTTAAAGATGACCTTACCAAAAAGGGTATGTTCGGCGAGAATGACAATGTTATCATAACATCAGGTGCCCAGCAGGCTATCGAAACTGTTGCAAAGATACTCTGCAACGAGGGTGATGTTATTATATGCGAAGATCCTGCATTCATCGGCTCTCTGAACGCTTTCCGTTCTTATGGCGTAAAGCTTGTAGGCGTCCCTATGGACAACGACGGTATGAAAATCGACCAGCTTGACGCTGCCCTTGCCGCTAACCCCACAACTAAATTCATCTACACTATCCCAAACTTCCAAAACCCCACAGGTAAGACCACAACACTGGAACGCAGAAAGCAGATTTTGGAACTTGCAAAAAAACACGGCGTATACATCGTTGAGGATAACCCCTACGGAGCACTCCGCTTCTCCGGAAAAGACGTACCCTGCATAAAAGAGCTTGACAAGGACGGTTATGTGCTGTACTGCGGAAGCTTTTCAAAGGTACTCGCTCCCGGACTTCGTGTAGGATATCTATGCGGTGCAAGTGATGTTCTCGCTAAGGCGGTAGTAGGACTTCAAACTAGTACCGTTCATACAAATATATGGGCACAAATGGTCACTTATCGTTTCCTTAAAGAGGTTGATTTCGACGCTCATCTTTCAAGACTTCGCAAGATATATAAGCACAAGTGTAATCTTATGCTCAATGGTCTTAAAGCAAATCTCCCCGACTTCATCAAGCTCACAAACCCTGAGGGAGGTCTGTTTATCTGGGCTACACTTCCTGAAAAGTACGATATGAACAACTTCTGTACAGAGGTAGTAAAACGCAAGGTAGCACTTGTTCCCGGTAATGCATTCTCCACTGATGAAAGTGCAGTATCCCACTGCTTCCGTATGAACTTCTCCACACCTAAGGACTTACAGATAGTTGAGGGTGTACAGATACTCGGCAAGGCGGCAAAGGAACTGCTTAAATAAAGCCATTTACGAAAGGACGTAATTAAATGGAACAGCAAAAGAAAAAAATTTTCAGCGGCATTCAGCCGACAAATACACCTCACCTCGGCAACTACCTCGGTGCAATGGTAAACTGGGTAAAGCTCCAAGACGAATACGACTGCACATACAGTATCGTTGACCTGCACTCTATCACCGTAAGACAAGATCCCGTAAAGCTCCGTGCACAGATAAAAGAAAGCTATGCTCTGCTTATCGCTATGGGTCTTGATCCCGAAAAATCCACTCTGTTTGTGCAGGGACATAACCCCCAACACGCTGAGCTTAGCTGGATACTCTCCTGCTACACCCAGTTTGGTGAGCTTTCAAGAATGACCCAGTTCAAGGATAAATCAGCAAAGTATGCAGATAATATCAATGCAGGCCTATTCACATATCCTGTGCTTATGGCTGCGGATATCCTGCTGTATCAGGCTGACCTTGTTCCCGTAGGCATCGACCAGAAGCAGCACTTAGAGCTCGCAAGAAATATCGCACAGCGTTTTAACGGTGTTTACGGCGATACATTCACAATGCCCGAGCCTTACATCACACAGACTACCGCAAAGGTTATGTCCTTACAAGAGCCTACAAAGAAGATGTCAAAATCCGATGAAAATCCCAACGCCTCTGTATGGATACTCGACGACAAGGATACTATTATCCGCAAGTTCAAGAGAGCAGTTACCGACAGCGAAGCTGAGGTATGTGCAAGAGAGGGTAAGGACGGTATCATCAACCTTATGTCTATCTATTCCGCTGTTACAGGCAAGAGCTTTGAAGATATCGAAGCTGAATTCAAGGGCAAGGGCTACGGCGATTTCAAACTTGCAGTAGGCGAGGCGACAGCCGATATGCTCGCTCCTATGCAGACAGAATTCAAGCGTATCTCCGCCGATAAGGCATACCTTGAAACTTGTATGAAACAGGGTGCAGAAAAGGCATATAAAGCTACCCGCAAAACACTGCAAAAGGTACACAAAAAGGTTGGTTTTGTAGTGCTGTAACAGATTTTATACAGCTTGTAAAATACAAATCTATATTATACTTTTTGTGTTGTTGAATTTCACGAAAATTCGCGTATTAAAACGCGGATAAGCTGTAATTATCTACAAAAATCAAGATAAATACTATTTAACTCTTGCATTTTTGAGCGATTTCTGATAAAATAATATACGTTACTGAAATGAGTTCGTGCGGTCTTGCGTGGCTTTTGCTAAGCAATTCCACCGCAAGGGCGTACATTAAATAATATTTGTATCAGAGAGGTAGGTGCTTCCTAATGGCAAAGTGCGAAATCTGCGGCAAGAGCGTTACCTTCGGTATCAAGGTATCCCACTCTCACAGACGCAGCAACAGAACATACAAGCCCAACGTTAAGAAGGTTAAGGCGATCGTAAACGGCACTCCTTGCAGAGTAAATGCTTGCACACGCTGCCTGCGTTCCGGTCTTGTACAGAGAGCTATCTGATTAACTTAGAAAAAAGTTATTTCGACAGAAAATATTCCCCTGTTAGGTATAAACTAACAGGGGCTTTCTGTTTTTATACAAATTAGGAACCCTATTCACTGGTTTCCGACATATCTTTTTTCGCATTATATGTAGACGAAGCAGCCTTTTTACATTCTACCACCCTCACTATTAAAAAAATTATCCCAAAAATTATTACAACAGGAATGCAAAGAAATGTCTCCAAAAGTACGTATTGAAGACGACAAGCACATTCTCCGCACATAAATAAACCACTCCCACACTTATTATGGGGATATATAAAGGCATAAAGCAAATAGAACAAAAACGGTGCCGCAATACTGCCGACCACTATACCTGCAAGATATTTCGCCGCCCCTTTCTTTTTGGAGATAATTCCCACTACCGCAGCACCAATAAGCCAAAAAGCTACATTTGAAAAAATAAACATAATAGTTTTTGAAAACGCCGAAACCACATCCATAGCTTGTTCATTCATCCAAACACCAAAGACATCAAAAAGTACTTTTTTACCCTGATAACGCATTATCAACAACGAAATTACTATCATAACAGCCGCTATCAGAACAAGTATTGTCGTACGTACAGCAACAGTAATCTTATTCACAATAATATCCCCCCTATTTTTTTCTTTTTATAATTATAATGGCATTTTATATCCTTGTCAACCATCGTATTTTGTATTTTGCGTAAAAAATCCGATTTGCTATTGACAAATACATCAATATGGAGTAAACTGTACATATCGGATATAAACACCTGTTTTATCCAATTTAACCGAAAGGACGAATTACATTGGTCAGTATCAGAAATCTTCAAAAAAGATACGGTGCTTACCCTGTCCTCCGTGGGCTTAATATGAACATCAACAAGGGCGATGTTTACGGCTTCCTCGGACGTAACGGCTGCGGTAAGACCACCACAATGAACATTATAGCAAACATTATCCCAAAGGATAAGGGAGATATACTCCTCGGAGGCGGCACACCTATCCGCATAGGCTATCTTCCCGAAAGCCCTACGATATTCGGATATCTTACAGCGAGAGAATACCTGAGCTATATTGCCTCCTGCTGCAAATATCAGGGAGATATTTCCGCCCGTGTAAACGAGGTGCTTGATATAATCGGTCTTACTCAGGCGGCAGACAGACGTGCAAAGGGCTTTTCACGTGGTATGACGCAGCGTCTTGGTATGGGTGCTGCTATAATCGGCGACCCGGAGCTGTTGCTTTTTGACGAGCCTACCTCTGCACTAGACCCTCAGGGCAGAAGCGAGGTCATCGCTATCATCAACAGACTAAAAAGCACAGGTGCGACTATTATCCTATCAACACATATCCTCTCCGACGTTGAGCGTGTGGCAAACCGCATAGGTATAATGAATAACGGTATGCTGGTGGAAGAGGGCGATATCAAAGAGGTTATGGCAAAGCACGGTGCCGACAGCATAAACCTCACCATTCGTGACCTCACACAGGAAAAGAAGATAAAACTGCTCTCTGTTGACTTTGCAAGGGCAGAATTCAACCCTGACACAGGTGTATTCCGTTTTGCGTCCAATGATGTTACCGCTACAACAAGCCGACTTGTATCACTTATGGCAGAAAATGAAATAGTCCCCGAAAGCCTTAACTCAGGTTCGTTGGAAGAGCTTTTCAGAAAGGTGGTGGACAACAATGCGTAATAAATTTGGTTTTCAGAAGGAATGGCTGCATTTCACACGTACATTCCGCTTTGGCGGTATCCTTATCGCAATTTTCTCTTTAGCTCTGGCAAACCCCTTGCTTTACAAACTGCTTTTAGTCATCACAGAATTCCTTGAATCTGACTTTGACCCCGTTATGCTTGAAAATGCAGGTATAACTGACACAGGCGGTTATTTTTCTTCCGCCCTTGATAATGCGGGAATGGTATTCAGTATGGCAATGGCAGAGCTTTGTGCCACTGCAATGCTGGTAATTATGCTTGTTATGATGTCCCCTTGCGGCGGCGAACAGAAAAAACGTGCTACAATTATCCCCGCTTGTAGCGGACTTGAATACAAGGACTACCTTATTCCGAAATTTGTTTTATATCCTTCTGTAATATTTACAGCTGTTTTTACGGCTTGTATTATCGCAGGTTCTTTATCCAATGCATTGTTTACACAAAATCTTGTGGATTTTGGTATGTTGCTCCTTGCGTCGCTGCTTTGCGGTATATATATTACATTCTTCTTTGTTATATATATGGCTATAGGTATTTGTACCAGCCGTCCCGGAATCACCACTGTATTACTGTATATCGGACAGACGCTTATCTCCATTATCCTTATAGGTCTTGGACTTACACGCTATAATCCCTTTACACTTCGTGCTCTTGTTACTAGTGAGATGTTCGTTGAGGGTTTCTCTCTTGAAACTGAGGCTATAAGCATAATAGTAGCAGTGGTGCTCTCTATCGTTATAGGAGTGCTGATGTTCTATCTAACACTTGCAGTTCTGACAAGCAAAAAGATAAATAACCAAGAGGATAAACCTGAATTTTAATTACAAACAGTATAACCCTGCACATTTCGTGCAGGGTTATTTTGTTATACACGCAAAGAATAATACTATCTGTAAACACATATCAAACCATATTTGTAATATTAAAATGAATTTATACTATATGTATACTATGTTATTTATACCCATCTGCTATAATCTGTTCCAGCGTTTTCGGATAATAATCGTGTAGCATACATCCCACATTGTAGCATTCATAGGGTAGTCCACGCTCTCTCATAAGCTGACGGTAGTCATTGAAAGGCGTGCTATCCCGAGAACGATGGATATGCCCATACAAATGTATCGCCCCACGGTCAGCATTCTTCCAGTGTGCAATAGGATAATGGCAGAGTATAACTCTCTTGTCATTGTCTATGATCTCAGCATAGTCCTTTATCCAAACAAAGGTTTCGGCCATATATTCGGTAGGATAGTCGTGGTTGCCACGTATAAGATATTTATTTCCATTCAGTTGTTTAAGAACCTGATCTCCCTCCTCTTTGTTCCACGCAAAGTCACCAAGGATATATACATCGTCGTCCTTTCCGACCACTGCATTCCAGTTTGCGATTATGCTCCTATTCATTTCTTCGACAGTAAAAAACGGACGTTCGTCAAACTTCAAGCAGTTTTTATGACCTATGTGCAAATCAGCAATATAAAAGTTCATATCATCATCCTCCTTCTTTTTATAATATCACAATACATATTTTGATTTAGGACAAATATGTCCGATACTCACTGATTGAGCTTTCTGAAATTACTCGCTGTAATACCTGTGCGTTTTTTAAATTGCCGTATAAAATGAACATCGTTATCATACCCGCAAAGCTCGGATATCTCTTTTATCGACAAAGCAGTGCTGCTAAGATAATATTTTGCCATATCAAGACGGGCAATCAGCAAATCCTCATAACAGCTTATACCAAACTCTGCTTTATAGAGATATTGAAAATGAGAGGGACTTAGCGACATCGAATCAGCAAGATCTGTTATATTCCGTTTTTCGGCAGGCTTACGATATATCTCCGCACGTAACACCCTGAGTTTGCCGCTGTGAAGTGTTTTCGCTCTATCCTTTTCTGCACCCTCAGCAAGTTTTGACAAAAGTAGTCTTAGCAACAGATCTGTATTTTCCTCCCTGTTTGTACTATCAGAAACAGACTCCAAAGAAAGGAGATCAAGAATATTCTCGGTAGCAGAGATGTCCTGTATGGGTATTATCGTATTAAAGGGCAGTCCTATCGCCTGAATAAAGCTACTTGTTTCATTGCACTCAAAATGTACCCAGTGATTTATATACTCACCGCCGTCCGCACTGTAATGCTGCGGATATTCTTTTGTGAACACCACTGCACTGTTCATAGGCACTTTTATCATCTCACCGCCAAGCCTTACAATAGCAGCAGTCTTAAAGATCAATATCAGATCATCGCCCGATCCATTGGGACGGTCAATAGCAAATCTCCCATCGTGGCGAAAATTCAGGCCCATAGTATGCAGCTTCATTATCTCACTCCAAATCGTATGATGTATCAGTTTTATAATATGATACATCATTGAAAAGCTTTTGTCAATATGATAAGATATACTTAACAAAATAACTTCCGAAAGGACAAAACGCTATGAAAAAGCTGAACCTTACGATCAACCCCCTTGATAAGAAAAGTCACATCAACCGTGAGATATACGGAAACTTTTCCGAGCATCTCGGACGTTGTATCTACGACGGAATATATGTGGGCGAAAACAGTGATATCCCGAATATTGAGGGATTTCGCAAGGACGTTATCGACGCATTCAAAGATATAAAGCTCCCTGTACTGCGTTGGCCCGGAGGCTGTTTCGCTGACGCCTACCACTGGAAGGACGGTATCGGCGACAAGGAAACCCGAAAGAAAATGATAAATATCCACTGGGGCGGTGTTGTGGAGGACAACAGCTTCGGCACACACGAATTTATGCGTTTCTGTGAGCTTGTTGGCTGTGAGCCTTACATAGCAGGAAATGTGGGCAGCGGTACTGTCGAAGAAATGGCTGAATGGATAGAGTATATGACCTTTGACGGAGTATCTCCTATGGCTGAGCTCCGCAAAAAGAACGGCAAAGAACAGCCGTGGAAACTGAAATACTTCGGCATCGGCAATGAAAACTGGGGCTGCGTCGGAAATATGACACCCGAATACTATTCCGATACCTATCGCAGATATCAGTCCTACTGCCGTGATTTCAGCGGTAACAATCTCTTCAAGATCGCCTGTGGTCCGAATGCCTTTGACTACAACTGGACAGAGGTGATAATGAAAAACATCACCCCCTGGAATATGAAGGGTATCTCTCTCCACTATTATACGGTTCCTTATGGAAACTGGGAGCATAAGGGCAGTGCTACCGACTTTACAGAGGACGATTATTACGAAACCATCTCCTCTACTCTTCAAATGGAAACACTGGTTACACGTCACAGCGAGATAATGAACCGCTACGACCCCGAAAAGAAGGTAGGTCTTATCGTTGACGAATGGGGCTGCTGGTTTGACGTGGAAGAGGGAACAAACCCCGGTTTCCTGTATCAGCAGAATACTATGCGTGACGCTATCGTTGCAGCAATAAACCTCAACATCTTCAACAATCACTCCGACAGAGTGTATATGGCAAATATAGCACAGGCGGTAAATGTTCTTCAAGCTATACTCCTTACAGAGGGCAGCGTTACCGTAAAGACCCCCACCTATCACGTTTTTGACCTGTACAAGGGACATCAGGACTCTACTCTTATATACAGCCACATCGAAAACGAGAACACCGACAGCAAAACATCTGTTCCCTGCATAAGCCACTCTGCTTCTATAAACGATAACGGCGATGTTCTTATTACACTCTCAAACTGCTCACTCGACAAAGAATTTGAGATAGACCTCGGCACTGCATTCGGTGAAATCAAATCGGCTGAGGGCAGAATGCTTTCAGAAGAAGTACACGCATATAACGGCTTTGATACTCCTGATAACGTAGTAATAAAGCCCCTTTCCGTAAAGGCTGAAAACGGCAGAGCTACTGTTGTGCTCCCCGCTTGTAGCGTTGCAGCGATAACGGTTAAATTGTAATGGAATACAAAAAGCCCTGTACCCGTTGTCTTTTAGAGGAGGCAGGTAAGCAAGACGTTTATGAGCTTATCAGAAAGCGTATAGAGGAGATACCCGTTGCCCTTCGCACGGACGATAATACCTACTCCATACGTCTTGATATCTGCAAAAGCTGTGAGCATATCAGCGGCGGCACCTGTTTAAAATGCGGTTGCTATGCGGAGCTACGTGCAGCAAGAATGGACAGCTATTGTCCCCACGAAAACAGAATGTGGTAATAATCTTTCCGCCGTGCTGAATAGCACGGCGGATTTGACTTGTACATAATATTTTGCTATAATACTCAAAAAGGGGGATTAAAAATGCGTATTGCGACAATAGGAGATATACACTCCAACCATATCGCACTTGAACGATGTCTGGAATGGATATATTCTCACAATATTGACGGTATAGTGTTTCTAGGGGACTATGTTACCGATTGTCCCTACCCTCAAAAAACTATTGAGCTACTGCGTAATATTCCCCCAAAATATATGACGTGGTTCGTTCGCGGAAACCGAGATGACTACATTGTAAACTACCGCAAAGACCCTGTTGGTTGGAACTACAACAGCCGCACAGGTGCATTGCTATACACATACGAAAGCCTTGATGATGAGGCTCTTGATTGGCTCGAATCTTTGCCGCTGTCAACAGATATCCACATCGACAAATGCGACCCGCTGGGAGCGGTACATTGTCCGCCTTATTTTGTTCCACGCCAAAAGCTTCCGTCCGAAGAATTGCTGCAAAAAACGATATCCGAGATGACCTCTCCTGTTTTACTGTGTGCCCACAGCCACGTTCCGCTTGTATATAAAGCCAATGGCAAACTCATAGTAAACAGCGGCTCTCTTGGTGTTCCAAACGGTGCGACAGGTGCGTATTTTGCCCTGCTGGAATATATCGGCGAATGGAACGCCGAGATAATTCATTTAGATTATGATATCAACACAATACGTACCGAGTTTAAGACAAGCGGTCTGCTTGAAAAATCTCACGTGTGGGGAATAGGTACAATGGAAATGCTGCGTACAGGCATTGAGTATTCCATAAACACTGTTGACGAAGTTACAAGGCTTCTCGAAAGCAACCCTGAACTTGACGAAACCGAAGAATTGTGGCATACAGCAGCAAGAAATGTCGGATTACAAATATAACAAAAAGTGCTTTTGAAAACTCAAAAGCACTTTTGATTTTATTTTGCGTAGTCGATAGCACGACTCTCTCGGATAAGATTTACCTTGATCTGTCCGGGATATTCCATTTCGCTTTCGATCCTCTTTGCGATATCTCTTGCAAGAACCTTCATACCGTCATCATTGACAGCCTCGGGTTTAAGCATAATACGAACCTCACGGCCCGCCTGAATAGCAAAGGACTTGTCAACACCGTTGTAGGAGTTACAGATTTCTTCAAGCTTTTCAAGACGCTTGATGTAGTTTTCATAGTTCTCGCTTCTTGCTGCGGGTCTTGCCGCACTGATAGCGTCGGCAGCCTGTACAAGAGCTGCAATAACAGTTCTGCACTCAACATCACCGTGGTGAGCCTCGATAGCGTGGATAACTTCGTTGCTCTCCTTATACTTCTTACATACATCAACACCGATCTGAACGTGAGAACCTTCGATCTCGTGGTCAAGAGCCTTACCGATATCGTGGAGCAGACCGGCTCTCCTTGCGAGGGCAGGATCAACACCCAGCTCACTTGCCATAATACCTGCAAGATGTGCAACCTCGATAGAGTGGTTAAGTACGTTCTGACGGTAGGAAGTTCTGTATTTAAGACGTCCGATAAGACGAACAAGCTCGTGGTTAAGACCGTTTACGTTAGTTTCCATAACGGCACGCTCGCCCTCCTGCTTGATACGAAGCTCAACCTCTCTGCGAGCCTTATCAACAGTTTCCTCAATGCGAGCGGGGTGGATACGACCGTCCTGAATAAGACGCTCAAGAGCGATCCTTGCTATCTCACGTCTTACGTGGTCAAAGCTGGAAAGCGTGATAGCCTCAGGAGTATCGTCGATAATAAGATCAACACCTGTAAGCGTTTCAAGAGCACGAATATTACGACCTTCACGACCGATGATACGACCCTTCATTTCATCGTTGGGGATAGCCACAACGGAAACTGCGGTCTCGGAAACGGTATCAGCCGCAAGTCTTGCGATAGCAAGAGAGATATACTGACGAGCCTTTTCATCGGACTCGTCCTTGATCTTCTGATCATAAGCTGCGATCTTAACAGCTTTTTCGTGGCTAAGCTCACTGTCAAGCATCATCAACAGATGATCCTTAGCCTGTTCAGTAGTAAAGCCCGAGATACGCTCGAGTATATCCATCTGGCTGGACTTTAACTGCTCAGCCTCAGCGATCTTCTCATCAGCCTTTTTGTGCTTAGCGTGGAGTTGTTCCTCCAGCTTTTCCATTTTGTCAGTTTTCTTGTCGAGGTTCTCCTCTTTCTGTTGAAGTCTGCGTTCAGAACGGGAAAGCTCACTTCTGCGTTCTTTCAGCTCACGCTCTGTATCACTTTTGAGATGCTGGATCTCCTTCTCGGCGTTGGAACGGAGCTTGTAGATCTCGTCCTTAGCCTCAACAAGAGCGGTCTTCTTTTTGGTTTCAGCTTTTTCATTAGCTTCCTGAATAATTCGTGCGGCTTCCTTTTCGGCCGACTCAAACTGTGCCTCTGCGGTTTTTATGCGGTGCTTTACACCAAGCTTAAAACAAATAAATCCGCAGATAACTGCGCCGACAAGGAAAGCTGCAATGCCGATCAACACACAGGTCAAAACGTCAATCGTCATTATATTTCCCTCCTTTTAAGTTTCGGCGGGTCAAATATATAATATTAAATAAAACAAAGAATAAACATCGGAACACCGATATTTACAAAAATACACCTAATGCCGAAACCCCTCTCGGCAATATCACAAAGACAGTTATGTAAAAAGACGCTGTCTGAAAAAAGATATTATTAAGTATATATAAACGGCTGTTCTTTTGGTATCATATATTATACCGCCATAACGCTATATATAAAAAATTAGATATAAACGTCAAGCTTTTTTAAGGGTACAATTCTCCCTTATTAAATAGCCTATTCTATTTTACTACATAATAACGAAAATGTCAAGTGAAAAACACTTATTTTTTTACCAAAATGCACATATTTTTTGTGTAATGCGTGTAAAGGTTTTCACATTGTCGTCAAAAATCGACTGTTGTCTGATTTTTTTGTTTTTGCTGTGTTTTTTATGCTTATCCCCTTGAAAAATATAACATATTATGCTATAATCAAACTAGATAAGAATGATTATTTATAAGGAGACACAAAACAATGACCTACAAAGAAAGTTTTATCAAGTTTATGGTTGACAGCGGTGTGCTGAAATTCGGCGAGTTCACCCTCAAAAGCGGCAGACTCGCTCCCTACTTCATCAACTGCGGCAATTATAAGACAGGTGCACAGCTTACAAAGCTCGGTGAATTTTATGCTGAATGTATAAAAGACAACGGTCTTACCCCCGAAACTCTCTTCGGCCCCGCATACAAGGGTATTCCGCTCTCCGTTGCAGCCTGCACAGCACTTTTCAATAAATTCGGTATGGACGTAAACTACTGCTTCGACCGCAAGGAAGTAAAAGACCACGGCGAGGGCGGTATGTTTGTAGGAAAGAACCTCGAAGACGGTGAAAAGGTAGTTATCATCGAGGACGTTATGACCTCAGGCAAGGCACTGAGAGAGGTACTTCCTAAGCTTACAGGTGCAGCAAACATCGACCTTCAAGGTATGGTAATAACCGTTGACCGTATGGAAAAGGGTCTTACCTCCGACAAGTCCGCTGTACAGGAAGTTTATGAGGAATTTGGTGTAAAGGTATATTCTATCGTTACTATAAACGATATCATCGACGCTCTCGAAAAGGGTGTTATCCCCGGTGCAGAGTATGTTGACAAAATGAAGGAATACAGAAAGACTTACGGTGTAGGTTGATCTCAAAATAATAGATAAATAGAAAAACGAAGGATAAGAAGTATGGAAATGCCATTTCAGCCCAATGAGGGCAAAAATTTAGAGATTGACACAGATTACGGCAGATATGCACGTTACCCCGTAAAAACTCACGTTATCACTAAGGATGACAAAATAGAGGACGTTCTTGATAAATATGTAAGAGATTACCTTGCTGACGGGGACACAGTAATAATCTCCGAAAAAATAATCGCTATATCACAGGGACGTGCATTCCCGATCGACGAGATCAAGGTTTCCCGTCTTGCACGTTTTCTGTCACGCTTTGTCGTAAAGACAAACTACGGCATCGGTCTTGGAATGCCCGAAACTATGGAGCTTTGTATCCGTGAGGTAGGCAGACCTAAGGTGCTGTTTGCAGCGGCTTGTGCAGCTGTCGGAAAGCTTTTCGGTAAAAGGGGAGTATTCTACAATATATGCGGTATGAAAGCAAGAGCTATCGACGGCCCTTGTGATTACACGCTCCCCCCTTATAACCACTATGCAAAAATGGCCCCTGACAAGCCCGACGAGGTTGCACAGACTCTTTCAAAGCATATCGGTCACGATGTAGTCATTATTGACGCAAACGATATTGCTGCAACCGTTCTCGGACGCTGTCGCAAGGATCTCCCCGAGGAGTTTGCTTCTCAGGTTTTCAGCGACAACCCTCTCGACCAGTGTTCTCAGCAGACACCTATCGCTATTGTTCGTAAGGTAGGCTGATATTGTAACTGATCTGCCACAGGCAGTTGACAGCATTTTAATAAAGGAGGCGATCTTATGGCATCTATCGGTAATATGGCATCGATACAGTACAGAATGGCTGAGGTAACCACCAGACTTGGCGTTCAGTCCTCTAATCTGTACAACAAGAACAGCTTCTCTCTCGGCTCGACCAAGTCCTATGATGAGCTTTGGGAAAATATCACCAAGGATATGGACGGCTATATCAAGCAGGAGTATGAAAAGCTGTACAATTCAGTTTTCGGCATTAAAGACGAGGAATCTGCCGAAAAAGAGGTCACCTTGAAGCAGGCTTCCTCGGAAGTATTGAGTTCTGCTGAAAATATATCCTCTTTTGCAAAATCACTCCGTTTCGGCGATACCGAATATGACACCGAAACCGCACAGAAGTATATCGAAGATTTCGTGAGCGACTACAACACCTTTATCGATAAGGTAGGCGACTCCGATAATAATAACGTTCTGCAAAAGGGTGTTATTATGGTAAACACAGCTAAGGTGTATTCGGGTTCTCTTGGTAGAGTCGGCATTGAAGTCGGCAGCGATAACAAGCTTAGCTTCAACAAGGATTATATGTCGGAAATTTCCGCAACAGATCTCAGACTCACCTTTGGTGATATGGGATTTTCCGAAAAGACCGCACAAAAAGCGGAACAGATCAACCGTCTTGCAGGCTGCTCTGATTTCTTAGGCTATACCGCTGCAAGCACACAGGCATATTCGTACAATATAGGAGCTTTGTTCAGTACCTATGCGTGATGTATTATTGCCTGATATCTGAGTAAACTAATTGCGGCTGTCAGAGTATGGCAGCCGCAATATAAAATTAAATACGGTGTTTTCTTTGCCTAACCACCGTTAAAAAACAAGGAGTTTTTTTATGTCCAAAAACAATATATTCGAGGCAAGAAACCTCGCACGTCTTGCCGTTGTCACAGCACTTTATGCAGCACTCACCATTGCACTTCCGGGATTGTCGTTTGGTCTTATACAGTTCCGCTTTTCTGAGTTGCTGGTGTTACTCTGCTTTTATAGAAAAGATTACAGCATAGCACTTATACTGGGCTGTTTCACAGCAAACTGTTTTAGTCCTATGGCTCTTATGGATATGGTATTCGGCACACTGGCTACCGCCATAGCTGTTATCCCGATGTTCTATATAAAGAATATTTGGATTGCCTCCCTGCTGCCTGTTCTGAGCAACGCTATCATCATAGCCCTTGAACTTATGATATCCTTTAATGAACCTCTTTGGCTAAGTATGCTTACAGTAGGAGCGGGAGAGTTACTCGTAATCACAATGATAGGCTGTCCGCTTTTCAAGCTGGTACTGGAAAAAAACAAAGCATTTATGGAGCTTATAGGATCAAAAAAGGCTACGCAGACCAGCAAATAAAACAAACCTCCGATTTGACATCGGAGGTTTTCTCGTTATTAGATCTCGATCTTTCCATAAAGTGTAGCATTTCTTTCAGTATCTACTGTTTCCTTGGAAAACTCACCTGCATCTGCATTTTCGTCAGGCTCATATACTTTACGTTTGTATTCACGCTCAAAGCTTGTGGAGAATCCGCTGGACTGCTTGTAGTTTCTTGTAGAACGTGCGTCGCCTCTTTCTCCTCTGTCGCCTCTTCTACGGCGGTTATCATACTTGGGCTTGTCCGCATAGATAACGACCTTTCTGTAAGGCTCAACACCAGTGGAGTGAGAGGATACACCCTCTATCTCAGCTACGCAGCTATGGATAATTCTTCTCTCATAAGGATTCATAGGCTCCAAAGCAATCTTTCTGCCCTGCTTGATGACCTTTGCAGATGTCCTCTTAGCAAGAGCTTCAAGAGTTTCACGACGCTTGTCACGATAACCGTTGCAATCTACGGAAATACGGCAGAAGCTTTCCTCTGTGCGATTACTTGCAAGTATTGTAAGATACTGCAAACTATCCAGTGTTTCGCCTCTTCTTCCGATAACAACGCCAAGCTTTTCGCCTGATATATCAAGAACGACATTTCCGTCCTTCTTTATAGGTGTTATCACAAAGTTTTCAAGTCCAAGAGCGTGGAGCACATCAGTAAGGTACTGCTTTGCTGTCTTTACCTTTAAGCTGCTCTCAATATCAAAGTCCTCGGGCAGTGCTGCATTCTCATCAGCAGACTCGTCCTCAAACACCTCAGAAGCAGCTTCCTCTGTAACCTCTGCGGAAACAGGAGATTCCTCAACTGCGGGTGCTTCGTAAATAGCCTTTATTCTAGCCTCGCCTTTCATTCCAAAAAGGCCTTTGCGAGGCTGTTCAAGTATCTCGATATCCATCTCATCAACAGAAACACCGAACTCCTGCTCTGCAAGAGCCTTTGCTTCATCAAGCGTCTTAGCTGTAAATTCCTTTACCATATCTGTTCTTCCCCTTTCGTCAAGCATTACTTTTCGTCATCATCTTCAATGTATTCTTCGCCATACTTGATAGCGTCCTGGCGACGTGCCTCAGCAAGTTTTCTGCGGTTTATCTCCTTTTGAGTGAGCTTTTCACCGTTCACTTCGACAATAGTGTTATCCTTATCGGTATCACGTACCTTTGTAGCCTGTGCCTCGATAACCTTCATCTTAGCATTGTACTCAGCCTCAGCCTGTGCTCTAAGCTTTTCAGGACTGAACAGCTTAGCAAGGAGCAGAGCCTGAATAATACCGAACACATAGCTGATAGTCCAGTAGAAGCCTGCACCGGCAGGTACGTTGATAACGAAGAACAGCGAGAATATAGGCATAATATACATCGTAAGCTTCATACCGTTGCCCATACTGCCGGGGTTGTTCTTCTCCATCTGCTTGTTGGAGATAAATGCCTGCAACAGCGAAAGAAGTGTAGCCACAACGATAAGCATTATCATCGGGAAGCTGAGATGCTCACTGGGAACCTGAGAAAGCTTGATTCCAAGGAACTCCATATTATCGTGGAGCTGCTGGATATCATCAGTTGCGTTTGTTGTAAAGAACTGCTTGTACTCGACCTTAGTACCGTCAGGATATTCCTTGACAGTACCGAATGCCTCAATAACATACAACTCTCTTTGGAGAGAGGATGAAGCTACAAAGCTCTTATTACCACTTGCATCCACCTTGTAATATCCATACTGTGTCTGCAAGGTATTGAATGCCTCTCTTGTCTTATCGCCAAAAGCGTGTGTTGCTTTATAGTCAGCCTTTGCAGCATCATCGGATTGATTTTTAAGCTCGTCCTTTTCACTTGCAATAGTATTACCAGCTGCATCCTTGCGATTATAGTCTGTAATGATGAACATATCGGTGTTGGAAAGCATTACTTCCTTGCCGCTGCCGTTGTTGTTCGCCTTCAAGACCTCATACTCATCTTTAAGGATATCGTCGAACACACTTGTAACTACCTTGATAGAATCTGAGGAAACTGTCTTCCATACAGACTCGTCATAAGCAGTTTCACCCTCTTCAAGGTGAGAATTGTAGTAATCAAGTATCTTAGCCGCATCACGAACTATCTCGTTATGCTTTGTAAGTGCGTCGCCTTCAAGCTCTACGGTATTGTTGTATTCGTCAACAAAGATCGAAGCTGCTCTGATATCGTAAGACTCCTCTATCATTACAGGAATCTCTGAATCTGCATTTAAATGTGTGATGTGTGTCAGTGGCCTGTAAACTACGTCCAACACGCCAAACAGCAGTAAAAAAGTCAGTATCATAGAGCCGCAGCCACTCATAGGGTTATAGCCCTGCTGTTGGAGCTTTGCAAGTTCCTGCTGCTGCTTTTCCTGATTGTTTCTGTATTTCTGCTGTATCTCCCTTACCTTTGGGGCAAAGATAGCTGATTTTGCAGAGTTCTTCTGCTGTTTGATAGAAAGCGGAAGCATTGCCAACTTAACGATAAATGTGAATAAAATAATGGCAAGTCCAACGTTCTTAATACCGATCTCATAGATAAAATAGAGTACATAGCCAAGAGGCGTACCTATCAGACTATACAGGAATTGTATTTCGTCCACGTCCTTTCAAAAATGTTCTACATAATGTCGTTTGTTTTGTGGGTGCACAGTATTTATATAGTGCCTCCCGTGGTCTATATATAATGCGGATAACCGCAGATCGTCTTCGATATTATAATTTCTCCCTCT
Source organism: Oscillospiraceae bacterium (assembly GCA_045606505.1). Lineage (GTDB taxonomy): Bacteria > Bacillota > Clostridia > Oscillospirales > Ruminococcaceae > CAG-115. The sequence continues at coordinate 126,977 of JAZUSC010000026.1, forward strand.
TGTCATCAGGGAGAGTGTGGTGTACCTTGTCCGGTCTGAACATAAATCGTTCAGGCACAGGATCATATCCGCCCCTGCCATAAGGATTACAGCGAATAATTCTCCATAACGCCAAATAACCGCCCTTAACCGCACCAAATCGCCGAATAGCGAAAGTCGCATACTCGGAACAGCTTGGATAATAGCGGCAGCACGGCGGTAAAATCTTTGACAGCGTCAGTCTGTACAGCTTTATTATTCCCAAAAACAAGTATTTCATAGCTTTGACAGAAGATTCTTTTTCATCAGGGACAATATCTGCGTCGATTTCTGCGACGGAGTCTTACCCCTTGCGACAAAAACAAAGTCGTAACGCTTTTGAGTTTTCTCTTTCAAAATCGGCTCAAAAAGGCGGAAGGCTTCCCTTATTATCCGCCTTGCCCGATTTCGTTTGACCGCATTTCCGACCTTTTTGCCTGTCACTATGCCCAGACGATTGGCACTGCCTCGCCTTTCCTTAACATAGCAGACAAAGGCATAGGTCACTATGCTTTCTCCTCTTTTGAAAAGAAAGCTGAAATCACGGTTCTTTTTGATCACAACATACCGTTTTCTGAATTCAGACATCAGGTTAGATCACGATCAAATTAGTAAGTCAGCTTTTTTCTGCCCTTTGCACGACGACGTGCGAGAACCTTGCGGCCGTTTCTTGTAGCCATTCTCTTCATAAATCCGTGCTCACGCTTTCTCTGAAGCTTCTTAGGCTGGTAAGTTCTTTTCATTTCTAAAAACCCCCTTTAATTCAGTTAAGATCAGTGTGAGGATATAGTATGTCCGCACACAACTGTCAACATTAAATAATTATACATTATTTGCAATACATTGTCAAGTCTTTTTTTCGAAAAAACTGCATAAAAAAGCCGCAACAAATAAACGTTTTGTATAATCATTTTCACATTATACGAAAATTTCACTTGTAATCGTTTATAAAATATGATATAGTATATTTATAATGCGTTTGAAATTATTTACAGGTACGAAAGCCCAAAGAGGTGATACAATGTTCAGTTTCAGCAAGATGAAAACGATCCTGCCCGAAAGGCCTAAGACCGATAATACTATACTCTCAGGCGGACGGCATTTAAGGCACGAGCTTAAATATATCATAGACGAGGGTACTTATCGTATATTGCTGTCACGGCTAAGACCGATAATGTTTGCTGACCGCAACGGTGCAAATGGCGAATACCGTGTCACAAGCCTTTATTTCGACGATATTTACGGCAGTGGCTACAATGACAAAGTCAGCGGTATGGCAACAAGGCGAAAATTCCGTATTCGCAGCTATAACCTTAACCCTTCAAGGATAATGCTGGAAGCAAAGCACAAGGACGACAGCTACGTTTCAAAGCTTTCCGCTCAGCTTACTGATGAGCAGTATCACTCCCTGCTATCAGGCAATTGCTCTTTTATGAAAGGCCACGACTACGAAGAAGATGTCTTTGGCGAATACTACCGCTCCGACCTTGTTTCTATGCTGAAACCGAAAGTAATCGTTGACTATGTGCGGCAGGCTTTCATCTATCCCTACGGAAATGTCCGTATAACATTTGACAAAAAGTTATCTGCTTGTTATAATACAGTTGATATGTTTGCAAACAACGCTTTATATTCGACTATATATGATAAAGAAATAATTTTAGAGATCAAATACGATAATTATATACCTGCAAGTATTCAGGCTGTCCTGCAAGGAATAAAAGCACCTATGCAATCCGTGTCTAAATACATAATATGCAGTGACAATCTTTTGCAAATAAAAAACAGACCGTACATTTTAAACAACACACAACTCAGACCAACGGAGGTTAAAATATGATATCTGAAAACATTTTTAGCGGCTCAAAACTTACCGATGCTCTCGCAGTTTTCGGCGACAGCTTTAACGTATCGGAGCAGTTTGCAAACCTCTCTGTTCCTACCATAATAATTACACTGCTGACAGCTACACTGTGCGGTGCTATTATATATCTTGTGTACCGCTTCTTTTACAGAGGTGTAGTTTACAGCGATAATTTTAACATACTCCTCCTGCTGACGACAGTTGTTACTGCTTTCATCATTATGACTATCAGTGCTAACGTTGTACTGTCCCTCGGTATGGTCGGTGCGTTGTCTATCGTGCGTTTCCGTGCGGCGGTCAAGGATCCGCTGGATATCGGTTTCCTCTTCTGGGGAATAGCCGCAGGCATCACCGCAGGAGCACAGCTTTACTGGGTGGCTATCATCGGCACTGCCGTTATTGCGGTTATCTACATACTGCTCACTATCTTCAAAAAAGAGCGTAAGAGCTATCTGCTCATCGTTCGCTATACAGCAGAAAACGAGGTAAACGTAAACGGTATCCTCGGTGCTATCAAATACAAGCTCAAAAACAAAACTCAGACAGGCAACTGTATAGAAATCACTGTTGAGGTCAAAATAAAGAACAACGACACAAGCTACATCAGCCGTTTCAATGCTATTGAGGGTGTAGAGAGCGTTACACTTCTCGAATACAGCGGAGAGTATATGAACTGATTTTAATCTTAATTCTGCGGATACGGCGAAAGCTGACCCGACAGATATAATACAAGGAGAATAAATATGATACTCACTATTGACGTCGGAAACACAAATACCTGCTTAGGCGGATTTGATGAGAACGAACAGCTCACATTTGAGTCAAGGATTGACACAGACCGTTATCGTATGGCTGACCAGTATGCCATAACATTAAGCGATATACTTCGTCTGTACGGTCACGACCCTAAGGAGATAACAGGTGCGATAATATCCTCTGTTGTACCCCCTGTAACAAGTCAGCTCAAAGAAGCTATCGAAAAGCTCTGCGGCTGTAAGGCTCTCACGGTAGGCCCAGGACTTAAAACAGGCCTTGACATCAAGATAGACGAACCGGCATCTCTCGGTGCGGATATGGCGGCGGTTGCAGTAGGTGCAAAGGAACATTACCCTCTCCCTGCTATCGTTATCGACCTCGGTACAGCTACAAAGATACTTGCCGTCACCAAAACAGGCTCATTTATCGGCGGCATAATCGCCCCCGGCGTGAAGATATCTATCGAGGCTCTCGCTAACCGCACGGCAAGTCTCCCGCTTATCGGCATAAACAACGACCCGCCTATGAAGAATGTAATCGGCACAAACACCATTGATTGTATGCGTTCGGGACTTCTCTACGGTACAGCGTTTATGATAGACGGTATGATAGAGCATTTTGAAAAGGAGATAGGTGAAAAATGCACTGTTATTGCAACAGGCGGTTTTTCATCTGTTATCAAGCCGCTTTGCAAAAAAGAATTTATTCTCGATAAGAACCTGATTATGACAGGTCTTTTGGATATCTACAAGAAAAACGCAAAGTAATTCTCTTTGACAAAAATACATTTTGTATAATATTTTGGGGTCTGCGGAGATTTCTCCGTAAATATATATACCCGCGACATATCAGGACTAGGACCTGAATGTCAGCAAAGGAGTTCCTAATGGAAAACAATATCACCGTGCCTGAAAAAGGCACAAAAAAGTTCGACACCAATAAGCTGGTTGGTATCGGACTTCTGACAGCTATTGTCATCGTTTTACAGCTTATCTCACTCGGAATGCGATTCGGTATGTTCAGCATCACGTTCGTTCTTATCCCGATAGTAGTCGGTGCGGCACTATACGGCTGGAAAACAGGTGCGTGGCTTGGATTTGTATTCGGCGTGGTTGTCGTCCTCACTGACGCAGGTGCATTTCTTGCTATCAACGTTATCGGCACGATAATCGTATGCATTTTAAAAGGTGCGTTGGCAGGTACTGCGGCAGGACTTATGTACAAGCTGTTTGCAAAAAAGAATGAGATAGTTGCCGTAATCGCGGCGGCGGTAATAACACCTCTCGTTAATACAGGAATATTCCTGCTTGGCTGTGCCGTATTCTTTATGGATACGATATCACTCTGGGCAGAGGGTGCAGGGTTCGACAATGTCGGTACATATATGATAATCGGACTTGTCGGAATAAACTTTATTATCGAATTTGCGATAAACCTCGTTCTTAATCCCGTGATCGTTCGCCTTATCAATATAGGCAGAAGCAAGAAATTTAAAAATTCATAATAAACAGTGCGGATCAAACGATCCGCACTAATTTTATGTAAGCATAAACTCAACCGCACCGTCTATCGCACTCGTAAGATATTCGGGTCTTTCCGCCATTCTGTGACCTGAATTCTCAATACAATGACTATGTATATTCGGATTCAGCCGCAGGAATTCAAGCGTATCAACAGGTTTTACAAGCTCGTCTTTTTCAGCATATATCGTCATAATACGATTGTCGTTCCACTGTTCGCTGTTACGAAGACAAGAGAGCTTCTGCAAACCCTCATAAAACTGAAACGGCATTATATACTCCCTCGATATCTTGAAGCGGAACCCTTTCTCTCTTGCCTTTTCAAGGCTAAACTCGGGATCAGCCGCCGAAGATATCGTGATCAGTGTATCTGCCATATTTACCGCAGGAACTCTCAACACAATCTTTTTATACGGGTCTTCACCACATTCAATACGGTGTAGCATACTCATTCCGCCAAAGCTCGTCGCAAAGGCATACGTATCTCCGCCTATATTCTCCCGTGCATAATTCTCTATGGTTTTTATCTCACCTATGATCCTGTCAATAGCAAGGTCGCCGCAATCACCGTCACGCTCTCCGTGTACAGGCAGGTCAAAGGTCAGCACACATAATCCCGCCTTTGTTACACGCTCCGCAAGAATTTCTATCGCATAGCTTTCCTTACTCCCTCCAAAACCGTGTACCGCTATGACCGTTCCCTTCGGAGAATCAGCACAGTAAAGCTTTGCAGGTATTCCATTTACAGATAAATATTCTTTCTCCATATTATCCTCCTTTTACAGAAAAAGCATACGATGTTTACACCGTATGCTTTTTGTTTTATGCATTTTCTTCGGTTTCGGCAAATCTAAGCTGTTCGCCCTCTGCCTCTCTCATAGCTAAATCCTTATCCCAAAGCTCCTCAAAAGCCGCCATATTCATAGGCTTTGCAAAGTAATAGCCCTGAACCATAGCACAATCTATCTCTGTAAGGAATTCCACCTGTTCGAGAGTTTCAACGCCCTCTGAGATTACCTCCATATTGAGATTTTTCGCAAGATCGACTACCGTGGAAATAACAGCACGACCCTTTTCGGAATTAACTGTACCGTTAAAGAACTCACGGTCTATCTTAACCACGTCAACAGGGATATCTTTCAGCATATTAAGCGAGGAATAACCCGAACCAAAATCATCAAGCGACAGCTTAAATCCGATATCGTGAAGCTTCTGCATTATAGCAAGGAGCTTTTCTGCGTTCTCAGTAAATACGCTCTCTGTAAGTTCAAGCTCTATATACTTGTAGGGGATCTCATATTTATCCACTATCTCACGCAGACGCCAGATATAGTCATCGTTGTTGAGGTGCAGTCTTGACTGGTTTACCGAAATGACCACAGGATTTTTGCCCTCGTCTATCCAGCGACGCATTGCACGGCAAACCTCTTCAAGTATGAAGAAATCAAGTTCCACAACAAAACCATTCTTTTCGCTTATAGGAATAAACTCATTCGGGAATACAAAGCCGAATTCCTTGCTATTCCAGCGGATAAGAGCCTCCGCACCCTCAATATGACGGGATTTAAGTCCGTACTTTGGTTGGAGATAACACTCAAACTCTCTTTGGATAAGAGCACTGGGCATAAGAGTTTCATAATCCTTTTCACGAAGTGCCTTATCACGTATCTTGCCGTCATAAAATGCAATCGAAGAATAATGAAGTCCCTTTAATGTTCTCTTTGCTATCTTACATCTGTCAAACGCAATGTTGATATCAATGTCATCTCCACCGTCACTGCACTGACCAAGACGGCAGACACCGGCACTGAATACCACAGGATATTTTACAAACAGATTATTGCGGCGTTCAAACTCATTAAAAATGCCGTTTATCCTTGCGGTCAACTCATTATCCTGAGTATTGTGTACAATAAGTACAAAATTATCATCGTTAAGCCTTGCAAAAAGCTCTCCATCGCCGAGCTGGTCTGCGATAGTCTTGTGCAGACGCACAAGCATTCTGTCGCCTTCCTCATAACCCAGGCGGTCATTTACAAACTTGAACTTGTTTATATCAAACAGCACCACGGCTAACCTATCAGCAGAAGTCTTTTTGAGCAGCTTTTTAGTGTCAGCTATAAACTTTGCCTTGTTGCTGCCGCCTGTAAGCACATCTATCTGTTGGGCACGTCTTGACTTCACCTGCATAAGGGAAAAAACAAGAACCAGACCCACGATCACCACTGCACACACTGCAATGATGACATACATAAAACCGTTTGTATCGTTAGTCGCCGCTGAAACATCTACCGTAGCGGCACTGTCAAACGCAGCTGCCACTGAGCTGTAATTTCTGAGTTGAGCTATACATTTACCTACCACGCTGAACAATTCATCGGGACCGTCTTCTAAGTATGCAAAGCTCTCGCCGTGGGTACTGGATGTAACCCCAAGCACCATCATATCTTCATAACCGTTCTTGATAAGATGTATAGTTTCGTAAGCTCCCGCACAAGTAACATCAGCCTGTCCTGCACGCACTGCCTCCATACACTCTGTAACACCATCAAAGGGAAGTATAGTAGCACCGGGGAATATCTGCCGCATAAAATCAGATATATCGTCACTGTCGTGAGGTATCGCAAGTTTTTTAAAGGCTGTTCCCGAACTATTTGCTCTGCCCGACACCACGATAGGAACTGTGTAAAACGGAGTAGATACCCTGAATTTTCCAAAAGGTTCCATACTACCTGTGTTTACACCGCCACAGATCACCTGTACACTACCGTTTTCAAGCAGCTTGATACATTCTTCCAACGTATTACATACACGAAGCGTTATCTTTATTCCCGAAATCTTTTCAATCATCATAAGGACGTCGCCCGTAACACCTGTTAGCTCACCTTTTGTGCCGTCGTAGCTCTCCAACACACTGGAATTCAAATTATAAGCAACAACTATCTCGGGGGTATTATTTATGTAGTCCTTTTCAGCCTTTGAAAAAGCAAAATGCGGTATACCATACTTAGCGATATGCTTATTGTAAAGATCCGACGCATAGTTGCTGTTCTGCATATGAATAGAATTCACAGCAACATCAAGCTGACCCGTCAAAAGCGGATCCGCCCCCGAAGTCATAAAATAACAATCCCTTGTATTAAACTGATAAACGATCTTTTCGTTGTCCCAGCAACGGAAACACTCTTTGATAACTGCGTCTATTTTTCCCGAAACAAAATCCTGTTGCATCTGTGACTCTGTGCTGTACTCAACAAAATTAGCCGCGTCGATGTCGCCCCTGATAAATTTTCCGTCAGCAAAATATCGTGCCGTGTCATCAGCAAGATAACCTATCGTAGCATTATTTATAGCATCAATATCAGCATATCCTATTTCCTCACTGTCCTCAGGAACATAGATAGCTGTATATTTTCTCATAAGAGAAACATTGGAAAGAGCGGGACCTGTTTTGGTATCGACCGTTCTTGCCATTCCGCCGAAATACTGACCGACCCACCTTTCATAATCTGCCGCCGAAACACAGGGCAGAACATCTATCTTGCCCTCTGCAAGCATCTGAGCCAGTTCCTCATCGCTGCCCTCCACAAAGGAATAACGGTGACCGGTGTGTTTTTGTATTCCGTTAAGAAAATCATATGCAAACCCTATATACTCGTTGCCCATTTTGGAAACGCCAAGATCCTCCGATGCTCCAACAACCACCACCTGACCCTCCTCCGCTGCATAAGCAGAAAAAGGGGCTATGCATACGAAAAGAAGCACAGCCATAATTACAGAGAACGATTTCTTAAATAGCTTAACATCCATAACTAATATACCTCAAATATCGCTGTTTTTTATTCAAACAACAATATCACATACTTATTGATTTTATCGTTAACATTATATCACATTATGTAACGGTTTTCAATACTTTTGTGCTAAAATCTCATATATGTGCAAACTTCCAAATGCTTCTTTGTTGGTTTTACACAAAAAACTTGACATTACAGGACTTTTAGTGTATAATAATCGAAAAGCTTTTGCAACAAAAAGCTGATTATTTTTGCATAGGAGATCTTTTTGTTATGAAATGGTTTGAAAATTCTGTATTTTATCATATCTATCCCATAGGATATTTTGGCTGCGACCGTGTAAACGACCAGTCGGCTGAACCTTCGCACGTTATTCTCAAACTTATCGATGATATCCCTCACATCAAGGAGCTTGGCTGCAACGCAATATATTTCGGTCCTGTGTTTGAGTCTGTTGCTCACGGCTATGATACTATTGATTACACCACTATCGACCGCAGACTCGGTACTAACGAGGATTTTAAGAAGGTGTGCGACGCACTCCACGAAAACGGAATAAAGGTGGTTCTTGACGGTGTATTTAACCACGTCGGACGAGATTTCGGTGCATTCCGTGATGTAAGAGAGCATAAACACGCAAGTTCAAAAAAAGATTGGTTCCATATCGGCGACGGTAACTCCCCCTATAACGACGGCTTTTACTATGAGGGCTGGGAGGGACACTATGAGCTTGTAAAGTTAAATCTGTACAATCCCGATGTAAAAAATTATATCAAAGACGTCATTACTGGCTGGAAAAATGAATTCGGCATTGACGGTCTGCGTCTTGACGTAGCATACTGTCTTGATCTTAACTTCTTAAAGGAACTGCACGGACACTGTAAGTGGCTGTCCGAGGACTTCTTCCTGCTGGGAGAAACTCTCCACGGCGACTACAACACCTGGATGAACGACGAAATGCTTGACAGTGTAACAAACTACGAGTGCTACAAGGGTCTTTTCTCCAGCTTTAACGATATGAATATGTACGAGATAGCTCACTCCATCAACCGTCAGTTTGGCAGCGAAAACTGGTGTATCTATCGCGGAAAGCACCTGTTTACATTCGTAGATAACCACGATGTTACAAGAATAGCATCTATGCTGAAAGTAAAGGAACACCTTTCACCTATCTACACACTTATGTTTATGATGCCGGGTATTCCAGCTGTATACTACGGAAGTGAATTCGGCATTGAGGGCGACAAGCGTGGCGGCGGTGACGACGCACTTCGCCCCGAATTTGATCTTGAAAAGACGAAGAATGAGGGTATCTGCGACCTTACTGCACACATCAAGGCTCTTGCCGAGATACAAAAAGAACATCCCGCTGCTGCTTGTGGTGACTACAAACAAGTGCAGCTCACAAACCGACAGTATGCTTTTTCAAGAAGCTGCGACAACGAAACCTTAATCACAGTTATCAACGCTGACGGTGCTCCCTTTACATTCAACCTCAACAGAGGCGGCAAGGCAGTTGACCTGCTTACAGGTAACGAAGTTGAGATGGGCGGTCTTACTCTGCCTGCATACACCAGTATGGTTCTTAAAGTTTAATTTCAGTTTGTTTGGAGCGGCTTATTGTCGCTCCAAATGTATATTACAACCAACATCAGAGGAATACGAACTATGAACAATGTCGAAATATGGCTATGGATACTGCTTGTTATGCTTCCGCACAACCCACGCACAGCAGAGCTTCTGAAAAGATACGGCTCTGCCCTCGCCACCGCCCGTGCAATGCGTGACGGAGAATGTGATGATACTCTCACAGAGCAGGAGAAAAAACGAGTCGAGCGTACCCGCACCCGCGATGTAAAGGCTCTTATATCTGATTGCGAAAAGCTTGATATACGGATAGTAACGCTTGACGATACAGACTATCCGACACTTCTGAAAAACATCTCAAATCCGCCCATAGTACTTTTCGTCAAAGGTAATATTGCTCCGCTAAGTAACATTCCCACAGTTGCCGTTGTTGGACCAAGAAACGCCTCAGAATACGGTAGAAAGGTCTGTACCGTGCTATGCGGCGACCTTGCTAAAAACGGTATAGGCATCGTCAGCGGACTTGCCGTTGGAATAGACGCTGCCGCTCACCGTGCCGCAGTTGACCACAATGCATATACTGTCGGTATTCTCGGGTGCGGTCTTACTGTAAACTATCCCGCAGAAAACGAGGAGCTTAAACAAACTATACTGGAAAAAGGCGGTGCCCTTATATCCGAGCTGCTGCCTACTGCTGCTGTTAATTCATCTTACTTCAAGCAGAGAAACCGAATCATCGCAGGTATTGCTATGGGTACGCTCATAGTCGAGGCAAGTACACGCAGCGGTGCTCTCCTTACAGCGGAGCATACATTCAAACAGGACAAGCCTGTATTTGTTATCCCCCCACACGATATTTTTCAAGAGCGTTTCTGTGGTGTATTCCCCCTGCTAAAAAACGGAGCTATGGCTATTTCGGGAATAGGTGATATTTGCAGCACACTCTCCGATGTATACTCAAAAGACAAAACCTTTGAAAATACATTGTCAGCTGCTGCGAAAGCTACTGACAAAAAAACTCCCGCAAAGTCTAAGACAGCGAAATCCACACCCATTAAATTAACTCCTCCAACACCAAAGGTTGACCAAACCGAGGAAACAGTATCTAAAAAAACAGATATTTCCTCAATAGATCCGAAATATGCAAAACTTGCAGAGGCTCTGCTTGACAAACCTATGACTATGGACGAGCTTATAGTCTGCACCTCCATATCTCACGATGAGATATGCGGACTATTGCTGGAAATGGAGCTGGACGACATTGTCACTCGAAAACAGGACGCTACATATTCCCTGAAATAAACGCATAGTATTATAATAACCTTGCCGCTCTTTTACAGGGCGGCAAAGTAGTCTTCAATAACATCATAAATATGTATCGGTGATACCTCATTACGATTGATAAGCTCTATAAAGCTCTGTACCTCCTGCATCTCTGAGCTAAGGTCGTCAACGACACAATCTCCACAGCGAAGTCCGTATGCGGTATAGTTTACACCCTCCTCATTAGTCCGCTGTTCAGATATTATTTTCCACATAGAATTTTTACCTCTTTATTTTTTTTGATAGCTAAATTATATCAAAAAACATCTGCTTTGTCCGTAAACATTCCGTTAAACAACAGTAATACGAAGATTCTTCTACATATCGGACAAATTTCACAATTACAATTTGTTATTTTTTTAGATCATATTTCAAATGGTGTTAATAGTTCTTAACAACACTGTTATATACAATATATGGTATATTCAAAATGTTTTCTATGTCAAACAGTTTTTCCACGAATTCAACATTGTTTTCAACAAAGTAAAACGATGATAATGCAATAATATTGCCGTTTTCAGTGTTTTTATGTTGAAAACTTCCTTGACAAAATCAACATTTTAACATTTTTAACAGGGTTATTAACAGTTTTTAACGTTGAATAGGTTGAAAACTCTATGCTCAAAAACTGTAAAAGAGCTGCTCTTTCTACAAAATGAAATATATTTTTTGTATTTTTATCGTTTGTGAAAAACCAACAAAGATTTTTTCACATAATATGTCTTCGAGTATCAGATACTGCCTTTTTCGACCAAGCATCGCACCAAAAGACCCTTGTTGTAAAAATAATTCAGCTAAACACGACATCATATTACGACAAAAAAGGGACTGATTTTTGCAGTCCCTTTTATTTATTCACACCTCTCCCGAAGCTTTTCTCAGTATCTCAGCTATACGCTGTATTCTGGACATAGACAGCGTTTCGCCGCCTTTGTACTCTTCTATAAAATTCAGCAGCTCCGCTTCGCTCGAACACACATAATCACGCTCACGTAAGGAAAGCCTGAGCTTTGCATTGGGCGATGAGAAATACAGCACCGTATCCACCCATACATCTTCGCCTGCGGCATTGAGTATGCTCTTGACTATATCTCGTTGACGACGCATCTGCTTTATCGGATTATCCATTTCCTGTTGTGAAGTCTTTCCGTCACGATAAAACTTCTTTTGCAGCCATTTGTCGGATTTCCAGCCACCCGAAATAGTACCCGAATGATTTTTCACCTCAACGATAAGGATACCCGTGTGTCGTATTATTAACAAGTCAAGCTCTGAGCGGCCTCTCTTATAACGCACAGGTAGATTGCGGAATATAATATTATTGCCGCTTATCCTTTTCACTGCTCGATACAGCCGCTTTTCGCCCTTAACACCCGAATACAGTACATAATATCTTCTGCCGAGGATAGCATAAGCAACGTTGCATAGTAGAATAAGACCGATAAATACTGCTGCTATCATCGGCTTATCATAAAGCTGAAATGCAACAAATGCAATCAACAGGAGTATCGGCATTACACCAACAACGACCTGTGCCACAAACAAGCCAATAACCTTTTTGTTGTTTGTGTTCTTTCCTCGGATAACCTTGTTCATTAAAACGCCCTTACCTTATACATTAAATCGGAACAGCGTTACATCGCCGTCCTTCATCACATACTCCTTGCCTTCAAGTCTTACAAGACCCTTCTCCTTTGCACCGGTCATACCGCCGCAGGCTACGAGATCATCAAACGCAACGATCTCCGCACGGATAAAGCCCTTTTCAAAGTCAGTATGGATCTTACCTGCCGCCTGAGGTGCCTTAGTGCCGTTTGTGATAGTCCACGCACGAACCTCCTGAGGGCCTGCTGTAAGGTAAGAGATAAGTCCAAGCAGACGGTATCCTGTCTTGATGATTCTTGCAAGACCCGAGGATTCAAGATTGAGATCGGAAAGGAACATAGCCTTATCCTCATCGCTCATATCAGATATCTCAGCCTCTATCTGTGCACAGATAGGCAGAACCTCTGCGTGTTCCTCTGCCGCAATAGCACATACAGCCTTATACTCTTCGTTATTATTGATGTCGCCCGTAAAATCCGCCTCAGACATATTCGCGGCATAGATAACAGGCTTGTTAGAAAGCAGCGGAGATGTCTTGATGATCTCACGCTCGTCATCACTGTAATCGTAGCTTCTTGCAGACTTACCATTGCTGAGATGCTCAATAAGGGATTCAAGGAAATCAACTTCCTTTTGGAGACTCTTGTCGCCCTTCATCAGCTTCTTAGTACGGTCAAGACGACGTTCAAGTATCTCTATATCCGAGAAGATAAGCTCTAAGTTGATAGTTTCAATATCTCTTGCCGCACCTATACTGCCGTCAACGTGAATGATGTTATCATCGTTAAAGCAACGTACAACGTGTACGATAGCGTCTACCTCACGAATGTTAGAAAGGAACTTGTTGCCAAGGCCCTCGCCCTTGGACGCACCCTTTACAAGGCCTGCAATATCAACAAATTCCAGTGTTGCGGGAGTGAACTTCTCAGGATTATACATCTTTGCAAGAACATCAAGACGCTCATCGGGAACGGAAACAATACCCACATTTGGTTCTATCGTACAGAACGGGTAATTTGCCGACTCCGCACCTGCATTTGTCAGTGCATTAAAAAGTGTACTTTTGCCGACATTCGGCAAGCCTACCATACCTAATTTCATTATAAAAAACCTCTTCTCATAAAAAGTATATTAACGGTATCTATTTTACCACCTTTTTCGGCTTTTTTCAAGTCCCCTGACCGTTAAATAGTTAATATATAGCAGTTTGGTTAATTTTTTGCTTAAATTAAGTAAAATTTACCTAAAAATCTGTGAGGTATTGCACAAAATACCTTCCTTATTATTGTACGAAATAAATATTGAAATTGCCGCTTGTTTGCTGTATAATTATAAGTGACAAACTTTAAGTTTGATTAAAGCAAACTAACGTTAACTTTACGGAGGTACAAAATGAAATTAAAGGCACTTATGGCCGGTGTACTGGCTGCAGCGTCTATCCTGTCCCTGACAGCTTGTGACGAGTCTGCTCCCGTAAACTCCGGCAACAGCACAAGTGGTACTCCCGGTGCAACCACACCTGCAACCACTACTACTCACGAAACATTCGCCGAGAACGAGGGTGTAAACAGTGCGGTTGAGGGCATTACTGATAAGCTCGACCTTTCCGAGGTTGAAGTAGGCGACAGAACGATCAAATGGCTCGCTTGGTGGCCTATCGACGAAACAACTGCTGAGGTAAAGCTTTTCAAGAACGCTTATGGTGTTCCCGCAGACCAGCAGCTTTTCGAGTACATTCAGGTTACTGACTACGCTCAGGCTTATGACCTGCTCGGTACAATGATTTCTTCCGGCGATTCTCCTGACCTGTTCCCCTTTGAGCTTCAGGCATTCCCCGCAAGATACACAAAGAACGTATTCCAGCCTATCGACGACATCGTTGACCTCAGCAACAGCAAGTGGGACGGTGTAAGAGAGCTTAATGACCAGTTCGCACTTGGCGGCAAGCACTACTGTGCTTTCTTCGAGCGTGACGTAAACCAGTTCCTCTACTATCAGTCCAGCGTTATCGACAGTGCAGGTCTTGACGACCCCAGAGAGCTGTTCGAGGCAGGCAACTGGAATTGGGATACATTCCTTGATATGGGTCGTAAGTTCCAGCTTTCCGGCGATGACAAGTATCTTATCGACGGTTACGTTGTAGATTCCGAGCTCGTTGCAACAACAGGTGTTCCCCTGGTAGCACTTGAAAACCAGCGTCTTGTAAGCAATCTGCACAACCCCGACATCGAAAGAGCTATGACTGACCTTATCGATGTTATGCAGAAGGAAAACCTCCGTCACCCTGACGCACAGGCTAACACAGCTCTTTGGGTAGACGGTGACGTACTGTTCTACTGCCACGGTTCTGCTTGGGCTTGGCAGGATACTCTCCGTAACTTTGCTAAGAGAGGCAAGATCGACGGCGAGGGCGTTAAGTTCGTTCCCCTGCCTAAGGATCCCAAGTCTGACAAGTACTATGTAAACGGTAAGCCCTACACAACACTTTGGGTATCAGGTTCTGAAAACGGCGACCTCGTTGGTGCGTGGATCGACGCTTGTATGACAGCTGCTCTTGACCCCGACGTTAGAGAAGCAGGTAAGGCACAGAGAAAAGAAAACTATATGTGGACAGACGAGAACCTCGATTATGTATACAAGTTCACATCTGCCGGCACAGATAACCCCCTGACAACAAGCCTGAATTTCATTAACGGTCTTGGCCCAACAGTTTACGATAAGGGCTGGGGTGGTGAGATCGCTATTGATATCACAAGAATTCCTTACCTCACAGCTGAGAAGTCCTATACACAGCTTCGTGAAGAGTATGAGCTTATAATCAATAACGCTATCGAAGAAACAAACGCAAAGTTTGCATCCTTTGAATAATCAGACACAAGTGAACTCCCCGTAAGGGGAGTTCTTCTTTTATAACAAAAACGGTGCGGTATAGTCCGCACCGTATATTTATTTCCACAAACGCTTTGTAACAACAAGCCAAAGCATTCCCGTTGTTCCTAAAAGCGGAACAAAAATATTCACAGTAAGTGCGATATAATCTGCCCAACCGACCGCAAGAGTCAGCAGATTATTCGCTATATGCACAAAGATACAGGGTACAACACTGCCGCTTCGCAACGCAAGTATAGCAAGGAAATATCCAAGCACAAACGTGTACGGCAGCTGCTCTAAATCAAAGTGATATACAGCAAAAAACAATGCCGAAACAACAGCCGCCACAGGTTTACTTCGTCCTGAAAGCAGGGAAAGTGCCGCTCCACGGAAAGCAAGTTCCTCGGATATCGGTGCAAGAATGACCGTATACACCGCATACAGCAGATAATTTAGATCATACACTGTTTCTGCGTTGCTCTGCTGTCCTCCTGTAATAAGCCGTGTCAAGTATACAGCGAAGCAGGAAAAAAACACTGCCGCAAAAAAGAATGCACAAGGCTCAAAACTACAATAGTTCTCGCTTTTCTTCGGAAGCCTTATTCCTCCGCAAAAGAGGAAATGCACTGCTATATTTAACACCAACACAAACAGTACATTTAACAAAAGACCATACCAATACTCGCCCGAAAGACCGCTTAGCAAAGATATTAAAAGAGTTCCTAAAAGCTGTGCAATAACAAATGCCGCTGTAAGCCGCAGGATATCCTCACAGTTGTTTTTGAAGGTCATAATTCGCCCGAAATCATTTTATATACAAATGTCGGGATAAAGCGGAATGTCAGAGTATCCGCCGCAAGTATCACCATTATGATAACTGTAAATCGAGAGAAGAAAATTCCCCAACGCCGTGCTGCACTTACCTCTCCCCAGACCTTTTCTACACTGTAACGACGTATCTTGCGAAGCTTTACCACCGCCATAATAAGTCCGACAAGCAGCAGTATCACCACAAAGAACATAAACACCATATACGCAATAACAGAGGGAGAATCTGTTGCCTCTGTACCGCCTGACAGCATATATTTCTGTACACCGTCCATAGAGATAAACAGCATAATAAATCCTGCTATACTATTGAACATTGCGTGCATTACAGTGGTAACGATAATAGATCTTGTGTTTATTGCAATATATCCAAGGCATACTCCAAGCACTGTTGCATAAAAAAACTGCTGTAAATTACCGTGGGTAAGTCCAAACAAAAGTGCCGACACAAGGATAGCAAATCCGTTTCCGTAGGGACGGAGGCTCTCCATAACGATACCTCTGAACCAAAGTTCCTCAAAAATAGGTGCAATAACAACAAGCTGGAACATAAGTATAAACGCACAGGCCATATTCGGAGAGGTAAGCTCGTTTACGGTATTGAATGAATCGTACAGGTCTGTTTCTGCAAAAAAGCTGGATATCCACATCGTCAGCAGATTTGTCATAATTCCAAGACCGTAGATAGCAGGAAACATTCCCATTGCATTGCCCATAAAAACAGGCTTTTTATATATCTTGCCGAACATTCCCTTGCAAGAAGCTTTAAAAATTATCAGTGCCGCTGTAATAGGTATAGCATACAAAAAGAACAACGACAAAAGCGTATCCACAAGATAAGCGGCGGTTTCGTCAAACCCTTCAAGCATCGGCTGTATCAAAGAAATTACCACACTTGCCGCTGCCCTTGTAAGAAATACTATTATCATCATAAGTCCAAGCTTTAAGCACACACTTTTAAAGCCCGGCATTTTATTTTCAGGGGGAGTTGATTCCTCCATAGTCATAACAAGCTCTTCCGACATAATAGCTCCTTTCAGTCCTTTGACACAAGGCGGTGATAATCCGCTATTTCCGACACTATCTCCTCAATAGACTTTCCAAGACACTCTATGGTTATATCCGCATATTCCTCGTAAAGGTTCTTACGACGCTGAAACACCTGTGTTATCGTGTCCTCGGGTCGCATTGCGATACCTCGGCTCTTTATATTGTGCAGACGTTTTTCCACCTCAGGCACAGGCAAGGAGAGATAATATATCAGACCGTACTCCTTTAAATGCAGCATTGCTGTACGGGAATACACCGCACTTCCTCCTGTTGCTATAACACAGCCGCCTTTTTCTTCAACAGAGCAGATGGCACGTTCCTCCGCAATACAGAATGCGTCAAGCCCCTCGCTGTCTATGATATCCTGTAAAAGTCGTCCTGTATCGTTCTGTATCACGATATCAGTATCGATAAAACGATAGCCCATTGCCTTTGCAAGGAGTACGCCGATAGTAGATTTACCACAAGCAGGCATACCTATCAAAACTATATTTTTCATTTTCGCTTTCCTTTGTTCAAATATATCTATATAATTAAAACAGACCCTTTTTCAGATAAATAGAATCTTCTTCTGTTATGGGACGGATCACCTTACAAGGTACACCTGCCGCAAACATTCCTGCTGGAATATCACGGGTAACAACGCTGCCCGCACCTATAACACAGCCCTCTCCTATCGTTACACCGCCGCAGACAGTAACCCCCGAGGCAAGCCAACAGCCGTCGCCTATCTTTATGGGTGCAGCATATTCAAGGTCGTAGATAGTTCCGTCCTCTTTGTAACGCATACTGCGTTCCTTCGCAAGAAGAGGATGAATGGGCGTGGCAATGGTGCAATTCGGCCCAAAGAACACATCGTTTCCTACCGTTACAGGACAGCAGTCCAGCACCGTGAAATTAAAGTTTGCAAAGCACCTTTCACCGATAGTTGTGTAAATCCCGTAGTCAAAGATTATAGGTCCCATAAAGCCGCTGTCCTTACCTAAATTCGGCACAAGCTTTTTTAGTATCTCGGCACGTTTTTCTTCTTCGTCCTCGTAGGTGTCGTTGAAGTCTTTGGAGAGCTTATGTGCCTGAACTCTATTCTTGGTAAGCTCTTTATCTGACGGGTCATATATCATACCCGCAAGCATTTTTTCTGTTTCGGTCATAATTCCCTCTCAAATCAATATGTCACCTTATCAAGCTTCATAGTAGCAACCGCATTTAGATCTGAGCCTGCCCGCACTCCCGCAAGATACTCATAGTATCCCTGACAGCCTATCATAGCCGCATTATCTCCGCACAGGGAGAGCGGTGGTACATACAGAGTCATTCCATTCTTTGCGGCACGTTCTTCCAGCATTGAGCGTAGTCCGCTGTTTGCCGCAACACCGCCTGCAAGGGCGATCGTCTTGTAGCCGCTGTCCTTTGCCGCCTGTATAAACTTTGATGTAAGTATATCGCTGACGGTGTACTGGAAACAAGCAGCAAGACTGTTTACGTCAATATCCTCACCCTTTTGCTTTGCATTATGGATAAGATTTATAACAGCAGTTTTCAGTCCTGAAAAGCTGAAATCATACAGATTTGCAGTCTTGGGGTGCGGAAGTGTATATTTCTTTCTGTCGCCGAGCTTTGCCGCATTGTCGATATGAACTCCGCCGGGGTATGGGAATCCCATTGCTCTCGCAGCCTTGTCGAATGCTTCGCCTGCGGCATCGTCTACCGTCCTGCCTATGGTTTCAAAATCGGTATAGCTGTTTACTTTTACGATGTGACTGTGACCGCCCGATGCAACTAAACATATATACGGGGGTTCAAGTTCCTTGTGTGCAAGATAATTTGCCGCAATATGTCCCCTGATATGGTGTACGGGGATAAGCGGCTTACCGAGAGAAAAAGCAAGACCCTTGGCAAAATTCACACCTACAAGCAACGCTCCGATGAGTCCGGGAGCATAGGTTACCGCTATTGCGTCGATCTCCTCGGCAGTCTTACCCGCCTTTTCAAGAGCCTCGTTCACAACGCCTACTATACTTTCACAGTGGCGACGGGAGGCAATTTCGGGTACTACTCCACCGTATAATTTATGCTCCTCTATCTGTGTTGCGACAACGGAAGATATTATCTCTCGTCCGTCTCGAATAACCGCAGCGGCAGTTTCGTCGCACGAGCTTTCTATTGCAAGTATATCCATTTTCTTTTGTCCTTTTCTGTATTGTTATTTTACATCAGGCTTACGAGAGGTAAGAAACTCGATGGCTCTTTCGATAGAGTTACGCACGTGCTCCATATCCTCATTGTGAAGTTTTCCTGCATTACGGTAATCAAAACTGTTGCAGAACTCATTCACATCGCTGTTTAATTCCTTGATGTAGTTCTCAATAAGTCTGTCGGTCGCCTCGATAAAAGGCTTCTGATCGTTCTTTGGCATTTTTGTCGGAACGTGGGACATAAGCAGATTGTAGTGAGGTATACAGATATATTTCTGTGAGCTGTACAGATTTCTGAACTTTGCGTCCTCTCTGAACATCTGGAATACTGTGTCCAGCATATGCTCAACGCCCCAGTCCACCTTGCTGCATACAAAACAGGTGTCCTCTATCTCACTGCACTTCTTAGCCTTTGCACCCTTTGTAAAGAAAAGTCCCTTTTTCTCGAATACATTTCCCCTTACAGAGGCAAGATATGTATTGAGCATAAGTCCCAGCGAAAGACGGTTGTTCTGTTTAAGCAGGGAGTTAAAATGTGTATGACAGAAACCAAGACGATTTGTTTCCATACGCACGTCAGGTTCCATCATAGCAGCACCCATAATATATTCGGAGATATGCTCCTCTACGGTGTTTCTCATCGCACAGATAGGGCAGCCCTCTTTCGGCTCAAACACCTCGTTTATCGGTATGGTAAGTATGCTCTCTCTCATTTCGGACTTCCTTTCGTTTTAAAAAATTTAGTGATAGAAAATTGAAAAAAGGTCAAATTACTTGATTTTATATTTATATTGTATTATAATTAAGGTAAATAATCAAGGGGTTTGACAAAAAAAGATGGATCTCAGAATTCAAAACAATAACTTTGATATAAAGCAGACCTTTCTTTGCGGACAGTGCTTTCGTTGGACAGAGGCGGAGAACGGTATATTTCACGGAATCGCCCACGGAAGATATCTTAGAATAAAACAGGAAACTGACGGCGTTACTCTGCTTGATATTAACGAAAAGGATATCAAGCTTTGGGAAAAATACTTTGATCTTTCAAGGGATTACGGTGAAGTCATAGAACGATTTTCCGCAGATGCAACTCTTTCAATTGCAAGTAAGGGTTCATCGGGCATACGCATACTGCGGCAAGACCCGTTTGAAACTCTCATCAGCTTTATCATCTCGCAAAACAACAATATCCCACGCATTTCGGGAATTATTTCAAGACTTTGCGAAAGCTTTGGAGATAATATCGGCAATGGTTATTCTTTTCCCTCAGCGGAAAAGCTTAAAGACATCACCCCGGAGGATCTTGCTCCGCTCCGTGCGGGCTTCCGTGCAAGATACATCTGCGATGCTGTAAATAAAGTAAACAGCGGTGAGGTGGATTTTGCCGAAATAGATTCTCTCCCTCTTGAAAATGCACGGGAAAAGCTGAAAACTATCGTTGGCGTCGGAGATAAGGTGGCAGACTGTGTGTTGCTATTCGGTTTTAGCAAACACGATGCATTCCCCCGTGATGTATGGGTAAAACGGCTTATGGCAGAGTTTTATCCCGAAGGCCTTCCCGAATGTACAAAAGGTGTTGAGGGAATAGCCCAGCAATACCTGTTCGACTATGTGCGAAACAATAACGGGTTAAACAACTAATTGTAATACTTATAACAAATTATACCGAAAGGAAATCAACAATGTATTGTAACCAGTGTGGAAATATAGTTTCCGAAAACGCATTATTCTGCTCCTTTTGCGGAGCAAGTACAAAACCCGCAGCACCTGTTGCTCCCACGCCCGCTCCCGTTGAATATTCTCCCGTAAGCGAGCCTGTACAGTCTACGGTTTCAGCTCATATATCCGAGTCTATCAAGCCCGAGTCCGTAGCCGAGCCGATAACACCCGTGTACACAACTGAGCAAGTTACTCCTGCTCCACAGCCTACACCCGTACAAGATGAGATAAAACTCAATCAGCCCGAAAAAGTAAAGGTCGAGAAATACTACACCTTCGGTCACATTGCACTCTGTCTTGTTGTCAATGCAGTTATTGCTCTCGCTGCGGGAATATTTGCAGGACTTTATTTCTCCCTTATCTGAAAAATACAATAAGCCTACCCCGAGAATACCATTTCTCGGGGTTTGTGTTATTACGATATATCATTGACAACCATATAATTTTGTGATAAAATGAAACTTGGGGACGGCACCCATAACAAAAAACAGCATATACGCAGAGGGGAGGACACCCATTATAAAAAACAACAGCTGCGAAACCAAACAGACCGTCCGTATCTATTCGGCGGACGGAGAGCTGATAGGTACCACCTACCCGAAAAGGGCAAGGGGGCTTATCAAAAAAGGTCGGGCACAATACGTGAACGACTGTGAAATTCGTCTTATTGTGTCCGACGTAACTACATTTACGGAGGAAACCAAGATGGATAACAATACAAATATTGACCTTGCAAAGGATAAGACAACAGAGCCTGTAAACAGGCTGTATTTCAACGCAAGAGAGTGGAGCTTCAACAAGGACTGCAAAAACAATGTTGGCAGCCGCTCGTTTATGCAGGGGCCTGACGGCATAATCAGTGAAGCCTTTATGATAGGCAACTGGGGCTGGGACTGGACGGAGATAATATCCAAAACGCTCATACTGCCTAAAAATACGCTGAACACCTTTACTTTCTGGCTGAACGGCGGCGAGAACGACCGTAACAACGAGATATGCCGCTTTGAGGTCATCTTCAACAACGATTACGAGAACCGCTATACCTATAACCTCAACCGAAACTTCATAAAGCCGCTGAAAAAAGTGAACGGCTGGGAACTTTACGAGATACCCTTCCGCACAGGAGATAACGAATACACCCAGCTGAGATTTGTCGCACAGGCAGCATATATGACGGTAATGAATGCAAAGGACTTTTCCGAGTATGCTAACTTGCCCGACACAGTAGACCCGTATGAGCAGTACCGTCCACAAAGGCACAACATAGTTTTCGGTGACGGTTGGCCTACAAACACCTGGTACAGCACTGCGAAAATGGAGCAGGCTCACGGCGGAACGAATAAACAATCACAAAGCAACGATTCCCACGGCAGCAGCTTCCCGTTCGAGGTGCCGCAGGGCTTTCCGTTCAATTCCAACGGAGATGATATCTCCGCAATAAACGGCTCGATAGCGGGCATTCAGAACAGTATCAATGCTCTTAACGAGTTTGATCTTGTCGAGTTCCGTGAGCAGCTCAAAAGTGCCATTGCAGGCAACCCTAACCTTTCGGCAGACGAGATAGAGGAGCTGATAGAGGACGCAGTTGAGAGTACACAGGACTCCATATCCGACGCAATAGATGAGCTCAACGATGCACTGGAAGAACTTAACGATGCGATCGAAGAAATGCAAGGTTAAAATCCATCGCAACTAAATAACAGCGACCCCATACGGCAACCCGTATGGGGTCTTAATTTTATGATCTCATCGCCCTCATAGCATTAAGGATAGCAATGACTGATACGCCCACGTCAGCGAATACCGCCGCCCACATATTAGCAAAACCGAATGTGGAGAGGATAAGCACCAGCACCTTTACCGAAAGTGCAAAAACGATGTTCTGCATAACTATGGAGTGGGTCTTTCTTGCTATCTTCACCGCCACGGGTAGCTTTTCAATGTTGTCATTCATTAGCACTATGTCAGCTGCTTCAATAGCGGCGTCCGAGCCTAGTCCGCCCATTGCAATACCCACATCTGCACGGGCAAGTGCAGGAGCGTCGTTCATTCCGTCACCCACGAAAACAAGAGCAGATCTCTTTGGCTTGTTTTTATATAGTTCCTCTACAAGCTGTACTTTTCCGTCAGGCAGCAGCTCCGTGTGACACTCATCAAGACATAGCTGCTTTGCAACCGTTTCACCCGTAAACTTTCTGTCGCCTGTCAGCATTATAGTTTTTGCACCACACAGCTTTTTAAGTCCAGATACCGCCTGTGCCGCACCGCTTTTTATTTCATCGGATATGATAAGATATCCCGCATACTTACCGTCAACGGCACAGTGCACCGCCGTACCCGCACTTTCAGAGGAAATGAACTCCGCACCGCATCGTTTCATAAGACGCTCATTTCCAACACATACCTGTCTGCCGCTGATGACCGCCTTTACACCAAGTCCAGCAAGTTCCTCAGCATTTTCCACAGAAGACTGCGAAAGAGCTTTTCCTGCCCTTACAACAGACACTGCAATCGGATGTGTGGAATAGCTCTCAGCCGCCGCACAGTAGGAAAGCAGCTCGTTTTCCGAAATATCCACAGGGTGTATCTCACTCACCGCAAAGCTGCCCTTTGTAAGAGTTCCTGTCTTGTCAAAAACAAAGGTCTGTGCTTTATTGAGAGCTTCAAGGTAATTTGCACCTTTTACCATAATTCCGTGTTTTGAAGCTCCACCGATACCACCAAAATAGGACAACGGCACCGAAATTACCAATGCACACGGACAGGAAACCACAAGGAATGTAAGTGCTCTATACACCCAACCATTCCAATCGGGATCGCCGCCTGTAAGCAACATAAACAGCGGAGGAACTACTGCAATCACCACTGCCGAAATAACAACGATAGGTGTATATACCCTCGCAAATCTTGTGATGAAATTCTCGGTTTTCGCCTTGTTTTCGGAGGAATTCTCCACAAGCTCCAATATTCTTGCCACAGTGGAATCGGAATAGGGTCTGCTCACCCTTACCTTGATAAGACCAGATGTGTTGATACAGCCACTGATGACCTCGTCACCAACTGCAACCTCACGCAACGCACTCTCGCCTGTAAGTGCCGCAGTATTAAGCCCAGACGAGCCGAACACCACTTCGCCGTCAAGCGGCACTCTCTCACCGGGACGGATAACTATGATGTCCCCTGTCTGCACGTCCTCAGGATCGACCTCTGTTACCTCTCCATCACGCTCTACATTGGCAAACTCGGAATTTATGTCCACCATCTCCGCAATGGAGCGGCGGGACTTTCCCACAGCCACCGACTCAAACAGGTCGCCCACACGGTAAAATATCATTACCGCCGCACCCTCGTCAAAGTCGCCGATAATCATTGCACCTATTGAAGCGATCGTCATAAGGAAATTTTCATCAAATACCTGACCGTGTGCGATGTTACGAAGTGCTTTCCACACAACGTCCCAGCCAAGCAGAATATACGCCGCCCCGAAAATGACAAGCTCAACTATAAAGGCATAAGTAAAATCCTCCGGAAGCAATGCGGAGGTAACCAAGCCTCCCACATATATCACCGCTGCAATTATAATTCTCAGCAGCATCTTCTTTTGTTTAGCTGTCATAACGTCCTCACATCTTTATCTTGCAGTCAGGCTCTACTTTTTTAATGCAGTCAGCCGCTTTTTGCAGTATCTCGTCAAATCTGTCGTCTTCCGCTTCAAGAGTCAGCTTCTGGGTCATAAAGTTCACACTTGCAGAAGTTACTCCGTCCAGCTTTTCAATAGCCGTCTGCATTTTTGCGGCACAATTTGCACAATCAAGGTCAATAAGCTTAAATGTCTTTTTCATAGTATCTGTATCCTTTCCAACAGAGAATTCATATCTTTTTTATAACCGCAAAGCAGCAAGGAATCATTCCTTTTATAAGCCTTGCCTTTACAGGCCCGCAGCCGCATTCTTCAAGCATTCTGCGGTATCTTTGCGGAGAGTAATTGGTTGACGGCTCAAAGCCAAATGTTTTGTACAACTCCACAAGGTTATTCTTTTTACCAAGCATATAAGTGGGAAGTATTATCAATCCGCCCTTTTTTGTAACACGGCAAAGCTCCCTTACCGCCGCCTGAGGGTCCGCCAACAAGTGGAGTACATTTCCTGCCATTGTCACATCGTAGGTTTCGTCCTCGTCTGCAAGAGCGAAAATGTTCCTTGCCTCAAAACGGATATTGTCAAAGCCCAGCCTTTCAGTCTTTGCTCTCGCTTTATCCAACATAGGGAGGGATAGATCTGTACAGACCACCTCTGCCGCCTTTTTCGCCGCCGCAACAGTTAGCACTCCCGTACCTGCCGCTGTGTCAAGCACCCTCGCACCACAGGGAATAAGTCCCTCTGTGAGCCTTGCCATTTCTTTTTTTGCCTTGCCGTTTGCCGCCTGTGCGATATCGTAAACTCCCGCTATCCTATCCCAGAAACTCATATCTTTCTCCTTTACTCGCTGATATGTTCAAGACCTTGTTTAAGTATCGTCATAACGTGATCGTCCGCAAGAGAGTAAAACACAGTCTTGCCCTCCTTACGAAAACCGACCAGCTTTGCAGTTTTCAGTATTTTTAACTGATGCGATACCGCCGACATCGTCATACCTATCATTTTTGACAGGTCGCATACGCAAAGCTCTCCACTACTCAGGGCAGTTAGTATCTTTATTCTTGTGGAATCGCCAAATACCTTAAAAAGCTCCGAAAGATCTATCAAAGCGTCATCGTCTGGCATTGTAGAAGTTATCTGCTCTATTGTGTCAGGATGAACGTGCATATAATCACACTGAGGAATATCGTGTTCCATAAGAACCTCCCTTTAAATTTATCATTTGAACAACTGTTCAATTATTTGATTGTATTATATACCTTTATTTAAAATTTGTCAATACTTTTTTAAAAAATTTCTCAAAAAAAGCGACTTGAAAAGAACACGAGAACCCTTTTCAAGCCGTTTACATCTATGGCTATATTATTTATTCTAACTTCTCCGGCCCGAATGAATTAGGCAGAAGTTCCTCTAATGTCATCTCCTTGTAGTCGTTTTCGCTTCTGCATACTATCACAACCATTTCGTTGGGAACACAGAACTCACGCAACACCTGTCTGCACACTCCACAGGGATAAGCATAATCAAGCACCTCGTCCTTGGTTTCGCTATGCTTTCCCCCTGCAATAGCTATTGCTTTGAACGATCTCTCCCCCTCGCTGACTGCTTTGAAAACCGCTGTTCTCTCCGCACAGTTTGTCGCTCCGTAGGAGGCATTCTCCACGTTACAGCCTGTTACTATCTCTCCGTCATCACACAACAATGCCGCTCCCACATAATATCCCGAATAGGGTGCATAGGAGTTCTTCCTTGCCTGTATTGCCGCTGTAATAAGCTTACCTTTTAAAATCCTATCCATAGTACACCTCACATAATGTCTTTATCCTCAGTATAGCATATTTTCTCTTGCAAGTCCATATATTCTATCAGTTGTACGGAGGTTTGTATGAAAAAAATAATATGTTGTATATTGTCGCTTTCACTTCTACTGACATTAAGTTTTTCTCTCCCCGCTTATGCGGAAAGTTCTGCCAAGGCCGAGATACTTATCGAAGCAAACACAGAACAAATATTGTCCTCCCTTAACCCCGACGAACGGCTGCCTATGGCTTCTGTCACAAAGGTAATGTCGCTGCTTTTATGGGCAGAAATGCTCGAAAAGGGGACGCTCACTCTTGAAGATAAAGTAAAAGCGACCTCAGCCGTTCAAGATACGGACGGCTCTGTTATATGGCTCGTCCCAGGCGAAGAAATGACTGCCGCAGAGCTGCTTGAAGCGGTAATTATCGCCTCTGCAAACGACGCCTGTGTAGCCCTTGCAGAACACACGGCAGGAAGCGAGGCTCAGTTTGTAAAACTGATGAACAAAAAAGCAAAAGAGCTTGGAATGATAAACACCCACTATGCAAACTGCGTCGGGTACGATGACAATGCCCACTATACCACTGCAAGGGATATCGCCACGGTCACCGCAGAGCTTATGAAATACGATGTATACAGAGGCTGGTTTTTGACGTGGATTGATTATCTGCGGGGCGGCGAGACTCAGCTTGTAAACACAAATAAACTGATACGCAACTATGATGGTATCCTCGGCGGTAAAACAGGTACTACGGATAATGCGGGCTGCTGCCTTTCTGTCTGTGCAGAGCGTAACGGTATGCGGCTGATATCCGTTGTTCTAGGCTGCGAAAACGACGATACCCGTTTTTCTCGTGCAGAAGAATTACTAGACTACGGCTTTACTTCTTTTGAAAAGTTCACACCTGTGATAGACGCTACAAAGCTTATTCCGATAACAGTTGAAAACGGGACGCAAAATGCCGTTGTCCCAATAATCAAGGACAGCGGCACAGAATGTATAATCAAAAAAGGCAGAGCCGCCGACGTCAAGTACGAATACACCTTTGTCGAACAGCTTACCGCCCCTGTGGAACAAGGTCAATTTGTAGGCGAATATCTTGTCACCGTTGACGGTGTTGCAGTGCACCGCTCTGACATTATCGCCAAAGACGATGTGGAGCAGATATCCTTTTGGTACTGTCTTTGGCAGATATTATCACAGCTTATAACGATATAATAAGTTCACCTTTACCAATCTCTTTCGCCGATAGCCGTTTCGATATCTATGTCTATATCAAACCATTTAAGTACATATTCTACGGTCTCTCCGATGCTATCTCTTGCGGCAGTTTCTATCTCGCTGTCATTTTCCTCAAATTCCTCTTGAAGATCATTTATTGCAAGGGTCATCTTATCAAGTGCAGATTGTATGACACCGATATCCTTTTCTCCTTGTTCCAAGAGAGATATAACATCTTTGATAAGCACCTCAATCTTATCCACCAGAAACTCGGGAAAATATTCGTCGTTTCTCATATCGGAAAGCAGTACATAGTTTTCGTCAAATCTTTTCATAAGTATATCTCCTATCTATCCTGATCCTTAAATACCCTCGATCCTGTCGCACCTTTCTGTCCCTGATACTTTCCGTTGTACGGGTTAAGAGCAGTCTGATCCATCTCGGCAAATACCAGCTGACCTACTCTTCTGCCTGCTTTAAGCTCAATAGCACAGCGGTTTGCATTGAACAGCTCCAAAGTTATCTCACCCTTGAACCCAGGGTCTACCCAGCCTGCATTCTGTATAAAAAGACCCATTCTGCCGAGCGAACTTCTTCCCTCCACAAATGCAGTCAAATTATCGGGAAGTGATATGTATTCCATTGTGGTCGCAAGTACAAACTGACCCGGAAGCAACACATAGATATCGGTCTTTATTGTCTTGTAGGTTATCTCGTTTTCCAAAGTTATAATACCAGTCGAAGAGTCCTCAACTATACTGAATGTATCGCCAAGCCGTATATCTATACTAGCAGGCTGTATCTGCCCCTCTGTAAGAGGAGATACTCCCAGTGTCCCCTCATCGATCATCTTAATTAAAGTCTTATCGGATAATATCATACTCTGTCCTCCGTTTCATTCTTATAATTGATTGTACCATATTACATAGGTTCGGTCAATAGATAAAAAGAATGTTAAAATGCATAAAAACCAATGTTAAAATGCTATATAATGGCTAAAAATGGGCAAAAGCCTTGACAATTTGCGAAAAATGGTTTAAAATAAAAGCGGATAAGCTGTAAGGCTATTGATCCGCTCATTATCGGGAATGTTGCCGATCGAAATGCGACACGGCTGATCCAAACTCAGCCCGATACCAGTAAACTGTGGTATGAGTATGTAGTTCACATTAAACACCGAAAATCACTTTTTGATTTTCAGCTATCACAACCTAATGTGCAAAGTCCCGTACATCGGGTTCAGGTGCAGGGCAGTGAAAAGCAGAAACTACACAGCAAACAGGAAAAGGGCAACCTTGTCACTCTTTTACAAGAGCCGACGTAAATCAAACGCGAAGAAATTGGTTTCTAGCACGATACGGAGTAGTAAGCTAAGCGGTAATTCGTTGAAGTCCACTGTTCCGATCGGGTAAAACTGCTGATTTACGGCGTTTTATTAAGTCGGCATATACAAAAGATCAAAGTGACCTTTCTTTATTTTAAGAGAGGCTGTATTACGAACACCAAACGGTAATCGTAATACAGCCTCTTTTTTATTTTTTGAGTGAATGTATAAAATCCGCCAATATCTCTTGCTGCTCAGCCGATAGCCCTTTTATCGCCGACATCAAAAAGGGGCTTATTTCTGTTTTTTCCTCGCTGAAAAACTCGGCAAGGCTAACGCCAAGCACTTCGCAGAAATACGACAGCGTTTCTACTGTCGGATTCCGCAATCCCAGCTCTATATCTCTCAAATGGCTCTGAGAGATGCCGGCAAGATTTGCAAGCTTGTTTGTAGTGAGTCCACGCATTTTTCTTAACTCGGTAAGTCTTGCCGATACGTCCATTCTAATTTCTCCTTTTTGTAGTATATGGTTATATTATATAAAATATACTGTCAATAAATTACCGTTATACACTTGACATTTTATATTTATTATGATAAAATGTTAACGGAATAAAGATAATTACATTGTTTTGTAGCTATCTCTTACCCAACTAAAAAATGGAGGAAAAAAATTATGTTAAGAAAACGCATTGCGGCTCTCGGATTTGCCGCAGCAATATCAGCTTGCACTGCTCTCGGTGCAAGTGCAGAGGACACAGCAGCCGCTATTAAAGCTGACATCACACAGGGCAGCGACACCACAGGCTATGAGTTCACTTTGAACATCTACGATGAAAGCGGCAATATCACAAAAACAATTCCCGTTGACGCTGACCGTGACACGGCAAATACTCTCACCACCGCAATGTCTGACGGTTACTACCGTGACGGCGAATACACAAACAGAGAATTCACAATAGCACACAGCAATGCTACGCTTTTTGATATCAGCAGCAAATACGCAATAGTAGACATTGAACTGCGAGAAGATGAGTTCAGTATGGACGCTGACATTCAATACACCCAAATAATAAACCTTGAAACAGGTGCTTCCGCAGATGTAAGCCGCACACGATATCCCGAGTTTTTCTCTGCAACTCCCACCTATGATGTTTACTGGACAATAAAAGACTTCTGTAAGGCTCTTGACACAGACAAGGCTGTTATGGGATACAGAGGACCGAAAGATTTTGCTTATATAGTCGTAGACACAGCAACAGGCGAAATGATAGGAGATGTACGCCCCTCTCTTCAAAATGCTATATATGTAGCCTCAGAAAGCACATCAGACGAAAATTCCGACAACGGCACAACAGATAATAATGAAAACACAGGCGATACAGGCTCCACAGACAACAACACCGACAATAACGAAAACGCAAGTGATACAAGCTCCACAGACAACAACACCGACAATAACGAAAACACAAGCGATACAAGTTCCACAAGCAACACCGACAATTCAACAGAAGACACTGCAAACAACAATTCAGATACTACACAACCTGTCGACAAGGGCAGTGCCGACACTGGCGTTGAGGGCCTTGCAGTTGTAACAGGTGCAGCAGTACTTGCTATCGGTGCAGCAGTACTCTCCAGAAAGAAAAAGTAATCTCTCAAAACTTCAATAATCCTCAAAAATGCGGAGTGTAAAAAGCTCCGCATTTTCCATTACTATATATGAATTTTGTAAATTTGTGAAAATTGGATAAAATTTCACATTATTTCAAAAAAAGTATTGTATAACAAACAAAAATATGCTATAATACTAATTGTTAAACAACACTTGTCTATTTATTTTACAGCAAAGGAGTTAATCTTATGAGTTGGAAAAACGGTGCACAAACAGTTGAAGCTATCGCAGGCAAAAAGTATATCAAATCGGGAGCAGTCGGCTCAACGACTCTCGATGAGATAAAGTGGCTGACAAAGACCTTGTCCTCTGCCTCTTCCGCTTGGAAAGCAACAGGCTGGGGCTACATCTCCGATATCAGCAAGATGTCCCCTGTTACACCTGATATCAGTGCAGAGCTTGTTAACTTACATAAGGCTCTGGAAGCCGCTAACTGCAAGGCAATGGCATTTGTTGTCGGCAGCTCCATATTTACAGACGCTCAGGCGAAATCTCATCAGAAGCAATCCCACGCAGGCATTCAGGAGGGTCACTTCAAGACCGAGGCTGAGGCTATCGCCTGGCTTGATACTATCATCAAGTGATTGACCCATAAAAATTATCCTCCCCGATATCATTCGGGGAGGATTTCTTGTATTAATGTCAATTACTCCAGATGCAAAGTTTTTCAAGACCTATGAGCTTTTCCGTGCCTTCCATACTGGTGAGACTTATTTCACCAAGCTCCAGCACACGAAGCCTGTTCATTGTATTCAGAAACTCGACATTGTGGATATCCTGTTCACAGCCATTAAGACGCAGCACCTCGACATTTGTGAAGTATGCAAAGTCCTCTGCGAAGAACAGCTCATCATTTTCGCCTGCAAAGCTGTAATCTTCCTCCTCCGCCCAGAAGGTTTCAATGCTGTCATTGAATACCCGCATAGCTTCTTCATCATAACACGGGTCATTCCAATCTTCGCAACACAATTCGTCCTTTATTTTCAGTTCTTTGTTTGGTGGATAATATTCGGCAATATCAATAAAGTCTTCAATAAATTTAAATCTACCTGTATCGTCAAGAGAATGGAAATTCCACTCATCCCCCGCATCGTCGAAATAAAAATTCTTAGGCAGAACACCCGTGCCAAGCGAAAGCTCGTGATCGTGGGTAGTAGCTATACGCAGATATTTTATCTGTGCAAGAGCTTCAGATGTAACCGACTTCCCGTCAAGACCGAGAAAAGACTTTATACATCGTTCAAGGAATTTTGATCTAAACCTTATTTCTGACATACTAACTCCTTTTTAGTACAGGCTGCCGTAAGTTGCACAAGCTCTGTAATCTGCACCTTCAAGGTCCTTTGTACCGAAGCAGCTCCAAGCGTGAGGTCTGAACAGACGCTCATCTGCAAGGTTGTGGAGAGATACAGGAATTCTCAGCATACTTGCAAGGGTAACAAGATCCTCACCGATATGTCCGTATACGAACGCACCGTGGTTTGCACCCCAGTTAGCCATAACATTGTAAACGTCACGGGTAGCACCCTCTGTACAGATAGGAGCAAACCAAGTGCTGGGCCAAGTGGGATCGGTCCTGTCAAGCAGAGTCTTGTTTACGTCTGCGGGCAGCTCTACCGTATAACCCTCGATGATCTGAATTGTCGGGCCAAGACCCTTTACAAGATTTACTCTTGCGAATGTACAAGGCATAATACCCTGTGTGGAGAAGCTGGACGAAAATCCGCCGCCCCTGAAATATCCGAGGTTAGCACAGGGCCAAGTGGTAGCAGCAAGACAAGCGTCGATATCCTTGTCTGTCATATCCCACCAGCTCTTCATAATGCTTTCGCCGTTCTCGTCCTTTACCGCACCTGTACCGTCAAGGGCAGCCGCACCACTGTTGATAAGGTGGATAAATCCGCCGGCAGCCTTTCCGTCAGGCTTCCAGCCTGTTACTCTCTCAACTGCGTCGGGCGACCAGTATGTTCTAACATCAGCAAACACAGCTGCCTTACCAGTCAGCAAGTGCAGGAATAACTGTGTAACGCCGTTAAGCCCATCATTCTCCGTCGCAAAGGGAATAGGCTCTCTCGCACCATTCCAGTCGAAGGTGGAATTAAGAATAGCCTCTGTGAAGTCAGCGTTAGGCATAAAGTCTGTCCAGTTTCTCTGTCCCTGGAAACCTCCGAGGATAGCATTTCTGCCCTTAGCCTCTTCAAGCCAACCTATTTCAGCAAGTTTCTTGTTGCCGTGAAGTATATCTCTGATAATGCAGGTCATCTTTGCGATGAACTCCCAGTTTTCCTCCTTCTCCTTAGCGGAAAGAACGGGACGCATATATGTCATACCGGGTGTAGGATTGATATCTACGCCCTCAGGACACTTTTCCTTTATCCAGGCAAGAGCCTTCTTATATTCAGCCTCGTCATAGATACCGAGCTTTTCACGGCGGATTATCTCAGACATATCTACCCACTCAGGGTGAATACCGAGGTATGTACGGAAGAATTCCTCGTTGCAGTAGGAACCAGCAATACCCATAGAAACTGCACCGATATTTACATAGCTCTTGTTCTTCATAGCTCCGACAGCCACTGCACAACGAGCAAAACGGAGAATCTTCTCCTCAACATCAGCGGGGATCACCTTGTCGTCTGCGTCCTTAACATCGTGGCCGTAGATAGAAAAGCAAGGCATACCTATCTGTGCGTAAGCAGAGTTTGCCGCTGCAAGGAATACCGCACCGGGACGCTCTGTGCCGTTAAAGCCCCAGATACCCTTGATAGTGTTGGGATTTTCATCGATTACCTGTGTAACGTAGCACCAGCAGGGTGTAACTGTAAGCGTTGCCACAACATTCTCTGTTGCAAACTTGTCTGCACAAGCAGCACTCTCAGCAATTCCGCCGATAGTTGTGTCGGCAATAACGCACTCAACAGGCTCACCACTTGCGTGGCGAACTTTCGAGCTGATAAGCTCTGCGGCGGCCTTTGCCATATCCATAGTCTGAATTTCAAGTCCCTCACGGATACTGAACTGACGGCCGTCAATGACGGGTCTGATACCTATCTTTGGTAACATATAAATACTTCCTTTCGTGATTTATGATTTAACGGAAACGTTTTCACTACCCTTTAATTATATCAAATTCCCATTTGAAAATCAATAGAATTTCCACAATATACAAAAAAATTACCGCCCTCTTATGAGAGCGGTAAAATATTTTATGACCAAATTATCTTTTTACAAATTCCATAGAGAAATCCATAGTTTCATCATCATAAATGAGTCTGTCATTCTCAATAGTAAATGTAACTATATTATCATAATCATCTTCTGCATATAAGGTATTGCCTACAACAGACCAAGTACCCTCTTCGATATCGCCTTCACTATCCATTAC
This sequence comes from Oscillospiraceae bacterium, assembly GCA_045606505.1. Taxonomy (GTDB): domain Bacteria; phylum Bacillota; class Clostridia; order Oscillospirales; family Ruminococcaceae; genus CAG-115. The sequence continues at coordinate 161,154 of JAZUSC010000026.1, forward strand.
AAATGTACCGTCTTCCTTGATATCGATAGTATAGTACTCATATATGTCTGAGCCATTGTATTCCTCGCCATAAAGATATACAATATCAATATCGTACATACCGACAACAGCATTATCAGAAACACTGTTTTCCTTAGCCTCTTCTGCGAGTTTTTCTACCTCTGCAAGGATATTATTTGCCTCAACCTTGTAATTCTGATATTTGTTTTCGATCTCTGTAAATGTCGCAATATCCATATCCTCATAGCTGTTATTCAGCTCGTCGCTAAGATCACTGATATTGATATACAGTTCATCCATTTCTTCAAACAGCTCATCAGGAATGATCTTATAATTGTCATTATAAGCTGTTGAAAGCTGATCGCACATCTCGTACATTTCATCAGCAAGTTCAACTATTGCGTCATAGTCAGCCTTGGGGTTAAGGATATCGTCAAAATATGCAATACCCTCTACAACTCCGTCATACATAACAGACGCAAGAGGACTGGAACTGTTCTTTTCGAGAACTGACTTGATATCTTCAAGCATTCCCTGTACGTATTCTGCACTTTCGATAGCAGCATCTTCGCTTACATTCTCAGGATCAACGATAATATATGCGTCACCGGGGATCTTCTCTGCTGTTACATTATCGCCTATCATCTTAGCGGAGAAACCAAACGTACCATAAGGCTCGACCTCAACAGATATCTTGCTTGTGTATTCCTTGCCGGATACTGAGCTGTCAAGGATCATTTTATAGGAACTGCCCTCAGGAAGGCTCTCCTCTGTACCTGCGGTATAAACAGTAAACTTACCTACAAGGATCTCAGTGTTAAAATACTTCTCGTACTTTACGCCCTCATAGTCAATGTTAAGAGAAACTGTCATTCCGTCATCGTTCACAACAAGTCTTACAGAACCGTCAGTTTCGTTCTTCTTCTGAGCCTTTGCGGACATCAGCTCTTCATCATCAGCAAACACTGCGAATACTGAAACATCGTCCTTAGAGATTATTGTGACCTTTATCTCTTCAACATCGCCTTCTTCAACGCCGTATTCGAAATAATATTCATCGTCAATATCCATCATATCAGCAATGTCGTCATCTTCGTACTCTTCGTCATCATCGGAAGATGCGTCTGCATTCTTTGCTATGTAGGACTTTGCAAGAATATTACCGTTATTGTCTACAAGTGTTTCAATACTAATGGCGATTTCAACAGAACCCTCGATATCCTCTACGGAATCCAGCATATTCTGCTTGTAATACTCTGCATCATAATCAAGACCCATCTCAGTGGAGTATTCTGTCATAAGGTCTACGAAATATGCATCGTTCGCAATGTGTGTCACGATCTCTGCAAACATCTGTTCAATGTTCTCAGGAGAAAGTTCAACAGTAACAAGTCTGCCCTTTTCAGTGATGCCGCCTGCTGTAATCTGTGCATCGCCCTTAACATCAGCCTTGCCCTTTTCTACATAAGAAAGATAGATATCAATGATCTCCTGTACAAGACGGTCAACTTCCTTCTGGTCAACCTTGAATTCTACCTCTTCTACCTGCTGTACTTCACCGTTTACATCAAGCTTTACACCAATGCATTTGCTTGTACCAAAGGGGAACATTACTGCAACTGTACCGTCAGAGCATACGATTCCCTTTGCGTCCATTGTAAAGCCTGTGCCGTCTGTTACAGCAACATAAGCGTCAAGGCTGTCCTCGGCAAATGTGCAGGCAAATTTCAGCTCGCCCTTGTTGATATGATCAATGATCTCATCAAACATCTCCTCGCCTTCAAGACCCATAGCACTCTTGCCTGCGTCTGTAAGCTGGATATCAGCGTCAATAATGTACTCGGCATAGTTTACGCCTGTTGTTTCCATCATTGCACTGTACATTGCGGAAATCATCTGTTCCAGGTTAAGGGAGCTTACATCCTCTACATCGCCCTCAAATCCTGACTCGCTCATTGTACTTACAATGGACATTGCAGTATTCATAGCCTCAGAAGAACGTTCTGTGAAAACCTCCTGATCAACAGCACTTTCAAAGTTGTTGGATACCGCCTTGATGCTTTCTCCCTCAACGATACTTGCGTACTTATTATTACCTACAACGAGATTTGTTGCAACACCACGGAAGCAAAGTCCAACCACCGCTGCCGCTGCAATAACAACAGCACCGATACCAAGGCCTATCCAAAGACCGATCTTGCTCTTTTTCTTAGGAGTAGCAGCTACAGCAGCTGCACCGACAGGCATTCCCGAAAAATCAGCCACAGGAGTAGTCTGACCACTCTTATTAAGATCTACCTGCTGATTAGCAGGAGCAGTAACCGCCGCAGATGCGACAAAAGCTGCCTGCTGTGCCGCAACATCATTCACAGGTGTGGGTATTGCAGATACGGGCTGAGCCTGTACATCATTAACAGGCATAGGAACAGCACTTGCTGTGGGAACATCGTTCACGGGCATAGGTATAGCGGATACCACAGGCTCGGTGACAGGAGCAGCACTTACAGGAGCTGCTGCCATTACAGGCTGCTGAACAGTTTCAGCTGTCTGTACGGGTGCAACCGGCTCTGCCTGTACCTGAGCTGCGGCAGATGTTCCGCATTCAGGACAAAACAGTATACCCTCAGCAAGGGCAGAACCGCAATTTGTGCAAAATCTCTTGTTTGTTGTCTGCTCTACCTTATTTCCACAGGTAGGACAGAATTTAGATTCTGCCGGAATTTCTGCGTTGCATTTACTACAATTCATATTATCTTCCTTTCTTCAAGAAACAATGTGCCTATACAACTTCATTATACATTGTATATCCAACAGACAAAAAAGTCAACCTTTAACACGCAAAAAGATTTCAACATTTTTTATCATTATTGCACAACTATGTTAAACAATTTTTAGTTGAACATTTCTGAAAAAATACATCAAAAACAAAGGAATATTTCCACAGGGATATGTCAAAATATATTTGTCGCAGATAAAGTTTTTCGCCGAAAGGAAATGATGTTATATGAAGAAAATAGCCGCAGTGCTTTGTATATGTGCAGTACTATCCGCTGCCGTTAGTGTTATCCCCAACGCCGCTGTCAGTGCCGCACCAAATGCTAATGTGATATCCGCAAAAAATGTTATATACAGCAAGACCCTAACAGGAATAGGAACTTTTTCTTTTTCTGAGCAATCCGATGTAACCTCTGCATTGCCGCTCGTTATCGGAAGCTTTTCCGTATCCGAGGGCGATATGGTCAATGCAGGTGATGTTATCGCAGTAGTTGACAAGGAAGGCTCTGCCTCTTTTATAGACAGTTTGGGACAGCTGCCACAACTTGCGGTTGCTGCCGCAAACCTCTCCACCGCCGTTTCATTCATTCCCGAAATGATAACCGCAGATCGGTCAGGAAGAATTATCTCAACAGCGGGGACTGGTGCAGCCGTCGAGGCAGGGAGAAGTATCGTAACTATCGCCGCCACAGATGACTTAATTATCACCGTCCCTGTAAGCGAGCAGTACATTTCCTCTGTTTCGGTGGGACAAGCTGTCAAATTTAAACTTGCTGCTATCCCTGACGAAGAATTTACAGGAACAGTACAAAACATTTCATCAAGTGCAAGAAACAAATACAGCGGCTCTGTACTTGAAACTGTCATTGATGTATCTATCGCCCCTGACAGATATGATGAAAGATTCAAATCAGGTCTTTCAGCTGATGTTACATTTAACCTCTCCTACCCAAAAAAGATATGCGTCCTCCCATACAATGCAATAGGTCAGGACGAAGGCGGAGAATATGTGTACATCTACGCAAACGGCAAAGCCTGTCGAAGAAATATTTTTACAGGAGCAGAGTTTTCAGACGGTGCTGAAATAATAAAAGGTGTGACAGCAGACGACCTTGTATTTACCGACCCCGAAAGCATATCCGCCAGTCCCTATATCAGAATGGAGTAAGCCAAATAATGAAGATACACAATTCACTGATAAACATACTCAGAAGCCGCACACGTTCACTCCTTACTATGTCGGGCATTGCAATAGGGGTGCTGTCGGTGGTGCTTATCTCCGCAGTTGGTACTATCGGCACGGCGCAGGTGAACTCCACGCTTATAACTATGGGCGTAGATACTCTGCTTGTTTCGGCCACTGACAACAACACTGCGGTCACTATCACCGACAAAAGTCTTGAAATCGTTCAGCGTGTAGACGGAGTTACCGACGCAATGCCGCTTATGGCGGCAGTATCAGAAGCAAATATGATAGGCAGACGGCTTGACTGTTATATATGGGGAGTTGACAGGTCTGCCGACAAGCTTATTTCTCTAACCGCAAAGCACGGTAGACTTATTAACAGCTGCGACACATCTGCACAAAACAAGGTCTGCGTTATAGACGAGGCTTTCGCACTCTCTACCTACGGTAGAAGTAATATAACAGGTAAATCCATTAGTTTATTTCTCGGAGGAAGATACCACGATTTTGAGATAATCGGCATTGCAAGTACAGGTCTGTCAGGACTTCAAGGGGCACTCTCCAACATTATGCCCGGATTTATGTATATCCCGATAACTACAATGCAGACACTATGCGGTCGCTCCACCTATGACCGCATAGCAGTAAAGATAGACAGCGTAGACGAAAATGATGCTCAGATAGTGGAAAACGTAAAGACCGCCCTCAACAATGCGGGCGGCTATACAGACGGGTTTGTGATAAACAATCTTCTTTCGCAGAAAAATCAGCTTGACGATATACTGTCTATTGTGACTACTTCACTGTCGCTTGTGGCGGGTATTTCACTTGTGGTATCGGGTATATCAGTTATGACCACTATGATGATGAGCGTAAATGAACGCACCCACGAAATAGGTATAAAAAAATCAATAGGTGCAAAAAACTCCGATATATGTATTGAGTTTATGACAGAAAGCATTATCCTTACACTGCTGGGAGGTGCTGCCGGTATCCTTGGCGGCATTGTGATAACAGCAGCAGGGTGCTTTATCCTCGGATTGCCCTTTATGGTCGATCTGTTTTCTCTGCTTATATCTACCGTGGCAGCGGCAATAATAGGTGCGGCATTCGGAGCATATCCTGCATACAAAGCAGCAACACTCAGACCTGTTGAGGCACTCAGAATGTAAACGAAAAGGGCGGTATTTACCGCCCTTATTCTATTTAATTATTCTGCGGAAAGCTCATAGTAAACATCGCCGAATTTAAGACCAACGATATCGTCAACAGCGACATCGTCAAAGCTTATTATAAAGTTGCCATTGTCGTCCCATTTACGATTTACAAATGTACCACCTGCAATATCAATATCGGTATTTCTGTTTTCCTCACACGCAACAGAAGAACCCAGCAAAGCATAGGGATCGGGCACATACTCGCTGCCGTCAGAAAAAACAAAACTGATATCATTTACTGCGTCTGCTATATCCTCCTCGTGACTCATAAGCGAATGGAAGCTCCACATAACACCAGGAACAGAGTTATCCTCATACGCACCGGTGTTCTCGCCGTGAATAGAGAACGACAAGTCAGATAGAACCAGATACTTCGGGATATAGAACTCACTGGGAGATTTTTCTGATTTTAGTTCTATCCATTTTGATTCTACATTATCGCTGATATCTAATATGGTACTACGCTGTTCTCCGTCTGTCAGTATATAGCGGAAATCCGCTTTCTCTGTGCCATAAAAACGTGAGGTCGTCTCAAAGAATACATTGAAATACTTGTCTGTTTCAGCGGAAAGCTCCGTAATCTCAATTGCATTAATACTATAACTCTTTGGATAATAAACCTCGGTGCTCTTCTGGAACTCGGGATGTACGGCTAACAGCTGTTCCTCGCCCGCCTCACAGGCTAAAAAATCCCCCGAAAGCCACTGCTCACCCTCCTCGTCAAGTGCCTGATAATGAACTGTAAGATAGGTACACTGACCGTCAGAAAGATATTCTTCTACTGTTATTTTAATGTGTTCATCACTATCCTCAAACACAGAGTTATGGATATTTTCTGTAATGCTCTCATTTCCACCAAAAATACTTCTAAGGTAATCTGAGTTTACTGCGGCAAATCCGCCAACACTTATCGCAACAGTCAATGCCGCCGCCACAGGAATAACGACCGCTTTCTTATTAAGCTTTCTCTTTTCCATTTTTATTTCCGCCTTTCTGATAACCGTTTCAAAAAGATCTCTGTCACTCCGCTCAGGAGCGATGTTAGAAATCACTCTACTGTATCGTTCTTTCATTATGACCCCTCCTTTTGGAGCAAAACCTTTAACTTTTCCCTTGCCCGTGCCAATCTTGTCGTCACTGCTGTAACTGTCGCTCCTGTAATATCCGCTATTTCTTTTACAGAGTACCCCTCATAGTAGTACAGATGAATTATGACTCGGTATTTCGGCGGCAACGACAGTACGCTTTCAAGCAGTTCTGTATCTTCCTTGCTTTCACAAGAAAGGTTTTCATCAAGCTCTGCACGTTTTGTAAACCAGCCCGATCTAAGCAGGTTTTTCGACAGATTGATCGTGACCCTTATAAGCCACGCTTTGCAGTTTTCATCTGAAACAAATCCGCCGTCAAATTTATATAACCGCAGAAATGACTCCTGCGTTATATCCTCTGCGTCTGCGTGGTTGTTCAGATAGCTGAACGCAAGTCGATATACCGTACCGTGAAACAGTCCGATATATCTTTCAAGTTCTTCGCCGCTCAATCTGTCACCTCCTCGCCTGTGTGTGAATGTACATTCACTTATAAAACAATTTGCAGACCCTATTTGTCACAAAAAATTTTTTCGATATTTTCAACACCTGTTGAAAATACTGTTAAGAATGTTAAAAAAGCAGAGCCTAAGCCCTGCTTTTTATGTTTATTAAAAATCTATCTGTTCTCCGCCGCCGATATAAAGTATCCTGTCGCCAAGCGTTTCGTCCATAATGTCAAAGCCTCTGAATCCTGTGCAGTGACAGGCATACACTTTTTCAGCACCGCTCATTTTAAGTCCTCGTGCCTGTGTTATGATATGCTCCGCAGAACAATTTATGGTTTTTGCATTTGCTCCCGCAAAATGAAATCCGCCTATCACTGCAAGTATCGGAATTCCGTGCCAACGCTCTTTTACGGTTTCAAGCATATTCACCGCTCCGCAATGGAAACAGCCGCCTATAAGCACCAAGCCGTCCGCCTTGCGTTTTTTGGGAAATATCACCGCAAAGCTCTCATCACTAAAATCATAGGTGACATTCTTTTTGCCGTCAATGTAAAAGTAACTTTTATCGGGATTTTCATATTTCTCTTCGAAATGTTCACAGGACGCAAGATAAAAACCCTCTGTTACCTCGGAGAAATTATTGAACAGCACAAGATTTTCGCTGTATTTTTTGAAAAATCCCTTACCCTCTCCTGCCGCTGATTTAAACAGACCGTTCCTCTGATATACCTCTGTCTGAGCACCCGAACGTAGATATATCTTAGCATTTGGGTTTAGCCTCATAACACTGTCGATACCGCCGATATGTGCGTGGTGGTTGTGGGTCACAACTACTGCGTCTACATTATCGATAGGCAGACGCATTCTTCTTGCATTTTCTACCGCTCTGCCTGTAAGACCAGTATCTATAAGATAATTCTTTCCGCCGTATTCCACAAAGAGAGAAAGGCCGTCCTCAGAATATAGCTTTTCATTAACGGCAGTATTTTCAATAAGACATATTATCTTAATAATGATCCCTCCCTCTTTTTAAATAATGCCGTACCATTAAAGTACGGCAGATTCTTATTGTTTTTCTGAAAACTCTCTTACGTGCTTTTTTATAGCCTCAAAGCTTTCGTTACTAAGGCAATGCTCGATACGGCAGGCGTCCTCCGCCGCTATATCCTCGGGTACTCCCATAGAGATAAGCCAGCTTGTAAATAACAGATGACGCTCATACACCTTTTCTGCAATAGCTCTGCCCTTTTCCGTAAGTGTGATAAATCCGTTCTTGTCAACAGTAATGCACTCTCTCTCACGGAGATTCTTCATAGCAACACTTACACTGGGTTTTGAATAATCAAGCTCTGCTGCAATATCGATAGAACGTACTTCGCCATTTCTGTTGTGAAGTATCAGTATAGTTTCAAGGTAATCCTCGCCGGACTCTAAAATTCTTTCCTTCATAATGACCGCCTTTCCACTTTATTATACAATATATTATTATCATATCATAATTGCAGCTTTTAGTCAAGTTTTTGGGATAGATTACTTTGATTTAGTTGCTTACTCTATACACACCAAATATGTAAATTAGTATTTTATCCACAGTGATAAATCATATTAACTTCATGGCATCCATCTTCATTTACAATATCCGTTTCTACAAACCCAACTTTTTCATATAATCTTTTTGCATACTCATTCCCCCACAAATATGTTGTTGTCAGTATGGACATATCGTATCTGTCTGACATAAAAGTAATAAAATCAACAAAAGCTTTTGTGCCAAGCCGTTGGTTTTGATACTTATAATCTATTGCATAATTCCAAAGAAAATAAGATTTATCGTCAAATTTTCTCACCATTACAAAACCTATAAGCATATCATCGTGATATATATCAAACGATAAAACATCTGGATTTATGAATGCCTTCTCAATGCATTCTGCCGATGATAACTGCTTTTCCTGTTCAGGTAACAGGGATACTTTAATTGATTTGGATTCCACAAATTGCATAAGTATTATCTCCACAAATTCAAATTTGTCAATACATATATTATACTACCATTTCAGAAAAAGTCAACGAAAAAGCACAAAGGCATTTTCGACGAAAACATCAAAAGTGCCTTTGTAAACTTATTTATACGCTTCCCTACACCGAAAGCGGTTCTTATTTATTCAACCGATTTGAGCGACTCCACCATACTGATCTTTTTCAATACCTTTGTCATAATCAGGTTCACAAGCAGCGAGAATACCACTGTAATAAGGAACGACCATACATAAGACATTGCGTGGATATCACGTCCGAACATAACCTCGTCGATCTCAGCAGTCTGCACCACGAACTGACACAGTGCTATTCCTAACAGAAGTCCTACTGCACTTCCCATAACAGAAAGAATTATATTCTCTCTGAAAACATAGCTGGAAACCTCTCTGTCGTAGAAACCGAGGACTTTCAGCGTTGCTATTTCTCGGATACGTTCAGTGATATTGACTGTTGTAAGATTATACAGAACAACAAATGCCAACGCTCCCGCAGAAACGATAAGCACCACGATCACTAGGTCAAGAATACTAAGCATCTCCTGAAAGCTTGATGACGAACTGGAATTTAAAATTACTGTAAGCACTCCGTCACAAGACATAAGCTTTTCTGTCAGCATTTCATTGTCAGCCTTATTTTCAGATAGCCTGTTTGAAAAATACAGCATATTGTATTTTGGTGTATCACCGAAAACATCATTATAAAGGCTCTCGGACATATACATATAATGACTTGCATAATGCTCTGTAACTCCCGCAACTGTAACAGTGCCTGTCATTCCATCGCTTATCTGTATTGTAACAGTATCGCCCTCTTTTACGCCAAGCAACTTGCCAAGCTTTTCTGTGATTATAGCACCATTATTCATCGTGAGCTTATCTTTTGACACTCTCTCACGCAGATGTACCATATCTTCAAAAGCCTCAACATCTTCAACTGCCGTAACATAGCACTGAACATTAGCATCATCATAAGACAGTGTATACTGTTTCATAAATGTCATTGTGTTCTGTGTTTCTGAATCATATTCGAAAAGCTTGTCATAAATTACAGAACGCTCTTCCTCAGTCATTTTGTCATCGACCGCAATATATCCGCTGTAATTGAATATCTCATTATACTGCTTTGCAACAATATCCGAGATAGAGTCTTTCAATCCAAAACCCGCCAGCATAAGTGCGGTACAGCCTGAAATTCCCACCACCGTCATAAACATTCTTCGTTTATAGCGGAAAAGATTTCTTCCCGAAACCTTGCCGAAGAACGACATATTGTTCCAGATAAAGCCTATACGTTCAAGCAGTACACGTTTTCCCGCTTTCGGGGCTTTGGGTCGCATAAGACTTGCAGGGGTTTCTGCAAGTACCCTCTTACAACTGAAAAATACCGTCAGTGCTATTGCACCTATCATAAGTCCGGCTGACATTAAAATATTGGATAGACTGAACTGGAAGCTTATATCTGTAATAATATACATCATAGAATATGCAAACATAATCACCCACGGGAACAGCAGCATACCGCCAACTGCACCTAACAAGCTGCCTGCCGCCGCCGCACTTACCGCATACACCATATAGTGCTTCATTATTGCGGCATTTGTATAACCGAGAGCTTTCAGAGTGCCTACCTGAGTACGGTTTTCCTCAACCATTCTGGACATTGTGGTAAGGCATACAAGTCCTGCAACCAACAAAAAGAATATAGGAAACACCATTGCAATGTTATCGATACGGTGTGCATTGCTCTCATACTCCGCATATCCCGGGTTATCGTCACGTGTGAAGATATACCATTCCGCTTCGCCTGCGTCCTCTATCTCCTGCTTTGCGTCTGCAATTTCCTTTTCTGCGTCGGCTATCTCTTTATTGAATGTCTCAACTCCGTCCTCATATTCCTTTAAGCCGTCTGCATATTTTATCTTTGCGTCCTCTATTTCAGCAAGACCGTCCTCATACTGCTTTACGCCGTCCTCAAACTCTGCCTTCTTTTCATTGAGTGTAGCGACACCTTCATTATACTGTCTTTCAGCGTCCTCTATCTGCCTTAGTCCGTCATTGTACAGTTGCAGACCCTCAACATACTGCTCATACCCTTTAAGGAATTCTTCCTTGCCTTTTTCAAGGCTCGCAGCACCCTCTTCATACTGTTTAAGACCGTCGTTATATTGTATCCAGCCTTTGTCTATTTCATCTTGTGCCGCTAAAATCTGTGCTTCACCCTCTGCAAGTATAGCCTCGTTTGTTTGTATTTCGACTCTGCCTGCATCTATCTGCTCTTTCGCCGCATCAAGCTGTATTTTTGTTTGTTCAAGTATCGCTTTATTTGCTTCATATTCAGCGATTTGTCGAATTATAGCAGGATTATTCTTTCCGTATAATTCAATAGCCTGTTGCAGCTGCTTTTCGCCTTCAACAAAAGCAGCATATCCCATTTCATACTGTGCAAGACCCTTATCGTATTCAGCTTGTGCTTGTTCTAACTGAGACTTTGCTATTTCAAGCTGCTGCTTTCCTGCTTCTAACTCTGCGATATTTCTATCTATCTCCGCCTGACCCTCTTCAAGCTGAACCTTGCTTTCATCAAGCGTCTGCTTTGCTGATTTAAGCTCCTGCTCTGCATTTGTTATTTCAAGGCGGCCCTCACTGACCTCTTTTTCAGCCTCGGTAAGTGTAGATTTATTATCCAGAAGCTCCTTTTTGCCCTTTTCTATCTCTTGCTTAGCATCAGCAAGTTCTTTTTCCGCATCTTCAAGCTGCTTTCTTCCGTCGTCTATTTCTGCTTTTGCATCTTCAAGCTCTTTTTCTCCGTCAGCTATCTGCTGTGCAGCGTCTGTAAGCTCCTCTTTTGCATCGTCCAGATCTTTTTGTCCGTCAACCTTAGCGTCTGCAAGTTCCTTTTCACCGTCGGCAATCTTATCTAATGCTTCGCCCACTACTTCTTCATAGCGTATCTCACTTTGTGGTATACCCAGTTCTTCCAACTTGTCTGAAAGTCTGTCACGAAGCTCCTCATATTCATCTGAGTAGCTCCTCATTCTCGCCAGTTCTTCTGACCTTATATATACTTCTGTGTATATTTCCTGTGTAAAATTACTTTCTGTAACATACATAAAAGCATCAAGTCCACCGTCACCGATAGTCGTACTGCCCTTTTGTGTACCCGAAATATACATAGGCGTGTCAAATGTGCCTACTATTGTATACTCTGTATGTTTTAACGGAAACTCCTCTGCATCTGTGAGGTCTACCATTGAAACAGTCTGTCCAAGCTCAAAACCTGCATCAAGTCTGTTGAGATTGATTATACACTCATTCTCTGTCTGTGGTTCTCTTCCTTCAAGGAGAATTATTTTGTTTATCTCATTTTTATTCCAAGAGTATACACGGGTAAGATGCTCAGTATTATCTATATGCAATGCAAGATCGCTGTATTTTGAGGGAACGACCTCCGTCACACCTTCTACCTTTGAGATAGCCTCAACATCATTATCCGTAAGACCAAATGTGGAAAGCACTCTGAGATCAAAAAGCTCCTGCTTATCATAAAGGATATCTGCGGATATCTTCATATCGTTTCCCGTTTCCCTTACGCCGCTGAAAAAACCAACTCCGATAGCACAGATAAGGAATATAGACAGAAAACGTCCCTTCGATTTAGATATCTCACGGACTATATTTTTATTTATCGCTTTCAATATCCTACCCCCGTTACCACTCAATATCTTCCACGGGAGTGGGTGTTTCGTTCATTATTACCTTGCTCACCTTACTGTTTTTTATCTTAATTACTCTGTCTGCCATAGGTGCAATAGCAGAATTATGCGTTACAAGTATTACTGTCATTCCGTCCTTACGACAGGTGTCCTGTAAAAGCTTTAATATCATCTTGCCTGTATTATAGTCAAGTGCTCCTGTCGGCTCATCGCAAAGCAGCAACTTAGGTCTTTTACTGAGTGCTCTCGCAATGGAAACACGCTGCTGCTCACCGCCCGAAAGCTGTGCAGGGAAATTGTTCAATCTCTCCCCAAGACCTACCTTTTCAAGTATCTCCGCTGCCGGCACATAGTCCTTTGTAGTCTGGGTAGCAAGTTCAACATTTTCCTTTGCTGTAAGATTAGGAAGCAGATTGTAAAACTGAAAAATAAAACCTATATCGTGTCTGCGATATTCTGTAAGCTGCTTTCTGTTATAGCTGTCAACTCTTGCTCCGTCAACGCTGATGACACCCTCGTCACAGCTATCCATACCGCCAAGCATATTAAGTACAGTTGTCTTTCCCGAGCCACTTGGGCCAACGATAATTACAAATTCACCCTTTTCTATATCAAAGGTCATTCCGTCAGCCGCATTTATCGTTACTTCTCCCATATTATAACGCTTATATACGTTATCCAATGTTACAAATGCCATTGCTCCTCCTTTTTAGCTGTATCATTCTGTCTATACACAATTCAATACTTTTTATCCATTTTCTGTAAGTTACAATTCGAAAAATAGCAGAACCAAAAAGCGTTCTCCAAAGAAAACGCTTTCGGTCCCGCCATACAATAAAACCATAACCATTTTTGTTAAATAAGCTTATCAGCCTATCTTGGATTTACCGCCCATATAAGGTCTTAATACCTCAGGAATATTTACAGAGCCGTCCTCATTGAGATTGTTTTCAAGGAATGCAATTAACATTCTGGGAGGAGCAACAACTGTATTGTTAAGTGTATGTGCAAAATACTTCTTGCCGTCTGCACTCTTTACACGGATACCAAGACGTCTTGCCTGTGCATCGCCGAGGTTAGAACAGCTTCCTACCTCAAAATACTTCTTCTGTCTGGGAGACCAAGCCTCAACGTCAAAGGACTTAACTTTAAGGTCTGCAAGGTCACCGGAGCAACACTCAATAGTTCTTACAGGGATATCCATAGAACGGAACAGATCTACTGTATTCTGCCACAGCTTTGTGAACCACTCAGGAGATTCCTCGGGTTTGCAGACAACGATCATCTCCTGCTTTTCAAACTGGTGGATTCTGTACACACCTCTCTCCTCGATACCGTGAGCACCCTTTTCCTTACGGAAGCAGGGAGAATAAGATGTCAGTGTATGAGGCAGAGTTTCCTCATCAATGATTGTATCAATAAACTTACCGATCATAGAATGCTCAGATGTACCAATAAGGTAAAGATCTTCGCCCTCTATCTTGTACATCATAGCGTCCATTTCAGCAAAGCTCATAACGCCTGTTACAACGTTGCTTCTGATCATAAAGGGAGGGATACAGTAAGTAAAACCTCTGTCGATCATAAAATCTCTTGCATAGGAGATAACAGCAGAGTGAAGTCTTGCAATATCACCCATAAGATAGTAGAAACCGTTACCTGCAACCTTTCTTGCACTGTCAAGATCAAGACCGTTGAGGTTTTCCATTATCTCAGCGTGATACGGAACATCAAATGCAGGAACAACAGGTTCACCGTAACGCTGTATCTCGACATTCTCGCTGTCGTCCTTACCGATCGGAACTGTGGGATCAATGATGTTTGGAATAGTCATCATAATTGTCTTGATACGCTCAGCCATTTCAGGAACGGTCTTATCAAGCTGTGCAAGTTCCTCGGAATATTCCTTTACCTTAGCCTTTGCAGCCTCAGCCTCTTCTTTCATTCCCTTAGCCATAAATCCGCCGATCTCTTTGCTTACCTTGTTCTTATCAGCTTGAAGGGATTCCTTACGCTGTAATGCCTTGCGGTACTCAACATCAAGCTCTATAACCTCATCAACTAAGGGCAGTTTGCTATCCTGAAACTTCTTCTTAATATTTTCCTTTACTACGTCAGGGTTTTCTCTTAAAAATTTAATGTCTATCATTTTGTTTGCCTTCCTTTGATTTTCTGTATTGTACAGGACTTCGCCTGAATTATGCCTTATTTATAAGCTCTCTCATAATACCTTCAAGCTGTTCTTTGTCGTCAAAGCTGATTTGGAGAGTATTCGTCTTTTTACCCTCGACTATCTTCACCTTTGTTCCAAGTGCTTCTGCAAGGCTAAGCTCGACCTCTGTGTAATAAGCAAGTCTGGGTTTTAACTCTGGTTTTGTTTCGTCCTTCTTTGCTTCACGTTTTGCTATTGCCTCAATACTTCTTACTGTAAGCTCTCCGTCAGCCGCTCTCAATGCAATCTCAGTCATAAGAGCTGTATCCTTGATAGCCTTTAATGCTTTACAGTGACCCGCTGAAAGCGAACCATCAGCAAGAAGATTTTTAACCGTTTTTGGAAGAGTCAGCAGACCTAAACTATTTGCGATAGAGGACCTTGCCTTGCCAAGAGTTTTTGCAAGTTGTTCCTGAGTCATACTGTAATTATCAATCAGATCTTTATACCCCATTGCTTCTTCAATAGGGTTAAGGTTTTCACGCTGCAAATTTTCAATTAGAGCGATCTGCATAACCTGTTCTTCTGTAAGATCATCACGGATAACTACGGGAACTTCTGACAGACCTGCTATCTTTGACGCCCTCCAACGGCGTTCTCCTGCAATTATCTGATACACACCCGCAGAAGTGGGTCTTACAATTATCGGCTGTAACACACCATTCTCTCTGATAGATGTTGCAAGTTGTTCCAAAGCCTCTTTGTCAAAATTCTTTCTCGGCTGTCCTTTGTTAGGCTCTATTTCAGAGATACGCAGGGTGCTTGATCCCTCGTTATCTTCAAGCAGATTATTGTCATCAAATATACTGCTGAAATTACTGTTTGTTCTTTTTTTAGCCATTCTTCTTCTCCATATCACGACATTTTTCCACTATTTCCTTTGATAGCCGTTTGTATGTATCCGCACCCTTTGAAAGCTTATCATAGTAGATTATAGGCTCTCCGTGACTTTGAGCCTCAGTAATACGGACATTTCTTGGTATCTCTGTCTTAAATATCAGATCAGAAGAGAAGTTTTTCTTAACGTCACGCATTACTTCATTAGTTGATACAAGTCTTTTATCTATCATTGTAAAGACTATACCCATAATTTGAAGATTTTTATTTACCTTTTTGACCTTCTTTACTGTCTGGATAAGCTGAGCAAGACCTTCAAGTGCAAAATGTTCACAAAGCATAGGCACGATTATACTGTCACAAGCAACCAGTGCATTCAATGCCAGTACACCAAGCGACGGCAGACAGTCAATGATAATCACATCGTAATCATCTTTTACCTGCAATACCACCTTTCTTAACTGGTGGTTTCTCTGCTCAACATTTGCAAGTTGCAATTCCGCCTCACAAAGCTTACTTGTTGAGGGCATTATTTTTACATTCTTATACTTTGTGGGAATTATTGTTTCTTGTGGACGAGCTTCTCCCATAAGGACATCGTATGTAGTTGACTCCAAAGTCTTTTTTCTTATTCCAAATCCTGTTGTTGCGTTTCCCTGTGGATCAAAATCTATCAACAGAACTTTTTTCCCCATAGCACCAATGCCGGCAGCTATATTTACTGCTGTTGTTGTTTTACCAACGCCGCCTTTTTGATTTACTATGCCTATAACTATACCCAAAATCTCTCCCCCTTTTAATAATATAGTTATAGTATATCATAATTCTTATAAAAAATAAAGTGTTTTTGCAAAAAATGTTCCACATAGAACATTTTTCGACATAATATATCAAATGTTCTATGTGGAACAATGTTATTTTCACATTTCTGCCGAAACAGGTATTTTTATAGTATATTCAAAGAACCCGTCCTTTTGATTTGTGGTTGTTTCGCATTTTATATTATCGTTTTTCATCTTTTTCACAAGATTATTTATGCTGTTGATATAAAGTCTATGTATAGGAGCTTTTATTTCTATCTGAGGTTTATTATTCCTATCTGATGATTTAGAAATAACTTTATTCACTAGATACTCTGTTTGTTCCAAATTCATATCGTGCTTTACTACCTCGTGAAGGGCTTTGATTCGCTCATTTGGGTCTTCGATCCTTATCAAGGCTCTTGCCTGTCGTTCGTTTATATTACTACCCACTAGCATATTTCTCTCTGCATCAGTAAATCTCAAAAGTCTTAATTTGTTTGCAACAGTGGATTGTGCCTTTCCAAGTTTTTTTGCGGCTTCCTGCTGTGTCAATCCAAATTGAGTTATCAGCCTTTCTATTGCTATCGCTTCTTCAAAAAAACTAAGGTCACTGCGTTGTATATTTTCAATCAGAGCAAGTACAGCAGAATTTTCTTCGTCCACGTCCATTACAAGACAAGGTACTTCCGTCAGACCTGCCAGTTTAGACGCTCTGCATCTTCTTTCACCACTGATAATTTCATACAAAGCACCATTTTTTCTCACACAGACCGGCTGAATCACTCCGTTTTCCTTTATACTTTGTGCCAGAGAGTATATAGCACTCTCATCAAATCTTGTTCTTGGTTGTGACTTATTCGGAATTATATTTCCTAATGGTATCATTACGACCCTCTGTCCCTGTTTTTCCTTATTAAATATTGACATATACAATACTCCTTTCGATTTATGTTCCATAATCAAATTGTATCATTAAAAGGAAATAAAATCCACAAGGAAATATCGCATTTCCCGACTTTTTGCAACACATAATAACAAAAGAAGCCGCATCAAAGCGGCTTCTTTGCTATATTACCTGAGTTTCTCGGATATTTTGTCGGAGTTTGAGATACTTTTTTTGTAATCACAACACGCCTGTCATCGTCATTTGGGAGCTTATAATCCTTTATTTCAGATATCCTGCCTCCCAGGACTTTTGCAGCATTTTCAGCAATAGAAATATCCTCATTAACAGATTTGAGTGCAACAAATCGTCCTCCAACCTTTACAAAAGGGAGACAATATTCCATTAGCACAGGCATTGCTGCAACTGCTCTTGCAGTTGAGAAATCAAAACATTCTCTCATTTTTCTGCCAAGATCTTCACTTCTTGCGTGAATAATCTTAGCCTTAATTTCTATCTCAGCACAAGCCTTTTCAAGATATATACATCTCTTTTGCAGACTATCGCACAGTGTTCCCTTTAAATCAGGTCTGTAAATAAGAAGTGGCAACGAAGGAAAACCAGCACCTGTACCAACATCAATAAAAGATGAACCATCGCTTATATCAAGCTGAGCAAACGGAAGTACGCTATCCACAAAATGCTTCATCACAACTTCTTCAAAATCAGTTATTGCAGTTAGATTTACATTCTTGTTATACTCTACCATAAAATCACATAGCTTTACATATTGCTCTGCTTGATCAGTTGTAATAGAAATACCGGCGGATTTAAAGGTATCTATGGTATAGTTAATTCTCTCCATTGTTACCTCCCTTTCCTGCAAGCCAAATAAGTAAAACTGAAACATCGGCAGGGTTTACACCTGATATTCTTCCTGCTTGTCCCACATTAAGGGGCTTAAATTTATTAAGCTTTTCCTGTGCCTCTAAACGCAGACCTTTTATTGTTTTATAATCAATATCTGTGGGTAACAGCTTTGCTTCAAGCTTACGCATTTTATCTATCTGCTCTTGTTGTATCTTTATATATCCTGAATATTTCAGCTCAATTTCAAGCTTATTTATTACTGAATATTTTAGTTCAGGACGCTTTTTATCGAAAGGCTTTAATTCCTCGTAACTTATCTGCGGACGTTTCAGAAGTTCTATCATTCGGATACCGTTTGTAAGTGTGCTTGTACCCTTATCAACAAGCAGCTTATTAAGTTCCTCAGTTGCGTGTATAGTTGTATTTTTGATACGTTCAAGTTCGTTTTCTACAAGTTCCTGTTCCAGTCTGAACTTCTCATATCGTTCATCTGATATAAGACCTATCTCATAACCAAGCGGAAGAAGTCTTTCCGCAGCATTATCCTGTCTTAAAATCAGTCTGTACTCACTACGTGAGGTCATCATTCTATAAGGTTCTGTACAGCCTTTGGTGACAAGATCATCTATAAGAGTACCGATATAACTTGATGCTCTGTCTAAAATCACAGGATCTTTGCCGACTATCTTTCTTGCTGCGTTTATTCCCGCAATAATTCCCTGAGCAGCGGCCTCCTCATAACCGCTGGTACAATTAAATTGTCCTGCACCGTATAGTCCCGATACACGCTTAAATTCAAGCGTCGGCAAAAGCTCTAATGGGTCGCAGCAATCGTATTCTATTGCATAAGCAGGACGCATAATCTCAACATTTTCAAGACCCTTGATAGTACGCATAAATTTAAGCTGCACATCTTCGGGGAGTGATGAGCTCATTCCCTGTACATAATATTCGTCTGTATCAAGACCCATAGGCTCTAAAAATAACTGGTGACGCTCTTTATCCTTAAATCTCACTATCTTATCTTCAATACTCGGACAATAACGAGGACCTACACCCTCTATTCTGCCCGAATATAAAGGTGAACGATGTAAATTATCTAAAATGACCCTATGTGTTTCTTCATTTGTATATGTTACATAGCAATCAACGATGTTTTCAAGCCTTTCTTCATTATCAAATGCGAACGGAATTATCTGGTCATCACCTACTTGTTTTTCCATTACATCAAAATTGATAGAACGCTTATGCACTCTCGCAGGAGTACCGGTCTTAAATCTTCTCATAGTAAGACCAAGCTGTCTTAAACACTCCGTAAGTTCAGTTGATGGCAGAACGTTATCAGGACCTGCGTTATAATTTAGTTCTCCGATATGTATTTTTCCATTAAGATAAGTACCTGTTGTAATTACTGCCGCCTTTACTGGGTGTACTGCACCAAGCTTTGTTCTCACTGCTGTAATTTTGCCATCCTCAACATCGACAGAGGTAACCTCCGCCTGTTTTATAAAGAGATTCGGCGTATCTTCAAGACACTTTTTCATATACAGATGATATTTTGTACGGTCACTCTGCACTCTAAGGCTATGGACAGCAGGGCCTTTTCCTCTGTTCAGCATTCTTGACTGAATAAATGTTGCGTCAGCCGCCCTTCCCATTTCACCGCCAAGAGAATCTATCTCACATACTATTTGACCTTTTGCAGATCCGCCGATACAAGGATTACAGGGCATATTTGCTATACAATCAAGTGACAAAGTGAATATCGCAGTTTTCATACCAAGACGTGCCGCAGCAAGTGCCGCCTCCACACCTGCGTGTCCTGCTCCTATGACCGCTACATCATACTCTTCAAGAGTATAACTCATTGTTATCTTCCTTTCGACAATTTGTTCTATGTGGAACAATTAGATTATTTTCACAAAACACGCCCGAACCAGTTGTTGTCCGGGCGTATATGATATGGTTTATTTATGTTTCATCATTTGGTATTTCTTCCGAAGTATCCTCATCAGTTGGCTCTTCGTCAGGTTCAACGACTTCACTTGCCTCAGCAGAGAGAGAAGCTGCAATCTCCTCATCAGAGATCTTTTCTATCTCCTGTGTTTCCTCAGTTTCATCGTGAGGTGTTCTTGTAAATGAAGCAACACTGCTATCCTCTGCAAGACGCATTACACGCACACCACTAGCAGGACGACCCATAGTACGTAGGTCATTTGCACGGAATCTGATAATAACACCGTCTGTACTGATAAGGATAACATCATCATCAGGACCAAGAGTCCTGATACCGCATACATAACCCTTTTCTTCACTTACAGGGTAGTTCTTCAAACCAAGTCCGCCTCTGTTCTGCAAACGATAGCTGGACAATGCACAACGTCTTCCCATACCCTTGTCTGTAACAGTAAGTATGGTAGCCTGATCGTCAAATATCTTAGTTGCACCAACAACATAGTCATCTTCACGAAGCTTGATAGCACGTACACCTCTTGCTGTACGGCCAAGCGGTCTTGCTTTCGTTTCATCAAAGCGGATAGCTGCACCGTTTCTTGAAGCAACAAGTATCGTACAGTCACCCTCTGTAAGGAATGCAGAAACTATCTCATCGTCCTCGGCAACAGTAATAGCACGCAGACCTCTCTTACGGATATTCTTATATTCAGAGAGATTTGTACGCTTAACGATACCATTCTTTGTGATACAGATGAAATATTTATTTTCAGCAAAATCAACTGTTGTCATCATTGCCGCAACACGCTCACCCTCTTCAAGTTGAAGAAGATTTACAATGTTCATACCACGGGACTGTCTGCCGCCCTCGGGAACTTCATAACACTTTATCCTGTGCATATTTCCAAAATTTGTAATAAACAGAATATTTTCGTGAGTATTGGAGATGAACATATTCTCTACGAAGTCCTCATCACGCTGTTTCATACCCGAAACACCACGGCCGCCACGCTTCTGGATATTATATATCTCCACAGGCTGACGCTTGATATAACCGATATTTGTATAAGTTACAACGCAATCCTCCTGAGGAATAAGGTCCTCTATATCTACTTCTCCGCTTACAGGCTCAATAGATGTTCTTCTTGCGTCATTATACTTCTTCTTGATAGCTTCAAGCTCTGTACCGATCTGGTGGAGCATCTTGCTATGATCAGAAAGCAGACCCATATATTCCTTGATAAGCTCTCTCTTTTCGCCAAGCTCATCAGCGATCTTAGATTCTTCCATACCTGTCAGCTGACCTAAACGCATCTGTACGATAGCATCAGCCTGTACTTCTGTGAGAGAATATGTGTTGGAATCAAAGAATCCTGTCTTAGAAACATCAACATTCTTAAAACGCTCTACAAGTCTTTCTTTACTCTCCTGAATAGTCTTGCTGGAACGAATGATCGCAATTACTTCATCAATAAAGTCGATAGCAAGTAAGAAACCTTCAAGGATGTGAGCTCTTTCCTGTGCCTTTTCAAGGTCAAACTTTGTACGGCGTGTTACAACATCTACCTGGAAGTTGATATACTGTTCCAGCATATCACGCAAAGGCAATACCTTAGGCTGACCGTCCACAAGGGCAAGCATAATTACACCGACAGTATCCTGAAGCTGTGTATAGGAGTAAAGCTTATTAAGCACTACGTTTGCATTTGCATCACGTTTAAGCTCGATAACGATACGCATACCGTTTCTGTCAGATTCATCACGAACGACAGATATACCCTCAATACGCTTATCACGTACAAGGTCGCCGATATTCATAAGCAGACGAGCCTTATTTACCATATAAGGAATTTCATTGATGATTATTCTTGTATGGTTGTTTTCTTCTACTATTTCAGCTCTGCCACGGAGAATTATCTTACCTCGGCCTGTATAGTAAGCCGAGCGTATTCCGCTGTAACCCATTATAATACCACCTGTGGGGAAATCAGGACCTTGTATCTTAGTCATAATCTCCTCAATAGATACCTCAGGGTCATCTATCATAAGTAATAGAGCGTCTATAACCTCTCCAAGATTATGGGGAGGGATATTTGTTGCCATACCTACCGCAATACCGTTACTGCCGTTTACAAGCAGATTAGGAAAACGAGAAGGAAGTACAACAGGCTCTTGCAGCTTATCATCATAGTTTGTTGTGAAATCAACTACTTTTTTATTGATATCACGGATCATCTCATCAGATATCTTAGAAAGCTTAGCCTCTGTATAACGGTAAGCAGCAGCGGGGTCGCCGTCGATAGAACCGAAGTTACCCTGTCCTGTTATAAGCGGATAACGCAGAGAGAAATCCTGAGCAAGACGAACAAGTGCATCATAAACGGAAGCGTCACCGTGAGGGTGATATTTACCGAGCACTTCACCTACTGTATAAGCACACTTACGTGTAGGCTTGTCCGAGGTGTTTCCTGACTCATTCATTGTATAGATAATACGTCTGTGAACAGGTTTAAGACCATCACGGACATCAGGAAGTGCTCTTGATGTAATTACCGACATTGCATACTGAATGAAAGAGTCCTTCATAGTATCTTCAAGGTCGATATTTATAAGCTTTTCTTTACTTAAATCTAACTCCATTTTTCCTCCTTAGGATGCTAATTCAAGCTATCCCAATCACATTGATCACATTTCTGTCTTTTCTTTAAATATGCTGCGAAGCTTATCTTCCTGCTCCTTGTTAAGACAGCGTTTAGGGAAGCAATATGTCTGACGTCTTGCAACTACCAGCATCAGCGAATCATCATTTTCCATAAAATCAAGCATATCCTGACCGAAAATAAAGGTACTTTTTATAGGGGTAATATCTTCTGCTTTTCCCTCACTATCACCTGTGTCAGCTATATCTTCTGTTTTATTTTTTTCTGATGATAAAATAACAGTATCTATTTCGATCCTATCATCATAAATGATCGCTGTATAATCCTCAGGATCAGTATCCTTTATTGCCTCTATAACCCTTTTTCTCATACGTTTTCTGTCCGTAATATTATAATACAAACTAAAACCACAGAATAATAAAGCTAAATACGGCAAAATATTATTATAGTTAAGGATAACAAGAACGATAGCCGCAACAGTAAGTATTGAATAAGCCACAATGATTATCGTATGCTTTTTTCCCGAAAACTTCTGCTGAAAGCTTTTCATTGCTCCGTCTATTTCTTCAAAGGTATTATCATAACTTATTTTCAGCAATACATCATCAATTTTTTTTGAATCATTTACTTCATTGCTGAAATTCGGAAGTAATCCTGAAATAACAATCACCCCTTGTGATCAATAAAAAATCATTAAATATCAAGGTTTACAGCAAGTTTAGCATTAGCCTCGATAAATTCACGTCTTGGCTCTACCTTATCACCCATAAGAATAGTCATTATCTCATCTGCCTTTGCAGCGTCCTCAACGCTTACACGCAGCATTGTACGAGTTTCGGGATTCATTGTAGTCTCCCAAAGCTGATCGGGATCCATCTCACCAAGACCTTTATATCGCTGTACATCTACCTTAGCGTTAGGATTATCGCCCATAAGTTCAGCAATAAACTGATCTCTTTCTTCATCAGAGAATGCATATTTTACCTGCTTACCTCTCCAAACCTTAAACAGCGGAGGCTGAGCCACATAAACGTGACCCTGTTCAAGCAGAGGACGCATAAATCTGAAAAAGAATGTAAGCATCAGTGTTCTGATATGCATACCGTCAACATCGGCATCGGCCATAATAACAACTCTGCCATAACGCAGCTTTGTAATATCAAAATCCTCCGCAATACCTGTACCCAGTGCTTTTACAACAGGGGACAACTTATCGTTATTATACACTTTGTCTGCTCTCGCCTTTTCAACGTTAAGCATCTTACCCCAAAGGGAAAGGATAGCCTGGAAACGTCTGTCACGACCATTTTTAGCAGAACCACCCGCAGAGTCACCCTCTACGATATATATCTCTGTCTTTGTAGGATCAGATTCGGAACAATCCGCAAGTTTACCGGGAAGCCCGTTGCTATCCATTACAGATTTACGCTTTGCTTCCATAGCACGTTTTGCAGCGTCACGTGCAGCCTGAGAGTTGATAGCCTTATTCATAATTATCTGAGCAGTTTCAGGATGCTCTTCAAAATAATAAGTCAACTGCTCTGTGGCAATTTTATATACAATGGGCTGAACCTCGGGATTACCGAGCTTACCTTTTGTCTGTCCCTCAAACTCACACTCAGGAAGTTTTACAGAAATGATAGCATTGATAGCTTCTCTTATAGCCTCACCGCTGAAACCTGTAAAAGGCTTTTCATCTTCCTTTTTCTTAGCGTTTTTCTTTACCTTATTCTTTTCGTTTGCTTCCTTATAAGCCTTAGCATAGTCATTTATGACCTTACTGAGAGCCTTTTTAAGACCAAGCTCGTGAGTACCGCCCTCACCTGTATGAATGTTGTTTGCAAAAGAGCGGAATACTTCACTATTAAAATCTGTTGTATACTGGAAAGCTATCTCAACATCAATACCGTTCATATTACCGTTAAGGTAAATAACATCAGGGTGAAGAACATCAGCACCACGCTTTTTATTGAGCCATTCGATATAGCTCATAATACCGCCTTCGTACTGCATTACTTCCTTAACAGGGTTTGCAGGATCACGAAGATCCGAAAGATTTATTTTCAGACCACCGTTAAGAAAAGCCTTTTCACGAAGTCTTTCCTGTAAAACATCATATTTAAATACAGTCGTATGGAATATCTCGCTGTCAGGCTTAAATGTTACCTGAGTACCTGTATGATCTGTTTCACCAATGATCTTGATTTCTTCTTTATATTCACCACGGTCAAAACGCTGGAAATGCACATTTTTTCCATCGTGGATCTCTACTTCAAGCCATTCGGAAAGAGCATTTACAACAGACGCACCTACACCGTGCAGACCGCCTGCTACCTTATATCCGCGGCCGCGGAATTTACCGCCTGCGTGAAGTACAGTAAATACGATAGTTGCAGCAGAAATACCCTCAGACTGATTTATAGCTGTTGGTATACCACGACCGTTATCTATAACTCTTATCACATTATCAGGGAGAATGGATACATCTATTTCGGTACAATAACCCGCAAGTGCCTCATCGATAGAGTTGTCTACTATCTCATAAACAAGATGATGCAGACCTCCCTCGCCCGAAGAACCTACGTACATACCGGGACGTTTTCTAACAGCTTCAAGACCCTTTAAGACTTGAATATCGTCGGCACCGTAGTTGACGTCCAAAGCCTTTTCATTTTCTTCCATATTACCCTCCGTAAATAAAAACGGCAAGGAGGAACAAGTCACCCTTGCCTGTGCCTAACTTATATAATAAATATATAATATAGTATACCATAAAAACGAATAAATTTCAAGCATTTTTGCCTCTAATTTTAATTTTTAACAAAAAAGAGTAGGGATACTATGCACATATTAAAACCTCTAAAAACATCAATAAAAAGCCCGTAAGAAAAATCATTCATTTTCTCACGGGTAAATATTTATTTTCCTCGACGATTTATTGTATTATTCGATACATTAGATATATAAGTTTTATCAGAACACACAATAAATGATTTTGGCATATCCTGTGACACATAAATAACCTGTCCTTTTTTTTGACAGGCATTAAGATAATCGGCAGTCGTTCTGCTTACAGAACATTCTTCAATATCAAAAATACCTATTATATCTTTTGAGGATACCGTTGTTTCTCCTCCAAGAAACAAAAACATATCATACCTCCATAAATGTTCCTTTTTCCGTCATCCAGGTCTTTCCATTTTTTAAAGATGACAGATCATCAATATTACAACAAGTAATAAACACCTGAGATTTTTCAATATTGTTGATAACGAAGTTTCTTCTTATATGATCAAGCTCACTCAATACATCATCAAGAATGACCACAGGACAGGTCTTATTTTTTCTGCGGATAATTTCCGCCTCAGATAGTTTAAGTGCCAATGCCGCACTCCTGAGCTGCCCCTGTGACGCAAAATCCTTTGCTGCCATTCCATTGATAAATAGATTTACGTCATCACGATGAACGCCTGCTATCGTATAATGTAAATTCATTTCCGTATCAATATTTCT
This sequence comes from Oscillospiraceae bacterium, assembly GCA_045606505.1. Classification (GTDB taxonomy): domain Bacteria; phylum Bacillota; class Clostridia; order Oscillospirales; family Ruminococcaceae; genus CAG-115. The sequence goes on from JAZUSC010000026.1 coordinate 187,352, forward strand.
TTCCAGTTCTTGTATATATTTATTAAACAAATCGTTTACATTTTCAAAACTTATACTATTTGTTTTGAAAATAGAGCTGTAATACTCCATATCCAGCACTTCTGTACCCTCTGTCAGACGTGAATACATTTCTGCCGCATACTCTTTAAGGAATGAAAAGTATTTTAATCTGCCATAAGTAACATTTATCCCCTCACCCGCCATTATCTCATTCCAACTTGCAAGTGAAGCTAAAAGCTCTGTTTCTGATATATTTGGATTTTTTGTTGAAAGTATAATATTTCTTTGTTTCAACCCTTTGTTATATCTAGATAACTTTTTAAGATGAGTTTTTGTCTGCATAACAGCCACATCATCAAGATAATTTCTTCTTAATTCAGGACTTCCCTTTATAAGATTAAGATGTTCGGGTATAAAAACAACATATTTTAACACTCCGTATAATTCCGCAGCGTCATTCATTTTCAAACCGTTATATGTGACCGATACTTTACTGTTTGTTATAGAATATTCTACCACATTGTCACGAGTATTTTCATCATCAGAAAAAATAAGTCTGATAAACACATCAGCCTTCGGATCATTTGTCGGTATATACTGAGAAAAACGCACACGGCGAAAGCTACCGCCTAAACAGACGGACAATGCTTCCATAAGATTAGTCTTGCCTTGTGCGTTTTTCCCTACAAAAATATTCAGATCTTTATCAAAGGAAATCTCAGTTTCCTTTATATTACGGAAATTCCGTATATATATTTTTTTAATGATCATTTATTATTCAGCAGCCTGCTCTATAACAGCATTTTCATCAACAATGACCTTATACTTTTTGTTTTTGAAATCTATCACGTCACCGGGCTTTATCTTCTTACCTCTTTTGGTACAAAGTTCACCGTTAACATTAAACTCTCCAAGCTCTATAAGTATCTTAGCCTTAGCACCTGTTTCAGCAAGTCCTGCAAACTTTACAAGCTGATCTAATTTTATAAAAGGGGTTGTTATGATTATTTCTTCCATTTTATATTCCTTCCATTTCTATTTACACATTTTCTTTATTTTCGGGTATTCCTTGTCTTATCTGACATATCTTTTCCCAATGTTCTATTCATTTCAGACGCATCGGGAGAACAAGGAATGTAAATTCATTTCCCGAAAGAGGTTTGATAATGATAGGAGCAACAGAGCTGCTCATAATAAGCTTTACCGAATCAGTATCGCAAGCTTTAAAAGCGTCGAGCATATACTTTGCGTTGAATCCAATCGTAATTGGCTCTCCATTATATTTTACAGTCATCTTATCATTTATCTTACCGAGAGCTGTTGTACAGTTCATTGAAAGAGTATCTCCGTTAAGCTCGCAACGGATAGGATTTTTATTTTTTTCATTTATGATAAGCATTGTACGATCAAGCATCTCGATCATTTCACGACAATTAACTTCCGCATAGACATCATCGTTGCAAATAAGGTGATTCTTATACTGAATAAATTCTCCATCTATAAGTCTGGAAATCATTATATAGTTTCCAACACTGAAAGATATCTGATTTTTATCAATACAGAAAGTAATATTTTTATCACTATCATCAGACAGTATATGAATAAGTTCATCTAACGTCTTAGCAGGAACTATAAATTCTATATTATCATAAACAACAGATTCCTGTCTGAGAGCTATCCTTACGCCGTCAACAGCAACAACATTAAGTACATTATCTGTTATTTCAAATTTGCAACCCATAAGTGCAGGCTTTGTATCAGTAACAGCAACAGCGAATTTTGTCTGTACGATCATAGATTTAATCATCTTCTGAGGCACAGAAAAACTTGTTTCGGGATTTACCTGCGGCACAACGGGATAGTCATCTGCACTCATACACATAACGGACATTTCAGTCTGACCGCTTGTTATAGTTGCCATATTGCTTCCGTCACAAGAAAATACTATGTCACCAGAAGGCATTTTTCTTATAATATCTCCTGCCATTCTTGCGTTAATGACTATATTACCGTTTTCTATACCATTTACTTCTATATCTGTCTTTATACCGATATCAAGATTATAACCTGTAACTGTAAGAGAATTACCTTCAAGCTCTAATAAGATACCTTCAAGAGCCGGTATACTGGATTTACTTGCTGCTGCCTTAGATGTTGTCTGAACAGCTCCAAGAATTATTTCCTTTTTGCAACTGAATTTCATAAATAACTCCTTTCAAAAAACAAAACTGAAAGTGAAATAAATAAAAAAAAAATAATAATATATAATGATAATAATAAGGGCGGTTGAAATTGTGAAAAAGTAAAATAACCGCACAACAAAGCCAAAAAACAGTCAAAATTTTTCAATATCAGAAAGTTGAAAAAATATTGAAAAGTTGAAATGATTTTTTTATTAAACACAACGTTGAAAACATTTTAAAGTATGTTGATAATCTGTTAATAAAAAGAATCATTCAAAAATAAAGGGCAAGCTACTTAAAAAGTATCTGCCTTTATTTTTATATTTGATCACTGGTTAGCTTTGATATTTTTTATAAGATCCTCTATAACAGAACGGAAACTACTGTCACGCTCCATAGATTCCTTTACATTCTTGATAGCATATACCACTGTTGAGTGATCACGTCCTCCGAATTCTTTTCCTATATTTTCATAGGGAAGTCCTGTTATATCCTGTATAACATATATAGCTACCTTTCTGGCATTAGATATGTTGGAAGAACGTTTAGGAGATCTCATTTCATCAGGCTGAACATTGTATATCTTAGCAACTTCGCTGATGATCTTATCAACTGTTATCGGTATAGGCTGATGGTCAGAAACTATATCTTTAATAACGTTCTGAGCCACAACGATAGTAGGTTTCATTTTTGATACCATATAAAGAGCGTTCATTTTTGTTACAACGCCCTCTATCTGACGGATATTAGATTTAAGCTTTGTAGCGATAAAATCAACAACATCGTCGGGAATCTTAAAATTAAGAAGCTCTGCTTTACGCTGTATGATAGCAAGACGAGTTTCATATTCAGGAGCTCTAACATCTGCAGCAAGACCTGATGAGAATCTTGTCTTTAAACGGTCGGAAATAGATTTGATCTCCTTTGCAGGTCGGTCTGATGTAAGAACGATAGCTTTATTCAACTTATAAAGCTCATTAAAGATATGGAAGAATTTTTCCTCTGTCTGCTCTTTACCTGCAATAAACTGAATATCATCTATCAGCAGAGCGTCTGCACTTCTGTACTTATCATTAAATTTATCTGTGGTATTTGATGTGATTGAATGAAGAAATTCATTTGTAAAAGTTTCAGCGGATATGTATATTATATTGATACCTGGGTAATTTCTCTCCATCTCGTGCTGTATAGCTGAGAGGAGGTGAGTTTTACCAAGACCTGAATCTCCATATATAAACAAAGGGTTATATTTTTCGTGCTGCTTTTGTGATACTGCCTTTGCAGCTGCGAAAGCAAGATTATTGGAAGGACCAACTATAAATGTGTCAAAAGTATAGGTTATCTTCTTATCGTTTACTATATTGTCGATTTTATTTGAAAGAGCTTCACTGCTGTTTATAGCATCAAAATTAACAGGTTCAGAACGATCAACATTGCTGACAATAATTTCTACGGATGTAGGAAATCCAAGAATATTTGTAAACTGGGCTTCAAGTTTATTTAAATAAAGATCATTCAGAGTATCTCTCTTAAACTCTATATCTGTTGCAAGAATGACTTTGTTTCCCTTCATTTCTATGGGGATCAGGGGATCGAGCCATAACTCACGAGCAGACGCAGATATACCGTATTCTTTTACGCAGTTTTCTACTACGAGATTGTATATATCTGAGATAGAAGATAAAGAATCCATTTATTTCACCATTCCATTTTCCATATAGTGTAATTTTATATTAAAAAAACAAATTACACGGTACTATTATTTTAAAAGTTCATATTTAATAATAACATAAAAATCTTTTTTTTTCAAGCAGAAATCATCATAAATATTCAACACTAATATGTGAATATTAGACAAACAATAATAAAAAGCAACAAATAAGCATTCCTAATAAAATGCCTATGAGAATAAAAATAAAAGACAAAAATTTATTGGATTTTTTCTTATTCAAAAAAGAAGGTTCTTCTCCAAGAAAAAGAGAGGCATAATTTTGTAGAGTCTCTGTATCGGGAAGGTCAGGAGAAGATTTTAATATGATAATAGCTTTTTCAAAATATTCGTGATCCCTAGGGGCTACTTCAATAATGTTTTTAGTTACACCTTTAATCATTTTAATTTAACCTTTCTAAATATTATTTAACATAAGTATTGTGCTGTTTTGTAAATTTATTCACTTATTTAACCAGTTTTCAATATTTCAACGTGAAAACAACAAAACTTTAAGTATAATAGTTTAATATTAGCTGAGAATTGTTAAAAACTCGGTTGAAAATGTTAAAAAACCGCATTTTAATCAAATATAGAAAAATCATTATTTAACCGTTTGTTTGAATTTAGTGTTAATTATTATGTTGAGTTTATGTTTAACAAGAAAATTATACAAAATGTTTAAAATCAAAAAATAGCGTAAAATAAAGTTTTTCGACATTCAAAACAATAATAATTATCGATTTTGAGTTAAATATTTTTTTAACAATCACTTTTTAACATGTTTTAAAGGGTATTATTCAACGTTGAAACCCTAAAACCGGTGTTTTATTGTTGAAAACTCTGTTGAAATTGTTAAAACCCTGTTATTTTACAAGCCTTCCGCAGAATGTTGAATAAAAATAAAACAAGTTGAAAATAGGTTGATAATATTTTGAAAAGAAAAAAATTAACAAAACATAGTTGATTGTTAAAAGAAAAAGTAAAAAGAGTAAATTTACATTTATATGAAATTTAGGTAAATTATTGAGCTGTTAATAATAAAACACACTGAAAAAGGATAATTGTATCATCAATAGCTTGATTTTTTCATAGTTTTTTATTATAATGTATAAAGAGTATATATAAATAGGAGGTAATCAGATGAAGAAAACTTTATTTTGTTGTTTATTCTCTCTGCTGATGATTTCAGGATGCAGCACTGATGAAAGACCACAGAACTCCGAAGAAGAATCAGCTGTTACCTCTCTAACCACATCCATAGCAACACAACAGACTACTTTAACATCGGCAACTACCGAAAGTACAACTACAATTACTTCAACAACAGTAAGTGAAATAACAACGACTACCACAGTTGCTGAGAACATCACAGAGCCTGATGATGTTATTCCCCCTGCTATTCAAACTCCTAGGGTGGAGGGAAACAGACTGCTGTTTACGATTTCAAACGTATATAGCGACGGAGAATATTACGATGTTGATATATCCGGAGTAAAGCTTGACAGCACCGCTGATGTAGAACTTGATACCACATATATAAAAGGTGATCTTTACGGAGATTTCAGACTTGATCTGAAAAAGGACGGAGAGATTGCAGACACTTTAAAAATAAACGTTCCGAGAGATGACCGCTTTCTCATTTTAGAAAGCGTGGTTGACGGACTATCTTATGGTTGTGAGCTTATTTCAAACTTCCGCAGCTACTCTGCTGAGGAATATCCCGACCTTATCCAGCTTGACTTTCATATTATTAAAGAGCCTGAAACTCCTCAATATGCGAGATTTTTCTCTATAATTGACGGGAAGATAACAGAAGTACCTGTATATGAGGGCGGAGTAGAAGTCGCACCATATGGAACACATCTTGAAATGGAAAAAGCAGGACTTATGACACAGCACATAGTTGCATCACAATATGACGGCAGCTATACTGTAATAAAATATGAATATGTTTTCGACATTAACGGGAAAAAGCTTGACCGAGAGAAAGTAAGATTTTATGGGTGATCATTATGGCGGAAAAAGAAGAATTTATCAATATATTTAAGGAAAATATAAAGCGTGACGGTGCGGAAAAACTGCTGGACTTTTTGGAGAATAAAAGCGATTTCTTTACAGCACCTGCAAGTACACGTTATCATAATGCGTTTGAGGGCGGACTTCTTCGGCATTCTCTCAATGTGTACAAATGTCTTTGTGCATATATGGAGCGTGAAAGGGTCAAGGAGGAATACAATCTCACTGCAAGTAATGAAACCATTGCGATAGTTGCACTTCTCCACGATCTTTGTAAGGTGAATTTCTACCGCACCAGTTTCAGAAATGCAAAGAACGATGAAACAGGAAAGTGGGAAAAAGTCCCCTATTACGAGATAAATGATACACTTCCCTACGGACACGGTGAAAAGTCCGTATATATGATAAGCGGATTTATCCGTCTGACCCGTGAGGAGGCTATGGCTATCCGTTGGCATATGGGATTTTCGGGTAATGAAGATAAAAATACAGTGGGAAAGGCTTTGGAGATGTTCCCACTTGCGTTTGCTCTGTCCGTTGCGGATATGGAGGCTTCGTACTTCCTCGAGGGAGCAGAAAAATAAAACCAGCAATAAGCTTTTTAGGAGGACAAAATGCGTCTTATTCAGCCCATATTAACGGATAGATTCACGTGCCTGGCAGGAAAGTGTCCGACTACCTGTTGTCAGAACTGGAACGTTGTTTGGCGTGAAAAGGAAATAAATCATCTGCGTTCCGCAGGAAACAAGGAGCTTACAGCAAAGCTTCCAGACTGCTTTGAGGGCGAGGGTGAATATAAGAAGATAAAGATGGACGAAAACGGAAAATGTCCGTTTCTGACAGAAAAAGGTCTGTGTGAGATACATAAAAATCTCGGTAAGAATTTTCTTTCATATACCTGCCGTGAGTATCCGAAAATAGCACGTGTCTGCGGCGACATTATAATACGCAGCTGTAAGACCTCCTGCTTTGCGGTTATGGAAATGCTTTGCCACAGCAAAAACTGTATGAAGACCGAACAATGCTCGGCTGAGCAGCTTCACGCTGTTGTTTCCCCTGTGGAGGACGGTGCAAAGAGAGCAAGACTATTCCTTGCTGTTAAAGAGCTTTTCGGTATGCAGAATTTCATTGCCGAAATGGAAGTGCTTGTGGAGGGTCTTGACGGAGTTATCGTAGAGGATACAGCAGAGAAATTCAAGGAGATATTCGGTATTGAGATAATAGAGGGTAAAGAAGATCTGTTCTTAAAGAAGTTCGGAAACTATGCCATAAATAACATTATCAAGGCTGTTTACTGGGAATGGATGATAGCAGGTTGGGAAAGTGAACTTACCATAACAGAAAATATAAGCTGTTTCCTGTTCTTTGCAAAAGCCGTTCGTATGGCGGCTGACGGAATAGTTACAAAAACAAAGAATGAGAGTGAGATAATCTGTTCTTTATGTGATATTATCTCGGTGATACTTTCCGAGAAAAATACAACTATGCGTACTTGGGAAAGTATAAAGTCATTATAATAATGTAGAGATCATTTACTCTGCTTGACAAATACAATTCAGTATGATATAATGTACTTGTAGAAAAATCCCACAATCTACAGACCATACGGTAAAAAATTGACCCCCGAGAGCGGCAACTCTCGGGGGTCTTTTTGTGCTATGAACGTGCTTTTTCGCCGATTAGTCCGACCCGTCAAGCCACTTGCAAATGTAATAAGCTATTACACTTGCTGCGACGGAAACCATAAAATCCCACAAGCCCATACGGTTCACCTCCTTCCGTTTTTAAGGACGTCAGGAGTATCGGCAAGGTTAATTATATAGTATATGTCGGATTTTGTCAACGAAATAAAAACAGCAGCAAAGGGGTTGTTTTCCCTGCATTTTCCTATATAAATGTTGCTATTCACAAAAAAAGAAAAATTTTTTAAAAAATTTTAAAAAAAATGCTAAAGTTTCTCAAAAATCCGCCGATATAATATACGTGATAGCTGAAAAGCAATAGCTTTTAAGCTGAGGTTTCCAAAATAGACAACGATCCCAAGTGTACATAAGGAAAGTTCAATATGGCGGAAGCTACGAAAAAATTTATTACTTTTAACCCCACCCCAAGGAATGGATTTCCGATTAGGGGTGCGAAATCAAGGAGGAAATTATTATGGCAGGAATGGTAGTACAGCATAACATGAACGCCCTTGGTGCGTACAACAAGCTGAACACAAACGTAAACGGTCTCAAGAAGTCTTCTGAGAAGCTCGCTTCCGGTTACAGAATCAACCGTGCAGGTGATGACGCAGCTGGTCTCGCAATCTCCGAGAAGATGAGATCTCAGATCCGTGGCCTCAACCAGGCTAAGAGAAACTCTCAGGACGGTATCTCTATGATCCAGACATACGAGGGTGCTCTTCAGGAATCCCACTCCATCCTTCAGAGAATGAAGGAGCTCGCTGCTGAGTCCGCTAACGGTACATACCAGGATGAGGTTGACCGTGACGCTATCCAGCTCGAGTTCAACCAGCTCAATGACGAGCTGAACCAGATCGCTGATACAGACTTCAACGGCGTTGTAATGCTCAACGGCGGTGAGATGGCTGACGGCACAAAGGCAGTAGACGGCAAGTTCGACTACGCTAACAATACAAGAGATGCTATGCAGCTCGGCACAGCAGATATCAAGACTCTTGACAACAAGGGTTGGAATGAGACAACTGCTAACACTGCTTGGGCTTCTTGGTCTGCTAGTAAGAACCCTGCTTATAGCAGAACTGATACAGACAGAAGCAATGATGGTCCTGAGAGCACTGATGTTACATTTAAGTATAACGCTGCTGACGGTACTTGGTCTGCAATTGAAGCAACAAACGGAATGAATGTTGACGATATCAACAATTGTGTTGACAACACCGGTAAAACAGGTACTGATCTGACTGCTACAAACGGTGGTTTCTCTGTTCTTGACGCTGCTGGCGGTAACGAAGTGGCAAACGTAGTAGTTGACACTTCTACTCTTAAAGATGGCGATACAATCACTATTTCCTTTAAGAACCCTGCTCTTGGTAAGACAACACCTGAGAACGTTGGCGTAAGCTCTATTGATGACAGTTCTTTTATAGCTGGTACAGACGGTGCTGGTGCTGGTAAGGCTGATGTTAATGATGTTACTATTACTCTGAATAACACCATTAACTCTACAAACAGTTCTAAAACAACAATCCTTACTGAAGATGAGGCTAAGCTGTATGAAATGCTGCAGGGTGCAAAGGTTGAAGCTACTTATGCAGCAGGTACTGTAGCTGCTACTGCTTTCAAACTCACTCTTGCTGATGGCACAGAGATCACATCTGCTGCAAATACAGCTGGTACAGCATTTAAGATTGGCGAAACAAACTTCTATCTTGGTGCAGCAGCAGGTACAGCAGGTACAAGTGGCAGCGAATTGACTATCAATTCTAAGGCTGATGGCTCTGGTACAGAGTATCTCTCTTTCACAGCAGCAACAGGTTACAACAACACTGGTACAGGTGCAGTTGTAACATCTGGTAAGGTTACATATACTCTTGCTGTGGCTGAAAGCAAGTATGATGATGATGGTGTAAGTGCTACTGTTGTTGAGCCTACAGGCGACTCCATCAGAGTTTCCAAGTCTGACTCCAACGGTGCTGCAACAGCTCCTCTGACATACCAGGATAACCTCGTGCTTCAGGCTGGTGCTAGAACCAAGGATTCTGTTGACTTCACATTCAACTACAAGACAGACGGTATGGGCGAACTCAAGGCTAACCTTGATGTATCTTCCAGAGCTAACGGTCTTAACACTGCTAACCTCTCCCTCGCAACACAGGAAGACGCTAACGCAGCTATCGACCAGATCGACAACGCTATCAACAAGGTTTCTATGGTTCGTGCAACATTCGGTGCTACACAGAACCGTCTCGAGCACAAGATCGAGAACCTGACAACAACAGCTGAGAACCTGACAGAAGCTGAGTCCACAATCCGTGACACAGATATGGCTTCCGAGATGATGAACTACACCAAGTTCAACATCCTCCAGCAGGCAGCTCAGTCTATGCTCGCTCAGGCAAATCAGCAGCCCCAGTCCATCCTCCAGCTCCTCGGCTAATAACCGACTCGCAGCTTAACGATGGCAAGGCGGCTTAATGCCAACTAGCAAATAGCTGATCGCAGCCCCCTCGGGAATACTCGAGGGGGCTGTTCTATTTTTGCTCTGAAAACCCAAATGCCGCTTGACGGGGCGAAGGAGGCTATCCGCCGTATAGATCATTGCCTGGAAAATGGATTCAGTTTTACACAGGAAACCACTCTTTCGGAAAAAAAGACTTTGCATACTATCCGCAAAGCAAAGGAAAAAGGATATTATATGCGTTTACTGTATGTTGCGGTAAACAGTGCAGAGGAAAGTATTGCCCGTATAGAAAATCGAGTGCGTAAAGGCGGGCATAATATTCCCGAAGAAGATGTACGCAGAAGGTATTCTACACGTTTTGAAGATTTAAAGAAAATTCTTCCGTGCTGTGATGTGGGAGAATTCTACGATAATGAAAACGGATTTGTTTCAGTTGCCGAATACAGAAATGGACAGCTTATCATAAAAACAGCAGTTGTCCCCGCTTGGCTAAAAGAACTTGAAGATATTTTAAAAGACGGTCTGTTTTGATAAGATGTGGGTCATACAGTATGTGTGACCCTATTTTTTTACTTGTATCTATTGCATTTCGGTAAGATTTATGGTATGATAGAATATATATGTAAAGAAATGAGCAGGGCAAAACCTTGCCGAAAAACATAAACATATACAAGAAAGGGTCAAATAATTATGAGCAAAGTAGTTAAATTCGGCGGAAGCTCTCTCGCTGACGCTAATCAGTTCCGCAAGGTCGCAGATATTATCCACGCAGATCCCGAACGCTGCTATGTAGTGCCTTCCGCACCCGGTAAGCGTTACCCTGAGGATATAAAGGTTACAGATATGTTGTACACTTGCTATGACGAAGTAACAGCAGGCGAGGATTTTGAGAAGTCCTTTGCACCTATCAAGGAGCGTTTCAATGGAATCATTTCTGATCTCGGACTTACACTCAACCTTGACGAGGAATACGAGAAGATCGGTGTGAACTTTAAGGCTGCTGCGGGCAGAGAATATGCTGCAAGTCGTGGCGAGTACCTCAATGGTATTATCCTTGCAAGTTTCCTCGGATTTGATTTTATAGATGCTGCAAAGGCTATCTTCTTCACAAACAAGGGCAACTTTGACGATGATATCACAAATGCTTGTCTTGGAGCAATGCTCGACAAGACAGAAAAGGCTGTTATCCCCGGTTTCTACGGTGCAATGCCCGACGGAACAATAAAGACATTCTCCCGTGGCGGCTCTGACTTTACAGGCTCTGTCGTTGCAAAGGCTGCACAGGTTTCTATGTACGAAAACTGGACAGACGTAAGCGGTATGCTGGTTGCCGATCCCAGAATAGTAGAAAATCCCGCAGGTATCAGCGTTATCACATACAGTGAGCTGCGTGAGCTTTCCTATATGGGTGCAAGTGTACTCCACGAGGACGCTGTTTTCCCCGTAAGAAGTGCAAATATCCCGATAAATATCAAGAATACAAATGCTCCCGAGGACGCAGGCACACTGATCGTTCCCTCCGAGAACAATCCTGCCGCTGAGCATATCATTACAGGTATCGCAGGCAAGAAGGATTTCTCTGTAATCTCCATTGAGAAGGACAGAATGAACAGCCACAAGGGATTTCTCCGCAGACTTCTTCAAGTGCTTGAAAACCACGGTATATTCCCTGAGCATATGCCCACAGGTATCGATACAGTAAGCGTTATCGTGAATACTCACGAGCTTGAAGGTCAGCGTGAAAAGCTCAGCCAGCGTCTTATAGATGTTATCAAACCTGACCATTTTGAGATCGTTGACGGTCTTGCACTTATCGCTGTTGTAGGACGTGGTATGCGTTCCGTAAAGGGTACTGCAACAAGAGTGTTCGCGGCTCTTTCCCACGCAAATATCAATATCAGAATGATCGACCAGGGTTCAAGTGAGCTTAACATTATCGTAGGTATCGAGAGTGCCGATTTTGAAAAGGCTATCAAGGTGATCTACAATATGTTTATGCTGAGCGAGGAATAATAGCATAAATAGAAGATTGGGGGAATAAAATGGATTATTTGACATATTCACACGACGCTAAGATACAGAGCGGCAAGGCTGCTGCTTATAAGAACTATTTAGTGAAAAATATAGAAGTTATCGGACAGAGAAAGCTTGTTGTAATAGGCGGCGAGGACGATTATTCTGTTCTTATGTCAACTATAAATCAGCTTCGCAGCAAGAGCGTTAAAGTTCCTGAAATAGCTTTCCGTGTCTGCATCAGAGAGAATGAGGCTGTTGAGGACGGCTCTGTAAGATTTATAGACGAGCTTAAAGGCAAGGCTTCTGCATTTTATGTGCTTATTCTTGCTCCGTATCCTGATGTTGAGATCCAACTTGCGGCTATGGACGGAGTTATGGGTACTTCTGCGGGAATTGCTACTGCACTCAAAAGTGTTTGCGGTTATACCGACAGAGATTTCTTCGAAATGAATGCTCCTACGGGTCTTGGACTTAATATGGCTGTTAAAAAGGCGGCGGGTGCTCTTGCAGGTGACTCTAAGCGTTACAGCAGTCTTGAAGGCTCTACTGCACAGCAGCTTTCAGCTTATAAGGATAAGCTGAAAGGACAGCGTTGCTTTATTCTCGGTAATACTGGCTCAAAGCTTGATGAGCTTAATGTACTGATGAATGAGCGTACATTCGCTTGTGACTCTTTCTGCGATTTCTTTTCAAGAACACCTCAGCGTCCTACCTATTATCTGCTGACAGATGCGGCGGCATATCTCGGAAACGGCAAGTATATCGAGGGTATGGAGTGCTTTGTAAACGGAAGTGTAAAGGTTTTTGAGGATAAGTTCAAGAAAAAGCCTACGTACATCAATCCGCTTGGAAACGGACTTATTGACGGACTTCCTACATTTGGTGCGTCGCTTACAATGTATGATACGGCGAAGATTGCACCTATGTATGAAATGATACAACTTGCGATCTATATGGGCTTTACAGAGATATACCTGTATGGTTTTGACGGATTGTTTGACCTTAACATAGACGGTGACGGTGTTGCAAGAAAGCTCGCTGAGGGAGAGGTCGCAGGCTTCCCCGATAAGGCTAAGCAGATACTTGAACGAGTACGTGCTTATGCTGACGGAAACAATATCAAGATATTCTCAATGTGTGAAACAACAGGTTTCTCGATGTTTGAAAAAGTAAAGTATGAGGATATAGATTTTACTTCCTCGTCTATTTTCAGCAAGATCTAATTAAACAAATATACAAGGGCGGAGGAGGAAACTCCGCCCTTAAATATATTCGGAGGTATAATATGAGCCGTGCGGACGAATTATTTATACAGAACTGCCGTGATATCCTTGAACACGGAATAAAGGACGATGATCAGAATGTTCGTCCCCGTTGGGAGGACGGAACTCCTGCACATACGATAAAGAAATTCTGTATTGTAAACAGGTATGATCTTCAAGAGGAATTTCCGATAATGACTCTCCGTAGGATTTTTTATCGCTCTGCTATTGAGGAGATACTTTGGATATATCAGAAGAAATCTAACGACATCTCACAGTTATCTTCACATATATGGGACGCCTGGGCAGATGAGAACGGCTCTATCGGTAAGGCATACGGCTATCAGATGAGTGTAAAGCACCATTACAAAGAGGGCGATTTTGATCAGGTGGATAAGGTTTTATATGATCTGAAAAATGACCCTGCAAGTCGCAGAATAATGACGAATATGTATAATCATTCGGAGCTTCACGAAATGGCACTTGCCCCCTGTGCATACTCTATGACATACAACGTGTCGGGTGGAAAGCTCAATGCGGTGCTTAATCAACGCAGTCAGGATATGCTTACTGCAAACAACTGGAATGTATGCCAGTATGCGGCTCTTCTTACAATGTTTGCAAAGGCGAGTGGGCTTATACCCGGTGAGCTGGTACACGTTATTGCAGACGCTCATATCTATGACAGGCACGTTGATATCGTAAAGAAGCTTATAGAAAAGGAGCCTTTCCCTGCTCCTAAAATGGAAGTAGAGGATATTACTGATTTCTACAAGTTTACAAAGAACAGCTTTACAGCAGTAGACTATAAATATCACGAGTTTAATGAAAAGATACCTGTTGCCATATAATATTCCGATAGCATAAACGATCAAGAGGTTTAATTATGTTTGATAAGAAAAGACTTGCAGTATTGATAGACAGTGACAATATTTCGCCCGATTATGCACCTTTTATAATGCAGGAGGTGGAGAAATACGGCACTGCCACCTACAAGCGTGTATACGGAGATTGGAGAAAGGGCGGAGTTGGTTGGCATAATGCAGAGATAAACTATTCGCTTCTTCCTGTACAGCAGAGCAGCTATATAGCGGGCAAAAACGCAACTGATTTCTCTATGATAATAGACGCTATGGACATACTGTATTCGGGTAATGTTGACGGATTTTGCCTTGTTACGAGTGACAGCGACTTTACACGACTTGCACTCCGTCTGCGTGAGGCAGGTATGCTGGTCGTAGGTATAGGTGAGCTGAAAACTCCCCGTGCATTTACTGTTAGCTGTCATCATTTCTGTTATCTTAATCAGATGTGCGAAACGATCGCAGCAAAGGACGAAAAGACCATACGTCAGGAAGTGCTTGACTTTGTTGCGGAAAACGGCGGAGAGGTAGACCTTGCAAAGATAAATGCAATGCTGGTTTCAAGCTTTGGAAATATCAACTTTAACGAATATGGATATAAGCGGATATCAGCCTTTATTGACAGCTTTGCTGAGCTTGAAAGGAAAAACACCTTTGTATCGCTCAAAAAACAAAAAAAAGAAGCAATTCCTCAGGTAGTGCCTGTTGTGGAAACTGTAACAGTCACTGAAAAACCAACAGATGATAATAAGACTCAAACTCCTGAGCCAAATGATAGTAAAACGGAATTTACAGAGAATAATCTGCTGAATACCATAACACAATATCTGACAGAAAATGAGTTTGAAAGAAATAATCTATCAAAGCTTGACTTGTATCTAGCGGCTAAATATGGGCAGATAGACTATAAAAAACTGGGTGCAAAGACTCTTGCAAAGTTTATTGATAAGCAAAGCGGTTTAAAGCGTGACGGAAACAGTGTAAGGCTGTCTGCGTCGCAGATGACGTCAGATGCCTTTGTTAATGAAGCGGAGATATTTGCCAAAAACAGCGGCAGTGACGGTGGTAATGCAGATCAGTTTAAATGCTATCTCATCAATAAGTACGGCAAGGATCATTGTGATGTTGAAGGCTTTACAGATTTCAAAATGGCATTGCAAAGCGTGGATACAATAGTTGTTGCTGATGATATTATATATTTAAAAGCAGATATGCCCAAGCAGGAGCCTGAAAATAATATATCAGCAGACGCAGTCGCTGAAACTGTCAGAGCCTATGCCGAAGCG
This sequence comes from Oscillospiraceae bacterium, assembly GCA_045606505.1. Taxonomy (GTDB): domain Bacteria; phylum Bacillota; class Clostridia; order Oscillospirales; family Ruminococcaceae; genus CAG-115. The sequence goes on from JAZUSC010000026.1 coordinate 202,835, forward strand.
AATGCTCCTCAGGGAGGAAATATCGGACAGCTTAATAAAGAACTTATGGAAAAATACGGCGACAACTATCTGGCTGATCTTGGATTTTCAGAATACAGAGAGTTCCTTTCTGCGATGAGCGGAGTATATGTAAAGAAAAATCATATATTTATAGCTATTGTTGAGGACAGTGAGCCTGAGCAGGAACAAACAGAATCTCCCTCAGAGGAAAATGTAATGGAACTTACTGTTGCGGCAGAGGAAAAGCCTGATCTTAATACTATCAAACGTGATGTTCTGAATTATGTAGCTAATCAGGAAAAGGGAGGTACTTTGACAGCACTGGGTAAGCTGTTGTCAGATAAGTACGGAAAGACCTATCTTAAAGAGATGGGATACTCCTCTATGAAAAAGCTTGTTACGGAGATAAACGGTATAGTCATCAAGAACAACAAGCTGTATATTGACAAGGAATTTGCTAAACAGACACAGGAGATAGAGCAGTTTGTTGTTGAGTTTGCAAACAGTGACGGAAAGCGTACAGTTCGTTCTTTGGGTATAAAGCTGCGGCAGAAGTTTGACGGTTTTGATGTAAAGAATTACGGATTTGACAGGTTTACCGATTTTGTAAATGCAATAGACGGTGTTCGTGCTGACAGATATTACATCAATCCCGAAAAAACGGAGGAATGATATGGACAGCAGATTTTCCCGTACAGAAAGACTTTTTGGCAAAGACGGAATGGATAGGTTAAGGGATTCGCACGTTGCGGTGTTCGGTGTAGGCGGTGTAGGGAGCTATATTGCAGAGGGTCTTGCTCGTTGTGGAGTTGGGCATATCGATCTTATCGACAGTGACGATGTTGACATAACAAACCTTAACCGTCAGTTGGAGGCGGTGGAAAGCACTGTTGGTAAGCCAAAGGCACAGGCAATGAAAGAACGTATTTTGCAGATAAATCCTGACTGTGATATTACAGTATACGATTGCTTTTTTCTGCCCGAAAATTCGGATCAGTTTGATTTTACAAAATACGACTATGTTGCAGACGCAGTAGATACAGTCACCGCAAAAATAGAGCTTGTAATGAAAGCAAACCGTGAAAATATACCAGTTATCAGTTCTATGGGGACGGGAAATAAGCTCTCCCCTGCTATGTTGGAGGTTTCAGATATCTATAAGACTTCGGTATGCCCTCTTGCAAGAGTTATGCGTCAGGAATTAAAAAAGCGTGGGATAAAAAAGCTGAAAGTGGTTTATTCAAAGGAAGAACCTATAAAAGCAGCTCCCTCAGATGAGGATAATGAGCATAGACGCAGCATTCCTGCAAGTGCAGTGTTTGTACCGGGTACGGCGGGGCTTATAATTGCATCAGAAATAGTAAAGGATATTGTCGGAAAATAAAAATCCAGCGGCACTTCATTTGAGGTGCCGCCTTTTATTGTATTAGAATGTTATCTGGACTATGAATCTTCCGTTTTCAGTGGAGATCCTCATAGAAAAACCGTGCAAATCTAATATATTTTTTACTATTGAAAGTCCTAATCCACTGCCCTGTTTACTACTGCGGCTGATATCTCCTTTGATAAAGGGCTCGGTCAGCTGCTCAGTGGGGATATTTGTAGTTTCTATACTGTCGTTTATTATAGTGAAGCTCTTACTGTTGGCGGTAACGATGATGTTTCCGTCGCGTCTTGTGTATTTTACTGCATTTGACAGCAGATTGTCGAGGGCTTTTATCATCATCTGTTTGTCTGCGGATATTATACAGCTTCCTGATATCTTTATAGATATGTTCTTTTCCTCTGCCCGTAGCTCGTACTTTTTGAATAGCTCAGCAGCGAGAGCGGGAAGGTCAAGCTCTTCTCTTGTCATAGGAGAGGTTTTGTTTTCAAGCCGTGACAGCTCCAGTACATTCGTGATGATATCATTCATATACTGCACATTGCCAAGGATAGCTAAGGCGTAATGCTCACGCTTATCGGTGTTCAGGTTTTCCATAAGATTTTCCGCATAGCCTGAAATTGCTGTGAGAGGACTTTTTAGGTCGTGTGCCATTGTGTCGGTCATAGTGCGGCGGTACTTCTCATTGTTATATTTTGTGCGGTATTTAGAGTAGGAAAATGCTGCTGTCAGCAGGGCGATGCCTATACTAAGTACAAATAAAAATACATAGAAGATAAAAAAATTCTTTCCGTATACGGAATAGAAATCGTGTGTGCGGAGCTCATACAAGGTATATACAGATCCGTTTATATCAACAGTTGCAGCGGATGCATAACGAATTATTCCGTTGGGAAGATATGCAGTAAGCATATCAAAGTTTTCGATATTCTGCGGAGATACAGCCTCAATAAGTTCTTTGTACAGACTGCTTTCGGGTGATGTGCCGTAAATGTCGCAATTCAGTCCGTCGGTAATGTGGGTATAGCCTTCGGTATTTGCGGGAGTAAGGTGTATTATTTCGGCGTCGTCCGAGCACCATTCTCCCGCAAGCTTTAATACAGATATCCTGCCCGGAAGGAATTTATTGTCTTTTACATATACATCTTCTATATCAACCAGTAGCAAGTCTGCCTCTTGATAATGTTTATCATCTATATCAACCGGTATCAAGCCTGCATCTTGATAATATTTATTTGTAAGTTCAAGCATTGAATCGTTGGCACAAATATAGATGGTGCTGATTCCTTTTTCGTTATCATAATGACTTACAAAAGCTTGTTCCTCTGATGTATATTTTATTTCCCCGTTTTTGTCGATCAAAACAAGAGCGTTTTCTACGCCCCATTGGCTATATATTCTGTTGTTGCTTGATCTGCATAAGATGTCTTTGATTCGGTTATCGAACAGAGCGTCATCATATGGCTCTGACATAACTGTTTTAGAAAGTGACTCTAGGTATGAAACGGTACCTTTAAATCTTATGTTGTCCTCGTACGCTCTTGTTGTGGTAATGAATTCATAATATATCCGTGTTCCCACAAGTGCGGTTATCACAAATATTACCAGCAGAATTATCCATCTTTTTAAAAAGAACTGCCATAGTTTTTTGGGATTTGTTTTCATAAAGACCCTCCTGTCATTCGGTCAGCTTGTAGCCTTGGGAGATGACTGTCTTTATCTGCTCACCTGCTTTTCCGAGGGCTTTTCTCAGCTTTTTGATGTGGTTATCCACTACACGTTCTCCGCCGAAATAATCATAGCCCCATATCCTGTTGAGCAGAGTATTACGGTCTATCACCCAGTTTTTGTGCTGTAAAAGATATTTGAGGAGTGCAAATTCCTTAGGCGGAAGATGTATCTCTTTTCCACCTACGAACACTTGAAGCGTCATCAGGTCAAGCTGTATTTGTCCGCAACATAACTCTTTGCTGATAACAGTGCCGTTTGCACGTTTTAGAATGGCACAGGTCTTTGCGTAGAGGGCGGCAAGGGAAAAAGGCTTTACTATGTAGTCGTCGCAGCCAAGCTCATACCCGTAGAGGATATCATCTTCCCTTGCACGGGCGGTGATAAAAAGCACAGGAACGATGTTATCTGAGCGTATCTCACGGCATAGTGTGAAGCCGTCAAGCTTTGGAAGCATTATATCAAGCAGTACTATGTCATAGTTTTTTTCTCGGATAAGATCCAGCCCTGTATCTCCGTCATTTGCGGTAATTATCTCAAAATCGCCTTTTGCGGTAAAGTAATCCTGAACGACCTCGCATATCTGTTTGTCGTCCTCTATCAGCAAGACTTTGTATTTCATTATCTGCACCTCCCCGATGTTGACAAGTATAAACTATGGATGTATCCTTTGTGTATCCGATGTGTGTTTCTGATGTTTCTGCAATTATTATACTGTAAAACCTGTGTATTTTCAATATAAATAACAGCCCGATTCGATCGGGCTGCTGTAATTTATAGGTCGTCTGCGTCCTGAACAGGCTGTTCGTAGGGATTTTCGGGAACTCCCGTGTACATACCCTGAGGGTCTGTATCAGAGGACACCATAGAAGTAAGTCCTGCAAGTCTGCTGTTTATCCGTCTTATTTTTTCCTGAGAAGGCTGGGTATACATAATATCACTATCCTTTCTCGTATCATCTTTCGGGAGCAGAAATAAAAATCGGAAATCGTGCTGCTCCCTTAAAATGAAAAGACCGCCGTGACCATTGTCGCAGCGGTCTATATTATTTTCTGCAAAAGCGAACGAAAAAACCGAGTTATTTTTTTCGCATATCGTTGGCGGTATATACCACCTCGGCATAGATAGAAGCTACTATCTGATACAACTCCTTAGGAATGGTTTCGCCCGCGTTAAGCATAACAAGCAGAGCGGCAACGCTGTCATCGCGAAAGATCGGTACGCCTGCTTCGTCTGCGATATTAACGATACGCTGGGCAAGCTCGCCAAGGCCTGACGCTACTACCACGGGAGCATAGTTCATATCTGGATTATATTTCAGTGCAACTGCGGCATTTTGTCCGTAAATACGCTTGTTGTTTGCAGGCGGTTTCGGATGTTGTGCTTTTGGCATTATTATTCCTCCTTTATGAGCTTATACTCTTGTATTTAGTGTAGTTCTTTTATCCACTATCTTCGGGAATATTTCGGTAAGATTATGGGGAGATTTAAGCGGTGCTGTTTCAAATGTTCTTGCGTTATAACCTATATTACGGATTATCTTATTTATTCTGTCTTTCATAGGCTCGACTTGTTTTTCAAATCGAGGCGGATACAGCAACGCAAGGTTTACGTCTTCGCCGAGAGCGTACATATCAACCTCAAATCTGCCGATACTCTCTACGTCAAAGGTAAGGAAAAGGTGATAGTTTCGTTGTGTGCCGGGAGTATTGTTGGGGTTGTTTTCGTCGTTGTCTACCCACAGTTCACCGAATGCCTTTGTTCCCATTACATCAAGCGGCAATATGTAGTGAGCGAGTGGAGTAAACACACCAGGAGCATTGAGAAGGCTCTGCAAAAGATTTGTTGCATTGAAGCTGTCAAGAGATTTGAGTGCCGGGTGGTTGATGTTTTCCTGAATGAATTCTGTCAGACTGTCAAGCGTGGAGCTTACAGGAGGACGGACACCGTGCTGAGGAAGCTCGTTTCTGATAGCCATTTGCTCGATAACGTCTACAAATGCACCGTACAGACGTTCTCTTATAGGAATATCTGGCATTGCACGGAGCATTTCATTGAGTTTGTCGATAGCTTCTTGTACGGTATGTACCTTTGAAAAATCTGCGGCAAAGGCTTTGAATTGCTCACCTGTTTCATCGTGGACGAAAAGACCCTTTATCATTTTGCTGAGAGTTTCCATTCCACTGGCTTTTCCACGGTCGTAAGCGGCAAGTAAACGCTCAATATTATATCCACTTTGCTTCAAAAGTGGTGAAAAACTCTTCTCACTCATACTATCGAAAAGGAATTTTCGGTAGCCTGTAAGCACCTCTTCGGCATCGGGTTGGTCGATTTCGCTAAAATCTGTGGGTATAGTTTCGTCATTCTGCTGTATGTTTTCGTTAATATCAAATAAATTTGAATTTTTATTAGCAGAATTGCCCGATAGAGGTTGATTTTGTGGAAGATTTGTAGTATAATTATCTAAAGACGCTTTGCCGTTTGGATTATTCATATCCTGCTTTCCGAATAATGCGGAATATAAACGTCCGAAAGAATTTTTCAAAGACTCTCTCAGAGTTCCCGAAGATGTTTGGGACAACAGCAGGTTGAAATACTCCTTGCACATATAAGGGCTGTTATTGTACCTCGAAAGATTGTGTACGATCAGTGGAATAAGCATTTGAGTCTTATCATCATTTAAAAGACTTCCGCTTACATCTTTAAGTATTGCAAGGGTCTCGGTTTTCAGATAATCAAAAAACTTTTCGGCATCGTCAGCACCCCATTGTTGGGAAAGGTTGAGCAGGTTCTGCGAAAGCTTTTCATTCGGAGAGAAATATTCCGATAAGAATTTCATATTAGCTTTCAATGCACCGAGGATCTCGTTCTTATTTTGAGCGAAGTTTATGGATTTCAGAAGATTTCCGATTATTTCCTTGGTGGAGGGATCTGTGGTTGTCTTAGCGACCTCACGGAGAACATCATAGAACTCGTGACCGCTGAACATTGTGTTCTGCTGTTCTTGGTTCTGTATCTCCTGTACAAGCTGCTCAGGTGTTACATAAAGATCTTTGGCAAGGTCTTCAAGCTTACCATAAAGCTCGGTGTGACCGGTTATCAAAGCTTGATTAAGCACCTCAACATTGAGCAGATCCTTTAAGGTCTCGACTGCAAGAGTCGGATCCTTGGCAACCTGTACCGAGAGCGGAATAAGCTCTCTGTTACCCATTTCCAGCTTAGCTCTTGCACCTGCGTCTGACGAACCGCCCGCACCTCCGACGCCTGTCAGTTTGACAATGTCAAAGGGTTCGGTGTTCTCGTCCATAGGACGGGAGCTGTAATTATAGTTTTTGGTAGTAATCGGGTTGTTAATTTGTGGAATCTGAGCCATTGGATCTCACCTCTTTTTTAATATCTGATTATTATTGTATCATAAAACCGCAGAATAATAAAGTGTTTTTTGAAAAATTTTTCGGAGTTCCTTTTACGCAAAGAACTCTACGGCAAAATAAAATGTAATATGTGCAGCAATGCACATCGGAAAGGACTGTTATTATGGCAAGAATCGAACCCGGTATGGAAGCTATGCTTGATATGTACTTCTATGAAACCAACTCACTTCTCGAGCAGCTTGACGAGATCCTGTTAAGAACTGAACAGGCTAATGTTTTTGACAGCGAGGACATCAAGGAGATTTTCCGCATAATGCATACGATCAAAGGATCGTCTGCAATGATGGGTTTTGAAAATCTCTCGGTGCTTGCACATAAGGCGGAGGATATGTTCTTCGTTATCAGAGAGAATCCTGATGTTATCACAGATGTAAGCTTTGTGTATGACCTTGTTTTTCAGGTTTCCGACTCCTACAAGGCTCAGATAGAAGCTATTCAGGGTAACGATGGCGGCGAGTACGAGCTTATGGACTTCACCGACCTTATCAATAAGCTCTTAAAGGGCAGAGATGTTCTTCTTGGTGAGGCATCTGCTGATGAAGCTGCACCTACCGCAACATCTACTGGTGAGGCTGCTGTCCCTACAGCGGCTGATGACGGAATGACCACTGTAAAGGTGTTCTTTGAAGATGGCTGTCAGATGGAGAATCTCCGTGCATTCCTCCTTATCAATACTATCAGAGAAGAATGTTCTGAGCTTGAATTTACACCCGCTGACGTAGAAACCAATCCTGAGGCATCCAAGACAATCGTTGAACACGGTTTCCTTATAAAGTTCAAGCCTATTGAAAATGTTGATTATGTATTAAAGCTTATAGAGAGTGCCCTTAACGTTCAGTCTTACGAGGTGATTTCTGCTGCTGCCCCTGAGGCACCTGCCGCAGAGCTTCCTCCTGAACCTAAGGCTGCTGAGCCTGTTGTTGCAGCGGCTCCTGTTGCAGCTGCTTCCGCACCTGTTGCGGCAGCACCCGCACCTAAGGAACAGTCGTCTGTTGAAAAAGCACAGGCTGCCGTTGAAAAGGCACAGGCTGCAAGTGGTATGCAGAAGCAGAACCTTATCAGTGTTAATCTAGCAAAGCTTGACGCCCTGCACGATATCGTTGGTGAGATCATCACAACAGAGTCTATGGTTATCTCTAACCCCGACCTTGAAGGTCTGGAACTTGAAAGTTTTAACAAGGCTGCAAGACAGCTCAGAAAGCTTACAAGCGAGTTGCAGGATACAGTAATGTCTATCCGAATGGTACCTCTTGCCGGTGTATTCCAGAAGATGAACAGAATCGTTCGTGATATGAGAAAGAAGCTCGGCAAGGAAGTTGATTTCGTTATCGAGGGTGAGGAAACAGAGGTTGACAAGTCTATCGTTGACAGCTTACAGGATCCTCTTATGCACCTTGTAAGAAACTGTATGGATCACGGTATCGAGGACGATGTACAGGATAGAATCAATGCAGGCAAACCTGAAAAGGGTACTTTGAAGCTTTCTGCACAGAATGCGTCCGGTGAGGTAATCATTACAGTACAGGACGACGGTGCAGGTATCGACCCTGAAAAGATACTTGCAAAGGCTAGAAAACAGGGTATTCTTACAAAGCCTGAAAGCGAATATACCGAGAAGGAGATACAGAACCTTATCCTTCTCCCCGGCTTCTCCACCAATGAGCAGGTTACTGAGTTCTCAGGACGTGGCGTTGGTATGGACGTTGTTAAGGCTAACGTTGAGAAGTGCGGCGGTACTATCGTAGTTGACAGTAAGAAGGGTGCAGGTACAGCATTTATCATAAAGATCCCGCTGACACTGGCTATTATTGACGGTATGGAAGTTACTTGCGGCGATCTGGTATTTACTGTTCCGATCTCCACTATCAAGGAGAGTTTCAAGGCTGAGGCTAGTCAGATACTCCGTGATACAAATAACAACGAAATGATTATGATAAGAGGCGTGTGCTACCCCATTCTCAGAATGCACGAGCATTTCGGCATTGAAACTGAGGTAACAGACCTTGAAGAGGGTATCCTGCTCCTTGTAGAAACAGACAACAAGAGTATGTGTATCTTTGCTGATAAGCTTATCGGTGAGCAGCAGGTAGTTGTTAAGCCGTTCTCGCCTCTGCTCAATAACTTCAACGTTAAGCAGAACGGTATGGCAGGATGCTCTATTCTGGGCGACGGCTCTATTACTATCATTCTTGATGTCAGCAACATCATCACTGATTTTTAAGAGCGAGCATTATTCTCAGAAAGGAAGGTTATTTCAATGAGCAACTATTACGAAGAAGAAATTGATTTTGCTAAAGTAGGCGGAGAAGTTCTTTTGTTTACAATTGACGAGGTAGTCTACGGCATAGAGATAAAGTATGTAAATGAGATCGTGGGTATCGAGCAGATCACTGTTGTGCCTAAGGTTCCTGATTATATCAAGGGCGTTATCAATATGAGAGGCAAGATCGTGCCTATCATCAGCGTAAGAAAGCGCTTCGGCAAGGAAGAGATCCCTTACGATGAGCGTACATGTATTATCGTGCTTGAAATTGATGAGGTAAATCACATCGGTATCAT
>JAZUSC010000027.1:0-12226 GCA_045606505.1 Oscillospiraceae bacterium
AGATACGATATGATAAATCGGCGATAGCCTGTGTCGTACAGCGGCTTTACGGGTATGTTGTCGGAAAGACCGCCGTCACGGTAGCTGTAACCGTCAATGTTTTCTATCGGGAATGCGGCGGGGATAGCTGAACTTGCCACGAGTATCTTTGTTATCTTATCGGGAGAAAACGCACGCATATCGAAATATTCCGCTTTTCCAAGCGTTGAGTTGTGACAGCAGGCAAACACGGGAAATCTTGCAGAGCATACCGCACGGTCTATTCCGTTGCTATGTATAATGGATATCATTCCATCACGGGAGAAAAGTCCCGATTTCACAAGAGCTCCTGTCTTTTCGGCGGTTATTTTTTTGTCGTCTGAAAGAGCAAAGCCTATCACTGTGCCGAGAACTCTTTCAATAGCGTCGGAGGGGTCGGCTATGTCCTCACGGCGTATGCTACGCCATATATCGGCGGCACGGCTGACACTTACCGAGCTGAATAATGCGGCGTTTAAAGCTCCCACTGAACAGCCCGAAACAGCCGTTATATGTCGTCTGAGTCCCAGTCTTTCCAGTGCCTGCCACACGCCTATCTGATAAGCACCTCTTCCGCCGCCTCCACAAAATACCAATCCATATTCGTCCATTTCATCACCTCTGTAATGCATTATATTCGCTGCGATGGAAAATGTGAATTTACGAAAAAATTATAAAATTTAACGAAAAACATTAAAAAACTATTGACAAACATAAAAGCGTGTGCTATAATCTAACCAAGATAAGCTTATTGTATCATTAAAACATTTTTGATTTTTGGAGGTTTATTATGGCTAAGACTGTCGACTTGAACGAAAAGGCTCTTGAAAAGGAGAAGAAAAATTTTTTAACTGTTTGTAAGATGGGCGAGGCATATTCAATAGTGCTTCTTTTCTTGGGTTTGTTTGCAGGAATGGCTCTTATAATAATGCTTATTATGTTTCTGGCAGGGGTTGCGGGCAAGGATGGAGTTTTCAGCTCTCCCGAAAGTATTGCGGTTGCTGCTATCAATATGATAATGCTTATCGGAATAATGATCGCTAGCAACTTTGCTGTTAAAACTTTCAACAAGCTGAAAAGCGGAGAAACACCTTTCTGTTATGATATTGCGGATAAGATAAAGGGTGCGGGATATGCTCTGGCGGTGTGCAGCATAGTTTGTGTATTATTGAAGATAGTATATAAGATACTTGTGGAAACAAGTGTTTTAGGCGGAAATTCTTATTTTGATATTATGAATTATGAGAATTACGGAATGTTCGGTATATTCCTTATAATGCTTGGATATGTCTTCAACTACGGCTGTAAGCTCCAGCGGGAAGCTGACGAAACACTATAAATTGAAACGGAGATGTGATTATGAGTAAAACAGTAGACCTCAATGAAATAGCATCCGAGCAGGAAAAGCAAAACTTTAAACTGATATGCAAGGTTTTTGAAGCAATGTGCATAGCACTGCTGTGTGTATTTTCTGCTTTGTCAGTTATATTGCTTGGTGTGATCATTTTTATTGGTGCCGCAATGAATGACATTATTGTTATTGCTGTCAACACTGTGTTACTGATCTTGGGTATGGCAAGTGCATTGAATTTTGGGCGTGTGATATTCCGTAAGTTAAAGAGCGGAGAAAGCCCGTTTCGTTATGATATAGCCGACAAAGTCAAGGGGGCGGCATTTGCACTTGGTGGCAGCGGTTTTCTTGGCTTTATTGCTCAAAGCGTTTCACATATCTTTTCCGAGAAATTTTCAGATATATGTCATTATTATGCTTTCATAGCGGTAGGAAGCTGCATTGTAGGTTTGCTTCTCGGTATAATGGCTTATGTGATGAACTACGGCTGCAAACTCCAGCAGGAAGCTGACGAGATCCTGTAAGGAGGAAAGATATGGCAATAATACTAAGACTTGACAGGGTAATGGCAGACAGAAAGATGTCACTTAACGAGCTGTCTGAGAGGGTCGGCGTTGCGAATGTGAACCTCTCCAAGATGAAAACAGGCAAGGTGAGTGCGATACGCTTTTCCACGCTTAACGCTATCTGCAAGGTGCTGAAATGTCAGCCCGGTGATATCCTTGAATATGCAGAGGACGAGGAAGAAACCGAATAAAAATACGGCGGGAGTTACAATGCCCGCCGTTTTGTGTTTGCCTGTGTTGATTTATCGTAATTGTTATACATAAACAGGCTTTAATTTTGTTGGATTTTGGAATATCTGCTACTTGAAATTTGATTTTCGGTATGATATAATTTAAAAGTATTGATATATTCAACTATTTTATAGGAGGATTTCCTTATGGCAGATATACAGAAGATGTTCGACCTGTGGCTTGAAAAGGCAACAGCAGATCCCGACCTCAAAGCTGAGCTTGAAAGCGTAAAGGCTGACGAGGAGGCTAAGAACGACCGTTTCTACCGTGATCTTGAATTCGGTACAGGCGGTCTGCGTGGCGTTATCGGTGCAGGTACAAACAGAATGAATGTTTACACAGTTAAAAAAGCTACACAGGGCCTTGCTGAGTACATTCTTGCAAGCGGCGTTACAAAGAGAGTTGCACTCTCCTATGACAGCCGTATCAAGTCCGATTATTTTGCAAAGGCTACCGCTGAGGTACTTGCCGCAAACGGTATCGAGGTACACATCTACACAGAGCTTATGCCCACACCTATGCTTTCTTGGGCTGTAAGAGCATTAAAGTGCGGTGCAGGTGTTATGGTAACAGCATCTCACAATCCCGCTAAGTACAACGGTTACAAGGTTTACGGTTCTGACGGCTGTCAGGTTACACTTGAAGCGGCTGAGGCTATCCTTTCCAAGATCAACAACATCGACATCTTTGAGGGTGTAAAGTCTGTTGATTTCGATAAGGCAGTTGCTGACGGTATGGTAAAGTATATCAGCGACAGCGTTATTGATGAGTACATCGCTAAGGTAAAGGAGCAGGGTCTTCATACAGATCTCGTTGCTGACAGCGGACTCAAAGTAGTATATACACCTCTCAACGGTACAGGTAACAAGCCTGTTCGCCGTGTTCTCAGAGAGATCGGCATCAAGGACGTTATAGTGGTTCCCGAACAGGAAAACCCCGACGGAAACTTCACCACCTGCCCCTATCCGAACCCTGAGATAAAGGAAGCATTACAGTACGGTCTTGACCTTTGTAATAAGGAAAAGCCCGACCTTCTTCTTGCTACCGACCCCGATTGCGACCGTGTAGGTATTGCAGTTCCCGACGGCGACCACTACGAGTTGTTCACAGGTAACGAGGTAGGTGCACTTCTTCTTGAATACATCTGCAAGGAAAGACTTGCTCTCGGCACAATGCCCAAGGATCCCGTTGCAGTTAAGACTATCGTTACAACAGACATCACAAAGGCTATCTGTACAAAGTACGGTGTAGAGCTTCGTGAGGTACTTACAGGCTTCAAGTTTATCGGTGAGCAGATCGGCTGGCTTGAAGAAAAGGGCGAGGAGAACCGTTACATCTTCGGCTTTGAGGAGAGCTACGGCTACCTTGCAGGCGGCTATGTCCGTGACAAGGATGCTGTTGTTGCGTCAATGCTTATATGCGAAATGGCTGCTTTCTACCGTACAAAGGGAATCTCCCTTATTGAGGCAAGAAAGAGAATGTACGACGAGTACGGCGTATATTTCAACAAGCTTGAAAACTTCACTTGCGAGGGTGCAAGTGGTATGCAGCGTATGAAGGAGATTATGACCTCTCTGCGTGGAAATGCTCCTAAGACTATCGGCGGTGTAAAGGTACTTGCGGTTGCTGACTATGCTTCTTCTGTAAAGAAGTGTGCAGAAACAGGAGCTGAGGAGGCTATTACACTTCCCAAGTCCGATGTTATCACGTTCTATCTTGAAGATGATGCAAGTGTTATCATCAGACCCTCCGGTACAGAGCCTAAGATAAAGGTATATTACACAACAAAGGGAGCTGACAAGGCAGCTGCGACAGCTCTTCAAACTGCACTTTCCTCTGATTTTACAAAAATTCTTGGTTTTTAAGAAAAAATTTAAAAAACCTATTGCATTTTAAAAAAAAGTATGGTATAATTACAAATTGTAATGAGTAATTTTTTATTACGAATAGAGGTGACAGGAATGAAAGAAGGAATCCATCCCGCATACGAAGCAACAACAATCAGATGTGCTTGCGGTAACGAGATCGAGACACGCTCTACCAAGGGTGATATCAGAGTAGAAATCTGCTCTAAGTGCCACCCCTTCTTCACTGGTAAGCAGAAGCTTGTTGATACAGGCGGTCGTGTTGACAGATTTAAGAAGCGTTACAACATCGGCAAGTAATTGTGATTTTATGATTGCAGTATAGTGTAAAACTCACGCATAGGTTATTGTGCGTGAGTTTTTGCGTTTTCTGATGTTTTGGATAGGCGGTGTTTACTGGTGGCTGAAGACCTGAAAGAAAGTGTAAAAAAGATAGTTCGGCAAAAGCAGCTGTTCAGCTGTATGAATGCTACAAAATGGAAAGAGTTAAGAAGCTCAATGCTTGATGAAATGCCATTTCAACCGCCTTTTATCGTAAAATATCTGTTTGAGGATGGCTGTGTTGATGATCTTCGACAGGATGTGTCTTATACGGGCGACTGGTATTACGCATACGCACTGGACGGCGAGTATTTCGACGCGTCGTTTGCTATTGAATGGATAAAAGTGCGTCCAAGATATCTGAAAAGTCGGGGCGCACTTGTAGAGCCCGAGATGATTAGTGCTGAATCTGTTTTTATTGAACTGTTAAAAAAATACAACATCCATTATGAGGAAGATGACGGGGCATATATTATTTATGGATATCGTTGTTTTTCGGGGGAAGAGAGGTAGTTTATGGAATACAAAACCATCGCCCGTCCCTGCGAGGCGAAATTTATCGAAAAAAAGAGCGAGTTCATAGGATACCTTTGTCCCGTGCAGACCGAGGAACAGGCGATAGCTTTTATCGAGCAGATACGCTCAATGCACCGCAAGGCTACACATAACTGCTATGCGTATATCCTCCGTGAGAATAACACTGCACGTCACTCAGACGACGGCGAACCGGGCGGCACAGCAGGAGTGCCTATATACGAGGTGCTGAGAAAAGAGGGACTTACCGACATTTGCTGTGTAGTCACACGATATTTCGGTGGAATAATGCTTGGTGCGGGAGGTCTTGTAAGAGCCTACACAAAGGGTGCAAAGGACGCTGTGGACGCAGCACAGATAAAGTGTATGGCGGCAGCGGAGGAACATATTGTCACGGTGGACTACGGACTATATGGCAGACTTGCACAGGTGTTCCTTGATTTTGATGCAAGGGTTACGGATGAGCAGTTTGCTGATAACGTGAGGATAACTCTGTATATCCGTGAGGAAAGCAGCGAGTCGCTCCGTGCAAAGCTTATAGATATATGCAACGGTAATGTTGATGTGCAAATTTCACAAAAATTAAACTATGATTTTGCGTAAAATCCACAAACTTATATTTTGAAAAAGGTTTAATGCGATTTTTGTCGGTATATATTATTGAGGCGAGAAAATACTAATATTTCAGCCTGTACATAATATAACAGGCTTTACTTTAAATATGTGTATAGGAGAGGGCTTTTTGCCCTCGCTCTGTTTTGTGAGGTTTTTATGGACATCTGGGAAAAGCTGTATAACGAGGCAATCCGTGTGCAGAATGGGAGAATGATATCTCCGTTTCTTGATGCCGGCGGCGTTGCGGCGGCTGTCCTCACAAAAAGCGGAAATATCTATGTAGGCGTATGTATCGATACCTGCTCCGGTCTTGGAATGTGTGCCGAGCGTAATGCAATGGCGAATATGATAACCAACGGCGAGAGTAAAATTGATAAGGTACTTGCGGTAATGCCCGACGGAAGGGTCGGTGCTCCTTGCGGTGCCTGTCGAGAGTTTATGATGCAGCTTGACAAGGACAGCGGCGATATCGAGATACTTATGGACTATGACAGCCGCAGAGTGATCAAGCTTTCAGAACTTGTCCCCGAATGGTGGGGAGAAGAACGTTTTTCCGCAGTGGATTGATATTATTATAGGGGTGTGATCTTGTGCTTCCTCGTGAAAGGATAATGGAGAACGAACAGCGTACTCTTTGTGAGTATGCCTGTAAATCTGCCGACAGCAGGGGCAGAGCGGTTTTTGAAACTCCCTGTGATTTCCGCACGGATTTCCAGCGTGACCGTGACAGAATAATCCATTGCAATGCTTTCAGACGTTTAAAGCACAAAACACAGGTCTTTTTGATACCACATTCTGACCATTACCGCACAAGGCTGACGCATACGTTGGAGGTAAGTCAGATATCCCGTACAGTTGCCTGTTCACTGGGACTTAACGAGGATCTTACCGAGGCTATCGCTTTGGGACACGATCTCGGACATACACCATTCGGACACGACGGAGAAAGAGCACTTGCAAAGCTTCTCCCGAATGGGTTTTCCCATAATGTTCAGGGAAAGCGTGTGGTGGAGATATTAGAAAAAGACGGCAGAGGACTAAATCTTACCGCCGAGGTTATAGACGGTATTGTGGGGCATACTACATCGGGCAATGTGCCTGAGCCGTTTACCCGTGAGGGAATGGTAGTCCGTTACTGCGATAAGATAGCCTATATCAACCACGATATCGAGGATGCTATAAGAGGCGGTGTTATAAAGGACAGCGACCTTCCCGAGTTCCCTGTAAGGATACTTGGCGGAACAAAGAGCAAAAGGATATCCACCCTTGTACGCTCTCTGATAGAGCACGGTGCGGAGAGCATCGGTATGGACAGCACTGTAAAACAGGCTCACGATGAGCTTAGAGAATTTATGTTTGAAAAGGTATACCGTGCTAAGCCTACCGTTGCTGAAAAAGACAAGGCAAATCATATCATAGAATTTCTGTTTGATTTCTTTACGGAAAATCCCGATAAGATGCCCGAGCTTTACAGGAATATTGCGGAGAAGTTTTCTCTGCCTGTTGCGGTGGGTGATTTCATCAGCGGAATGACAGATGATTATGCTGTTAATCTGTTTAAGGAGATATGTCTGCCTAAGGGTTGGATAGGCGGTACGCAAAAGCTTTGATATAAACGGAAAGGAAGTGTTTCTATGGCTCTGCCTGACGGGTTTCTCCGTGAACTGCGTGACAATAACGACATAGTTTCGGTAGTGCAGGGCTATGTTGAGCTTAAACGTTCAGGAAGCACCTTTTCCTGTAAATGTCCTTTCCATTCCGAAAGGACGGCATCCTGTCACATTTATCCGGATACACAGAGTTTTTACTGTTTCGGTTGTGGAGCAGGCGGCGATGTGGTCACATTCATAAGAAATATCGAAAACCTTGATTATATGGAGGCTGTGAGGTTTCTTGCACAACGTGCGGGAATGCCTATGCCCGAGGACAGGGACGACGGCTCTGCAAAGCTGCGTCAGCGTCTTTATGAGATGAACCGCACAGCGGGTAAATACTTCCACGAAATGCTCTTTTCCGAAGAGGGCAGGGAGGGGTATGAATACATCACAGGCAGAGGTCTTACACAGCACACGATAAAACGCTTTGGCATAGGCTACGCCCCTAATGATTACCACAAGCTCCATTATTATATGAAGAGCAAGGGTTTCACTGAGGACGAGCTTATAAATGGAGCGTTGCTTGTACGCAACAACAATAAGGTGTATGATAAATTCAGACACCGTGTTATGTTCCCTATCTTTGATACAAGAGGGAATGTTATAGCATTCGGAGGACGTGCCTTAGCGGCAGACGCTCCTGCAAAATATCTCAACAGTGATGAAACATTTGTCTTTCAAAAGCGTGAAACACTGTTTGCACTGAACTATGCTAAGAATTCAAAGGCGGATTATTTTATCCTCTGCGAGGGGTATATGGACGTTATCGCTATGCATCAGGCAGGCTTTGACAGTGCCGTAGCGACTTTGGGTACAGCTATCACGGCAAGTCAGGCAAGGCTTATAGGACGTATGCATAAAAGCGAGGTCATCTTGTCCTACGATTCTGACGGTCCTGGGCAGAAAGCGGCGTCAAAGGGAATAAACCTTCTGACAGAGGCGGGAGTTAATTCGAGGGTCCTTAAAATGACAGGTGCAAAAGACCCTGACGAATTTATCAAAAAGTACGGTGCCGAGGCTTTTGCACATCTTATAGACAGCTCAGGCGGTGCGATAGATTACGAGCTTTCAAAGATAGGAAACGGTCTGGACCTTGTAAACAAGGACGAGGATCGCTCCGTATATCTAAAAAAAGCCGTTGTATTCCTTGCACAGATTAAAAACCCGCTTGACAGGGAAGTCTATATCTCCCGCACAGCGGAGACCGCACGTATTCCCGCTGAAACGGTACGTTCTGCGGTAAACGGCGAAATAAACCGTCAAAAAAAGAGAAGTGAGAAAGAAGAACTGCGTAATCTGATATCTCCCCGCAATGTTGACAAGATAAATCCGCAGTCTGCGAAGCTTCCTCGTGAAGAAAAGGCAGAGCGTGGAATTATATGCTTTCTTTATAATAACCCCGATAAGCTGGAATATATCGAAAGAAAGCTTTCTGCCGGATTTGTTACGGATTTCAACCGCCGTGTGCTTGATTATATCAAAAACAAGATAGTTTCCGGATATGAGCTTGATATGACAGGCTTTAACGAGGTATTTGAAAGCAGTGAAATGGGCAGAATAACAGAGATATTGAACGAATATGCCGATTATTCACACGATATGCGGGATCTTAACGATTATATAGAAACACTGAATGAATATAAAGATAATTCACAGATACAAAATGCAGGTAATATGTCTGTTGAAGAATTACTTGCATTCGCACAAAAGCAAAAGGAGAAAAAAAGCAAATGACAGAGAACACAACAAATTCAGGTGCACTGCGTGAACTGTTGGCACAGGGAAAGCAGAAAGGAAGTCTGACGACAAAGGAGATAACAGACGTTCTTGAAGAACTGAACTTTGATGCGGATCAGATAAATGGTATTTATGAGGAGCTGGACAACCTCAACATAAAGATAGTTGATGACTATACAGCTGATCTTGATATCGACAACATACTCGAATTTGCCGAAAACGATGAGTATGATGAAAACTACGACGCCGACAGTATGTTGGCTGATGACTCGGTAAAGCTGTATTTAAAGGAGATAGGCAGGATACCGTTGCTTACGACCGAGGAGGAGATAAAACTTGCTGAGCGTATGGCGACAGGCGATCCCTCTGCGAAAAAGCGTCTCAGCGAGGCGAACCTCAGACTTGTTGTAAGTATCGCAAAGAAATATGTCCGCAGAGGAATGCAGTTCCTCGACCTTATTCAGGAGGGAAACCTCGGACTTATCAAGGCAGTGGACAAGTTCGATTATACAAAGGGATTTAAGTTCTCGACCTATGCTACCTGGTGGATAAGGCAGTCCATTACAAGGGCTATTGCAGATCAGGCAAGAACTATCCGTATCCCCGTGCATATGGTGGAAACTATCACAAAGGTAAAGAAGATGCAGAGCCAACTTCTTCACGAGAATGGCTGTGAGCCAAGTGACGACGAGATCGCAGAGCAGCTTGGAATGCCCACCGACAAAGTGCGTGAGATAATCCGCATTGCACAGGATCCTGTTTCACTTGAAACGCCGATAGGCGAGGAGGAGGACAGTCACCTTGGTGACTTTATTCCCGATGAGGACGCTCCTGCACCCGCAGACGAGGCTTGTAACAGCGTTCTGCGTCAGATGTTAGGCGAGGTGCTGGACACCCTTACCGAAAGGGAAAAGCGTGTAATTATCCTGCGTTTCGGACTTATCGACGGCAGACAGCGTACCCTTGAAGAAGTGGGACAGGAGTTTCAGGTGACAAGAGAGCGTATCCGTCAGATAGAAACAAAGGCACTAAGAAAGCTGCGACACCCAACACGAAGCAGAAAACTCAAGGACTTCCTTGAATAAACCCATATATCCATATATTACTACATACCAAAACGAAAAAAGCAATGCCGTACCGTGCCGTGAGGTACATAGGCGGTGCTGCTGAAAGGAAAGGAATTCACGATATGGCTAACAATTCAAAAACAGTGCTTGCAGAACTCCTTGACCACGGCAAGCAGACAGGCAAACTCACAACTAAGGAAATTACAGACGCACTCGAAGAGCTTGATTTTGACGTTGATCAGATAAATAAGCTCTATGACGATTTCGAAAGTAATAATATCGAGATCGTTGACGATTACAACATTGATACCGATCTTACCAATGCACTTGACTTCACAGAGGACGACAGCGATTATTCTGCTGACGGTGTTGCGGTAGACGACCCTGTAAAGGTGCATCTTAAAGAAATCGGTAGAATACCTCTTCTCTCCACTGAGGAGGAGATACAACTTGCTGAAAAGATCACATCGGGCGACGAAGCTGCCCGTGACAGACTTATTGAGGCAAATCTTCGTCTTGTTGTAAGTATAGCAAAGCACTATGTTGGCAGAGGTATGCCGTTCCTTGATCTCATTCAGGAGGGCTATATCGGTCTTATAAAAGCGGTAGAGAAGTTCGACCATACAAAGGGCTACAAGTTCTCGACCTATGCTACTTGGTGGATAAGACAGTCCATTACAAGGGCAATCGCAGATCAGGCAAGAACTATCCGTATTCCCGTGCATATGGTGGAAACTATCACAAAGGTAAAGAAAGCACAGAACCTGCTTCTTCATAAGAACGGCCACGAGCCTACCATTGAAGAAGTCGCAAAGGAACTTAATATGCAGCCCGAGCGAGTTCGTGAGATTGTTCGTATCGCACAGGACCCTGTTTCCCTTGAAGCCCCCGTCGGTGAGGAAGAGGATAGCTATCTTGGTGACTTTATCCCCGATGAGGACGCTCCCGCACCTATCGACAGTGCGATGCAGGCTGTGTTTAAGGACGAGCTTAACAAGGCTCTTGACACTCTGCCCGAGCGTGAACGTGACGTGCTTAAATTCCGTTACGGAATAGGCAGTGACCGTGCTCATACACTTGAAGAGGTGGGAAGAGAGTTCAGGGTAACACGTGAGCGTATTCGTCAGATAGAGGCAAAGGCACTGAGAAAGCTCCGTCAGGCGTCAAGAAGCAAGAATTTGCGTGTATTCCTTGACTGATATAAATGGGCGAAATCCCCAAAGTGTTCGGAATTGATTTATTTATTTTAACGAATTTGACAAAACTATGTTGACTGTAATATCAATATGTTATATAATATTATATGAACATTGACTAAATAAGCTGTGTGCGTGTTTACGATTACATAGCGTGTTCAAGAAAGGATTTAATTCGTTATGGCAGATTCAAAATTGGTTAATGAGCATAGAGCGTGGCTGAAAGACGCAGAAAAGGGCAAGACCCGTGCTTGTATCCTTGCTATTGCTTATTTTGTAATATATACAGCAGTGGCTATCGTGAACTTAAACCTTGAAATTTTCAGCGGATTTTTCGTATTCGTGATAATACTTGTATCTCTTATCGCAAGTCTGCTCCTTTTCAATGGTTACAATGCAGGTCGTTTCTGGGTATTCGTTCCTGAGCTTATAAATGTGTTCTATACAACATTTATGATCATTCAGAGCAATGACCCTGAAAGTGGTGTTACCGCTTTTTCCACAGGTCAGATAGTTATTATTGTTATACTTGAATTTATTCCTCCGCTGTTTGGCATCGTATTCCAGTTCGCAAACTTCTATATGAGAAGATATTACAGCTTTATGGTGCTTTACAGAGCTAAGAAGATCTATCTGTAATATGAATAAGTACATATTCGGCAGGGCAAAACGCTCTGCCGATTTTGTTTTTTACCGTAATAATCCCTTGAAAAACGCAGAAAATAGATTTTATTAAAAAAATTTTCAAAAAACACTTGACATTTTGCTTAAAACGTGATAAATTATATTTAGCACTCAGAGAGATAGAGTGCTAACACTCTTTTAGAAAGAGTGCTAAACGTGTTTGATCGGTTTCAGAAAGGCAGGTAGGCTGTGGACGCAAGGGCAATGAAAATACTCGCCGCAATAGTTGATGAGTATATAAGAACAGGAGAGCCTGTCGGTTCAAAGGTTCTTGCGGCAAAGCCCGATATCAACGTATCGTCGGCAACCATACGCAACACTATGGCGACTTTGGAGCAGGAGGGGTATCTCGGCCACCCCCAAGTCGGATCGTAGCCATGTCGTTC
>JAZUSC010000028.1:0-23127 GCA_045606505.1 Oscillospiraceae bacterium
TCGAACCCACGATCTTCGGGACCACAATCCGACGCTTTAACCAACTAAGCCATACCCACCGTATATGGCACGCCACAGAGGATTCGAACCTCTGACCTACCGCTTAGAAGGCGGTTGCTCTATCCAGCTGAGCTAGTGGCGCGTACCTATACACCAGCACTTTCGTGCTTGGAGCGGGTGATGGGAATCGAACCCACGCGACCAGCTTGGAAGGCTGGGATTCTACCATTGAACTACACCCGCAAAGACAAAGCGTTTTACAACGCTTAATCATTATACCACTATCAAACGATTTTGTCAAGGGGTTTTTAGAATTTTTTTCTTGCGGATTTTTTTATCGTGAGAAATCACTTCCGTTTAGGAGTGATTATGCATAAAATCCGTCATTTTTCTGTCGAAAAAAGAGCTTGGAACTGATTTTTTCCATAAAATACGAAAGATTTCGGTAAAACACTTGCAAAAATCCTGCAAAGGGTGTATTATATATGTATATTTGTCACGAGTACATTTTATCTTTATCATCGAAACGAGGTCTGTGCTATGAAAGACGATCTTCTTCAACGCATTTCAGATACTATGCCCTCCTTTTCAAAGGGTCAGAAGAATATAGCGAATTTTATCCTTGAACACTACGAAAAGGCGGCTTATATGACCGCCCTTAAACTCGGCAATACCGTAAATGTCAGCGAATCCACTGTTGTACGCTTTGCGAACAGGCTCGGATTTGAGGGCTACCCTCAGCTGCAAAGATCGCTGCAAAATCATATCAAGAACCGCCTTACATCTATACAGCGTATGGACGTAACACGCAGCAGGATAGGTGACCAGGCAACGCTTGAAGGCGTACTCGGACAGGATATCGACAAGATACGCCGCACTATGGAATCCGTCTGCAACGAGGATTTCGAGAGGGCTGTGGACGCAATATGCAGTGCAAAGAACATCTATATACAGGGTGCTATGAGTTCGGGAATACTCGCAAACTTTATGCATTATTACCTTAGGCTCATCTTCGGGAATGTAAGCCATATCGGTGCGGTCGGAGTAAGCGAGATGTACCAGCAGATGGTACACATAGGAAAGGACGACGTGCTTATCGCTATGAGTTTCCCACGTTATGCGTCCAGCACGATAGAGGCGTGTAAATTCGCAAGTGGCAGTGGAGCAAAGATAATCGCCATAACCGACAGCGAAAGCTCTCCGCTCGTTCAGTATGCTGATGTACCGCTGTATGCCTATTCGGATATGGTGTCCTTTGTTGACAGCCTTGTCGCTCCTATGAGCCTTATCAATGCACTTATCGTCGGCTGTTCAGACCGCAACCGTGACAGCGTTGAAAAGAGCTTCGGCAAATTGGAGCAGCTTTGGGAACGCAGCGAGGTCTACAAGAAAGATGTATGATATCATAATAGTGGGTGCGGGTGCGGCAGGAATGATGTGTGCGATAACCGCCGCAAGAATGGGAGCTTCTGTCGCTGTCGCTGAAAAGAATGACAGAGCAGGAAAAAAACTCGCCATTACGGGTAAGGGTCGCTGTAATGTCACCAACAACTGCGACACGGACGCCGCACTGAAAAATATTCCACGCAATCCACGGTTTTTGTACAGTGCGTTTTCGCAGTTTTCACCTACGGATACTATGGACTTTTTCGAAAGCTTAGGCATACCGCTGAAAACGGAGAGAGGAAACCGTGTATTCCCTGTGTCGGACAGGGCGGCGGATATCGTAAATGCCCTCACAGGGGAGATGAAACGTCTTGGCGTGGACGTAATTCGTGAGGATATCACCGACCTTATCATAGAGGACGGCGTGTGCGTTGGCGTTAAGGGCAGAAAAAAGGAACTTCGTGCGGCTGCCGTGGTACTTGCCACAGGCGGAAAGTCCTACCCACGCACAGGCTCTGACGGGTACGGATATACTCTCGCCAAACAGGCAGGACACACGATAGTAAGCCCCGTGCCGTCCCTCTCCGCTATGGAAACAAAGGAGAAATGGGTGACACAGGCGGCAGGACTTGACCTGCGTAATATCTCAATGCGGCTGTTTGACGGCGAAAAGTGTATATACGAGGATTTCGGAGAGCTTATGTTTATGGCTTACGGCATTTCAGGCCCTACGGTGCTAAGTGCCTCTGCACATATCGACAAAATGGAGCGTGAGCGTTACTCTGTAAGGATAGACCTCAAACCAGCCCTCTCCGAAAAGCAGCTTGACAGCAGAATACTCCGTGACTTTGCCGAAAGAGCAGGCAGCCGTTTCTGTGACAGCCTAAGGGGACTTCTCCCTCCGCAGCTCGTTCAACCTGTGGTGGAGCTTTCGGGCATAGACCCCGAAAAGCGTGTTGACGAGATATCAAAGGCAGAGCGTAAAAAACTACTGGAAACGCTGAAATGCCTTACGCTGCACATCACGAAATTCCGTCCGATAGACGAGGCTATCGTCACAAGGGGCGGTGTATCCGTAAAGGAGATAAGCCCGAAAACAATGGAGTCAAAGCTTTGCAAGGGTCTTTTCTTTGCGGGAGAGATCATCGACTGTGACGCATATACAGGCGGCTTTAATTTGCAGATAGCCTTTTCCACGGGCTATGCGGCTGGTATGGCGGCGATCATATAATAACACGGCTCGCCCCTACAAAGGACGGGCTTTTGGTTTTGTTAGGTCTGGTATCCTGCCCCTACGATAATGCGGTGCGGTAACGTTATAAAACATACAGGCACATTTAACCCAAACGACTACCACACAAGTTCACAACACGAATTTTTCGCATAACAGAGCCGTTTTAGGACATTATCCGAAAAAAATTTGAAAAATTTGCACAAAACCCCTTGACAAAAATGCACAAACAGATTATACTGTATATACAACACATAAACAGTGTGCAAAAACATTAACATAGAATATTATATGAAAGGGTGTTACATTATGTCACTGAAAGTTGACGGTATCGTAAAAAAATACGGCGAGTACACCGCCGTAAACGAGCTTAGCTTTGAGATAACAAAGCCCGGCGTTTTCGCTTTGCTCGGTACAAACGGTGCAGGAAAGACCACCTCTATCCGAATTATCCTCGGTATGCTCAGCAGCGATAAGGGCGAGGTCACCTGGCAGGGAAAGAAATTCCTCACCTCGGAAGAGCCTATCGGCTATCTCGCAGAGGAGAGAGGTCTTTATCCTAAGTACAAGATAATGGACCAGCTCATCTACTTCTGCTCGCTTAAAGGTATGAAAAGGCCCGACGCAGCAAAGGCTCTCGACTACTGGTTTGACCGCCTCGGTGTTAATGACTACCGTGACAAACGTGCGGAGCAGCTCTCAAAGGGTAATCAGCAGAAGATACAGCTTATTGCGGCACTTGCTCCAAATCCCGAATTACTTATACTTGACGAGCCGCTCAGCGGTCTTGACCCCGTAAACGCAGAGCTTTTCAAGACTGTTATCCGTGAGGAGATAAAGAAGAACAAGTTTATAATTATGTCCAGCCACCAAATGCCCACTATCGAGGAATTTTGCAGCGACATCGTAATTATGAACAAGGGCAACACCGTTTTACAGGGCAACCTTAACGAGATAAAGAAGGGCTACGGCAGAGTCAAGCTCACCGTAAAGTGTGAGCAGGATATCACAGACCTTGCCGCTAAGCAGGGACTCTCCCTTGTGGAGGATACACCCAACGGACAGAGCTTTAACGTTTCCTCCGAGGCACAGGCACACGCTCTGCTTTCGGACATTATGGAAAAGGGTATTCCGCTTATCCGTTATGAGCTGAGAGAACCGTCCCTCAACGAGATATTTATTGAAAAGGTAGGTGCTGATAATGAAAACTAAGGGTTGGCAGAAGGTATTTCGTTTTACCTTTATACAGCATATAAAAACAAAGTCCTTTATCGTGGGTACTATCATAGTCTGCCTTATCACCGCACTGCTGATCGCAGGCGTGAATATACTTCCAAAACTTATGGCTGACGAGGAAGATGTTATTTCTGGTGTGGGCGGCGGTATGGAAGCCTCCTCCCCTAATGCAGTGTACATCTACGACAACGCAGAACTGCTTACCGACGAGGACATCACAGCTATCACTTCTTCGGGTATAAAGGTAGCACAGACAGAGCTTTCTATCCTCGATATGCAGGAAAAACTTGCAGGCAGCACAGGCAGTGAAGCAATGGTGCTTATCGACCCTGTAACAAACGACGGAAATATCCTCGGTTATACAGTAAAGACCTACTACGCTCCCGAAACCGAAAGCAAGGCTGTTGACTATGCAACAAGCGTTGTATCAAGTATGGTCACCTACCGTAATACGCTTAACGCAGGCGTTACTCCCGAAAGCTTTGCAGCGTCACAGAGATATGTAAGCACCTCAAAAGTTGAGGCAGGTGCGGACGAATGGAACATCTTTGAAAGTGCTATCAACTACTTTGTTCCTATCGTTGTATCTCTTGTACTGTTTATGCTTATCTTCGTATACGGTCAGACAGTGGCTCAGTCCATCGCTACCGAAAAGACCTCCCGTGTAATGGAGCTGCTGCTCACCTCTGTAAGACCTCTCGCCGTAGTTATCGGCAAGGTACTTGCAATGGGTCTTGTTTCCCTGTGTCAGTTTATCCTTATCGGTCTTGTGGGATTTGTTTCGTTCCTTGTTTCCGCTCCTTTCGGTATCGGCGGAGAGGTTATGGATATGATGAACAGCTCAGAGGCTCTTACAGGTCAGAATGCCGAGATAGTTGAGGCTCTCGAAAATAGTCTTGGTACAATAAGCCCCCTGTCTATCCTGCTTATCTTCGTTATCTTTATCCTCGGCTTCCTGTTCTTTGCACTTATCGCCGCTCTCGCAGGTGCAAGTATAAGCAGAATGGAAGACCTTCAACAGGCAATGCAGCCCCTATCCTTCCTCGGAGTTGTGGGCGTATATCTTGCATACTTCCCCGTTATCTTCAATATAGACTCTATGGAAACAGGTGCAGCAACAGTAAACCCTGTACAGATATTCTCCTACTACTTCCCTGTTTCCTCGCCGTTTGCACTGCCCTCCGCACTGCTGCTGGGTACACTGTCTATGGTAGAGGTCATCATCGCTATACTTATCCTTGCTGTATTCGTGGTGCTTATCGCTATCGTAGTTGCTAAGGTGTACGAGGCTATCATTCTCCACAACGGCAACAGAATAAAGTTCGGCGATATGCTGAAAATGGCTATGAGAAAGTGATAAAAAGAAAGTGCGGTGACCGATATGTTCGGAAGAAAGAAAAAGATAAAAGAAGTAAAATCGGAAGGTATTGTTTTCGATATCATTGAACTTATTATCGAAATAGCCGCTGAAATTCTTGACGCATTCACATAAAAAACAGGCTGCTTTTGAAATTCAGGAGCAGCCTTTATTTTAAGATGATAAAAGACCCGAAACATTAAATTCGTTTCGGGTCTTGTTGTTATATAGTCTGTCTTTCTGAAAAGCTGTCGGACAGGGATTTATCTCCCCACGGAGAATTATCACGATCGGGTCTGCCGCCCATATTTCCGCCAAAGCCGCCCTTGTCGCCGCCCATATTGCCCATACTTCCCATATCCGAGATGTTTACGGAAGATGCGTCCACAAGTGCCGTACTGCCGCTCTGCCCCTCTGTCGTAGAGGGAATACTGCCGTCAAGCTGACCGCTCACGCTCTCCGCACGGAGAACACAGAACTCTTTCAGAGTTTCTACGCCCTTTGTAAACTGCTCGTAGGTGCAGAATTTTGTGGGGTCTTTCTCGACATAGGGAGCAATAAGCTCGGCTGTGCTGTCGATAAGCTCTGTCACCCAGCCCGTGTCGAATAGTTCACTTATGAACTGACCGAAAAGCTCGTGATATTGCTCGGTATACTCCTCATCGGAAAATATCCAGCTTACCATAGGTCTGTCCTCGCCGATAGTACCCGAAACGGGGGTATCTATGGGAGAATTCACAGATGAATTTGCATTGTTTCCGTCAAAGCCGCCGAATGCAAGGTTATAGTCCCACGGAAGCATCGACATCACACCGTCCTCTTCGTAAAGGTAATAGTTGTGTATCATATTTCCCGTGTAGCTGTCGCCGTTGCAGGAGAAGATATGCACCACGAAATAGCGGATAACGTCCTCTATCTCAACTGCGGAGGTATCGCCCTCAGACAGCTTTTTCAGTGCCGAGATAAGCCGTGCCTTGTCACTGTCGGAAATATCGGTCTTTGCATTGTTGAATATGTTTTCGTAGCTTGTGGGGTCGTCGTCGGTGTACTGTAACTTCACATCGGTCGAACCCATACCTCTGCCGTTTCTGTCGTTACCCATACCGCCGCCTATTTCTCCCCTGTTGCCGTTTGGTCGGGTATTCTCTCCGCCGTTTTCCGTGGGCATTTCAGGTATAGTGCCGTTTTCGGTATTGCCGTTCATTTCGGGAGGTGTCATTCCGCCCATTCCGCCGAACTGTGACGGGTCAAATCCACCTGTACCACTGTCGGTATTTCCGCCCATAGTTGGAGATGTCATTCCGCCGAATTGCGACGGGTCAAATTCGCCTGTGCCACTGTCGGTATTTCCGCCCATAGTTGGAGGTGTCATTCCGCCCATTCCGCCGAATTGTGACGGGTCAAATTCGCCTGTGCCACTGTCGGTATCTCCACCCATAGTGGGAGGTGTCATTCCGCCCATTCCACCAAACTGTGACGGGTCAAATCCACCTGTGCCGTTTTCAGGCATTCCGCCGAAACCACCCATACCGCCGCCGGATCCGCCGTGAGCGAAGTCGTCGGGTATCTGCTGTTGTATCTCCTCGGGCAGACTTCCTACTATCTCTGAGATATCAGCGTTCTCATCATCGGAGAAATTCTCATCAAAAAATCCCTCCATATCGAAGTCCTTACCGTTGCCACGACCACCGCCGAAGCTCATACTGTCGGGCTTGTAAAGTTCACCATAGTCTGCACCGTAATTACGCTGTAAAAAGCTGTTCTCCACTGCCTCTACCGCAAGGTACAAGCCCCAGTCCTCGCCGTTTACGGTGATGTATGCAAAACTGCACAGCGGAGAAGCCGCACCGAATTTCCTCATCATCTGATACACAAGGAAATCCTTCATATAAGTGTTGTCCTGTATGATGTTGTTAAGGCACAGCTTGTCAAGTCCGTGGTAGGTCATACTGCTGTCGTAGTGGTCGAATTCCACTTTAAAGCTGTAACGGTCGTTGCCGTAGCTCTTTACGGACGAAAGCGAAGTATTTCCCTTTGCACGGATAGCGATATTTTTGTATATCTCTCCGTCTATCACTGCGGAGCATTCGATGTATTCCTCATTCGTGCAGGTTTCAAGGAATTCCTCCCAGCCGTCAACGGTAAGGTCGATGCTGTGTACGGCGGTGTAGTCGAAAAGCTTGTTCTCATACCCCATAACACGGGAAGCCGCCTGTATGCCGATGGCCTCTCCGTTTATGAATACCACCGTTATCAGCAGTATCACCGCCAGAATGATACAGCATATCTTATCAAAATGCTTGTGTGTTGACATAAATTATCACTCGCCTTTTAGGACATATAGTCGCCGTTGTAGCTTACAAGCACCGCACTCTGTACGCCGCTCATATCAGAGAGTTTATTGATAAAGTCAGTGTTGTCGTCCTTCATACGTATCTCCATATTAAGCTCGATAAACCCCTTTTGTGCGGTCTTGCTCTTTACGATGCACTTCTGCACGTTCTTTGCAAGGAAATCCTTTGCGGCTGTTTCGCTTTCGTGGTCGTCGCAGCGGATAACTACGATGTAGGGGTGCAGGTGGGACTTCTTATTCACAAATACAAGAAGTACGATACCGATGACCGCACTGCCTGCAACAGCGAGAGGTATCATTCCTGCCGCAAGGACTATGCCCGCACCGATAGACCAGAATAAAAAGCAGATATCCAGCGGCTCTTTTATCGCCGTGCGGAAACGGACGATAGACAACGCACCCACCATACCGAGTGACAGCACAACATTTGAAGTCACCGCAAGGATAACGACAGTGGTTATCATAGTCATAGCAAGGAGGGACACTCCGAAACTTGCGGAGTACATAACGCCGTTGTAGGTCTTTTTGTAAACAAGGAAGATGAAAAGTCCTATACCGAATGCAAGGACAAGGGCAATTACCATATCCAGCAGGTTTACACTGCTGATATTTTCAAGAAAGCTCGATTTAAAGATGTCGTTGAAGTTCATATTATTCTCCTAAATATTTTATGTATCGATTGGAAGTGCATAATAACAAATTTGAGATATGTCGTCAGACGACACATTCACTCCTCATTCCTCGCTCCTAAATCCTCATTGAGATGTTACCCGTACATTCTGCACGCAGCGTATTTTGAGAATGCCGCTGAGCGTGTGCCGTTAAGCTGTACGATATCCCTTATGACCGTGGGCAGAAATTCGTCCCACTTCACTTCCAGTATTATGGGGGAATTCGGAGCAGGGACTGTGGGCATATTCGGGTCTAATAGCTCCGTTACGTTAAGCCCTGTCCTTAGACCGTAGTCGATAGTCACCCTTACGTTTCCCGCAGGGAATATAAACGGCTCACGGGTGTAGTCCACCACCGTGCGTGGCATAAGTCCCTGTGACCTCATCTTGCTGTAAAGCTCGCAGACAAGGGGTCTGCTGTCATTCCCGAAACGGTCGATGTCGCCGTCTGCAAAAGCCTGTGCCTCCTCGGGCGTGAGGGTCACGCTCTCCTTACTGCAAAGACCGTTTATCTTTGATTTCTTTTCAAGCTTTATAAGAGAGCTGTCGCCGTTATACAGCCGTATGCGGAATTTCTCACGGCAATTCACTCCGTTTATCTTTTCAAGCAGTGCCTTGTCATACAGATTATCGAAGTACAGACTGCGTATCTCATACTTCCCTTCCTTTGCGTAAGGGTCGGGCATTGCCGCCGCCGAGAGCCTTGCCCGTATCGTCAGCAGGTCGCTGTAAGATATCTCGTGCTTGTACTCGTGTCGGAATTTCATCTGTTCACCTCCATTCCGAAAATCGTTTTTGCCGCTTATAAGGTTACCACGGTTTTATGAATAAACTGTGATAAAATTTGGAAAGCAAAATGTTAAAAATGAAATAAATTACAGTTTAAGCACAAGTGAGAATTATCCCAAAAAACAAAAAACAGGCATTGCCCGTCAAAAAACAAAGTGGCGAACATCGTTCGCCACTCTGCTATATAATGCCACTTACTATTCTACGGATAATATGTTCTGTCCCAAGCCCCAGCACTTAACGGGGGAATACTTCACATATATCTCGTTTGCGGGTACTCCAAGCACATTTTCGAGGATAAGGCTTACCTCCTTGTTGAACAAGGTATAAAACCCTAGCTTCGCATCTCCGAGAAGGCTCACCTCTACAAAAGCGATCTTCTCGCTCTTCTCACCTCTGAAATAGAGAGAGCAGTTCTGCTCAAAACCCACCATAAGCCAGTCCTCGGTCTTGCCGAGTATCTCGATAGCCTTTCCGAGTGTTTTCTTAATGGTGTCCTCCTGCTCTGCGGTGATCTCCGCAGAATACTTGATGTTGATGAATGGCATTTTGTTTTCCTCCTTAATATTCAGGGCTGTACAACGGCTTATCGTCTACGTTGGTTAAGATACCTCTGTGTCATAAAACCCTCGTACATAGCCTGGTTTACTTCTTCCGTGACAATGTGGTCAAAGTAGCCTTTAAGACCCTTTTCAGGCACATTGCCGCTTGTGTACTTTTCGGAGAGTTCAAGCATCTCGCTCTCCTTTATCTTATGAGTACGCTTCATAAGTACCGAGCCCGAGTAATACTCCATAACATAACCGCCCTTGTAGACTGCGGGAGCGGCGTCCCCTATACCAAGGTCAGAAAGGACCTTACTAAGCTCGCTTATGTCTGTGGGTACGATACCCTCCACAAGATAGTCCATAAGGATCTTTGCCAGTTCATTTGCATTCAACATAATACTTTCCTCCATTGATGTTTTTCATTACAAGTTAATTATACATCATTGCAAGGAATAATTTCAGACAATTTTGTACGAAAGCAGATGAAAACGTGCAAATGCAAGTCCTGTCACAATGTAACGAATCATCAAGCCGTCTGTTTTACAGCTTTCTTTTCTTTGGTACGCTTGTTGAACTCCTCTGTTTCCTTTGCTACTACTCCCGACAACGCAAGTAGTGCGACTATATTCGGGATAGCCATAAGTCCGTTGAAGATATCTGCGATAGTCCACACGGCGGAAACCGTCATATACGGGCCGACAGCCACCGCAAGGATATACACCCAGCGGAATATCTTTGTTGCAACAGCCTTGCCATTAACAAGGTACGCAAGACATCTTTCGGAGTAGTAATTCCAGCCGAGGATAGTTGTAAACGCAAAGAACACAAGGCACACCATAAGCACGAATGCAGGCACCTGTGACGGCAGAAAGCTAAGGCAATTCTGGAATGAGTAGGTAGTTACTGCAACGCCTTCAAGACCAAGCTCAGGACGCCAGCCGCCGCCGATAACCACAGCAAGACCTGTCATAGTGCAGATGATGATAGTATCAACAAATGTGCCTGTCATTGTAACAAGTCCCTGACGAACAGGGTCGTTTGTCTTTGCCGCTGCCGCTGCGATAGGTGCAGAGCCAAGTCCCGCCTCGTTAGAGAAGATACCACGAGAGATACCGCTCTTCATAGCGATAAGGATACCTACAACACCGCCTGCGACCTCGTTAATCTCAAAGCTGAATGCACTTGTCACTATCTCCGCAACAGCCGCAGGTATCTTTGTGACATTGCATATAAGTATTACGATAACAGCAAGTACATAGATGATAGCCATAAAGGGTACGACTATCTGGGCGATAGAGGATATCCTCTTGATACCGCCGATGATAACAAGTGCCGCACATATCGTCACTATCGCACCTGTAATTATAGTGGTTAGCGTATAGTCTGTGCCGAAAAGGTTTACTGTATTCGCATTTGCAGGATCAAAGAAGTTGTTTGCCGCTGATGTGATACCGTTTATCTGTGTGAATGTACCGATACCGAGAAGTCCCACGCACATGCCAAGCGCCGCAAAGACCTTCGCCATCCACTTCCACTTTTTGCCCATACCGTTTTCAATATAGTAGAAAGGGCCGCCAAGCTTTGCTCCGCTCTCGTCGGTGACACGGTATTTTATTGCAAGAAGTCCCTCTGCGTACTTTGTCGCCATACCGAAGAATGCGGCGACCTCCATCCAGAATAAAGCACCGGGGCCTCCTATCGTGATAGCGGTAGCGACACCCACGATGTTTCCCGTGCCTATGGTTGCGGAAAGTGCGGTACACAACGCTCCGAAGCTTGAAACGTCACCGTCGCCGCCCTCCTCATTCTTCACCATATATTTCAGTGCCTTTCCGAGATGACGCACCTGCAATCCCCTCGTGCGGACTGTAAGCCATATTCCGCAGGCGAGGATAAGTACGATAAGCGGTATTCCCCACACTGCGTCGTCTATTATTTTAAGTACTTTTTCAAAAGTCATTTGTTATCTCCTGTTTGATCTTTGCTTTTGTAAAAATAGTTTTTAGTATTCTGTTTCGGGATAAGGACCTTTGCTTACTTCCAGTGAGTATGAGATACATTTTTGCTCATCAAATCTGCACTGAAATATCACCACCACATCATCTGCTGTGCCATTACCGAATCTATCCCTAAGAGTCCCACTTTGCAATTCGTTCAGCTCTGCAACAGTAATTACCCTGTCGTTCACCTGAACCATCTCATAGACAGGGACTTTTTTGTTGTTTTCAACGCTGTACGAATCATAGTACAGACCCTCGTAGGCATTGCAGAATTCATCAGCCGTCATATTAGACGGCATACCTTTGAACAGTTTTATATGCTCTGTGGGCTCAGCATATTCAGCTTTACTGCCGTATGTGATGTGATCGCTATCGAATACGAACGCAGTGAGCATCACATTTTCATTCAAACTATCCTCGTACAGCACCGCAAACCGCTCTCCCAGAGCCGTTTCAACCGCCTCAGTCCCTTCTGTGAGGTCTATCGCAGTGCCGTCAACACTGATGTATTGCAGACCCTTGTCGCACCAGCTTATCTGCTCGTCACTGTCGGAACAGGCGGTAAGCGTTGCCGCTGTAACTACGGCTAAGCACACCGGGATAAGTCCTTTCATATAAAGTCCTCCTCTATCGGGGAGTAGAAATACTGCACCGAGCATTGATAACACTCCCCGTCCCTGAACCAGCATTGCAGCAGCACGAATTCCTCCGTGGTGTCGCCTAAGCTGTCTATTACATAGCTGTGTACATCGGAGAAGTTTTCGGGAGAGAGCGTTTCGTCAAACTCCCTCATACCCTTTTCTATCTCCTTGGGGGTAAGTATCTTTCCGTCAAGCTGTACCACTTCAAGGCACTTTTCAGCAGCCATATCGTAGGTACGGCAGATACCCTCGTAAGCCTTGCAGTATTCCTCGTAGCTCATAGCCGCACAGCTGCCGTCAAAGAGCAGAGTGCTTTCATAGTCGTTCACTAAATACATACAGGCGGTGAGATATTCGCTCTCAAATACGCTTGTGGCAAGTAACTTTGCGGTGGTTTCGTAAAGCTGCTCGTCCTCCGTGATAAGCTCAAAACGGTCGCCGAGAGCCTTTCCGAGAGCCTCCGTGCCGTCCGAAAGGTCAACGGATATCCCGTCCACCGTGAGCGTTTCAAGATCGGGTTTTGCCTGCTCATACAGAAATACGCAGTACCACACCACCGCAAGGAAGAGTACCACTGCGACAATACCTGCAAAATAATTATCTCTTGACTTCATTCTATTCTCCAATCAATGGGCGAAATACCGTTTCTTCCGAGAAATTCATTTGCTTTCGAGAAATGTCTGCACCCGAAAAATCCGTTATACGCAGACAGCGGACTTGGGTGAGCACACTGTAACACAAGGTGCTTGGGGTTTGTGATAAGCTTTGTCTTTGCCCGTGCGTTTCCGCCCCACAGAATGAAAACTATCGGAGTTTCACGCTGGTTTAACAGCTCTATAACACGGTCGGTGAGTATCTCCCAGCCCTGTCCACGGTGGCTGTTTGCCTGTCCCTCTCTTACGGTGAGGGCGGTGTTCATAAGCAGTACGCCGCTCTTCGCCCACTGCGTAAGCTCTCCGTGATTTGGCGGAGTAATTCCGAGGTCAGCGTTAAGCTCCTTGAAGATATTCACCAATGAGGGCGGCGGCTGTACTCCCTTTTTAACGGAGAAACATAGTCCGTGTGCCTGTCCCGCACC
The DNA here is from genome assembly GCA_045606505.1 of Oscillospiraceae bacterium. Classification (GTDB taxonomy): domain Bacteria; phylum Bacillota; class Clostridia; order Oscillospirales; family Ruminococcaceae; genus CAG-115. The sequence goes on from JAZUSC010000028.1 coordinate 13,291, forward strand.
GTGATAGGGGTCCTGTCCCAGAATGACCGCCTTGACGTCACTGTATGAGGTGTAACGCAAAGCGTTGAAGATATCATTCATAGGCGGATAGATAGTCCTTGTGCCGTACTCCGCTTTGAGAAATTCACGCAGACGGAGATAGTAGTCCTTTTTAAACTCCTCCGCAAGGAGTGTGTCCCATTCGTTGCCGATATGTACCATACCGCACCTTACTTTCTCTTTTTGTAGTGGGGATTTTTAGCTCTCTTGGGCTTTACGGAAAATCCAAAACTTCCTATCTTCTTGCCGAGGGCGTAATATGTGCCGTGAGCGTATGCCATAAGTCCTGCCTTTTCCATACAAAGACGACCCTTTTCGTCGATGAGATGCTCTGCGATATTCACCGAAACTATCTCCGCAATAAACATATCGTGACTTCCCTGAGGAAGAATGTCCGTCACCTTGCATTCAAGGGAGATAGGACACTGTGCTATCTGCGGTGCGGAAACGATATTGCAGGCCTCTGCGGTAAGCTTCTGCTTAGCGAGCTTATCCTCGTGCTTTCCCGACTTGATACCGCAGTAATCCACCTGTCTTACAAAGGAGGAGGGCATCATATTTATTACAAACTCGCCGCTCTCCTTGATAATGCCGTAGGAGTTGCGGCTGGGTCTTACAGAGATATAGGTCTTTGCGGGGTCTGAGCAGATAATTCCCGTCCACGCAATAGTGATAGCCGCAGGCTTTTCGACAGTGCCGCAGGATACCAGTACCGCAGGCACAGGGGCGAGAAGTGTACCGCCCTTCCACTGAACTTTTTCCATAGTATATTCCTTTCACAGCGTTTGCTGTTGATAAAATTTTGTCAAGGTTAAAAATTGCCACTTTATATTGTACCATATAAATATACTTTTTGCAAGAGTTTTTAAACTTCACCGAAAAAATAAACTGTCAGAATAGTTTGCAGAAAAATTCACCCCCGTTTCGCTTACGCTTATTAGGTGAAAGGAGGTCAAAAAATGGCAAAGAAACTGACCGCTGCGGAATTCTTCGACAAGCACAACCGCAGCTTTATGAAATTCGGCGATATGTTCGCCAAAAAAATAACCGACGAGGAGCTTATAACCGCCCTCGCTGAAAAAGACCTTGAAAAACTTGCAAAGGTGTTCCGACTTGTGTTTGAAATGGTGGAGGAAAACACCTCCTCAGACAGCACAGACAGACTTGCAAAGCTTATCGAGGCATACTCGGAGGTGAGCGGAGATGAGTGACTTCTCCCCGAAACAGAAATACGCCCTGTCGCTGCTGAAAAACGGCGGTCTTAAACGTCTTAATATATTTGAAGGCAGCGTAAGAAGCGGAAAGACCTACATCTCAATGATAATGTGGGGATTCTGGGTGGCAAACTCACCTAAGGAGAAAGCCTACCTTATGGCAGGAAAGACCCTCACCACGCTGAAAAGGAATGTTTTAGAGCCTATGTCCGAGCTTTTCGGCGGCTGCTTTTCATACAGCCTTACAAAAAAGGAAGCACGTCTTTTCGGGCGGAGAGTATACCTTGAAGGTGCGGCAAACTCGGGAGCGGAGGGCAAGATAAGAGGTATGACCCTGAAAGGTGCATACTGCGATGAGCTTTCCCTTTTCGGGGAGGATTTTTTCACGATGCTGCTGTCCCGTCTGTCGGAAAACGACGCAAAGCTGTTTGCGACCACAAACCCCGATACACCGGGACACTGGCTGAAAAGGGATTACCTCGACAAGGAGCTGCCCGAATTGCTTTCGCTGAAATTCACGCTGGAAGATAACCCCTATCTTGCAATGGACTACGTGAAAGCACTTAAATCGGAATTCAGCGGAGTATTCTACGACCGCTTTATCCTCGGAATGTGGGTCGCCGCCGAGGGCAGGATATACGAGGGCTTTTCGGAACGGAATATCATCACGACAGATGAGCTTTCAAGGAGGCTTTCCCATAACAGGCTCATCACCTCTGCTGTGGGCGTGGACTACGGCGGAAACAAGAGTGCAAGTGTATTCTGCCACGTCGGATTTGACGCAGGCTTTAAGAATGTGTATGTACTGTCGGAACATTACGACAAGCGTAACCGCAGTGCGGAGAGCCTTATCTCTGCCTTTGCGGAGTACATCTCCCGTGAAAAGGAGCAGCGGCCTACCCTGTGTGCCGCCTACTGTGACAGTGCGGAGCAGCTGCTTGTAAAAAGCTTTCGCAGTGCGGTGCGGCTTGATGTTAAGAACGCCCTGAAACGTCCCATAAACACACGAATAAATATGCTCAACAGACTGATCGCCGCAGGCCGTTTTTACATTTCCGAGGAATGTCCGCAGCTTATCGAGGCAATACGCAGTGCAGTATGGGACGAGCGTGATATCCACCACGACACCCGTCTTGACAACGGCAGCACGAATATCGACAGCCTTGACGCATTTGAATATGCACTTGAAAGATACGAGAAAGAACTGTTTCGATTTTGAAATAATAAAAAGAGCGAGGTACTTAATACCCCGCTCTTTCTTGTTATTTGCGAAATAAATTACACCAGTTTAGCCCAAAACATTACGCCTTTTTCTTTTTGTTCATCATAAATTTAAGCAGGAAAAGCATACCTATCGTAAATGCAAGTCCTATGACAAGGCATATAACAGGGTCTTTCACAAAGCCTGCAACGATGTACATAACAAAGGATATCGCTGCAACGGTCAGTGCATAAGGTATCTGTGTAGTAACGTGCCGCACGTGGTTACACCTTGCACCTGCCGACGCCATAATGGTGGTATCGGAAATGGGAGAGCAGTGATCGCCGCATACGGAACCTGCCATACAAGCAGAGATAGAAATTATCATCATAGTGCGGTCGATAGAGCTGAATACGCTCACCACGATAGGGATAAGGATACCGAATGTACCCCAGGAAGTACCTGTCGCAAATGCGATAAGTGCCGCAATAACGAAGATGATAGCAGGCAGGATAGCCTGTAAGCCCTCTGCGTACTGTCTTACAACGCCGTCAACGAATTCTCCCGCACCGAGGCTGTCTGTCATAGCCTTTAATGTCCACGCAAAGGTAAGGATAAGGATAGCAGGCACCATTGACTTAAAGCCCTCGGAAATGCACAGCATACTATCTCTGAAACTGATAACTCTTCTGCAAAGGTACACGATGATAGTAATCAGCAGTGCGATAAGTGAGCCGATCACAAGGCCGAGAGATGCATTACAGTTAGCGAAAGCGTCAATAAAGTTCACGCCGTTGAAAATGCCGCCTGTGTACACCATACCGAAAACACAGCAGGAAATAAGCACGATTATGGGGAATATAAGGTCAAACACCTTGCCCTTGCCCCTTACCTCTCCAAGGGAACCGCTGTCGTCGTTGTCGTCGGGGTCGCCTTCAAAAACAAGACGCTCCTGTCGTGCCATAGACTTGAAATCCACCTTCATCAGGATAACTCCCGCAAGGAAAACAAGCGTGAGAAGTGCATAGTAGTTATAGGGAATAGAGCTTATAAACAGTGAAAAACCGTCCTCGCCCTCCACAAATCCCGATACAGCCGCCGCCCACGAGGATATGGGTGCGATGATACACACGGGAGCCGCAGTGGAGTCTATGATATATGCGAGCTTAGAGCTTGATATCTTGTGCTTTTCAGCTACGGGCTTCATAACACTGCCGACAGTAAGGCAGTTGAAATAGTCATCAACAAAGATAACTACACCCAGCAGTGCGGTGACTATCTGTGCCCCCACACGGCTCTTGATATGCTTTTGTGCCCACGAGCCAAAAGCCGCAGAGCCTCCCGCCTTATTCATAAGGCAGACAAGAGTGCCGAGTATTACAAGGAATATCAGTATTCCCACATTCCATTTATCCGAAAGCACACTGATAAAGCCGTCGTTTATCATATGATTCATTGCGGTCTCGACGTTAAATCCCGCAAAGAACAATGCTCCGATAAGTATTCCCACAAACAGGGAGCTGTAAACCTCCTTAGTAATCAGAGCCAGTGCGATAGCCACAAGCGGCGGCACCAGCGACCAAAACGTTGCGTACATCATTTAAAATTCCTTTCGGTAAATATTATATTAAGTTTACCAAATTCCCATTTAATTGTCAAGGAATATCGAAAGCTTTGTAGTATTTGTCAAACCTGTTCGTATATTTAGCATAAAAAAGAACGGGCAATCATCGAAATCGCCCGTTCTTATTATTGCAGAATTGTGCAGAAATTACTCAGCCATAAGACGCTGTATCTCCGCTGTAAGGTCAGCCGCCGCTATCTCGTGGGTAGCCTCTGTGGGGTGCCAGTCAGCCGCATAACCTGTTGAGCCGTCCTGCGGCTTGAAGTGGAATGCTGATACATTTGTATCACCTGTTTCAGTGGTGTACTGCTCAACTGCCTTTTCAACACCGTTCTTGTAGAGTCTGTCGCCCATTACGCCCAAAGCACAGATGATGTGAGCGTCAGGATTGTTCTCACGTACCTTTTTAAGGAACTTTACGTATTTCTCAACGTATTCGGCAACTCTGTCCTCCTTGTTCTTTGTGTAGGAGTCGTCGTTAGTGCCGAGGTTGATAACGATGTAATCGGGAACAAATCTGCTGAAATCCCAGTCTTCGAGAGAGGGAACAAAGCCGTTTGCACCTGAGCCGTAGCTCTTTGCGAACTTCTCGTATACAGAGGGAACGAGCTGTGATGTTACCTTTTTATCGTCAGAGGAGTAGCCGGAGATTATTCCGTGGCCGCTGTAAGAAACAAGGCTGTAATCAGCGTCAAGAGCCACTGCTGTCTTGTATGCGAATGCCCTTGTGGCGTCCTCTGTGGAGGTGGAGAAGTGGTTCTCCTTTACCTCGTCGTCTACGCCGTAGCCACAGGTGATAGAGTCGCCGATGAACTCGATTTTAAGCTCCTTTTCGGGAGTGGGCTTTATCTCTGTGCCTGTTACGTTTATAGCACTGATACCGAAGATAGACTCAGCCGCCTCGGACAGTTTGAGTATCTTTACGGTAGTTTCCTTTTCTGTATCGGAAGAAAAAATGTCGTAGGTCTTTTCCGCTGTGTCTACCTGTGTATCGAGGGTCTTTTCTCCGTCAACATACACAGCAAAACGAGCCTGTTTATCTTTGCCTGCGGTTACCATATTGTCGCCTACGATAGTTACCGACGCCTTTGTGCCTGTAAATGTGAACTCTATTCCACTTGCGGAAAGAGCAAGCCACAGTATGCCGTTATCCTCTGCGGTACGTCCGATAAGCTTTACATTATCGCTGTTTGGTGTGATAGTCCTCTCCATTGTTGTTTCACTCTCCGTTGTTGATGTTTCTGCGGGGACGCTCTCCCCTGTGCTTTCACTTGCGGTGTTTCCCCCACAGCCTGCGGTCATCAGCATAACCGCCGCCGCAAAGCCTGCAAGTATCCTTTTTGCAAATGTCATTGTACGCTCTCCTTTTCTTCCGTCTGCACGGTGTCGTCCTGTTCCTCCGCCTTTTTACGGGGAGAGAATATAAACAGACCAGCCGCTATCACAAACAGAATAATGCTTATTATCTGCGATGTCGAAAGCCCGAACAAAAAGCCTCGGTACTCGTCGCCACGCCAGAATTCAAGAATAAATCTTCCCACGGGATATATCGTGAGATACAGGCAGAAAAGTCTGCCCTGAAATCTGCCCTTTGCAAGGAAATACCACAGAACAAAGAACAGAACGAACTCAAACGCCGCCTCGTAAAGCTGTACGGGAACTCTCGGAACGCCGTTTGCGGACTCGATAAGTGCATCGGTAAAAACAAAGCCGTGCTCACTCTCCACACCGTAGCAGCAGCCGCCGAGAAAACAGCCTATCCTGCCGAATCCGTGGAAAAGTGCCACTGCGGGAGCTGCACAATCGGACGTGAGCGACGGATCCATTTTGGTTTTTTTGATGTATATCCAACCTGCCGCAATACCGCCGAAAAGTCCGCCGTAAAAGACAGAGCCGCCAAAAAGTATACCCAGCATCTGAATGAACTCCAAAAAGCTCTCAGCCTTGAACAGATAGCCGAAGTACGGTATATTAGTAATTCCGTAAAGGATATGCATACCGAGAAAAACGCCGATAGCGGCGATAAGATACATCAGTATGACATCTGCTGTCGCCTTGCATTTCTTTTTGTAGTAATGAAACGTAAACGGCACAGCAATAAACGCACCGACAAGCGACACGATAGCATAACTGTTGATGAATTTATCCGCAATGTAGAAACCGGGGAACATAAGACCACCTTTAAAATCCCTTTAAATAAATTAACCCCGCCCTTGTGGGGCAGGGTTAAAACCAAATGCGATATTATGTACTTAATATTAAGATATTAGTACCAAGCTTCGAGATCGCCGAGTGCATTAGCGAGATCGTTGATGCTGTTACCAGCCTCTGCAAGTGCACAAGCAACCTGACAAGCACAAACGCCGCAGATGAATACAGGGATATCGATAACGAGGAATACGATACCGATGATGAGAGCTGCAACGCCCATACCGTTTGTAGAGCCGTCTTCCTTCTTCATACCCATAGCACCGAGAACTATACCAGCGATAGAGCAAAGGGGAGCGATGAATGCGAAGAAGTAAAGGATCATACCGAGAATTGTAAACAGGATAGCTGCACAAGCACAGATAAGACCTGCTGTTGCAAGAGTCTTCTTGTTCATAACCAAACCTCCAAAAAAATAAATATTAGTTGTGTGCGTTTCTGCACATTAGCCACATTATAGCATAGGTTTACACTTTTGTCAACTAAAATCCTTTAATTTCGACAATATTTAACAATTTATAAACCACACATTTACTCTTTTTAGTGTAAAAAAACAACTACGGCTAACGTGCATATACAAGCATTAAATTCTATTGATTATGTATAAGAAATATTACTGCTTTACAGAAGAATTTTTGCAAAAAAGCTATTGCAATTTAAAAACATTTGTGGTATACTATTTGGGTATGATATGACTTGTACCCTTTTTTGGGGACGCAAATATATGGAGGATAATAATATTATGGGAATTTTTGAAATAATCAGTGCGATCGTTCTGATCGTAGCTTGTGTATTCATCATCATCGTTGTACTTATGAAGGACACAAAGACACAGATGTCACAGGCAATAGGCGGTGCAAGTAGCGATAACTTCTTCCAGAAGAATTCGGGCAAGACCAAGGAGGCAAGACTGAACAAGGCTACCATTACAGCGGCTGTTCTGTTCTTCGTACTTGCTCTCGGCGTAAACGTAATAAACGTACATTTCGGCGGCTCTAAGGATACGACAACTTCCGATACAGGCAGCAGCATAGTGATAAACGCTGACGGCTCTTCAACAGTTTCCACTGACAGCACAGCGTCAACAAGTGACAGTAGCTCCTCTGTTGACAGTGCGGCAACAGAAAGCACATCTTCCGCTGCTGTCAACACAGTATCCGAATAAAACACAGGGCAAGTCAAGACTTGCCCTTTTTTGTTAAATGAAGCTGTAAATGGGTAAGATAAGAAAACAGATATCAGACAGAAAGGAATGATATTATGAACAGACAAAAGCTTGAAATCATCTCCGCACTGTATTCCGTGGGAGAAAAGGGACTTACTGAAAAGCAGATAGCCGCACAGCTGGGCATTACCAAAAAGGGTATGAAAAAGCTGGACTCAATGCTGAAAGAAATGAAACGCTTCGGCGATATCACAATTAAAAAGGACAAGATATGGCTCAAAAATCCGCAGATGTATTTTGCCGCAGAGATAACACGTGTAACCCCGAAATCGGGCTTTATGACAGCGGAGGAAGTGCCGCTAGAATACTTCGTCCGTGGCAGAGATATGATGGGTGCTATTCCCGGCGACAGGGTACTTGCTAAAAAGATAGCCGACGCAGACGATTACAACCGCTCCCCTGTTGCTGTGGTGGTGGGAATACTCGGTTACAGCGACAGACTTCTCACAGGTGTTATCGTGCCGCAGGGCAACAAGCTTATGGTAATGCCCGACAAGCTTTGCGACGAGCCTCTCGCTATCGCAAAGACAGGCAAAAACCTTCTGCACGTTGGCGACAAGGTAGTATTCTCCATTAAAAAGAGGGGCGAGCGTCACTTCGACCATACCGTAACTATCGTCAGCGGCTTTGGCTCGTGTGAAAATGCAAAGTCGGGTGCAGAGGCTTATATGCTCGCAAACGGACTGCACACCGTATTCCCCGACGAGGTATTGTTTGAAGCGTCAAAATACAACATAGACGAGCCTGACGAGGACGAAGTAGACCGCCGTCTTGACCTCAGAGGAGAGGCGATATTCACCATTGACGGTGCTGATACAAAGGATATCGACGACGCAATAAGCATCACAAAAACAGACAAGTGCTACAAGCTTGGCGTTCATATTGCAGACGTTTCCCACTATGTAAAGAAAGGCTCAAAGCTTGACGAGGAGGCTTATGCAAGGGGTACGTCTATCTACTACGCAGACAGGGTAGTGCCTATGCTCCCTAAGGAGCTTTCAAACGGTATCTGCTCACTTAATCCGCAGGTGGACAGACTTGCATTCTCCTGCCTTATGGAGGTAAGCTTTCAGGGAAAGCTTATGAGCTACCGCTTTGAGAAATCCGTTATCCGCAGCCGTGTAAAGGGCGTTTATGCGGAGGTGAATAAGATACTCGGCGGCGACGCAGACGAGGAGATAAAGGCAAAATACGCCGCAGTTATCGACAAGCTTCCCATTATGCAGGAACTTGCCGCTATCCTTGAAAAGAACAGGGAGAACAGAGGTGCTCCCGAGATCGACACTGTGGAAAGCAAAATAATCACCGACAGCGAGGGTATCTGTATTGACGTAAAGCCCCGTGAGCGTGGAGTTTCCGAGAAGATAATCGAGGAATTTATGCTGATAGCAAACAACTCCGCCGCCGCCCTCGCAATGAAGGAGAAGATACCCTTCGTCTACCGTATACACGAAGCTCCGCCGTCAGAAAAACTCATTCAGCTCAACGAAACACTGACAGCGATAGGCATTGCTCCCGAGGGTATAGGAGAGCGTTCAACCGCCGCAGACCTTGCCGCTATCATCAAGAACAACCGTGACAGCGACAAATATTCCGTGATAAACAAGATAGTTCTTCGCACTATGATGAAAGCAAAGTACAGCGAAGAGCCGCTTGGTCACTACGGTCTTGTAATGCCCGAATATTCCCACTTCACCTCCCCTATCAGAAGATATTCCGACCTTGCTATACACCGTATCCTTACCGATTATGTGTATAAGCTTGAACACGAAAAGCTCTGCAAGAAGTATATGGCATTCGCCCAGAGTGCGTCACTTCAAGCCTCTAACACCGAACTTGCCGCTGTACGCTGTGAGCGTGAGTGCGAGGAATTCTATATGGCGGAGTATATGAAAGGGCATATCGGTGAGGAATACGACGGTATCATATCGGGCGTAAGTGCAGGCGGCGTCTATGTGGAGCTTCCCAATACCGTTGAGGGTATGGTATCCGTTGCGGCACTCCCCCTCGGCGACTACGAGGTAGAGCACGGCGTAAAGCTTGTGGGTGCGGCTGACGGCAGCGTATTCACCGTAGGTGATAAGGTGCGTGTAAAGTGCGTAAACGTAAACGTCAACGGCGGCTTTATCGACTTTGAATTTATAAAATAACAGCAAAAGAGGAGAGCAAAAACTCTCCTCTGAGACCGTCGAAAAAGTCCCGTTGGGACTTTTCCGCCGAAACATCCGCACTGCCCGCACTCGCTGGCGGCGATGCCGCCAACTCGCACAGTTGTGCAAGTCGGATCGTAGCCATGTCGTTCTGTGAGCCAAGGAGTTGGATCCAG
>JAZUSC010000029.1:0-37265 GCA_045606505.1 Oscillospiraceae bacterium
CCGAAAACAGGATATGTTCCCGAGGCTCCGAAAGCACCGCCAACCTCATAGAACTTGTCGAAAAGGTTGAGCAGGTTGTTCCTCTCGGTTTCGTTTTCACGCTTGGCAACAGAGTCTTTAAGACTGTTGATTCCGTCCTCAGTCATAGATTCGCTGTCGGTATTTACGATGAAATATCGTGAGTCGCTGTATCCGGGCTTTTCAGAGAAAGCTACCAACGCTCCCTTGAACGGCCAAAGGTTTACATTGCATTCGTTTGCAATAAGCTCATCATCGTTTTGTCTGCCGATATATGCTTGATCATCATTCTGCTTTGCACCCGAAAGGAAGTAGATATCGTCCATAATTCCGTACACATCAAGATTATCATAGTAGCCTGATTTTACCTTTTCGGTAAAGGCCGCAACATAATTCGGAGCGTATTCGGGGTAAAGCACTGCACGTATCTCGCCCATAGAGGTATCAAAAATAACTATCATATCACCGTCTTTTGGCGGTTCAAGCTGGACAAGGGTCATTTCGGCGAAGTTGTACTGGTTCATAACGTTGTATGTCTGAGCACCGCCGAAAGAACAGCCTGTCATTGTAAGTGTAATTGCAGCACACATCGCTGCGAGTAATTTCTTCAAGTTTTTGCGTCCTTTCTTTTAGGAAACAGGGAACTTATGCCTTTTTTACAACAGTACCCTGACGGGTTTCCTCTACGATATAGCCCATAGCTGTTATCTTATCACGGATAGAGTCCGCAAGAGCGAAGTCCTTAGCCTTTCTTGCTGCCTTACGCTGTTCGATAAGCTCAGTGATCTCTGCGGGGATCTCCTCATCTTTATTATTATACAGCAATCCGAGTACATTTGTCAATGCATTAAACTCGTCCTGATATGCTTTTATATCGCCTTTTGTTGCATTTCCTGCCGCAATAGCGGAGTTTATCTTTCTTACAAGCTCAAATACTACGGAGATACCGTCAGCGGTATTGAAATCATCGTCCATAACTCTGATGAACTCCTCACGGGCAGCCTTGATATCTGCGAGAGTATTTTCACTTGCTGAGCCTTCATTAGCTGTTTCAAGAGAACGTACCATATTATCACGGCAGTTGTACATACGTTGGAGAGCCGCCTTGCAGCTTTCGATAACCTCGATAGTGTAGTTGAGCTGGCTTCTGTAATGTACAGACAGCAGCATAAAGCGGATAGGCTCGTAGCCGTATTCAGCGGAGAGGTCACGTACCATAAAGAAGTTGCCCTTGGACTTGGACATCTTGGAGCCGTCAACATTCAGCATACCGTTATGCATCCAAACATTTGCAAGGGGGCAGCCGGTCGCACATTCGCTCTGTGCTATCTCATTCTCGTGGTGGGGGAAGATAAGGTCAGCACCGCCGCCGTGGATATCGATAGTATCGCCGATATAGTGACGGGACATAGCGGAGCATTCGATGTGCCAACCGGGACGACCCTTTCCGAAGGGAGAATCCCAGTAAGGCTCTCCGGGCTTGGCAGCCTTCCACACTGCAAAGTCCATAGGGTCACGCTTCTTGTCGCCGACCTCTATTCTTGCACCTGCTTGAAGATCTTCCAGCGGCATATGGGAGAGCTTACCGTATTGAGGGAACTTAGATGTTTCAAAGTAAACATCTCCGTCAGCCTCGTAAGCATAGCCCTTGTCAATAAGAGTCTTTACGATATCGATGATGATATCCATATTTTCTGTTACCTTGGGGTGAACATCTGCTCTGCGGACATTAAGACCGTCAGCGTCGGTGAAGTACTCCTTGATAGCGTTTTCGGATACCTCGTGAGCAGTCTTTCCAAGCTCGTTTGCTTTCTTGATTATCTTATCGTCAACATCGGTAAAGTTCTGAACGTAGAATACCTTGTTTCCTCTGAATTCAAGGTAGCGGCGGAGCGTATCAAATACGCACAACGCTCTTGCGTTTCCGATGTGTATGAGGTTATATACCGTAGGACCGCAGGCGTATATCTTTACTGTGCCGTCGGTAATGGGCTTTAATTCCTCTTTCTGTCTTGTCATAGTATTGTAGATCTGCATAATATTTAGTCCTCCTTGAGTATTTTAATTTCTTTTTGTAGTTCTTCCACTTGCTGTTCCAACTTTTCGATATGAACAAGATGCTCACATAAAAGCTGTGATACAGGGTCTGGAATGTGTATCTGGTCAAGGTCGCTGTTTGCTGTAACTCCGACCTTTATGCCGTCACGTTTTACCACCCTTGCGGGAACGCCTACGGCTGTGCAGTTCGGCGGAACTTCTTCCAGCACCACGGCATTTGCGGCGATCTTTGAGTTATCGCCTATCTTGAACGGACCAAGCACTCTCGCACCCGCACCGACAAGCACGTTATTTCCAAGTGTCGGGTGACGCTTTCCCACGTCCTTACCCGTACCACCGAGGGTAACGTTCTGATACAGTGTACAGTTGTCGCCGATTTCGGTTGTTTCGCCTATTACAACTCCTGCACCGTGGTCGATGAACAGCCCCTTTCCGATCTTCGCACCAGGGTGTATCTCAATACCTGTTCTGTTTCGTGCATTCTGTGATATCCAGCGTGCAATGAAGTAAAACCCTCTCTCGTGAAACCAGTGTGCTCTGCGATAGGCTCTTACGGCTTTAAAAGAAGGGTAGAGGAAGTACACCTCCCACGCTGAACGCACAGCAGGGTCACGTTCTCTTATGGAGTTTATCTCCTCACGTAACTTTTTGAACATATACGACCTCCTTTTAAACAAAATAAAAACCTCCGCACCAAAACGGTGCGAAGGTGACGATATATCACGGTTCCACTTCGCTTCGGGCGACGGGCTGTCAATAAGCCCATATCTGCGTCGTCAGCCGCACACTCGACGTACATAAAGTACGCAATGTTCACATCTGCGTCATCAGTATAACCGCTTGACAAACGCTGCCCCTCAAACCCTTTAACGCAGGGATACGGACAGAGATACTGAGAATCAACTGTTCCCCCTGTCGGCTGACAGCCGCACTTTCGCCGTGTCCGAACGCTGCGTTGCACCAAGCCGCAGCTCTCTGTGGGACGGAATTACGGGTACTCTGACTGTGTAATAGCCTTTAATGATAATATTTATATTATTATACAACATTTTTTTGTTTTTTGCAAGGGGTAAAATGATTTTTTACCCAAGCAGTACAAAAGCCAAGGCAAGGATAAGCTTGATATCTGCCTTTTCGTGCCAAAGAATTATTATCAGCACTGTAATAAGAAGTGCATCCCTGTCCTGAAAAATACCTGAAATGGGATCGTTTGGCTTTATATCGTGCCTATGCTCTTTGTGTTCTATTTTATGGGGAGGGGGAGAAAAAAACTTTGTTTCCTGTATATGGTCGTGAGCTTCTTCGCTGATGTTTTCAGCGTTATTGTGCCGCTCGACAGCCTTGTACAGCGTTGAGCTGCTCGAATTCCACACCATAGCGTTCCCTCCTAAAATAACTTGCCAAGCAGACCGCTTTCTTTAAGTACGGGCAGCAGTGCAAATATCTTCATAAATTTCAGTGCAGTATCAATTTTTTCCTTGTTTTCGTCACGCAGCAGCGGTTTAAGAGCAAGAAGAAACCGTTCGTTATCGTCTGAGGAGTTCATTTTTTCAAAAAGCTCCATTACGGTCAGCAGCATAGCGGGATCAAGACTACCAAATAAGCCGCCCGATTCCTGTTTTTCCTCGTTTTCGGGAGTATCCTCTGCGTCGTTTTCGTCTGTCAAAGCACGGAGGATATCTTCAATATTTTCCATATATCCTCCTTTGTAGATTTTGGATTACTTGCCCGACAGGAGCTTTATTACTTCCTCGGGAGAGCCTGCGGATTTAAGCTTTGCCATAAGCTCTTTATCTGAAAGCACAGATCTCAGCATAGCCTTGTCGGACTTTGACAGCCCTGATGACAGTGCCGAAATATCGCCCTTTTCAAGAGTGCTTTTCAGTTTATCAGGTGAAGAACCAAGCTTTTTACTTGCAGCATTGATAAGCTTATCGTAATCCTTATCGGTCATTGTGTTACCTCCTAAAAATAATCAAAATAAGAACGGCTTTTCGTTATAAAAGCCGAAAATACTCCAAAACCTCTTTTATTATTTTATATTCTATGCTATAATAAATAAAGCTATGCGTAAATAGAATGTTCGGAACAAAGAATAGATATGTATATAGAACGAAAGGATATGACCCTATGAAGATAATTGTTGTATCGGATACACACAGAAACTTTGCTGTGCTTGATGAGATAGTAAAAAGAAATATTGACGCTGACTTGTTCATACATCTCGGTGACGGTGAAAATGAGATGAGAGATGTTCATAACCTTCACCCTGAAAAGGCAATGGTGTATGTCGGGGGCAACTGCGATTTCGGTATTCACAAGTCCTCACAGACGGTAAGCGTATGCGGTTATAAGATATTCTGCTGCCACGGTCACTATCAGGACGTACACAGCGGCCTTGACAGGCTTATTGCAGACGCCAGACTCAATGATTGCAAGATAGCTCTTTATGGACATACACACCTTTACCGCACCGAGATAATTGACGGAATATTCGTGATGAACCCCGGCAGCCCCGATTCTCCGAGAAATCACAACAAGCCTACCTATGGTGTTATTGAGATATCCAGCAATGGCGAGATCAAAATGAATATCATCGCCCTTAACATCGCAAGATGAGGCTTATAGAGCTTACCGAAACAGACTCCACCAACACGTGGCTGAAAGCTAACCGTCATACGCTGCAAAGCGGCGATGCGGTGACAGCTCTGCGTCAGACGGCAGGGAGAGGAAGAATGGGTCATATATGGCTTGACAGCGAGGGTATGCTCCCCCTGTCGGTGCTGTTAAAAGCTCCGCCGCATATTTCAACGCTGACCCTTTCCGTGAGCCTTGCAGTGTGCGAGGTGCTTTGCAGTCTGTTTGACCAACCGCCTCGTTTTTCGATAAAATGGCCGAACGATATAGTTTTGAACGGCTGTAAGCTCTGTGGTATTTTATGCGAGAGCTGTTCAAATGGTGACAGTTTTGACATAATTTGCGGCGTTGGAATAAACCTCACCCAGACCGATGAATATTTCAAGGCTGCGGGAATTCCGCACGGCGGCTCAATAAAGCAGCTTACAGGCATTATTCCCGACAGACAGAGCCTTGCGGCGTCCCTTGCAGAGAGTATAAGAGAGTACAGTGAGCGTGATTTCAAGATGCTTCGTGAGGAATACAAACGTCGCTGTATAACGCTTGGAAAGGAAGTCCGTCTTATAGAGGGAGGCAGAGAGCGTATCGCTTTGGCTGTGGATATCGCAGAAAGCGGTCATCTTGTTTGCCGTGATGAAAGCGGCACTTTTGAGGTCAATTCAGGTGAGGTCAGCGTAAGAGGTATTTACGGCTATGTATGAGGTAATAAAATGATAGAAAACGAATTTAAGGTAATGCTTACCGAGGAACAGTACAGCAAGATACACAGTATGTTTGCCTGGCAAAAGGAGATCGAGCAGACAAACTATTATTTCGATACAGCAGACTTGTCCCTTGTGAATGCTCATATAACCTGCCGTGTACGCCTTATTGACGGAAAATATCTTCTGCAAATGAAGCTTCCTAACGGTGCAGCTTATTCTCGTATCGAGATCGAGCAGGAGCTTGGAGATACTCTGCCCGGAACACTTTCGGGACAGCAGCTTTCAGCACTCTGCGGCAAAGAGGATATGCCTGATGTTAAACTTATCGGAGAACTTAAAACGATGCGTTCCGTAAAGAAATTCGGAGATGCTGCGGAGATCGACCTTGATAAAAGCACCTATTTCGGCAAGACCGACTATGAGTTGGAGATAGAATTCACAGATGAGGCAACAGCACGTGCTGTTCTTGCTGAGATAACCTTAAATGCGGGTCTTACCCCAAAAGGCGATGTATGTCTTGGAAAGATACACAGATTTATCGCTGAATATAAAAAAATATAATAAGCTGACAGAGAATGTCTGATTACAAAAGTGGCTCTCCTATTTTGGGAGAGCCACTCAGTCTGTCGAAAAAGTCCAGTGAAGGCTGGGCTTTTTTGCGTAAATGTGGTATAATGAAATAGGGTGAGAAAATGCTGAACAAGGAAACAAAAGCAAGAAAGCAAAGCGAAATAATATGTGTGGAAGATCTGGTGCCACAGGATCATCTTTTAAGGAAAATCGAAGCAGCAGTGGATTTCGGTAAGATCTACGACATAGTAGGAAAGCTGTATAGTGCAAACAACGGCAGACCAAGTACAGACCCAGTGGTTCTGTTCAAAGCAGTACGCATTCAACATTTGTACGGAATACCATCACTGCGGAAAACGGCGGATGAATTAAGTCTGAACGTAGCATATCGCTGGTTTCTGGGATATTCACTGTTGGAAAAGACACCGCATTTCTCAACATTCAGCTACAACTTCTGTCATCGTTTCAGCGAAGAAGTAGTTCAGCAGGTGTTCGACTGGATACTGAACGAAATCAATAATGCGGGATACCTGTCGCCTGAGGCAGTATTCGTCGACGGAACACACATCAAAGCTAATGCAAACGTCAAAAAGGTAATAATGCAAGAAACGTACACGACAGCGTTGCGTTCGACGGATTATATGAAAGGTTTCTGAAACGTTTTCTCGAAATGAGATACGTGGTGGCAGACGCCGGTTACAAAACACCCTGGATATGCAAAAGAATAATTGACGACGGCAAGATTCCGGTTTTTCCTTACAAACGTCCTATGGGTAAGGAGGGCTTTTTCAGACCATACGAGTATATTTTAGATGAGTATTTTAATTGTGTTCTCTGTCCCGAAAACCAAGTTCTGAATTATTCCACCACCAATCGTGACGGCTACCGTGAATATAAGAGCAACCCCGGTTTTTGCAAAGACTGTCCCTCTCTTAACAAATGCACTGAAAACAAGACATTTACTAAGCTGGTAACCAAACATCTCTGGCTTGAATATCTTGAAAAGGCAGAGGATTACAGGCATACGCCAGAACTGAAAAGACTTTACAAACGCCGTAAAGAAACCATTGAACGTGTGTTTGCTGACGCCAAAGAAAAGCATTCTATGCGATTTACATATATTCGTGGCTTGGCTCGTGCCACTAATTGGGTCAGGCTTAAATTTGCTGCTATGAATCTCAAAAAGTATGCTATTCATAAGTGGATATCCTCCACTAAATACTTCATATCTTGGTTGTTCGTTCCTGGTTTCCGCTTTTTTCTTTTCTCGTTCTAAAATTACTAAACCCCATCTTCTACCTTGTGGTTAAGATGGGGTTTTTCGACAGACTGACTATTTTAGTATACTATTTGTTTGTTTGTAAAATCAGCGATTATTTTTCTGCTCAGAAAAAGTGGCTCGATTATTTTGAAGAGACACTTTGTTTGCATATCTTTGTATTGACAAAATCATTTGTGTTTGTTATAATAAAACAAATGTTGCACAACGATAGATGTAGAATGATAGAGGGAAGCTGTTGAAATATTAATGAATGTTGATGAATATGAAAAGGAGCTATCTTATTAAGAAAGAGGAGTGCACAATATGAATGAACAAATAAAAACCTACCTTGAAAAATATCCCGATGAAATTGTTGAGATGTTTACAGAACTTCGGAGGTTGATTTATGACAGCATATCGGTTGATTTGGAAGAAACAATGTGGGCAAAGCTGCCGAGTTACTGTGTCGGTGAGAGGTTTGTAAGGCTGATACCATTTAAAGACCATATAAATATTGAGGCAGTGGCAGTAAATGCTCATAAAAATGAACTGACTGATTATAAGGTCACACCTAAGGGGATGCTGCAAATTTATCTGAATGATGATATTCCAAGTGATGTTTTGCTGCGTGTGTTTGTTGAAACATTAGCAGGAGATTTGGTCAAAGAATAAGGGAGAGTATAAACTATGAAAATACTTGATTTACAGAACAGTACCGAACAAAAACAGTGGATCGAAAGGATACGTAATTGCGACTGGGGAGCGGCAAGATTTCTTGCAGACCTATTGGAACAGGACAAGTTCTATGAAATGACAGGTGACGGCAGTCTTATTATAATGGCAGAGGAGGAAAAGATCGTTTCTTTCTGCACCTTGACGAGAAAGGACTGCGTTGATGACGATACACTGTTTCCGTGGATAGGCTTTGTATTTACATCTCCCGATTATCGTGGCAACGGATACAGCGGAGAGCTTGTGGAATATGCTTGTAATAAAGCAAAAGAGCAAGGCTTTGAAAATGTGTATATTGCCACTGACCATATCGGTCTATATGAAAAATACGGCTTTACATATATCGAAAGCCGTGTTGACATCTTCAATGACACAAGCAGAATATATTACAGGAGTTTAAAGGAGTAAGCTATGTCAATGTGGAACCCGTGGAGGGGCTGTAAAAAATGCAGTGAGGGTTGTCTTTATTGCTACATACATAAAGGTGACGCAAAGCGTGGAGTTGATACAAGCGATATCGTCAAGACTAAGGATTTCGCAAAGCCTGTCGAAAGGCTTAAAAACGGTAATTATAAGATGAAATCGGACATTGTCTATACTTGTTTTTCAACCGATTTTCTCCTTGCGGAAGCAGATGAATGGCGTACTGAATGTTGGCAGATGATAAAAGAGCGGCAGGACTGCACATTTTTGTTCCTTACAAAGCGTATCGACAGATTTATGGAATGTATTCCCGACGACTGGGGAGAGGGCTATGAAAATGTAGTCGTCTGCTGTACCATAGAAAATCAGAGGAATGCCGATCACAAGCTGGATATTTTCAGCAGACTTCCGATAAAACACAAGTGCATAACCGCACAACCTTTAATCGAGCAAATAAGCATTGAAAAGTATCTTGATGATATTGAGCTTGTTGTCGTGGGCGGCGAATCTGACCGCAATGCACGACCGCTTGATTATGCGTGGGTACTTGATATCAGAGAACAGTGTATCAGAAAAAATGTGTCCTTTGAATTCAGGCAATGCGGAACATATTTTATCAAAGACGGAAAGCAATATAAATTGCAGACAAAGGACTTATGCAGTCAGGCGAGAAAAGCAGGAATTGATTTTAAGAGGAATATATAATTTATCAGAAAGAGGGGAGCGTATGACAAAACGCTTATATATCATTGAGGGGCTTCCTTGTTCGGGAAAAAGCACCATATCTGCATTTGTTGCGGAAAAGTTAAAGGATAAGTACACTGTTTGTTACGTTGATGAGGGTACAGGAGAACACCCGTCCGACTATGAGTTCCACAGCTTTTTGAACGAAAATGATATGCTGTCGTTTAGTGAGGAAGAGCGGCAGAAGATATTGTCCGTTTCTATAAAGACCGCAAATGGCTTTGTTGTACCGCTTTCGGCTTTCAGCGGTGAATTGTTTGATACTTTGCTGAAATATAAGATCTATGATTTCCTGCCGTGGGAAACGGAATATCCGGTTATGCTTGAAAAATGGCACAATTTTGTGGACAGTACAAATGATAATACAGTCTATGTGTTTAACTGTGTGCTTTTACAGAACCCTATGTGCGAAACAATGATGAGGTTTGGTTTTCCTATAAGCATATCAAAGGAGTACATAGGAAAGATAGCGGATATCATTCGATCTTTGTCCCCCGTGGTTATCTATCTTAAAAATAATGATATAAGAAGTTCAGTAGAAAAAGCATCAAAAGAGCGTGACGGTTGGCTGGACGGAGTAGTCGATTATCATATAAACGGTGCTTACGGAAAAAGCATAAACGCTAAGGGTTTTGAGGGATATATCAGTTGTCTTGAAGAAAGACAGAGGAGAGAGCTTGAAATCCTGTCACAGCTTGATGTTGAAAGTATAGTTATTGACGATCCGCAAAAAGACTGGGACAGGGCTTATAGAAAAATACAGGAGTTGATACTATGATACGCAAAATGAAAAAGACCGACATTTCCGCCTGTGCAGAGATACTCTGTGCAGTATACAACAACGAGATGTGGCAGTGCCGCTGGACTATGAAAACAGGCGTTGATTATCTCGGTGATTATTTTGATGCGAAGAAATTTGTCGGTTTTGTTATTGAGGAAAACGAGAATATCATCGGTGCGTTGTTTGCACACGAAAAGATATGGTGGAACAACAGCGAGCTTTACATCGACGAGATGTTTATTCAGCCTGAATTACAGAGAGGCGGCTATGGAAGTATGCTGATAAATGCGGCAGAGGAATATGTAAAGGAACATAATTTGGCGGGGCTTACTCTCTGCACAAACCGATACGCACCCGCCCCGAATTTCTACCGTAAGAACGGATTTACTGATAACGAAGTCATTATGTTTATGTATAAGGAAATGTGAAAAAATAAAAGCAATAAATATACTTGACGAGGAGTAAACAATAGTAGAACAGGCGTATGCGAAAAAACATACGCCTGTTGCTGTTTATTGAAAAACTGATATTTTGCATACAATAGGGGTCATAGCTTATTTTGTGTAGTTTTTTGTAACGAATTTTAACAGGTGAGTAAGTCTTCTTTAACAAAACATTAACATTTAAGTGTTATATTAAAAGAAAAAATCATTGGAGGTGTCCCAATGTTTAAGATATTGGTAGTTGAAGATGACAAGGATCTAAATCGCACGGTCTGTGCTTTTTTGAATCAGAGCGGCTACGAAACAGTGGGCTGTCTTAATGCCGATACAGCGTTTGACGCAATGTACGAAAATGTATTTGATCTTATCATATCCGATATAATGATGCCCGATATTGACGGGTTTGAGTTTGCGAAAACGGTGCGTTCTCTTAATAATGAAATTCCTATACTGTTTATGACAGCAAGAGATGATTTCGCTTCAAAGCAGCGTGGCTACCGTGTGGGAATAGACGATTATATGGTAAAGCCTATCGACCTTGATGAGCTTTTTCTCCGTATAGGTGCTCTTTTGCGGCGGGCGAAGATAGCTTCAAGCCGAAAACTTGAAATAGGCAGCTTTGTTATGGACGCCGATGAGCATACGGCATATCTGAATGACGAGGAGATACCTATGACAACAAGGGAGTTTTCTATTCTCTACAAGTTGCTTTCCTATCCCAAAAAGACCTTTACACGCACGCAGCTTATGGACGAATTCTGGGACGCAGACACAGGCTCAGGGCCTCGCACAGTGGACGTTTATATGACAAAGCTTCGTTCTAAGCTGTCGGAATGTACCGATTTTGAGATAGTGACCGTCCACGGACTGGGTTACAAGGCGGTGATAAAGTGAATTATAAAAAGATTCTTCACGGTTTTAATAACTGGTTTGTGTTCTTTCTTTTAGCGGCGTTTGTTGTGACCTGCTGTATGACGCTTTTCATTACTGTAATGTCAGATACCCTTGATATAACTTTTACGGAAGAAAATATATCAAGAGCCGCAAAGCTGACCTTTGGAAATGTTCTGCTTATCAGTCTGCTTTTCACGGTGATTGACGCTGTACGCAGAAAGCTTATGGTAGACCGCCCGACAAAACGAATCACCGATGCAGGAAAAAAGATAACAAGCGGCGATTTCAGTGTGCGTATTGAACCGTTTGGTGATAATTATGCTTATGAAAGCTTCAACAGTATTATAGATTGCTTTAATAAAATGGCGGAGGAACTTGGAAGTGTAGAAACTCTCCGTACTGATTTTATCGCCAATGTATCTCACGAGTTGAAAACTCCCCTTGCGGTAATGCAGAATTACGGTACTATGCTTCAATCCCTCGATCTGCTCGATGAAAAGCGTATCGAGTATGCAAAAGGAGTTACAGATAATTCACGCAGACTTGCTAGTCTGATAACTAACATACTTAAACTTAATAAGCTTGAAAATCAGCAGATATTCCCCGTTTCACAGCGTTTTGATCTTAGTGAACAGCTTTGTCAATCGCTTTTGCAGTTTGAGGAGATATGGGAGCAAAGGGAGATCGACATCGAAACTGAAATCGAGGACAGCGTTTATATCAATTCCGATCCCGAGCTGCTTTGTCTTGTATGGAGCAATCTGCTGTCAAATGCATTCAAGTTCACGGAAAACGGCGGAAAGGTCACAGTTTCGCTTACTGTCGACGATAGATATGCGACTGTCAGGGTTTCCGATACAGGCTGTGGAATCTCGTCCGAAACAGGAACTCATATCTTTGAGAAATTCTATCAGGGCGATACCTCCCACGCTATGCAGGGGAATGGTCTGGGACTTGCCCTTGTCAAACGTGTAGTGGATATAATGAACGGAGAGATCTCTGTACAGAGTGAAGTAGGTAAGGGAAGCACATTCACGGTAAAACTGATAAGGGGTGAGGAAGTTGGATTGGAAAAGGCTGATTAAACTTCTGTATCCTCCTGTTTGGGTGATGATACTGCTTGTGCCTATCTGTATTGCGGCACTTATATTTATTTTTGTTTGCGGTCACGAAACACACCCTCTTTCTTATTTGGCATTTGTTATGTCTTTTTATACCCTCACTGTTATCGTTGTGAGATGTATAAAGATAGTGCCAAAGCGGTATCGTTTTGCAAAGGAAAAGATATATGCAAATCCCGTAGGCGAGAGGTTTATGACAGATATGCCGTTCCGTACTCACGTTTCGCTTTATGGCTCGCTTTCGGTAAATCTTTTGTATGTTGTGTTGAATTTAGTTTCGGGATTTATTTACCGGACAGCCTGGTTTTTTGTACTTGCTTTTTACTACACGATACTTGCGGTAATGCGTTTTCTGCTTGTGCGTTTTGTAAATCGTATCGGTATAGGAAAAGACCGTTTTAAGGAACTGTGCCGTTCACGTCTTTGCGGATATATCCTGCTTACGGTGAACCTTGCACTGTCAGGGGCGGTGCTTATGATATTGTATAGGAACAAGGGTTATGAATATAACGGTATACTTATCTATATTATGGCAGCATACACATTCTGGATAACAGCAGTCGCTATAAAAAATCTTATTAAATACAAAAAGCTTGGCAGCCCCGTGATGTCAATGGCAAAGATCATCAGTATGGTGGCGGCACTTGTTTCGATGCTGTCGCTTGAAACTGCGATGTTTTCGCAGTTCGGCAATGATATGTCCCCCGAAGATCAGCGGCTTTTTGTGGCTTTGACAGGTGCCGGGGTAAGTATTGTTATAGTCACGATGTCAGTTTACAGCATTGTGAAGAATTCAAGGGAAATAAAGAATATTATGGAGAAAAACATCTATGGAGAATAAGGAAACATTCAGCTACACCTACTCTGCAAAACAGCAGGAGGAGATAAAGAAGATACGTGAAAAATACCTGCCGAAAGAGGCTAACAAAATGGAACAGCTCCGCCGACTTGATGAAAGCGTTACCCGAAAGGGTACGGTGTTTTCACTTGTTGTAGGAATTATCGGGACATTGGTGCTTGGCGTTGGAATGTGCTGTTGTCTTGTGTGGACAGATTTCTTTGCCGTTGGGATCGTTGTGGGGCTGGTCGGTATTGCGATTGTTTCGGTAGCATATCCGCTGTATAACTACATTACAAAAAAAGAGCGTGAGAAGATCGCCCCCGAAATTATACGGCTTACAGATGAACTGATGAAGTAAAGAAAACAAAAACAGGTGCAACGTTGTGTGCACCTGTTTTTAATTATTAACTATGATCGCACAACCATTTAAACAGCTCTTCATAGCTTAGTGTACTTTGTGCGAGGGATAATCCTATTTCGATAAGTTCTGCCTGTGTACATTCTATTTCAATTCCGTTGAGTGCGAGAAATACCAGCATTGTATGAACACCGATACGTTTGTTTCCGTCTATGAACGGATGATCGGATACAAGCGAACATGCAAGTCTGGTTGCCTTTTGTAGCAGGGCGGGGTAGAGGTTTTCACCACCGAATGTCTGAAAAGGGGCAGCAAGTGCAGATTCAAGCATTCCATCGTCACGGACTCCATCTGATCCGCTTGTTGATGAAATAAGTGTGCTGTGTATGTTGATTACCTGTGATTTCGTAAGCTGTATCATTTTGCAAGCTCCTTGTATGCTTCAAGGTTCTTTTCGATAAGACGACGGGAAATTTCTTCAACTCTCTCATCTGGAACGGTGGTGAGTTTTTCAGCCTCAGAGTATTCCATAATGATATATCTGGGAACATTGTTTTTCAGTATTACAGCAGAGCCGTTTTCGTCTACAAGGCGGGCAACTTTTGAAAAGTTCTGATTGGCTTCGTTTATAGAAATAAGTGTTTTGGTGTTGATAGTCATATTGATACCTCCCATTTTTATTGTATTATACAATTTTTTTATTAGAAATTCAACCTGTTAAAAAGCTTCTTGAATATCGGAGCATTTGGGTATGAAACAAAGTCACAAAGCACAATGAGTGTATATTTTAAACAAAAAGTGGACTATCCGAATAATTACTGTTGACTTTACAGAAAAAAGGAAATATAATAGACATTAGATAAGAACTGCTGTTAAGGAGATATGGTATGAAGATATTAAAAATATTTGCAGCTGTAATACTTGCTGCGTCAATGATAATATCATCAGGCTGTTCGGCAAAAAAACCCGCAGACGAAGGTGCGATAACAGCCACTCAAATGGTAGAGGAAATGGGAATGGGCTTAAACCTCGGCAATACTATGGACGCTTACAATTCGGGCGGCTGTGAAACGATAGAATATGTATGGATACCTGTATGCGGTGGAAATACACCGAATGATTACGAAAGACAATGGGGTGCTCCCACTACTACACAGGAATGTGTAGACGGAATAAAAGCGGCAGGTTTTGATACTATCCGTATTCCTGTTTTCTGGGGCAATATGATGAAGAACGACGGCACATATACTATCGATCCCGATTATATGGCGAGGGTGCGTGAGATAGTCGATTACGCACAGAATGCAGGTCTTTACACTGTTATAAACATTCACCATTTTGACGAATTTATTATCAGAAGAAATTCATTGGACGACTGTAAGAAGATATTTACCAAGCTGTGGACACAGATAGCAGAAGAGTTTATGGATTATCCGTACTCTTTTGTTTTTGAGGGTTACAACGAATACCTTGGCGGAAGTCAGTTCGATGAAACCGGAACACTTGCAGAGCCTGAAAAAGAAGAGGCTTATAAAATGGTCAACACTCTTAATCAGACCTTTGTAGATGCAGTCCGTGCAACAGGAGGAAACAACTCCGAGCGTGTGCTTATCGTTTCGGGCTACTGGACAAATATCGATCTTACTACTTCGGAAGAGTTTATCGTCCCCGAAGATGAGGTTGACGACAGACTTATGGTTTCGGTACATTACGTCGATAACGCTGTTTATTGGAGTAATAAAGTAGGAGGACAGGAGTGGCTCGATTATATCGACAGCCAGTGTGCACTTCTCAAAAATGCGTTCACCGATAAGGGAATACCTGTATTTGTAGGTGAAACCACAGGCATATATCCCAGAAGCAATTTTGCGGAGGACGCAGTACATACAGATAGTACAGAGTGTCTTGAAATCGTGCTGAATAAGCTGAATGAACACGGCTTTGTACCTGTTTTATGGGATACAAGCAACAATTTTTACAGCCGAAGTGCTTGTATCATAAAGAACGAGGCTAACAGAGAGCTTATCAGTCGTCTTTCTGAATAAAATACAGTAATTTACAGAACGGAGAATAATTATGGCTAATCCTTTTCTTCCTCTTTGGGAATACATACCCGATGGTGAGCCGAGAGTATTCGGTGACAGGGTTTATATTTACGGCTCACACGACAGGGCAGGCTCTGACAGCTTTTGCGACCACAAGCTGAAAGTGTGGTCTGCACCTGTGGACGACCTTACAAATTGGATCTGTCACGGTGATATCTTCCACACACGTCCCGACAGAGATCACCCGTCTGATACTGATTGGACAGATAATTACCTCTACGCCCCCGATGTGGTGGAAAAAGACGGAAAATATTACCTCTATGCATACATTCTTTTTAACAAGGGCTGTGTTGCGGTAAGCGACAGACCTGAGGGACCGTTTAAACTGCTTTCAAAGTACAAATACGATCTGCCCGATAATCTAGTAGAGGACGGCGTATTCGTTGACCCGGGTGTGCTGGTCGATGACGACGGCAGGGTGTATATATACTGCGGTTTTAAAAAGTCCTATATGGCAGAGCTAAAATCGAATATGTATGAGGTGATAACTGACAGCTATATTTCCGACATTATCCCTGTCTCGGAGGAGGAAAACGGCTTTTTTGAGGCTTGTTCAATGCGTAAGGTAGGGGACACCTATTACCTTATTTACTCTCCTAACCGTGGTTGCAGACTTGATTATATGACAGCGAAATCTCCCACAGGACCATTTACATACAGGGGTACGATAATCGATAACGGTATAGACTATCCCGGTGGAAACGATCACGGCTCAATATGTTGTATCAAGGGACAGTGGTACATCTTCTATCACAGAATGACGAACGCTACTATCACATCAAGACGTGCCTGTGTTGAGCGTATAGAGATACTCCCTGACGGCACGATACCACAGGTTGAGATGACCTCGCTGGGATTTGAAACATCACTTAATCCGTACAGAATAACCACCGCAGATATTGCCTGTGTACTTAAAGGCGACTGCTTTGTAACAGAGCTTGACCGCTTTACAAGGGTGATAACAAATATAAAGCCTAAGGCGGTGATAGGCTACAAGTACTACGATTTCGGAGAGGATTTCAGCTCAAAGACAATGGAGTTTTCCGCAAAAGTGCGTGGTACAGGCTGTAACTCTACAATAAGGATATTTATTGACGGGGAAGAAGGCACTGAGATAGGCAAGTGCATTATCGGAGCGGCAAGTGGTGAATATTCCGCAGTTGTACAGAATGTTACAGGCAGACACTCGGTTTATTTTGTTATAGAACATAATTACGAGGGCTGGTTTGTTGACTGGTACAAGGACAGATGTCTTTTTGAGCTTGAAAGCTTTGTATTTATGAAATAAGGAGGTAATTACTATGAGAAAGCTTAAAATCGTGTTATCCGCTTTACTGGCATCTTCTATGATATTAGGCATTACAGCGTGTGATGAATCTTCTGCTGTTGTAAACAGCGATAATATCGTTACACAGCCGTCGAGTACAGGTGCAAACACCACCACCGACCCCGATGCGAATGCAGCAACCGACGAGGAGATAAAAGAGCTTGACACGGGTGCATACGTTCCAAGTGGAAATGCCGGCACGGTAAAATATTACGGTTACTATGACATAACCGTTGATCAGAAAGGTAAGCAGCAGGTAGATGTTTTTGAAACAGAAAAGTATGGCGGAAAGATCGAGTGGATATCCGCAACATTTGGTGATGAATACTTTAACAGACTTGCAACTCTTATCGCAGCAGATGATTCTCCCGATCTGCTCACATTAGAGCCTCAGGCATTCCCTTTTGGTGTAAGCAAGGGCCTTTATCAGTCGCTTGATGAATATATTGATATAGACGACCCACTGTGGGCAGATATGAAAGATGTTATCGAGTCCTACAATTACAAGGGTAAGCATTATGTATTCCCACACAGAATGCTTGCATGGAGAGGCCTTGAATATAATCGCAAGACGATTGCCGATGCAGGACTTACCGACCCATACGAGTTGTACAAAAAAGGCGAGTGGACCTGGGATGCGTGGCGTCAGATGATGATAGATTTCTGTAACATTTCCGATGAGAATATAGGCTACTATGCAACAGACGGAGATGTAAATGCGTTTGTATGTACAACAGGCTCTGTATGTATCGATTATCTCCCTGGCGGCGGTGTTGAAAACAATCTTGCTGACCCTGATGTAACAAGGGCAGTCGAGTTCCTTGCAGAAATGGGTAGAAACGGTCTGCTCTATCCCACAAGTCATCCGTATGGTGCTTGGGTATCTCCGCAGGTGTTCGCACAGCACTGCGACAAGATACTGTTTATCGGACTTGAACCCGAATGGGGCTATATCGCTATGACTGAAAATGTGCAGAACCATACGGGTGCAGAAAACGATATTCACGATACCATTTCCGACTTTGCGTTTGTTCCGTATCCCCGTGACCCCGAGGCAGACGCCTACTATCAGGGATCAAACTGCTTTGGCTATATGATCCCCAAGGGTGCAAAGAACATTGACGGTGCTGTTGAATTTATTATGTGCAACCGCCTTTTCGATACCGATGAGGCTATTCAGGCACAGGTCAAAAAGGATCACATTGCCCCTGAGAAGGTAACATATACAGAAGGAAAATACGCAGGAATGCAGAAGTGGCGTATAACCTGGGACGAGGAACTTTATGATCTTTGGGTAGAGATGCGTGACCCCACTGTATTCAGCTTTGTATTTGAGGAACTGTACGGCTTTGGCAGTGAGATGCAGAAACATATCGGTCAGTCGATCATTGACTGTACTTTTGGCGAAGAGTCGTGGACACAGCGTTCCGCTGAGGTAATGCCTATGGTTCAGGCACTTGTGGACGAATATGCTGTATCATAAGCTCTTTACAGTGATAGAATGAGAATTTAATGGTCTGTCTTGGGCGAGCATCTGAAATGCTTTTTATAAGCCCTGTAAAAAACAGAATAATCTTTGAATCCGCAGCTTTCCGAGGCACTTTGTGCCGAGTGACCGCTGCGGATCATTTCTTTTGCAGCGGTGAGTCGCTTTTTGGTTATGTATTCCCAAGGGGCTGCACCGGTAGCTTGTTTAAATACTCTGCTGAACTGCGAGGGACTTAGATAGAAATGCTTTGCAAGTTCTGGCACTGATATATCCTCAAAAAGGTAGGCATTTACATACGCCACGATACGTTCAGCAATACTCTGTTTATTGTTTTCGGCTGTGCCTTTGCGGGAATATGCTCTGCATATCATATCCAGCAGCATAGGCAGATGAGTTTTTATAGTAAGCTGTCTGTTGTAGTCATTATCTTCGTTGCACATTTGAGAGAACAGCTTCTGCACTAATTTCATATCTATTTCGGAAGAGCAGAACATATTGTTTTTGCCAAGCGACCGCTCGGTGAATGCTTTAATAAGCATTCCCTCAGGGTCTATGGTATTTGCAAAAGAGATCGGAAAGTTGATTGCATAACGCTCGTATTTATCGCTCCCGATTATTTTGGGCTTATGTGCTTCGGAAGGACGCATTATCATCAGAGTATTTTCGTCAAGCGGATATTTTGAGCCTTCCACAAGATACTCCGCATTTCCTGAAATGAAAAAGTATATCTCACATTGCTCGTGAATGTGCATAGTGAAATCCTTGTCCTTTGGACTGTCATCAACGGCATATCTTATATAGATATCTCCGTAACTGTATTCGTTGAGCATACTATCCCCCCTTATTTTATTTGATTTTATCACATAATGCGTTAATTTGCAATATATAAAGCTTAAAATAACAATGGAAATGTAAATTAGATCATAGTAGAATGTAGATAGAAAAATAAACGGAGGTTTTTACTATGGGCTTTAAACTTGCGGCATTTGCAGACGAAGCGGACAGCAGACTTTCAGAGCAGATAAAGGCAATGTCAGAAAACGGCATTGAATATCTTGAAATAAGGGGCGTTGACGGTGAGAATATCTCTGATATTACCCGTGATAAAGCAAAGGAGATACGCAGACAGCTTGATGATGCAGGACTTGCGGTGTGGTCACTGGGTTCGCCATACGGAAAGATAGGAATATGTGATGTTTTTGTACCTCACCTTGATAAGTTCAGGCAAGGCCTGGAACTTGCGGATATTTTAGGTGCAAAGCATATCAGAATGTTCAGTTTTTATGTTCCCACAGGGGAAGAAGCGGTATACAAGGACGAGGTGTTCCGTCGTTTAGAGCAGTTTATTTGTGCTGCACAGGGCAGTGGCGTTATTCTTTGCCACGAAAACGAAAAGGGAATCTACGGTGATATCGCAGACCGCTGTGAGGAGATACATAAGGAGTTCCCGCAGTTGAAAGCGGTGTTTGACCCTGCTAATTTTATTCAATGCGGTCAAGATACTGTTGAGGCGTGGAAAAAGCTCTCTGCCTATGCTGAGTATATGCACATCAAGGACGCAATGTCAGACGGTTCTGTTGTCCCTGCCGGAAAGGGAGTAGGAAATCTTTCATATCTGCTGAAAAATTACAAGGGCAGTGTTCTTACCCTTGAACCACACTTGTCGGTATTTGAGGGCTTTGACAAACTGGAAGCGGAAGAGAAATCGAAGATGGGTTATTGCTACCCAACGTCAAGAGCAGCCTTTGATGCTGCTGTAACTGCACTGAAAGAGCTTATATAAGGAGAATGATTATGGAAAAGATAAGACTCGGTATCGTAGGTTTAGGTAATATGGGAAGCGGACATTTTTATAATGTTCTGGGTGGAAAATGCCCCTCTGTTGAGGTAACGGCTGTATGTGATATCGTTCCTGAAAAGCTTGAAAAGGCGAAGGAACATACTGAAATAGCTTGTTTTACAGATTATATTAAGATGCTGGACAGCGGACTGGTCGATGCGGTACTGATAGCTGTTCCGCATTATGATCATCCTACTATCGCAATAGAGTGTTTCAAGCACAATATCCACGTTCTTACGGAAAAGCCGGCAGGAGTGTATGCAAGGCAGGTGCGTGAGATGAATGAGGCTGCTGAGAGATCTGGTGTAAAGTTCGGAATAATGTTCAATCAGCGTACTAACCCTATGTATGCAAAGGCACGTGAGATAGTTCAGAGTGGGCAACTGGGCGAATTAAAAAGAATGGTGTGGATAATAACAAACTGGTATCGCACACAGGCATATTACGACTCAGGTAGCTGGCGTGCTACCTGGAACGGCGAGGGCGGTGGAGTACTGCTAAATCAAGCACCTCATAATCTCGACCTCTGGCAGTGGATATTCGGTATGCCCAAAAGAGTACGTGCTTTCTGCGAGTTTGGAAAATATCACGATATCAAGGTCGAAGACGATGTAACTATATTCGGTGAATACGAAAATGGTGCAACAGCGACTTTCATCACTACAACAGGAGATGCCTGCGGCACAAATCGTCTTGAAATCACAGGCGACAGGGGTAAGATAGTTATTGAACACGGTAAGCTCTGTTGGTGGAAGCTAGATATCCCCGAGCGTGAGTTTTGTTTCACGTCAAAGGAGGGTTTTGCAACTCCCTCGACTACTTATGAAGAGTTCACCGCACCTGAGCCTGAGGGTCACCCTGAGGTGCTTGAAGCATTTGCACAAGCTGTTTTGAATGGTACTGAAATGATAGCAGAGGGTAAGGAGGGGCTTAATTCTCTTTCTATCTCAAATGCTGCTTATCTTTCCGCTTGGGCCGGCGATTGGGCAGATATTCCCACCGATGAGGCATTGTTTGAGAAGTATCTCACCGATCTCCGTCAGAATGAGAGCTGCTCAAAAAAATAATCTCCGCTCACGGCGAAAGCATTGAAAAACTCCGTGAGCGGTGGAAGGTCAGATGGTGATGTTGCAATTCCGATGAAGTCATTGTATTTGAAAAAATACATTTTAACAAAACTTAAACATTTTCAAAACATCTTATAAACACCACAGCTTTATAATAAAGCCATAATCAAAAACAAAAATTCAGGAGGGCTTTATTATGAACAGAAACGATACAGAATTTATGGTGCAGAAGATACGTACACAGTATATGGAAAAAGACAGCAGTCAGAAGAACCTTGACACACTCCGTGAGCTTGATGCAGAAGTAAAGCGTCCCGCTAATGTGTTCGGGTATATCTTTGGAAGTATTGCAGCGATCATTATGGGTTCAGGAATGAGCCTTGTTATGACTGATATCGGTCAGCAGCTCGGTATAAGCAACACAATGCCCATCGGTATAGTCGTAGGTGTGATCGGTATGATTATGGCTATTGTAAATTATCCTATCTATAAAAGTATCCTTACAGCTCGCAAGGGAAAGTATGCAGACCGTATCCTCGCTCTCAGTGAAAAAATAATGGCAGAGGAGGAAAAGTAATATGAGCAATGTGATAGATTTTTTCAAGGGTGCATTTGAGGATATGAAGGAAAGTGCAAAGGCACAGTATGAGGTGGATAAGGTAAATTTTGCCGCAGTAAAGGCAGAGTCAAAGGCACAGTGGGAGGAAGCAAAGGCTATGTCAAATCCTGAATATACCAAAAGGAAAATACAGGCAGAGCGTGAGGAACAGATCGCAGCGGCAAATAACAGAATTGCAAAGGCTCAGGAACGTATTGATAATATAAGTAAATAAAAATAACCGTGCTGAAAAACCAATCGGCACGGTTTTTTGATGTTATAAACAAAAAAATTATATAGCTTTTTGTTTATATGGATATATGAAATGAATATTATCAAATTGTTATGGATATATGATATAATTATTATATCGGAAATTGATCGTTATAGAACAATTCTTTATTATTTGTTGTTATAATTTTTTGAATAGTCTGTGTAAAATCCTGCTATTGCATTGTAACAGTTTTGCAGTTCTTGTGTTATGAGCCTTTTGTTATTCATAACAAGATGAACATAATGTCTCATTGGCATATCTTTTATCAGTCGGAATTCAAGCTTATCATTGTAATAACTGTACCCGGTGCATTGGGGGGCAAAGGCAATGCCAAAGCCTCTTTCGATAAGGTCACATATTATTGACGGTGTTTCAACGTACATAGTGATATTCGGTTGCAGGTCGGCGTTTTGGCAATATGCTAAAATTATTTTGGTGATATTGTCAGCTTGATTAAGGCTTATCAGATCACATCCGGCAATATCCTGTTTTGTGATCTCAGGCAGTGCGTTCAGAGGATGACTTTTGGGGAGAATTACCCCTATGTGTTCCTCAATTACCGTTATGGACGTGCTTCCGCAGTCAGGACCCATAGACGAGCAAATTTTGAGGTCCCAGTCCTTGTTGTTACCTACGTAGAAATGAGGTATCGACCAGGGATAATGACGACGCATATTTTCTGCAACATCTTTTATCATCAGCGAGGTGGAATCCACTGCGATATTGATGTCTATTTTTCGGTTGCCGGTGTATTCGTTTAGTTCTTTTTTTGCACTGTCAAGTGAAAGTATTATTTCATCGCAATGTTTCAGGAATATCTTTCCCGCTCCATTTAGTATTATCTTTTTTCCGCGTCTGTCAAAAAGCTGTGTGCCAAGTTCATCTTCCAGTCTTTTAAGCGTCTGGCTGAGCGAGGGTTGAGCTATATAAAGCAGGTCAGCAGCCGCAGAGATGCTTTCTGTATTTGCTATTACCCTGAATTGTTTTATTTGATTAAGTTCCATATATATTCTTCCTTTATAATTTGATGTTTATATCATTATATCACAGGAAAAATATAAATGCAATATTTCTAAGGAGGTCTTATGAAAAAGAAAAATTTATGTAAACTGGGATTAAGGATATCCGCTGCCGTATTGATAATACAGCTGGTAGTATTTCTGTTTTTGTTTGTGTTTATCAATTTTTATGTATCCGATTCAGCGTATAACACAGCTATCAACAATATGCAGACAGCCGCTGCGGATAGATCTGAGATCATAGGCAATTATATCAATTCCACTAAGGATACTCTTACAGCATATCTTAAAGCAGAGCAGGTATACGATGTTATCCGTGATCCCTCGAACGCTAATGCCGCAGCTTCCGCTCAGGAGTACACAGTGGAATTCGGTAAGGATATATCCAATCTGGAGGGTATATATTGCAGTAAATGGGATACAACGATACTTACCCATACAAATGCACCTGTAATAGGTATGGTTACTCGTCCCGATGAGGCATATCGTAAGCAGCTCCACGATGCGATACTTGCAACGGAGGGCGTATATAATACAGGTATCATTATTTCTCCTGCGACAGGTGAGCAGATCATTTCTATGTATAAGGCAGTCCGTGAAGATGACGGAACAGCTATCGGTCTTGGCGGAATAGGAGTGTTTACAAAGGGACTTGTTGACAAGCTCAACGAGTTACCTCTCGACGGTCTTGAA
Organism: Oscillospiraceae bacterium; assembly: GCA_045606505.1. GTDB lineage: Bacteria > Bacillota > Clostridia > Oscillospirales > Ruminococcaceae > CAG-115. The sequence goes on from JAZUSC010000029.1 coordinate 23,998, forward strand.
AGTGCGGACTATTACCTTGTAAACGTTGCAACAGGAGAGTACATATTCCATCCTAATAGCGAGATGATAACCACAGTTGCTAAGGATGGCTTTGTTGCGGATATTATTTCGCAGATAAAGAACGGTAATGGTAATATGTGCAGCTACGTAAATTACAAGGACGAAAGCGGAGCAAACTGTATTGCTGCGTTTAAGGGTATTGGCGAGCACGGCTGGGCGTTTGTGATTTCGGATAAGGAAACAGAAGTGCTTGAATCAGCAACATCATTGAGAATTAACCTTGCTTTGATTTTTGTTGTCAGTGCGATCCTTCTTACAGTGGTAGTATATTTTATTATCAGTAAGCTTGTAAGCCCGTTAAAGTCTGTTGAGAGTGCGGTAATAGACCTTTCCAATATAGAACTTGGTGCTGCTCAGAAGGTTGAAAAATACACATCAAGGACAGATGAGATAGGCAGTATTGCAAAGGCTGTGGATATGCTGTGCGTGTCGTTAAATAATGCAACTGATGATATCGGTCGTGTTTTAGGCGAAATGGCAGATGAAAATTTTGCAGTAGATGTAACTCAGAATAAAGCATACTACAAGGGTGATTTTGCTGTATTGTCTGAAAATCTTGTTGCGATCAAGAGTAAACTGACTAATGTACTTACTGAGATTTATTCTGTTGCAGATCAGGTAGATTCAGGCTCTACACAGGTCGCAAATAGCTCACAGGTGCTATCTGACGGCACTAGGGAGCAGACTGCTTCCATTGAAGAACTTGCTGGAAGCCTTCGTGATATTGAGGATCATTTGAAGAAGAATTCCGAAAGCTGCTCTGAAACCTATGAACTGATGACTAAGACCTCTGATTATGTAATTGAGGTCAATGATAAGATGTCACGCCTCACTGATGCAATGAGCGATATCAACGAAACATCAGGTAAGATCAGCAACATCATCAAGACTATTGAAGATATTGCATTCCAGACGAATATACTTTCGCTTAACGCTGCAATCGAGGCAGCAAGAGCAGGAGCGGCAGGCAAGGGCTTTGCGGTAGTTGCCGACGAGGTAAGGACACTTGCTGCTAAATCTGCGGAAGCCGTGGGAGATACAACAAGACTTATTGAAAGCTCTATCGAAGCGGTAAATAAGGGTGCAGACATTACTCGTCAGACGGCTGAGGCTATGCAGACACTTGACGAATACACACATTCTGCACAGAAACTTGTTGAGGATATAACGGATTCGGGTCAGAAACAGGCAGAAATGGTAGTGAGAATAAACGAGGACATCACGAACATTTCCGGAGTGGTACAGTCCAATTCCGCAACTGCCGAGGAAAGTGCAGCGGCGTCCGGTGAACTTTCGGGACAAGCAGGTAAGCTTAAAGAACTTATTGGCAGATTTGAGCTGTAAGAGGTTCGGCTATCTCTATTAAATAATCAAAACAGCGGATTTCGTTTGAATTCCGCTGTTTTTCTGTATAAAAGCTCAGATTTCTTTTTCAAAATCGGGTTAGATAATATGCTTTTTGTAGTCCATAGGAGTTATACCTTCATATTTCTTAAACACTGTGCTGAAATATCCCGCATCGGGAAAACCCGATAATAAAGCGATCTCAGCGATAGGCAATTCGTTGCGTTGAAGTAACTGTTTCGCTGCCATAAGTCTTTTTTGTGTGAGGTACTCATTAGGCCGCATATTCATAGTCTGTTTAAAGATTCGACAGAGATGCTGCGGAGTGATACCGGCTATCTCCGCAAGAATAGTAAGAGGGAAATCTTTCTGATAATTCTCGTCGATATAGTCAAGCACAGGTGTGAGAGTTTTAAATCGCTCACTGCGAAGCTTATTCTCCTTAGTATCCATTAGTCTGTGAAATTCGATGATACAGGCATAGATATACCCTGAGCAGTAGAAATCTCCATAAACTCTGTCTGTCTTTTGCAGCGTGTACATCTTCCCGTAAAGCTTTCGCAGAACGGAATTATCCGATGACTTTATGATGACGGGAGCGGTCATACTGAACTGACTTAATATATGTGTACAGGAATATCCGTCAAACGCTAACCAATGCACTTCCCAACTGTCGTTTTCGGTGTAGTATTCGTGAGGGTAACCCGACGGAAGAAAGAATACATCTCCCTCCTCTATTGTGAAAGTGGTGTTGTCGTATTTTAGTATACCGCTGCCCGATATACTTAATAAGATCTGATGCCAGTGATAACCCTCGTTTCTGATGATATGATACTGATACTCGCTGCCGCCTATTCCCGTAAGATGTACAGGCAGCTTTCTTGCTTCGTTGTTGTATGGATATATATGATCGTTTATCTTCATTTGCTCACCCCATTTCTATTTCAGTATAGTTGCAAAATGTTTGATTGTCAACACTTTTGGGTTTTTAACATTAGTAATAATAGCAAAATCAATGATACAGACAAATTATCGTCAGATAATTTGGTAAAATTAACATCTGAAATATTCAAAAATTAAAAGTGTGTTCATAATTTTTTATTGAAAAAATATGCAAAAAGTGTTATCCTTAATTCAAGGAGGCGATAACTGTGAAAAACAGACTTGCCGCTGCAATTTTTACTATTGCAGCAATATCTATGACAGGCTGCTCTGACGCAGCTACGGAAACGGAAAACGTATCGACATTTTCTGAGATAACAGAACAGACCGTATTGACCGAGATTGTGGTAACCGAGGAAACTAATGATATTACTGAGGAGATTTCATATATGGAAAAGTATAAGGATATAATGGTTGAATTTCCGCCCGAGGGTGCATTTGACAGGACAGAGGAAACAGAAAAGCCTGCGTTTAAGAAGTACACCTATTATTCAAGTACAGCGGAGAGGGATTCAAGAGTAAATGTGCTGCTCCCTCCAAATTATTCTGAGGACAAGCAGTACCCTGTGTTGTATGTGCTTCACGGTTATTATGACGGTGAGGACTGGATGACAAGGGATATCGTTGATATGAGCGATATGCTTTCAAATCTGTATGAAAGCGGTGATGCAGAGGAGATGATAATCGTCTGCCCGTATATCTTCGTAAGCAAGGAGCTTGAATGGTGTACAGGAATGAATTTAAAGAATTCGCTGTGCTATGATAATTTTATCAACGACCTCACTACCGACCTGATGCCCTTTATAGAAAGTAACTTTTCTGTTGCAAAGGGCAGAGAAAACACCGCAATAACAGGCTTTTCTATGGGAGGCAGGGAATCTCTCTTTATAGGATTACAACGTCCTGATTTGTTTGGATATATAGGAGCAGTAGCTCCTGCTCCCGGACTTATTCCCGTAGTTGGCTCTGCTGACCACCCTGGACAGATGCAGGCAGAGGAGATGAGATTTGAGGATAATGCACCATATCTTCTGTTGATAAGCTCATCTGACTGTGACGGTGTTGTGGGTACATATCCAAAGTCCTACCACGATATACTGACCGAAAATGAAACTGAACATCTCTGGCACGAGATATCAGGCACGGGACACGACCACACGAGCGTTAAGCCGCATCTGTATAACCTGTGCCGAATGATCTTTAAAGAACGTTAAAGGAGATATCTATGAGAATAGGTGTTGATTATTACCCCGAGCATTGGGACAGGGCATTATGGGAGGCAGATGCAGATCTTATGCAGCAGACGGGAGTGGAGATAGTCCGTCTGGCAGAGTTTGCGTGGTGCAGACTTGAACCACAGGACGGAGTGTTCGATTTCAGTTGGCTGGACGAATTTATTGATCTTCTCACGGAGCGTGGTATAAAGATTGTGCTGTGTACTCCCACGAATTGTCCGCCATTGTGGTTCTATGAGAAGTATCCCGAATCTGTACAGACAGAAAAGGACGGCAGAAAGACCCGCACAGGAATACGTGGTCATAGATGCATAAACAATGCGGACTTTCTGCGTTACGCAGAGAGGATAATTGACGCTATGACAAAGCACTATGCCGATAACAGCTCTGTAATAGCGTGGCAGATAGATAACGAGCTTGAAGCCAATTTCTGCTTTTGCGAAACCTGTATAGGTAAATACCGCAGTTGGCTTAAATCAAGATATTCCGATGTCGGTGAAATTAACAAGGCATACGGCAATGCAATGTGGAGCGGTGAATATTCATCCTGGGAACAGATACAGCCGCCCTTTGGAAGTTATCCTGACGCTTGGCTCAATCCCTCATATATGCTTGATTTTAACCGCTATGCCTCTGACAGCGTTGTGGAACATATCAACTGGCAGGCGGAGCTTATCAGAAAAAACTGTCCCGATGCAGAGATAACTACCAATGTGTGGTTTTGCTATAATATGCCGAATTTCTATGATGAATTCAAGAAACTTGATTTTATCTCTTACGACAACTATCCCACCACAAGGCTTCCTGATAATACAGAGGAGTGCTATTCTCACGCTTTTCACCTTGACCTAATGCGAGGAGTGAAACGTAAGAATTTCTGGATAATGGAGCAGCTCAGCGGTGGACTTGGTTGTTGGGCACCTATGGCAAGAACGACTTCCCCAGGAATGATAAAGGGATACTCGCTTCAAGCCTTTGCACACGGTGCGGATACGGTCGTGCATTTCAGGTGGCGAAACGCAGTAGGTGGTGCGGAGATGTACTGGCACGGGATTATTGACCACTCAAATGTGCCAGGCAGGAGATTTAAGGAGTTCTCAGAGCTTTGTGCGGAGTCAAAAGAACTCAATGCTTTGTGTAACACCGAAATAAGGTCAGATGTTGCGATACTCTATTCTCCCGAGAACGAATATGCATTTAAGATACAGCCTCAGACTAATGGTATGTACTATATGGAACAGCCTATGTTATTGCATTCCGCTTTTATGAAATATGGTCTTAATGTTGATGTTATAAGCCAGTGTGAGGATATCTCGGGATATAAGATAGTTGTTGCCCCCGAAATGTATCTTACTAATGAAACCGTCGTAAAGCGTTTGTATGAGTTTGCTGAAAACGGCGGTATCGTAGTACTCACCGATCGCAGCGGAGTAAAGGATGAGTTCAACAAGTGCATTATGCAGCAGCTTCCCTCCGTATACCGTAACCTTATCGGTGCTTATGTTGAGGAGTATGACCCTATCGGCTATGACAGTGCCGCTGTCAGATTATCAGACGGTAGCGTGTATAAATGCCGTCAATGGTGCGATGTTATCTGTCCCGAAACAGCAGAAACAGTTGCTGTCTATGACAGCGAGTTTTACAAGGGAAAGGCTGCAATAACCCGAAACACCTACGGCAAGGGCAGTGCGTACTATATCGGTACGATCTGTGAAAAGAGCCTGTATAACAGGCTGGTGAGGGATATCTTGATAAATGCGGATATTCCGTTCGTTGAGGGACTTCCCGATAATGTGGAGATCACCACACGGACAGGCGATGATATCACAGCACGGTTTATTTTCAATAATACAGGCATAGAGCAGAAATTCAGCATTGACGGTCAGGATATTATTCTCGCACCGTTTGAGATGCAGATAGATACGGGAGATATATTATGAACACAGTACAGAAGATCGTGTCATTTATCACAGCAGGTATCATATTGATGTCGGGCTGTGGCGTTGAGGATATATCTGATGTTGAAATCGGTCAGACGACAGAAAGTGAAGAAACTATGAGCGAAGTAATTCAGGGCAGGGTAAAGGTAGACCCTTCTGCTATCACTTATGCAAGTAGCTACACCTTTGATAAACTCAGCTACGGCGGTGTTGAAAAAATGGAGTATAGCTGCCTAGTTGAGGCAGAAACAGCGGAGCTTAACGCAGGAGTGGTCCTGAAAACAGATAAATCGGGTTATTCGGGCGGGGGATATATCGACATTTCGGATAATAAAGCATTCGCCCTTAGTATTGATATTCCAGCCAGCCAGTATTATAAAATAACGGTACGTCACTGTGCGGGAAGCCACAAGGAAAATCCACTGATCTTCAATGGTAATAAGGCAATGGATATAATCTCGGAAAACGGTGAATGGGCAGAAACAACGGTTGACGGAGTATTCCTTGAAAAGGGCGAGAATAAGATAACATTAGGCGAGGGTTGGAGCTGGTTCTCACTGGATTCTATACTTATCGAGAACGGCGAATCCGTCAGTGATACCATTTATGAGGGCATAGATGATACCTTGTGCAATCCTTATGCAAACCTCAAAACGCAGAACATCTATCAGTATCTGAAAGCGGTCTATGGAAATAGAACTCTTGCAGGACAGTGTACGGATTACGGCAATAACACTGAAACCGACGCACTTTATATGGGACTTGGAAAGTATCCTGCTGTGCGTACATTTGATTTTATATTTGATTCTATGAGTTTCTGTCACGGAGAGCCAAAGGCAAAGGACGTTGATCTTGCCATACAGTGGAGTAATGACGGAGGTCTTGTGGTGTATGACTGGCACTGGTATGCACCCTATGACAGGTGTTCGTTTTATGAAAAGGATACCGATTTCAGCCTTGCGGAGGCAGTTACAGATGTAGAACTTGCAGAGCTTGATCTTTCGGAGATACAGAAATTGTATGTCGAGGGTAAGATAAGCATTGAAGCATTAAAGATAGTTGAGGACATCGACAATATCTCCGCACTTATGCAGCGTATGGAGGACGCAGGTGTTACAGTGATGTGGCGTCCATTACACGAGGCAAGTGGAGGCTGGTTCTGGTGGGGTGCATCGGGTACTGACGCATACAAATGGCTGTGGAAGCTGATGTATCACCGTATGACAGACTATCACGAGCTTGACAACCTTATCTGGGTGTGGAATGCCCAGAGTTCAGACTGGTATCCGGGAGATGAGTACTGTGACATAGCGGCAATAGATATATATAACTCCGCATATGACTATGGAACAAGTCCCGGTGTTCTTGCAGATATGAGTAACTGGACGAGCAAAAAGCTTGTAACAATGAGCGAATGTGCAACAATGCCTGATCCTGACCTTATAGTCAGGGATAATGCGTATTGGCTCTGGTTTGCCGTGTGGAACTGGGATTTCATCGTAAAGAACGGCACAACGGAGCTTTCAGATGCTTACACATCTTTTGATATGATGAAAAAGGTCTACAACAGCGATGTTGTCATCACCAGAGATGAGCTTCCTGATTTTGGATAATATTCTATAAAAAGCATATATCTGTGGTCAAACAGATACTGATTGTGTATATTCGTCAAGCGACAAGCATAAAAAAATGCAAAAATAAGGGCGAAGAGGTTAAAAACCTTTTCGCCCTTTTGATATATGAAATCTATCGACTGTGTGACCTATATAGTTATTATGCCCAGGGGTCTTCCTCTACGGGAATACGGATATCCGCAAGACACTGGATATCGTTTAAGAACCACTGACCTGTGGACGGCTTCTTTCTGAGCTTAATGGGACGGGGATTGTCCGCACCACCGCTTGTTACATAAAGAGTTGCCCAGTTTTCCTCGTCAAATGAATAGGGATTTTCACTTACCTTTATCACATAAGGTGTATTGGGTTTATAGCCGTTTTCGGGAGTTGCACCTTCAAAGAAGGAGAATGTCTTGTAGAATTTGCCGTTAAGGCGTTCCTTGATGAATCCCTTTTCGTATGTACTTACCTCGGCAGGGCCTTTGAGGAAATTCAGCATTTCGATGCAGACATCAGGGCTCTTTTCGTAAGCACAAAGAACTGCAATAGTAAGTGCAGTGGTTTTAAATGCGGAGTCGAGAGATGCCTCGGGCATAGCCTGTAATTCTGCAACGCTGTTAGGAAGTGCTGTGAATGTAAAGCTCTCTGTGCGGTTTGTACCCTTTGCTACGGCATTGTTTACCGCTTTTGCAGTCTCGTTTTTGACAGCGTTTCCTGCCGATCTCATAATCGAATCAAATAATCCCATTTGTTAATCCTCCTTGGTAAATCTGAAATTCATAAAGTTGAAAAAGCCGTTTTCGTCAATGGGATTTACCCAGCTGTCAGCCTTTTCGTCATAGACCTCGCCTTCGATACCTGTATCAAACCAGAACTCTCCGTCACGAAGTTCCCAGCTCATAGGTTCGTCGACCATCGCACCGTCCATCAGCTTTATTACCCCTGCTGTAACAGCTTTGTCAACTTCTTCCTGTGATACACCCTCAGGCAGAGGCATCAGCATATATAGTTTCCCGTCATCACAGACCTTTATAAATGTGCCTATCGTTTTTCTGCGTTCTCTCAGTTCTTCCGCAACCTCTTCTTCATTGCTTTCGTCAATGTAGGGCATTGGCGAATTGAGATATTCCTCAGGTGTGAGATAAACAGGCATATTGTCGTCGTTGAAGATCATCACAGAATGAAGCTTCCATTTTCCCGTGTAGGTCATAGCTTTATCTCCTTTTGTTGATTTTTTAGCAATCTTGACTTAATCAAAGCAATATGCTAAAATTAAAAAATGGGCGGTTCCTGTGATTGTTGACGCACCCACAGGAACTAGGAGTACCCATAACGAGGCAGGATATATACTTTCTTTTACCCTTGCATTTATCATAGTAACAGAAAAAAGTTTTTTTCGCACTACCCTAATAGGCAAAAACGGGTAGGAAAACTGAAAAAATTCGCATAAATGGGTAGGATATCGGGCAATACACCCGTATAGGAAGGGAATATATGATGAGAAAGACGATTTCTTTAATATTAGCTTTTGTATTATCGGCGATCTTCATATCAGGCTGTTCAGATAAAACAAAGCCTGACGCCGATAACCCCGTAACACTTACAATGTGGCACGTTTACGGAAGTCAGACAAGATCTCCCCTTAATGACTCTATCGAAGAATTCAATGATACAGTCGGCAGGGAAAACGGTGTTACCGTAAATGTTGTATCGGTAACAAGCTCCTCGGCGATAGACAAGGCACTTTCAGCTTCGGCAAACAATAAGCCCGGTGCAGATGAACTGCCCGACCTGTTCACCGCATATCCGAGGGTGGCTGAGATAGTCGGAGAGGACAAACTCCTTAGTTGGAATGACTATTTTTCAGAGGAAGAGCTTTCGGCTTTCAGAGATGAGTTTATTTCTGAGGGGTATTTCGGTGAGAAATTACTTATGCTTCCGATAGCAAAATCCTCTGAGGCACTTTTTCTTAACAAGACGTTGTTTGACAGATTCAGTGCAGAAACAGATATATCAGCCGATGATATACAGAGCTTTGAAGGATTTTTTAAGACAGCAAACATCTATTATGATTGGTCAGGCGGTCAGAATTTTACACAGATAAATGATTTTTACAACTACGCATATATCGGAATGAAAGCCTATGGAAGCGAATTTATCAAGGACGGAAAACTTAATCTTAACGACAAAGCATTTGAAAAGGTGTGGGAAGCTCTTAGCAAAGCGGCAATATACGGTGGAATATGCCTTGACGACGGCTATGCTGCCTCACGCTGGAAGACTGTTGAGATAATATCCAATATAGGTTCAACCGCTGATATACTTTATCAGCCCGAAATGGTGTTTTATCCCGATAACACTACTGAAAAAATAACAGCAGTATCATTGCCGTATCCTGTTTTTGCTGAAAATGATCCTGTTGCTGTCCATAGGGGCGGTGGACTTTTTGCTGTAAAAAGCGATAATGAACGCAAGAATAACGGTGCATATATTTTTGCAAAATGGCTCACCGAAAAGGAAAATAACCTCAGCTTCGTTACCAGTACAGGCTATCTTCCTGTCACAGATGAGGCGTTTGCGTCACTTTTTGAAGATACAGGCATTGCTGAGCAGGAAAGCTACCGAAACCTATATGATATGATGAGCGGTATGATGAATAGTTATAAGCTTTATGCACTGCCTCTATACAGCAACACCTCTGATATCCAGAGCCGTTTTGAGCAGAATGTCAAGCTTGTGTTTAGATCCGCACATAATCAGTATATAGAACGGACAGAAAACGGCGAGGACAAGGAATCAGTGATGAATGAGCTTGTTGCCTTTTCTCTTGAAGAGCTGAAAAGACTATCGGACAAGGATATGTGAGGTTGTGGCTATGAAAATACTGAAATACCTTGATATAAGAAGTCTTGTCAAGCAATTCAAAACCGAAGGCTTGTCGATGCGGAGAAGATTTACATTTTATGTGTTTTCCGTGATATGCTTATTTCTTGCAGTCATCATTATTCTGCTTAATCTGTTCGGTATTCTCAATCCTACCGACAGACAGATAATGAATGACCTGAATGCACGTCTTTTTGCCTGTTCAGAGCGGATAGAGCGTGACAGCGACGAACTTGCTGCTTGTGCAATATCCTTTTCGGGTCAGCTTGAAAGTTCTATTCAGGACTACCTGACTGAATGTAATATCAGCTTTGAGCAGCTTAAAAACGATTCAGAGGCTCTTGATACTTTACAAAACAGGCTTTACGATTCAGTGTACCTCAATTTGCAGGTCGCTCCCGCAAGTGGTGCGTTTTATATTCTTGACACAACTGCAAACAGCAGTTCGGAAAATGAGCTTTACAGCGGAATTTATCTTAAATATATAAATCTTTATTCCGAAAATACAGTAAATAATGATTTTTCCATTTACAGAGGCTCGTTCTCCACGGGAAAAAGCAGGGGTATCAATTTTCACAGCGGCTGGAAAAATGAAAGCAGTACCGCTTTTTTTGAAAACTGTAATGATATCTTTTCTGACGGAACGCATTATGTTTTAAGCCCTGCTGTTCCTATTCCCGATACCTGGGAAAGGGCAAGATATATTTATGTTCCCATACGGGATTATAAAGAGGATATCATCGGTGTATGCGGCTTTGAAATAAATGACCTGTTGTTTCAGCTTTCCCATAAGACCTTAGACGGGCGTTGGGGTAACGAAACCTGTGGTCTGCTTGATAAACATAACGGAATATACTCGGGACAGTTCAGTTCGGGACGATATAATAATACAGACCACGATCTTAACATCATAGACCGAAACGGTGCACAGCTTTTTGATTTTGATAATGAAAAATACATAGGTCTGACAAAAGAAATACAGCTTGGAAATGAGCTGTTCACCGTTGCTGTTATGCTCCCAAAGACTCAGTACGAAAGCTTCCTGCGTAAGGGACAGATAAATATTATGTTGATCTTCCTTATTGCGGCAATTCTTGCAGGTTTGTGCTGTATTTTTATGAGTAAAAAATACGTGTCGCCTCTTTTAAAGAAGATAGAGCAAGTCAAATCAAACGAGGATTTCGGAGAACAGCTTCGTATACGTGAAATAGATGACCTTTTTGCATTTCTTGAAGAGAAGGACAAGTATTACGAACAACAGCTTGTTGATCTTGAAAGTGCAAGGCAATATGCCGAGGAAGAAGCACGCAAGGCAAAGGAAGAATATGAAAAGGCGGCTGAGAAATATGAACTTGCCAAAAGCGAGATCGACCGCCTTGCCGAAAAGCAGAAGGAGGAGATCATTCCAGAAGAATATAATTTCTTTGTGGAAAACCTCAGTATGCTTACCCCCGCCGAATACAGGATCTATGAGCTTTATCTTTCCGGAAAGACTGCAAAACAGATCGCAGAAATACTACATATCAGCGAAAACACCCTTAAATATCACAATAAAAATATTTATAGTAAGCTGGGGATATCCTCACGCAAGCAGTTGCTCCGTTTTGCAGCATTAAAACAGCACAGGGACGGAAAAGAGGACTGGACATAATAAAATCCCGATAATTCTATGCGGAGTTATCGGGATCTTTTTTATTTTGTTAAGCATTACAGTTTTTCTATCGGTGAATTAACTACTGATTGTCCCTTGACAGCCTAAGTGCTTTAATTACCGTGCATATCTCAGCCACACCGAGCCGTCGCCCATAGGATTTGCTCCGATAAGCCGAAATTCACTCATAGCGGAATCCATAAACAGTGGCTTGTCCTCTTTGTTTGCAACTATGGGAGCTACCACCAGACTAAGGCTGTCGATAAGACTTTCACGCTGAAATGCACCGTTAATTATACTGCCGCCTTCAAGCAGCAGCTTTTTTATGCCAAAAAGGGAATACAGCTTTCGCAGTGCTGTTTTAAGGTCAATGTCGTCCTTCCCTGCAAAAATATAGGAAACACCTGTGTTTCTGTAATATGCGAGTACTTCTTTTGGTGTGTTTTCTGTCAGCACTTCGATTATGTGGCAGTTATCATAGCCCTCGTCATCATCGTGGATCTTGCTGTCTGTCCAGCCGACGTTTCCTGATCTGTCAAAGGATACGGCGTAATAATCGTGCTTCATTGCGATGTAGTCCTCGGTTGAAACTTCTGCATCACTGAAAGGGGAGAGGTCAGGCTTGAAGCCGTTTGTGAAGCTGCTTTCCATTGTCACACGACCACAGGCGAATGCGTCGCCTTTCAGCATACGATTGACCTCGTAGTAGCTTTCGCACACCTGCAGGCCCTTTTCGCAGCTGAGGAATTCACCCGTCACCTTGCCGTCAAGGCTTGTCATCATGTGGCAGATGACAACAGGGCGAAGCCCGTTTTTCTCGATGAATTTTTTAGCGTAGGAGCAGCTTGCTGTGACCTCGCCGCCGCGCATATTTATCTCGTTTATCGCAAGTTGTACGAGCTTTGCCGCGATTCCCTTGCCCTGCATACTGTCGTCAACAAAGGTGTGGTCGATATCAAACACGCCCTTTTCTTTTTCAGGGAAGGTCACCTTGCCGACTTCCTTGCCGCTGTCGTCGATACAGCTTACCTTTGAGTATTCAGTCAGAAACTGCATATTATACCTCGCAAATCTTATTTAAGCTTAAGTCCGTCCTTGAAAGCATTGCCTGCCTTTGCGCCCAGCTCCAGATAATCGTGATTCATGGGGTCGTAGGTGATGGGACGAAGCTTTGCAGGGTCTATCTTTCCTGCCTCATTCAGCACGCTTTCGTCTGCGCTGACATTGATTATCTTTCCGAAAAGATGACAGGACTCCTCGTCGTAGCTGATAAGCTCGCATTCCAGTGACATGGGAAGCTCGTCGATTATGGGAGCGTCAACAACCTCGCTCTTTGTGGTGTGGAAGCCGCATTTTGCAAGCTTGTCAGGGACATCGTTTGCGGAAACTATGCCTACATAGTCGCACTCCACCACATGAGCCGCGTCTGCCATGCTGACAGTGAATGCCTTTCTTGCCATAATATTCTTTGTGGTCTTGTGTGAGGGGTCAAGACAGATGAATATCTGGTCCTCCTCACCGATGCCGCCCCAGGCTGCATTCATAGCGTCAGGTGTGCCGTTTTCATCGTAAGTAGCAATGATGAATACAGGCATGG